>NZ_JBWKUQ010000027.1:0-84623 GCF_059420925.1 Pseudomonas sp. GW821-FHT03C07
TGTGGGAGCGGAGCTTGCCCGCGAAGCTTTTAGCGGCCTCAAGGACGCCATCGCCGGCAAGCCGGGCTCCTACAAGGGGGTGCACACCCCAAACCTTGCATCACTCACCTCCCATATAGAGGGACAAATCCCCATTGAGCAATATATTGCTCAACGGCGCTTTGTTCCGCATCATATACACCTGCCTCCCTTATATAGCCCCGGATGACACCGCCCCATGACCCAGCCGCCCCGCAGCCTGGCCTCGACACTCTTCCCCGTCGGTCTGCTGCTTATCGCAATGGCCTCGATTCAATCCGGCGCCTCCCTGGCCAAAAGCATGTTCCCGATTGTCGGCGCCCAGGGCACCACCACCCTGCGCCTGTTGTTTGCCAGCATCATCATGGTCTTGGTCCTGCGCCCCTGGCGGGCCAAGTTCACCGCCAAGTCGCTGCGTACCGTGATCATCTATGGCATCGCCCTGGGCGGTATGAACTTCCTCTTCTATATGTCCTTGAGAAGCGTGCCCCTGGGCATCGCCGTCGCTCTGGAGTTCACCGGCCCCCTGGCGGTTGCGATCTACGCATCACGCCGGGCCATCGACTTTCTCTGGATCGCCCTGGCGGTCAGCGGCCTCCTGCTGTTGATCCCCTCCGGCGCGACCAGCGCCAGCATTGACCTGCCCGGCGCCAGTTATGCTTTGGGGGCCGGTGTGTGCTGGGCGCTGTACATCCTGTACGGCCAGAAAGCCGGCAACGACAACGGCATCCAGACCGCCGCCCTCGGCGTGGTGATTGCCGCCCTGTTCATTGCCCCGATCGGTATCGTCCACGCCGGCGCCGCATTGCTCACCCCGGCGCTGATCCCCACCGCGCTTGGCGTCGCGATCCTGTCCACCGCCCTGCCCTACAGCCTCGAAATGGTCGCGCTGACGCGCATGCCCGCGCGCACTTTCGGCACCTTGATGAGCATCGAACCCTCCTTCGGCGCACTGTCCGGACTGCTGTTCCTGCACGAGTATCTGTCCGCCGCCCAGTGGCTCGCCATTGCCTGCATTATCTGCGCCTCCGTCGGTGCCACGCTGACCCTGCGCAAGGAGTCCGCGCCACCCGTCGCCGTCGATTGAAACAGAGTCTGATCCAGCGCTGGTATTTGCCGCGCAAATAAGACATGTTTATGCCTAACCCAATGCCAGCCTTGGAAATTTTGGACAAGGCGCTCAAGGAAGAAGCAGGCGGCACGAAAAGAGCCAAACCGGACGAATTGATCCGGGGCAGAGATAGGGATGGTAATGAAACGCTTCTTGATAGTTCTGGCGGTACTTACCGTCGCCGGCTGCGCCGCAACCTCGAAACCGATGAAATACGGTAAGCGCGGTGTACATATCAACTGTTCCGGGCTGACCTCTTCCTGGGAAAAGTGCTACACCAAGGCCGCCAATTCCTGCAGCGACAACGGTTATAGAGTGCTGGCCAAATCCGGCGATGCCGTGGAAGACCCGGGTGACTATCCGTTCGGTCTCAACCCGGCCGGCTATACCAGCCGGAGCATGATCATCATCTGCAACAAACCATCCACGCTGAGCCCTAAAGCGCCCCCGCTATCTGCCGATTGATTTCGTCATGGCTCGATCGCAACACCTGGCGCTGCATAGTCACCCGCATCCGCGCCCAAGGCGGGCAAGACACAGCCATTCTCCGGCCCTGGTCGGCGATCAGTTGTTCTTCGACCAGGACCGCCTCGACTTCGTCCGCGAAGCCTTGCTCCAGGACTGAAGAACTAGATCTCGACCACCAACCGACCTTGCGCTGAACCACTGGCCAGCAAGGTATAAGCCTCCTCGGCGGTGTGCAGGGTAAACTGCCGCGGATCGAGCAAAGGCTTCAATTGACCGGCTTCGATCAGCCGTGCGGCCTGTGCCAGTATTTGCCCGTGATGCTCGCGCCCTTGGCCGGTCAGCAATGGCAGTAGGGTAAACACCCCGGAGTAAGTGGCCCCGCGAAAGGACAGCGGTGCCAGGCTGTGCTGGCCCCAACCGAGGCAACTCAGGACATGCCCGTGATAGATCCGCGCCGCCTGGAACGACCGGTCCAGGGTTTCGCCGCCCACTGTGTCATAGACAATATCGAAGCCCTCGCCAGCGGTATGCTGCGTGACGTACGCCTCCACGCCATGCAGCCGATAATCGATAAAGGTCGCGCCGAAGCTCTCGATCTGAGCCTGTTGCGTGGCCGAACCGGTAGCGAAGACCCTGGCGCCGAAGGCCTTGGCAATCTGCACAGCCACATGCCCGACACCTCCCGCCCCGCCATGAATCAGCACCGACTGATCGGCGCCTACCCGCGCACGATCGACCAGGCCCTCCCAGGCGGTAATCAGCACCAGCGGCAATGCCGCGGCCTCGCGCATGCTCAGATTGGCCGGCTTGCGCGCCAGCAGTCGAGCATCGACCGCGGCAAACTCGGCCAGCGAACCCTGAGCACCGCCGATCCCGGTGGCCAACCCGTACACCTCATCACCCACCACCCAATCGGTGACACCCTCGCCCAGGGCTTCGATAACCCCGGCCAGATCCATGCCCAGGACTGCCGGCAACGGTTGACGGGCGTGACCGGCCTGGCCGGCGCGGATCTTGGCATCCAACGGGTTGATACCGCTGGCCTTGATACGGACCAACACCTGCCCCACCGCGGGGACGGGACGGTCGATAGAAACCAGACGCAGCGGCGCATTGGCGGCGTCGACCAGCAGAGCGTTCATTTCAAGCGAGTGGGACATGTCGGCAATCTCGAACAGTGGAAGTAAGACCAATCATGCACCTCATCACTCATGCCGATAAGACGCGCTATTGTTATAGTGATCATGCCCTTTGGGCATGAATGAGGCGTTCCGTGGATAAGCTCAATGCAATGACCATCTTTGTCCGCGTCGTCGAGCGCGGCAGTTTCTCTGCCGTGGCCCGGGAACAGCAGACCAGCCAGCCAACCATCAGCAAAATCCTCAAGGCCCTGGAAGCCGAACTGGGGGGCAAGCTGATCGCCCGCAGCACCCGCCAGTTGTCACTGACCGATGAAGGCCAGCGCTACTACGCACAGTGCCGAAAGATTCTAGCCGCCGTGGACAATGCCGAACACAGCTTCCAGTCGGGCCGGGAACAGGTCGCCGGCAGCCTGCGCATCGGTTCCTCAGTGAGTTTCGGTCGTTTGCAGATCGCCAGCCGGCTGCCTGACTTCCTCGCGCGCTACCCGCAGTTGGACATCGACCTGCAGCTCAACGACCAGAATCAGGACCTGGTCAAGGAGGGCCTGGATGTCAGTCTGCGTATCGGCGAACTGAGCGACAGCAACCTGATTGCCCGACGCATCGGCGATACCCAGCGGATCACCGTCGCCAGCGCCGCCTACCTGGCACGTTGCGGCGAACCGCAAACCCCTGGGCAACTGGCCGAGCACAACTGCCTGCAATTCAATCTGTTGAACAGCCAGAACCTCTGGCACTACGAAAAGGACGGACAGCGCTACAGCGTGCGCATCAAGGGCAATGCCCAGAGCAACAATTCGGAAGCGATTCGGGAAATGGTCCTGGGTGGGCTAGGCATTGCGCTGTCGCCGGTGTGGCTGTTCGCTGAAGATCTGAAGGCGGCTCGGGTCACGGCGATTTTGCCTGGCTATCAGACCCAATCGCTGCCGATCCATGCGGTGTTTCCGGCCAATCGTCGACAGTCCGCCCGGGTCAAGGCGTTTGTCGATTATATGAGCGATGCCCTGGCGGGACTTTGAAAACAGCACACCCCGTGCAGGAGCCGGCTTGCTGGCGATGAGGCCAACAAGCCTGTATCGGTCTTGCGGCCGCCATCGCCAGCAAGCCGGCACCTACAGGATTGCGCTGCCCGAGGTCATCGGTCAGATCGCAGCGGTACGGGTGTTCAACCAGACCAGCGCCGCGCCGTCCAGCAACGGACTTAGACGCTCGCGCACTTCGGCGTGATACGCGTTGAGCCAGTCACGCTCTTCCTGTGTCAGCAACGCCGGCTCCAGGCAACGAGTGTCAATCGGACACAGGGTCAGGGTTTCGAACTTGAGGAACTCGCCGAACTCGCTCTTGCCCGCCTCACGGTTCAGCACCAGATTTTCGATACGCACGCCCCAACGGCCCGGACGATAGGTCCCCGGCTCGATGGAGGTGATCATCCCCGGCTGCATGGCGGTCTGCGGCGCCGGTGCGGCCTGATAGGCGATCACCTGCGGACCTTCGTGCACATTGAGGAAGTAACCGACGCCATGACCGGTGCCATGCCCATAATCCACGCTTTCGGCCCAGATCGGGGCGCGGGCGATAGCGTCCAGCAAAGGCGATAGAATCCCACGGGGAAATTGCGCGCGGGACAAGGCGATCACACCCTTGAGCACTCGCGTGCAATCACGTTTCTGCTCGGCCGTCGGCGTGCCCACCGGGACCATCCGGGTAATGTCGGTGGTCCCGCCGAGGTATTGACCGCCGGAGTCGATCAGCAGCAGGCCGTCACCCTCGATCAAGGCATGCTCCGCCTCGGTGGCGTGATAGTGCGGCATCGCACCGTTGGCGTTGAACGCCGCGATGGTATTGAAACTCAGCGACACATAGCCCGGACGCCGCGCCCTGGCGGCGCTCAGGTGCTCATCGATGGTCAGCTCGGTGACACGTTCATGACCCAGCGCGGTTTCCAGCCAGGCAAAGAATTCGCACAAGGCCGCCCCATCCTGCTCCATGGCCTGGCGGATATGCAGCGCATCGTCGAGGCTCTTGCGGGATTTGGCCAAGGTCGTCGGGTTGAGCCCCTCGACCAGCGTCACTTCCCGAGCCAGATTGTCCAGCAAACCGACCGTCACCCGCGCCGGGTCGACCAACAAGCCCGCCCGCGGCGGAATGCTGGCCAGCGCCGCACCGATTTCGCTGTAGTCACGCAAGGTCACGCCATCGGCCTTGAGCACCAGCGCCAGCTCGGCACTCACCTTGCTCAAGGACACGAACAGCGTGGCCTGCTCCTGGCTGACCAGGGCAAAGGAAACGAATACCGGGTTGAAGGACACATCGGCACCGCGCAGGTTGAACAACCAGGCGATATCATCCAGCGTGGCGATGAAATGCCAGTCGGCGCCACGATTTTTCAACTCACCGCGCAACTGCGCGAGCTTGTCGCCACGGCTGACCGTCGCTTGCGGCGGCAGATGCGGGTAGATTGGCCGGTTCGGCAGCGCCTCGCGGTCTTCCCAGACCTGGTCGAGCAGGTCAATGTCAGTGCGCAGCCGTGCGCCACGGGCCTGCAACTTGTCGCCCAGGCTCCGCGCCGAAGCCAGCGCCATGACCGCACCATCCACCGCGACCACGCCACCTGGCGATGCCTGTTCGGCCAGCCAATCCAGCGGACCAGGTTGCCCCGGCAGCAATTTCATCAGTTCAATACCGCTGCCGGCCAGCTCCTTGGTTGCCTGCTCCCAATAGCGGCTGTCAGCCCAGACGCCGGCGAACTCCGGCGTCACGATCAAGGTGCCGACCGAGCCATGGAAGCCTGACAGCCACTGCCGGCCCTGCCAGTAGGCGGGCAGGTATTCCGACAGATGCGGATCGGCCGACGGCACCAGCAACGCCTGCACGCCTTCGCGGCGCATCAGCTCGCGGGTACGTGCCAGGCGCTGGGGAACGGTTCCTTGACTCGGGGTCTGCGTACTCATTGTGTCTCCTGCTAACCACTTATTATTCAATTGTTATCCGACACGCTCACGGCTGGGCAAGCGCCCAGAACGGTGCCGGTGCACTCAGGCTGGCCTTGATCGCCGCGGCGGCGCGGTCGATGTCCTGCTCGGAAGTAAAACGCCCCAGGCTCAGGCGAATGGTCCGCCCGGCCAGACGCGCATCGTGCCCCAGCGCCAGCAGCACATGGGACGGCGCCTGGCTCGCGGAGTTGCAGGCTGACGTCGCCGAGTACGCCAGGGACCGCCCCAGGGCCATAGCGTCGAACTCGCCTTCGGCAAAGGTCAGACTCAACGTATGGGGGATGCGTTCGGTCGGGCTGCCGTTCAGACGCAGGCCCGGGACATCCGCCAGTTGTTCGAGCAAGCGCTGGCGCAGATGACGGATGTTGGCGATTTCTTCTTCCAGATGCTCGGTCGCCAGGGCAAAGGCACTGCCCATGCCGGCGATCTGGTGGGTGGCCAGGGTGCCGGAGCGCAGGCCGCCTTCATGGCCACCCCCGTGGATCTGCGCGTGCAGTTTCTGCTGCGCGCGCGGGCCGACGTACAAGGCGCCGATGCCCTTGGGACCGTAGACCTTGTGCGCGGAAAACGACATCAGGTCCACCGGCAAGGCGGCCAGGTCGATCGCCACCTTGCCCGCGCCCTGAGCCGCGTCCACATGAAACAGTGCGCCGTGTTGACGTACCCGTTGGCCGATGGCGGCGATGTCATTGAGGGTGCCCAGCTCATTGTTGACCAGCATCAGCGAGACCAGGAAGGTGTCCTCGCGCAGGACCTCGCTGACCATGGCCGCGGTGATCAACCCTTCGCCATTCGGCACCAGGTAGGTGACGGCCACGCCGGCTTCCTGGAGTTGCCGGGCGGTATCGAGCACCGCCTTGTGTTCGATCTGGCTGGTGATCACATGCCCGCCGCTGACACCCCGGGCCTGGGCGACGCCCTTGAGCGCCAGGTTGTTCGATTCGGTGGCCCCGGAGGTCCAGACGATCTGCTCGGGGTTCGCCCCCACCAGGCTCGCCACCTGTTGCCGGGCCTGCTCGACCGTCTGCCGGGCGCGCTGGCCGAAGGCATGGGAGCTGGACGCCGGGTTGCCGAAATTACCGGAAAAGCCGAGACACTCGACCATCACCCGGATGACCCGCTCATCCACCGGCGTGGTGGCGGCATAGTCGAAATACAGAGGAAGTTCAGTCATGGCAAAAAACTCATAAAGCGTGTCCCGCGGATCGATCCCTTGCTGATCACCCACCCTGTGGTTGGGCGGACAGCTATATCCGATGGAAAACGATTAAAGAAAGATAACTTTCATTAAAAGTGCGTAGGAACGCTCCTAAAATCCAGCTTACAGGCCCGGGGAAGGTGTTGCGAGTGTCAATCGTGCTGGAACAGGCGGCCCGCTTCAACGGCGAGGACAGGAAACACGCAAGGGCGGGTCAACGCAGCAGTTGCCGCGCACTCTCATGCAACATCGGGTACAACGAAATCACCAACAGCAGCGCCATACCGATATTGAACAGCCGCAGCCAGCGCGGATCACGCAGCACGTTGCGCAACAGGCTGCCGCAGGCCGCCCAGAGACTGACGCTGGGCGCGTTGATCAGAGCGAACACCGCCGCGATCACCCATACATTGCTGGAATAGCCCTGCAATGGCGTGTAGGTGCTGATCGCGCCGACCGCCATCACCCAGGCCTTGGGATTGACCCATTGAAATGCCGCGGCGTTCCAGAACCCGAACGGGCGGCCCGGCCCCTGCTCCGACTCGCCGACCGGTCCGGAACCGGCGATCTTCCAGGCGAGGTACAGCAGATAGGCGCCACCGATATAACGCAATACCGAGTAGCACACGGGATAAGCCTCGAATACCGCGCCAAGACCGAGGCCCACCGCCAGTACCAGGACAAAAAAGCCGCAGGAAATACCCAGGATATGGGGAATGGAACGGTTGAAACCAAAGTTGACGCCGGACGCCAGCAACATCGCGTTGTTGGGGCCGGGGGTCACTGAAGTCACCAGGGCGAAAAGGGCAAAGCCCAGCAGCAGGTCCAGCGAAAGGGTCATGAACAGCATCCAGCCATAAGCTCAGTCAGAGACTCAGCCTATCCCACCGACTTGGCGGAACTCACGCACAGTTGGCAAAAACTTGGACCGATACAGTTTTACCTTTCAGCTCTGTGGGCTGTGTCTGTTACTGCCACGATCCGCGCTGATCTCACCCTGGTCATCGAAACCCTGGACCTTCCGTGACGGCCCCATCAGTTGCGCCTTCTGCTGCTGCATGGATGAATGTTTCATGGCGCGACTCCCGGGAACCTGGCGTGAGGCAATGGACACAGGCTACCCGGCGCGCCGGCAGGGCAAAAATCACCCAGCTCGATAATCGCAATCGATCACCTCGGCCGTTCCGGGCTGCGGGCGTCTAATATTCCCAAAAGTACTATAAATATGTAAATACGTTCATTTACGGAATATTAAAAACCCCTTACAACTGTTCCCACAGCCGATCCGCTGTTGCCAGGGCAACTGTTCGCCGGCCAACAGTCGATCAACAAAACCGTCCGCCAGCCAGCACCCGACGCCTGCTCCAACCGGCCAAGGGCCTGAAAATACGGGACTTGGGTTATTGGTACAGCTCTTGCTCAAACCCTGTCACTGACCCTGCTCACTGAGCAACTGTTTGAAAAGGAACTGATCATGTCTCGCGCACTGAAAGTCGCTGCCCTTTCCGGCGGCACCTACCGTCCCTCCGGTACCCTGGTGCTGACCCAGGCCGTCTTGGCCGAGCTGGCGCAAACCCGCCCGTCGAAAGCCACCGCGTTGCTCGGTGCCCACCCCACGCCACTGCTGAAAATCGCCTGAGGAACTCTCGTGGATGTTTTCTGGTTTCTCCCGACCCACGGCGATGGCCATTACCTGGGCACTACCCAGGGCGCGCGCCCGGTCACCCTCAACTATCTGAAACAAGTGGCCCAGGCCGCCGACAACCTTGGTTATCACGGCGTGCTGATTCCCACCGGACGCTCCTGCGAGGACTCCTGGGTCATCGCCTCGATTCTGGTGCCACTCACCGAACGTCTGCGTTACCTGGTGGCGATCCGTCCCGGGATCATCTCGGCGCGGATCAAGGAGTACGCCGACCTGGGTATCGAGAGCTTTATCTTTTCCGGTTACCCACACCTGGAAGAAGCCTATCGCTTCGCCGAGCGGGTGTTCCCGCTGCTGCCCGCCCCCTATGCCAGCCTGGCCGGACGTGGCATCACCAACCTGACCGGGCCGTTTGGCGAAATGATCGCCAACGATGTGTTGCCGACCCAAGCTGGCGCCTGAACCAGTGGGAGCGGAGCTTGCCCGCGAAGCTTTTGGCGTCCTCACGGACCTCTTCGCGGCGGTGCGGCGATCCGACAAGCTCCGCTCCCACACAAGCTCCGCGCCCACACGCGGCTGGCGCGAATTCTCCGGCAAGAAAAGCTTCTGCTCCGACGCCAATGACTCACAGATGCTGATCGCCTCGGCGGTGGACGAAAGCGCCGGCGGCAAGTTGCTGATTGCCGCCATCCCCAGCGGGCGCAGCGGCATCACCCTGCATGACGACTGGCACAACATGGGCCAGCGCCAGACCGACAGCGGCAGCGCCAGCTTCGAACGGGGGCGGGTCGAGGAATCCGAGCTGCTGCTCGACCCCGGCCCCTTGAGCACACCTTTTGCCTGCCTGCGGCCACTGATCGCGCAACTGACCCTGAGCCATATGTTCCTCGGTATTGCCGAAGGCGCTTTCGAAGAGGCCCGGCAGTACACCCTCGACGAAACCCGACCCTGGTTCAAATCCACCGCCCGGGATATTCGCCAGGCCCCTTACGTGCTCAACCACTACGGCGACTTCTGGGTCGCCCTCGAAGGTGTCCGCCTGCTGGTGGAACGCGCCGCCGGGCTGCTGGACTACAAACTCCAGGAACTCGGCGACTGGGCCCTGAACCAGACGCTGCCGCCCCCCACTTTTTATTCCTAGAGAAGCCTATGCAGCTGCTAACGTTACCGCCCTCGCCGGCCCTGGCCACCTCCATCCGCGCCACCGCCCAGGTGTTCGAAGACCCCAAGTCCCAGGCCCTGCTCGCCCACCTGCAACAAGTGGCGCCGAGCGAAGCCAGCGTGCTGATCATCGGTGAAACCGGCACCGGCAAGGAGCTGGTGGCCCGGCATATCCATAACCTCAGCGCCCGCCGTAATCGCCCGTTTGTCGCGGTCAACTGCGGGGCCTTCTCCGAATCCCTGGTGGAAGCCGAGCTGTTTGGTCATGAAAAAGGCGCGTTTACCGGCGCCCTCAACGCCAAGGCCGGCTGGTTCGAAGAGGCCGACGGCGGCACCTTGTTCCTCGACGAGATCGGCGACCTGCCGATGCCGATCCAGGTCAAGCTGCTACGGGTCCTGCAGGAACGCGAAGTGGTACGCCTCGGCTCGCGCAAAAGCATCCCGATCAACGTGCGGGTGTTGGCGGCCACCAATGTGCAGCTGGAAAAAGCCATCAACGCCGGGCACTTTCGCGAGGACCTGTATTACCGCCTCAATGTTGTCAGCCTGGAGCTCAGCCCCCTGCGCGAGCGCCCCGGCGATATCCTGCCGCTGACCCGACACTTTATCGAAAGCTACAGCCAGCGCCTGGGCTATGGCGATATCCGCATCAGCCCCAGCGCCGAACAAAAACTCAGGAGTTATGGCTGGCCGGGCAATATTCGCGAGCTGGAAAACGTTATCCACCACACCTTGTTGATCTGCCATGACGGCGTGATCGAGCGCGACGATCTGCGCCTGTCGAACCTGCGCATCGAACGTCAGGACGACAGCGGCAGCGCCCTTGATGACTCGGCCGAAGCCTTGCTCAACCGGGCCTTCCAGAAACTCTTCGAGGAACAGGCCGGTGCACTCTATGAAAAGGTCGAGGATGCGTTGCTGCGCGCCGCCTACCGTTTCAGTCACTACAACCAGGTGCACACCGCCGGCCTGCTGGGCCTGAGCCGCAATGTGACCCGCACGCGGCTGATCAAGATCGGCGAGTTGGCGGTGAACAAGCGCCGTGCGGGCGAGAACGTCCAGGGTGAGCGCATGTTGCAACTCTCTATTTAGCCCACCAGGGCGCACTGCAAGGCGTCGTCCTGGCTGCGCTCGATGCGGCGCAGGACCCGGAACGAATCGAAGCTCACCGCCTTGGCGTGGTGGGTGCGGATCAGTGCCCAGAAATCCTCTTCGCCGCTTTCGAAACGGGCGAATGCCGCCTCGCCATCCTCCCAGGAACGCCATTGCAGTGCGTTGAGCACACGCCGGCCTTCTTCGCCTCCAGTTCGCGCACCAGCGGCAACACGCGCTTGCCGAAGTACTCCACCTCTTCCTGGAAGTGCAAGAACCCCGCCAGCACCAGGTCCACGCCCACGGCTTTCAAGGCGACGATCCGTTCGGCGATCTGCCGCGGCGTACCGATCAGATTGGTCTTGAAGCCGTCGTTGTATTGCACCAGATCCTCGAAGCTGGACTTGGCCCAGTTGCCCTCGCCTTCCGGCGACGACTTGCCCGCCTGTTTCGCCGCATCGCCAAACGCGCCGACGGCCTCGGGGTCGGCCTTGTCGATGATTTGCGCGAGCACCGCACGGGCCTCTTCCTCGGTGTCGCGGGCAATGACAAAGGCGTTCACCCCGACTTTCACCGAGTGGCCGTTGGCGGCCGCCTTGGCGCGGATATCATCGACCTGGGCCTTGATCCCTTCGGGCGTGTTGCCGTTGGTGAAATACCAATCCGAGACCCGCGCCGCCATGTCCCGCGCCGCCCGGGAACTGCCGCCCTGGAAGATCTCCGGGTGCGGTTGGCTCAGGGGCTTGGGTTTGAGGCTGTAGTCGTTGAAACGGTAGAAGTCGCCCTTGAGGGTGAACTGATCTTCGGTCCAGATGCCTTTCAGCGCGCGAATGAACTCTTCGGAACGGCGATAACGTTCGTCGTGTTCCAGCCAGTGTTCGCCAATGGCATGGAACTCACCGCGAAACCAGCCGCTGACGATATTGACGGCAATCCGGCCCCCGGTGAGTTGATCGATGGTCGCCAGTTGCTTGGCCGCCAACGCCGGTTGCCAAGGGCCGGGCAGGATCGCGGCGATCACTTTCAGTGTGCGGGTGGCGGCCAGCAGAGCATGGCTGAAGGCAACCGACTCATGCTGGTACTCGGCACCGTAGCCGGCGGTGAAGCGGATCTGGGTCAGGCCGTACTCGAACCCGGCCGCCTCCGCCAACTGTGCCAGCTTGCGGTTGTAGTCGATGTCCCAACTGGTGCGCTGTTCGATCTTGCTGACCACCAGCCCACCGCTGACATTGGGCACCCAGTAGGCGAATTTTACGGCTTGCTGACTCATGCTGTTGAACCTCGGCGCGGGGGAATGTTCAAGGAGGTAGAGCAGCAAGCGTGCCAGTGACCGGGAGCGCGCGAGCTTGCCGGAGCGCCGATGTGTGAAGCCTGAAATACAAACCCTGTAGGAGCCGGCTTGCCGGCGATGGCGGTCAATCAGACGATGCATGTCTCACTGGCCCCATCGCCGGCAAGCCGGCGCCTGCCAGGGGCGCTGCAAGCTGGAAGATTTGTGGTCTGGCAGGACGATTTGTTGAAACGCTGTGTACCTGGCAACAGCTACCCATCGCCGGGCACCGGCAAGCGCCCGTCCCAGCGGCTCTGGCGCCCTCGGCATGGACCGTGCAAACAGGCCTGGCAAGCGTACTTTCCCTGCCTGTCCTCAAGGAGCTGTCCCATGACCGAACACCAGGTGATCAACCCGCTGTCCCTTGGCGTTGACTACGAATCCCTGGCCGAACGCTTTCGGCCGATCTTTGCCCGCATCGCCGCCGGGGCAGTGGAACGGGAGCAATCGCGCGACCTGCCCCACGAGCCGATCCAGTGGCTCAAGCTGGCCGGCTTCGGCTCCGTGCGGGTGCCCGTGGAATACGGCGGTGGCGGTGCCTCCCTGCCCCAGCTGTTCCAACTGCTGATCGAACTGGCCGAGGCCGACTCCAACGTACCCCAGGCCTTGCGCGGACACTTCGCCTTTGCCGAGGACCGCCTGAATGCCCCGCCCGGGGCGAATCGCGACCTATGGTTCAAGCGCTTCGTCGATGGCGATATCGTCGGCTGCGCCTGGACCGAAATCGGCAATGTGGTCATTGGCGACGTGGTGACCAAGGTCACGCCGGATGGCGAACAGTGGCGTCTCAACGGCGAGAAGTTCTACAGCACCGGAAGCATCTTCTCCGACTGGATCGATGTCTACGCCCGCCGCAGTGACACCGGCGGCGATGTGATTGCCGCCGTGCGCACGCCTCAGCCGGGGATCGAACACAGCGATGACTGGGACGGTTTCGGCCAGCGCACCACCGGCAGCGGGACTTCACGGTTTGTCGATGCGGTGGTGGAAGCCGGGCAGGTGATCGACTTCGCGACCCGTTTCAAATACCAGACGGCGTTCTATCAACTGGTGCTGCTGGCGACCCTGGCCGGCATCGGCCGATCGGCCCTCAAGGATGTGGCGCAGCAGGTGCGCAATCGCACGCGCATCTACAGCCATGGCAATGCCCAGCGCTCCAGCGAGGATGCCCAGGTGCTGCAAGTGGTGGGCGAAGTCGCCGCCCGGGTGTATGCCGCCGAAGCCAGCGCGGTACGGGCCGCGCAGCCGGCGCAACGGGCTTATGTGGCCAGGTTTGGCGGTAGCCGCGAGCTTGAACGGCAAGCCAATGTCGACGCGGAAATCGAATCGGCCACGGCCCAGGTGGTGGTGTCCGAGTTGATCCTGCGGGCCACCAGCGAATTGTTCAATGCCCTCGGTGCTTCGGATGTACGCCAGGGCAAGGCGCTGGACCGGCATTGGCGCAATGCGCGGACGGTGTCGTCGCATAATCCGCTGATCTACAAGGCGCGGATTGTCGGCGATTGGGTGGTCAACAGGAGCGAGCCACCGTTTGTCTGGCAGATCGGCAATGGGCCGCGATCCAGGTAAAGGTCAGATTCAGCAGTGCTGCTCAGGCCGCCTTCGCGGGCAAGCTCCGCTCCCACAGGACCGGGTTGATACCACGGCACCCTGGACAGACGCGGGCAGTCTGGGAGCGCCGCCTTCGCGGGCAAGCTCCGCTCCCACAGGACCGGGTTGATACCACGGCACCCTGGACAGACACGGGCAGTCTGGGTGCGCCGCCTTCGCGGGCAAGCTCCGCTCCCACAGGACCAGGTTGATACCACGGCACCCTGGACAGACACGGGCGGTCTGGGTGCGCCGCCTTCGCGGGCAAGCTCCGCTCCCACAGGGCCGGGTTGATACCACGGCACCCTGGACAGACACGGTCAGTGTGGGAGCGGAGCTTGCCCGCGAAGGCGTCAGCACAGACACCGCAGCCCAAGCCGTCAGGGTCGCAGCAACATTCGGTAATGGGTAAGATGGCGGCCTTTGAGCGCCACCTTGCCGCGCCGCCTGCCGACCTAAGCCGCCCCCCATGCCTTTCGATCTCAGCGTTGACCTGACCACCCTCGCCATTCTCACCGTTGTTGCCTTTATCGCCGGATTCATCGACGCCATCGCCGGCGGTGGCGGCCTGCTCACCACTCCGGCGCTGCTCACCGCGGGGCTACCACCGCATCTGGTGCTGGGTACCAACAAGCTCAGCTCGACCTTCGGCTCGGCCACCGCCGGCTTCACCTTCTATCGGCGCAAGCTGTTTCAACCAGGACAATGGAAACGGGCGATTCTCGGCACCTTCGTCGGCGCGCTGATCGGCGCCGTGACCGCGCACTTCATGCCGGCCGAATGGCTGAACAAGATGCTCCCGGTGATTGTCTTCGCCTGCGGCCTGTACCTGTTGTTCGGCGGCACGCCCAAGGCGCCGCTGGACAGCAACGCGCCGATCAAAAAGAAATGGCAACTGCCCCAGGGCCTGGCCCTGGGTTTCTACGACGGCGTGGCCGGCCCCGGCACCGGCGCCTTCTGGACCGTCAGCAGCCTGCTGCTCTACCCCATCGACCTGGTCAAGGCCAGCGGCGTGGCCCGCAGCCTGAACTTCGTCAGCAATATCGCCGCGCTGTCGGTGTTCGTGTTTTCCGGCCAGGTGGACTGGGTGATCGGCCTGTGCATGGGCGTGTCGGTGATGCTCGGCGCCTTCTTCGGCGCCCGCACCGCCATCAGCGGCGGGGCGAAGTTTATCCGCCCGGTGTTTATCACCGTGGTCCTCGGCCTGACCGTGCGCCTGGCCTGGCAACACTGGTTCAGCGTGGCCTAAATCCAGAAAACACCACGTAACCTGTAGGAGCCGGCTTGCCGGCGATAGCGATTTTCCAGGCGACGATGATGTCGGCTATCAGATCGCATCGCCAGCAAGCCGGCTCCGACAAGGACGGTGCATGGCCATGAATTGAGCGGTATCAGGCTAGACCGGCAGCAGCGGTTCCGAATAACCCAGGCGCCGCGCCAGATACAGGTCGATCAAGTAGCGGGCAATCGAACGCGAAGCCGGCAACGGCGGCATATTGTGAATGCTGAACCACTGGGCATCCTCGATCTCGTCCGCCTGCGGCACGATCTCACCGCCGGCGTACTCGGCGTGAAAGCCCAGCATCATCGAGTGCGGGAACGGCCAGCACTGGCTGCCCATGTACTGGATATTCTTCACTTCGACCTGCACTTCCTCGCGCACTTCCCGAATCAGGCACTCCTCCGCCGACTCACCCGGCTCGGCGAAACCGGCCAGGGTGCTGTAGACCCCAGGCACAAAGCGCGGCGAACGGGCCAGCAGCACTTCGTCGCCGCGGGTCACCAGCACGATCATGCTCGGCGAGATCCGTGGGTAACTGCGCAGGTCGCAGGCCTGGCAGAACATCGCCCGCTCCAGATGCACCTGGGTCATGGCCTGGCCGCAGCTGCCGCAGAAGCGGTGCTCGCGCGCCCAGGTGCCGATCTGCGCGGCATAACCGAGCATGCGATAGATCGTGTGATCGCCCTCGAGCATGAAGGCCCGCAAGCCCTGCCAGCGACCACCCGGCAGTTCGAAGCCGGACTTCAGCTCCAGCAGGTAGACCGGCTCGCCGTCCAGCTGCCCGATACCATGCTCGGCCAACAGCGACAGGTCCTGGCGCTTGAGCCACTCACGGGGAAACAGCACCCCGTTGTCGTCCAGCAGGAAACCGGCGGGGCTATGCACCACGGCCCAGCCACCGGCCTGCTCGATATCCAGTACAGCGGTTGTCCAGCGTTGAGTCATCAGGGAGTCCTTGGCAGGCTTCAATCAGGGAATTCGGCTTTCTGCTTGCTCATATGCGCGGCGATGGCGACGCGCAGGTCAGTGGATTGCAACATGGCGGCGTTCCAGGTGGCAACGTATTCCAGACCATCATCGATCCGATGGTCGCGCATATAGCTGATCATCGCCTTGGTCCCGGTGACGGCAATCGGTGATTTACCGGCAATTTCCCGGGCAATCGCCATCACACCATCAAGCAAGGCGGCATGATCGGGGTAGACGCGATTGACCAGGCCGATGCGAATCGCTTCGTCGGCGCCGAACTGGCGTCCGCTGTAGGCCAGCTCACGCAGCATGCCGTCGCCGATGATACGCGGCAAACGTTGCAAAGTGCCGACATCGGCGGCCATGCCGATATCCACTTCCTTGATGGAAAACTGCACGTCCTCGGCGCAGTAGCGCATGTCGCAGGCGGCGATCAGGTCGACGGCACCGCCCAGGCAGTAACCCTGGATCGCCGCCAGGACCGGCTTGCGACAGTTGTCGACGGCGTTGAAGGAAGCTTGCAGCTCGAGGATCTTGCGCCGCAGCAGGCGGGCGTTGCGGCCAACATCCTTGCCCAGCTCGTTGGCCACCGAGGCCAGCAGCATCAGGTCGATCCCGGAAGAGAAGTGTTTGCCGGCGCCACTGATGACCACCACGCGCACGGCGTCGGTGTCCTCGATCCACTGGAAGATCTCGATGATTTCGCTCCAGAAGGCCGCGTTCATCGCGTTGATCTTCTCCGGGCGATTGATCCGGACATGGGCGATGTTGTCTACCAGTTCGACGTGGAAGGCTTGGTATTCGGACATGACGGGCATCCTTGGCAGGGCACTGGAAAGGTTGGAACTATAGCAAGCAGACCGGCCTGGCTGGAGGAAGCGGATGTGCCAAAAGCAGGACCGGGCAGTCCCTCGGGTCAGGGGTGAATGGCCGCCTTCGGCGGTTCGCGGGCAAGCACCGCTCCCACAATGTCCGGGGCGCTCGCGGTTTGGCGTACGACGAAAAACCTGTGGGAGCGGTGCTTGCCCGCGAACCGCCATGGGCGGCCATCCGAAGCGGATCTATCGCCTGGCCAGGACAAATTGCTCGAAGAGTTTCGCCAGGGTCAGCAGCACCTCGCCCTTGTTCGCCTGCTGGGAATATCCCCCCCAGCACCTCGATCTGCTCGCGCATGGCCGGTGGCGAGGCGGAAAACACCCCCGCCGCGCGCAACGCCCGCCCCGCCTCGACCGTGCGCGGACTAAGGCGGTGATCGGGACGCAACAAGGTGCCGTCCATATCGCTGAGCAGCAAGTGGATGGGATACTGCGCGCACTCACTCAGCCGAGGCCGTGCCAGACGCGGCCGTCACGGGACAGCAGTTCGTCGGCGGCCTGCGGACCGTTTTCCCCAGCCTTGTAGCCCTGCACCTGATTGTCCTCGTGCCAGGCATCGAGGAACGGTTGCACCGCCCGCCAGCCGTTCTCGATATTGTCGGCGCGCTGGAACAGCGTCTGGTCACCGGTCAGGCAATCGTAGACCAGGGTTTCGTAGCCGGTGGACGGCTGCATCTCGAAGAAGTCCTTGTAGGCGAAACCCAGCTCGACATTGGTCATCGCCAGCGCCGGCCCCGGACGCTTGGCCAGCAGGTCGAACCACATGCCTTCGTTGGGCTGGATCTGGATCTTCAGGTAGGTCGGCTGCAAGCGCTCGACCTCGGTGTCGCGGAACTGCGCATACGGCGCCGGCTTGAAGCAGATGGCGATCTCCGTATCACGCACGCTCATGCGCTTGCCGGTACGCAGATAGAACGGCACGCCGACCCAGCGCCAGTTGTCGATCATCACCTTGAGCGCGACATAGGTTTCGGTGTTGCTGTCCGCCGCCACGTTGCTTTCTTCACGGTAACCGGGCACGGCCTTGCCGCCCAGTTCACCCGCGCTGTACTGGCCACGCACCGAGTTAGCCCGGGCCTCCTCGACCGTCCAGGGACGGATCGCGCCGACCACCTTGGCCTTTTCACCGCGCACCGCATCGGCACCGAAGGCCGCCGGTGGCTCCATCGCCACCATCGCCAGCAACTGGAACAGGTGATTGGGCACCATGTCCCGCAGGGCGCCGGTATGCTCGTAGAAACTGCCACGGGTTTCAACACCGACGGTTTCCGCGGCGGTGATCTGCACATGGTCGATGTAATGGTTGTTCCAGAACGCCTCGAACAAGCCGTTGGAGAAACGGCTAACCAGGATGTTCTGCACGGTTTCCTTGCCCAGGTAATGGTCAATGCGATAAATCTGCTTCTCACTCAGCACCTTGAGCAGGCAAGTGTTCAAGGCTTCGGCGCTGGCGAGGTCGGAACCGAAGGGCTTCTCGATCACCACCCGGCGGAACGCCTCGGGGGTTTCTTCGAGCAGCTTCGCCGCCCCCAGTCGCCGCGTCACCTCGCTGAAGAAGCGCGGCGCGGTCGCCAGGTAGAACACCGCATTGCCGGTGCCGCTGGCGGCGATCTTCTCGCCCAGGGCAGCGTAAGTCGAATCGTCGAGAAAGTCGCCCTGAACGTAGCTGATGTGCTTCGCCAGCTTGTTCCAGATCCCGGCGTCCAGCGCCGTCTCCGCACTTTCCCCAGTCTTGGCCGCGACTTCGGCGCGACTGAATGCCTCGAGCTTCTTGGCAAAATCGGCGTCGCTGATGGCGTTGTGATCGACACCGACGATATGCAGGTTATCGCCCACCAGGCCATCACGCGTCAGGTTGTAGAGCGCCGGCATCAGCAGGCGCTTGACCAGGTCGCCGTGGGCGCCGAAGAGAAACAAGGTGGTCGGTGGCGCCGGCTCGACCTTGCGCTTGGTGCGAGCGGCATTCATTTTTTCGGTGTCTCCACATGACCACCGAAGCCGAAGCGCATCGCCGACAGCAGTTTGTCGCCATAGGTGCTTTGCTGGCGCGAGCGAAAGCGCGCGAACAGCGAGTTGGACAGCACCGGCACCGGCACCGCTTGTTCCATGGCCGCCTCGATGGTCCAGCGTCCTTCGCCGCTGTCGGCCACCGCGCCACTGTAACCGTCGAGTTTCGGATCGCTGGCCAGGGCGTCGGCGGTCAGGTCCAGCAACCAGGACGAGACAACGCTGCCGCGCCGCCAGACTTCGGCGATATCCGCAAGGTTCAGGTCGAAACGCTGGTCCTCGGGCAGGCTCGGCGAGTTCTTGGTCTTGAGGATATCGAAGCCTTCGGCGAAGGCTTGCATCATGCCGTATTCGATACCGTTGTGGATCATCTTGACGAAGTGCCCGGCGCCCGGCGGACCGGCATGGATATAGCCACGCTCGGCACGATCATCGGCGCTGACCCGGTCGCGGGTGCGGGGAATGCTGCCGATCCCCGGGGCCAGGCTGGCGAACAGCGGATCGAGGCGTTCGACTACCTTGGCGTCACCGCCGATCATCATGCAGTAACCACGTTCCAGGCCCCAGACCCCACCGGAAGTGCCGACATCGATATAGTCGATGCCCTTTTGCGCCAGCTCCTGGCCACGGCGGATATCGTCCTTGTAGAAAGTGTTGCCGCCGTCGATGATCACATCGCCGGCGTCCAGCAGTTTGCTCAACTCGGCGATGGTGTCCTCGGTCGGCCCGCCGGCCGGCAGCATCACCCAGACCGCACGCGGCTTGGCCAGACCGGCCACCAGCGCCGGCAGGTCGGCGACAGCGCTGGCGCCCTCTTTGCCCAGGGCGGCGACGAAGTCGGTATTGCGGTCATACACCACTGTCTGATGGCCATCAAGCATCAGGCGCCGCGCGATATTGCCGCCCATGCGGCCCAGTCCGATGATTCCCAGTTGCATGCAGGGTACTCCCGATATCGATGAAAAAGCTCTGACACACCTTAGCCCAGCGGCACACGGATGTCTGTCTCGATATCGGCTGGAACCCGGGTTGCAGACACCAGCCGGGGCATTTTCAAGCACTCGTATCCGGCTCCGTGGTGCTGAAAAACAGCGTCTGGGCCATGGCCTTGTCGAGAATCCGACCGCGATGGATATCCAGCGTCAGTTGCGCCCGGCCGCCCTGCCCAGCCTGTATTCTGGCAGCCGCGCTGCCGGGCCGAGGCCTGGGCCTGGCTGCCCAGGCGCCGTTGCGCGAGGGTCTTCAGATGGGCGCTGACAAAGCCGGCATCCGCGGTCGTGGGCGCCGGGTAGTGGAAGTGCGCAACCCAGAGCGGGCTGCCGTCCTTGTTGCTGATCATATACTCCTGCAGAAAACCACCCTGCTCCTGCGCCACACGCCCACCCGCGCGGTGAATATCCACCTGGCCCTGCGCCTTCAGGTACTGCAGGCCGGCCAGCTGCATCCTTGGCAAGGGAAAGTCACCAGCTGACCTCAACAGCCACCCCCCTGGCGCTATCGGGATACGACAGCAAGGGCCAACCAGAAGCTTTCACGGGAGCGGAAAAAAGTGTTTTTTCGCCGACGCCGGATCGATGACACTGCGATGGATCTGCAACGCCAGGCGAGCGCTACCGCCCTTCCCCGTCTGGATTTTCCTGAAGGCCTTTTCCTGTTCCAGCAACTGGTACTTGCCACCGATCTTGCGCTGTTCGAAGGTTTTCAGGTGAGCGGCGGCAAAGTCCGAATCCAGTGCCATCACGGTCGGGTAATGAAAGTGCGCATACCAGCGTGGCTTGCCAGCCTTGTCGAGGATCGCGAACTCCTGCAGAAAGTCGTTGCCGCCGAGCCTGATCCGATGGCCTTCGCGGCGGATCGTCACCTCCCCGAGGCCCCGCAGGTAGTCGATACGCGACATTTCCGGTGCATTGTCGAGGATCGCGGCGATACGGGCGCGTTGCCCGGCGGCGATCAACCTGGGCGCCGCCTCGCGCAGTTGCTGCGCTACCGTCTGGGCATTCTTCACCCGCTCCGGGTTGCGCGGCGGCGTTTGCGTTATGTCCAGGACCTTGTCGATCTCCGTGGCCTGGTGCGCCATCATCTCGGCGCGGATGCGCAAGATGTCTTCCTGCGCCCTGGGTGCATTCGAACGGCCGGTCTGGCTCATGACCCGGTCGATGATCGACGACTCGTCGCCGAGCCATTGACGCCCGCCCGCCACCAGTTTTTCCAGGCCGATCACCGGCTTGAGCACTGCCGGGCGGGCCGGTTTGTCGGCCGCGACCACCTCGTCCCACAGCCCATCCTCGCGGTTCTGCTGGAACGTCTCGATCACCTGGCCATAGGGGCCGGTGACCTGTACCGTCTCCTCGCCCTCCGTCGAGGACTGGACTTCACCGCAGAGCACTTGCCGCTGGCGCGTGCGGATGATTTTTTTCCGCGTGCTCCTGACCTCGGGTCGCGCCCTGGGCAAGGGCGGCAGCTCCCAATCATCGAGCCCCAGCAACTGGCGCAGGTCTTCCTCGGTTTCCTGCTCAAGCCCCTTCAGCGCTTCGAGTACCAGGTCCAACTGCCCCGTGGCGGGTTGGCGATTGTCGAGATTGGTCGACCAGAATTCGAGCTTCTGGCGCATATCGCTGGATTGCTCGAGCACGGACTCCAACAGCGTGATGCGCTCGCTCGCCGACAACTTGCCCTCCTCGATGGCATCCAGCGACGAATAGTAGGACAGGTGCAGCCGCGCGAATTGATCCCCGACCGCATCGTACATTTCCTGGCCGAAATCCTCGGGCGTGACCTCGGCGCGGACAAAACGATTTTTCAACTGCGAGATCTTCCAGATCCGCACCTCCGCCTCGATGGAACTCATACCGATGCTGGCCTTGACCTGTTGGTAGTCCTCACGAGCGCCGCGTATGTCCTTCAACCGGGCGAGCAGGTTCTTTTGCTGGAGGGCCCAATCGAGCAACTTGTCGGTGGCCGCGCAATCACGATCCCATTCGGTGTAAAACCTGGCCAGTTGCTCAGGCGTTTGCGGCCGCCCGGCGGGCTCTCCATGGTCCATGGCGAGTCTTTCCAACAACCAGGTGCGCTGTGCGTGCATCAACGCTTGCAGATCGAGCACGGTATTTTTCAGGGCCAGAATGAACATTTGCGGTGCGACCCGGGTCTGGGTCTTCAGCCGATCGAGCAGTTCCAGCTGTTTGAGATAGTTCTGCAGACGCTGTTCCAGTAACCTGGTCACCTCGGCATGCAACTCGCTACGACGCTCAGGGGTCACCCGTTTGGCCGTCTCGCCTTCGCTCGCCAGCTTCCAACGCCGCATACTGCCGATGATTTGGCTCTGGTTCTGCCTGACCTGATCATCGAGCTCATAGAGCTTCGCGTAGTTCAGGCCGACTTGCCGCGATACCGTCGCCGATGTCCCCGCCGCTCCCGCCGGACCGCGCTTCGGGCCGCCGCCGCGCAAGCGCAGGTCCAGGCTCCAGCGGCCCTGCTCGTCAGCGCGAACCCAGGGGCCGAGATTGCCCTGCGGGTCAACGATCCGCACGCCATCGCCCTCGGCTTCCCAAGCCACCTCATACAAATGGCCCTGGATCAGCGCGCACCATTTCCCGCCGTCGGCCTTCTGGATATGAACCAGGCCCCGCGCCGGCCCCGAGGGCGCCACCCGGCCCAGTTCGGACAAGGCCGCGAGCGGCTTGTCGAAGGTCTGTAAACGGTAGGTGCGCAGCTGTTTCATCAGTTCGTCGGAGACCCGCCAGCCAGCTATCGACCAGGCATCCAGTACAGCACGGGGCAGGTCGGGCACCCGGGTGATGCTCGGCGCGGGCAATGCCGCCCCAGGAGCCGGCGGTTCAACTGCGTGTGGCGGAACCGGTCGCGCCTCGCCCGCGACACGATAATGCAACAGCAGGGTCGCGAGATTGAACAACAGGTCGGCCGCCGCCGCCGACTGTTGCTGTGGATTGTCGCGGCCCAGGCTCAACAGATCGTCATGGGCGATCTTCACCACCACCAGCCAGCCCAGCACCTCCACCAACCGCCCGACATAGGGCAAGAGCCCGGCAAACGGCAGTTGCGTGATGCTCAGCAGCACCAGCCAGGCACCCGCCTTCCAGTCGGCCCAACGTTGCTCGATATTCGACACCGACTGGCGGTCGGCCTGCTCGACCAGGGCCTTGACCGTGGCCACGAAGATCGCCTGCAGGTAGTCGCCCTTGACAATCTCCTCGGCCAGGGTCGCGGGGGCAGGCTTTTGCGGCTCGGGGGCGAACTCGTCCCCGGGTAGGAACATCTGGATATGCGGCGCCTCAAAGCCGCCCTCGGCATAACGACGACGCGCCGGTTCGTTCATCCAGGCCAGCACGCTACGTTGCAGATCGTCGGACTGGCGGAGCGTCGCCAACAACGCCTGGCCGCTCTCGAACTGTTGCAACGGCTGTTGCAGGTACAAGGGGCGATACAGGATCAGCGGGCCTTGGCTCATATCCCGTGGCCCGATCAGGAACATCGCCAGCACCTCGTCAGCCGCCCCATCGGCCTTGGCCTTGAACGCCAGGGGCCGCAGGACAATTTCCTGCGCGTCGACAAAGCGCCCGGCAGCCAACGGCTGGACCAGCGCCTGCAGGTAGCGGAAACCGTTGTCAGTGAAACCCGCCGCGGCCTTGATCTTCAGTTCCAGGGCCTGGAGCGGCAAGCTCACGCGCAGTTGCGCGACAAATAATGCCTCGCGGCGCCGCGCCTCGATGGCATCGCTGAGCATTCGGCGCTTCAGCAGATCGGGATAGACCTGGCCGATATCCGCCCGGGTCACCAGGGTTTTGACGTAGTCCGGGGTCAGCCATTGCGGGACCGGCGCTTCGAGATCGCCGCGACGGATACTGATCGCCATCCGCATATGCCGAAAGCCGCCGAGATTGGCCAGGGCAAATTCCGTCAGGCTCATGCGCACCGTTTCAACCGTGCCCAGCGCGCCGCCCGCTCCTCCGGCACCCACCACGGGCGAGGGCAGCGCGACCGTCTTGTCGAGCGCCAGATGAATATCGGCGGGATGGGCGATCCCCACGACCTCTGGATGATCCTCGCGCATCAGGCGCTGCAGGCGCCGCTCGGCGAACTCGTTCAGGCTACCGATATCTTCAAGGTAATAGCGGCCTTGCGACTTGCATTGCACGCGCGCCAGCTCGCTGAGCAGTCCGCTGTAGGTCAAGCGATCCTTGGCCGCGGCCGTCAGCAGCCAGTCCGGCAACGAGTGGCTGTTCAAACTCAGGCCAGCCGAACCGCAGCGCTCCTGCTTGGCTACCTGGAATCCCGTGCCGCCGTGATGTCGCTCGGGCAAGGCGAACCAGCGGCCCGGATCGGTGATCTCGTCCACCCGACGCTGAAGCTCGGCTCGACCCTGCCAGCGGCCGGACTCGATCAGGTTCAGGGCCTGCAATTGATACTCCAGCACGCCCTTGGCCAGGCATTCGGCGATCACCTCGACAGGCTCATTCCAGTGCCAGATGACCGTCTCGCGTATTTCCAGGTTGCGCCCGGCCGTTCGGCTACCGATCAGCAATCCGACCAGCTCGGCGTCTTCCTCCCGGCCTGTGCGCAAGCCGCCTTCGCCCGGATGGAAATAGAGGGGGTAAGGCAAGGGGCGACCCTGTTCATAGCGGGTGAAGCTGACCACCGGAAACAGCTCCGGATAACGCCGCCCCTGGGCATCCACGCTGAAGACACGGATCTCGTAGGCGCGGATATCCAATGCCGTCAGATTGTCGTGCTTGTCGGTCGGCGCATAGCCCATATAGAACGGCAGGCGACTCAGGTCAGGACGCCCTCCCGAAACCGGCGTATGGCCCGCAACGAGCAACGTGCCGATCGCCTCGGCCAGTCGCTGCCAACGGCTCGGCCCGGGCCCTTCGGGTGATTCGTTCCAGGTATCGATCAGTTGCTGCTTGAGGGTGTCCAGCAGCGACTGCGCAGCCTGGTCCAATCGTTGCAAAAGCTCGTCAAGCTCAATCGCCAGGGGCTTCTTCGCCACGGGCGGGCGGTCGCGCCAGAGCAGGTTACGGGTGTCCCAGCGCGGGCTGGTGGAGCTGCCCCAGACGGGCACGCCCAAGGCAAAGCGCTCCACCAGCACTTCAGCGAGGCTGTAGTAATGGTGCCCGGCGGGAGCGCCGTCGATGCCCGTGGCCAATGACCAGTAAGGCACGGCCAGACATACCCGCTCGGCTGACAGGTCGAAATCGGCGTAGTGTTCGTCCAGCACGCCCTGGATCAGCGGCGCCGTGGCGCGGAGCACGCTCGGCATCGTCGCGAAGAGTGCTTTCGCGACCGGGGTCGGATTCATCGAGCGGCGCTCGGAAGCCGGCGACTGCGTTGACATGGTTGACGTCCTCGTTCGAATGATGGGAACGAGTCGTCACCTGACGCACGGTTGGCCGGCCACGACTCCTGAAGGATTCAACCCTCCAGGTCAACCTCGTGTGCGGTAGATAGATAGGCCCTGCGCGGCAGGGCCATGGGCGGCGCAGCGAAACTAGAGGGACTTGTTCCAGAAGAGCATCTGGCCGTGCTCCGAATCGAGCGCTGCCCCACTGAAGCCGAACTTGCGGTAGGAACCCTGGGCCACGGCGTTACCTTCAAGCACCTCCAGGGTGATCTTGCAGCAACCGCGCTGGCGGGCGATGTCCTCGACCTTCTGCAACATCCTCTGGCTCAGCCCCAGGCCGCGAAACTTGCCCAACACCACGACATCATGGACGTTCACCAAGGGACGGCAGGTAAAGGTGGAAAAGCCTTCGAAGCAGTTCACCAGCCCGGCCGGCTCCCCACCGACAAACGCCAGCACACTGAAAGCGTGGGGCCGTTTGGCCAGTTCGCCAGGCAGCTGTTGCAGCACGTCCGGCGCCAGGGCCTGGCCGCCGCCCATCGGGTCTTCGGCATAGTGATTGAGCAGCAGCGCAATCGCCTCGGCGTGCACCGGGTTGGTGTAACTCGCTTGCAATACCAGTACGTCGGCAACGTCCATGTTTGTCCTCGAAGAAAGCATCGGTCGGGATAAGTGAATTTCAGCGCACCGATAATAAACATGCCGGGCCAGGGAAACGAAGGAAAATTCACGCACAGGCGCCCATTCGGGATAGCCGAAGACCTATCCATTCAAGTCTTGATAAAGATCAACAGCTCCAGGCGCCCATGGGCAGACATTCAGTCCATGCGTTCAGACCGTGGCGCCTTCGCTGATCGGTGCGCTCGAACGCCCCGTCCCGATCCTGGAGGTGTCATCATGGCAACGCCCTTGCAACAGCATTCATCCCCCGGCACGACCGCGCCCTCATTGAAACCGGCGACGCTCGCGCAATCAGCGCGCTTGTCCCTGAGCCTGCTGATCGCCCTGGTGGTCGGGTCCATCATCGGCAGCGGTGCCTACAGCCTGCCACAGAACATGGCCGCCGGGGCCGGGGCCGGCGCGATCCTGATCGGCTGGCTGGTCACCGGGGTCGGCATGCTGTCCCTGGCCCTGGTCTACCAGATGCTGTCCAACCGCAAGCCGGAACTGGACAATGGCGTGTTCGCCTACGCCAAGGCCCTGGGCGGTGACTTCGTCGGCTTCAACTCGGCCTGGGGCTACTGGATCAGCGCCTGGATCGGCAACGTCGGCTACCTGGTCATCCTGTTCGCCGCCGCCAGCTATTTTTTCCCGGCCTTCGGCGACGGCAACAACAAGGTGGCGATCATTGCCGCCTCGCTGCTGCTCTGGGCCATGCACTTCATGATCCTGCGCGGCATACGCACCGCGGCGCGGGCCAATGCCATCACCACCATTGCCAAGATCGTGCCGATCCTGGTGTTTGTCGGCTGCGCCGCGCTGGCCTTTCATTCCGACACCTTCGTGGCCGGCTTCTGGGGTGCGCCAGCCCTGGGCTCGGTCCTCGACCAGGTCAAGAGCACCATGCTGGTGACCGTCTGGGTCTTTATCGGTATCGAAGGCGCCAACGTCTATTCCGCCCGGGCGGCGGAACGGGTCAACGTCGGACGGGCCACCATCATTGGCTTTGCCATTACCTTGTTGCTGCTGATTTCGGTCTCGCTGTTGTCGCTGGGCATCCTCGGCCAGCCCGAACTGGCGGCCATGAAAAACCCCTCCACCGCCGGGGTACTGCAAGCCATCGCCGGTCCCTGGGGCGGCATGATGATCAGCCTCGGCCTGATGGTTTCCGTGGGCGGCGCCCTGCTGGCCTGGACCCTGCTCTCGGCCGAATCCTTGTTCAGCCCGGCCAAGGCCAGTGTGATGCCAGCGGTCTTGTCCAAGGAAAACAGCCAGGGCGTACCGGCCAATGCCTTGTGGGTCACCAACGGTTGCATCCAACTGTTCCTGATCCTCACGCTGTATGCGAACGCCACCTACCTGGCACTGATCTCCCTGGCGACCTCGATGATCCTGCTGCCTTATCTGTTCAGCGGCCTCTACGCGCTCAAGGTCAGCTGGCAGGACCGTGGCCAGGACGGGCACAACAGCCTGAGTGGCCGCGACCTGGCGATTTCCTTGCTGGCCAGCGTCTACTGCTTCTGGCTGTTGTACGCGGCCGGCCCCAAGTACCTGCTGCTCAGCGCCTTGCTCTACGCCCCCGGCTCGCTGATCTACCTGCTGACCCCACAGCGCAAGCTGCTCAACGGTTTTGCCAAGGGCCTGCTGGGGCTGATCTGGGTGGCCGCGGCAGTGGCCACCTGGATGCTCTGGCAGGGTCTGCTGAGCCTCTGACACAGCCTGGCCCAACGTCATGAAAAAGCCCCTTGCCGGTCACCGACAAGGGGCTTTTCAGTGTGCGTCCTACGAAAGCCGGACTCAGTCGGGCTTGACCGTCAGCACACTGCACTCGGGAATCAACAGGATCCGCTCGGTGGTATCGCCGATCAGCTTGCCCAGGCCCTTGGGCTGGACCGAGCCCATCACCACCACGTCGATCGCATTCCCCTGCACATAGTCGGCGATCACCCCCACCGGCGAGCCCATCAGGAAGTGCCGGCGCTCGGCCGGCACGCCATAGTCGTCCGCCAGGCGGGTGAAAGGCTCCAGCAGCGCGGCACGCAGCTCATCGATCCAGATCACCGTGACACTGGGATCGGCCATGAACGCCGGCGACAGGTCGTAGGCATACAGCAAATGCAGTTCGGCGTCGCATTGCAGCGCCAGGGCTTCGGCCTCACGGATGATCTTGCGATTGAACTCGGTGATACCGGCCTCCCCGCTGGAGGTGTCGACGGCCGCCACCACGCGCCGGGGCAAGTCCGCGGCAATCTGGTTGACCAGGTGCACCGGCACCGGACTTTCCTGCAGCAGATGCCAATCCAGCGGCGTGGTGAAGACCCGCTGGAGTAGCGGCTCCAGATAGACATCCTTGATCAGCAGGTCAGGTTCGATCTCACGGGCGTGGATCAGGATGTCGCGCAATGGATGGGTGGTCCAGAGCGCTTCGGTGGTCAGTTGCAGGCCGCTGTCGCGCAAGCTCGCGGTCGCACCCTCCAGCCAGACCCGGTATTTGTCCATATACGCGGCGCGAGCCGGCTCATCCATTTTCGACTCGATCAGATGAATCCGCGGCGGCGGCTCGACCAGTGCCGTGATATGCAAGGCCGCGCCGCTGGCCGCGGCCAGGGCGGCGGCACGCCTGGCAGCCGGGGAGTGAGGCAGGTGCTGATCGGTGATCAGCAGCAGGCGTTGGTATTGACTCATGACACACCTCCATAGGCAGGATGTTGGAGCGCCGGACAGCCGCTCGTTGCTCATCGTGTTACTGGGCGAAATCCGGCAGTTCGGCGGGTTTGATCACCAGCAGGCTGCAGGGCGGCTGATACAACAGGCTTTCGGTCGTACTGCCCAACAGCTTGTTGAACGAACGGTGGGTCACGGTGCCGATGACCAACACGTCATAGACATCCTGGCCGACAAACTCGACGATGGCCTTTCCCGGAGTACCGACAATGAAATGTCGGTTGTCCTTGTGCAGGGCATGTTTGTCGGCCAGATGCAGGAATTTGAGCTTGCGCTCGTCATAACTGGGGCTTACCGAAACCGGCACCTTGCCGATACCGATATCGGCGACATACAGGGCCGTCCAGTCATAGACCCCCAGCAGGTGCAGCGGGCACTTGCAGTACTTGGCGAAGCGGGCGGCCTGGTCGATGATCCGGTCATTGAGCTCCCGCGTCGCGACGTCATCGCGCAGGACGTCGACGCAGGCCAGCACCTTGCGTGGCTGGGCCATGCCCTGCGCGGTGACCAGATGGATCGGTGCCCGGCTGTCACACAGCAAACGCCAATCCAGGGGGGTAAAGAAAATCCGCTTGAGGGCCGACTCCTGATGAACATCCTTGATCAGCAGATCGGGATGCTGCTGACGCACGTAGCTGGACAAGGCCTGCAGCGACGGCAGATCCCACTTGACCTCGGTCGTGACCTCGAGCCCCTCGCCGCGCATCAGCTCGGCTTCCTGCTCCAGCCACTGGCGATAGCGATGCAAGTACAGCTCACGGATCTCCTCCCGCTGGTCAGCCTCGAGCAGATCGAGTTGTTGCAACACATCGAGATAGACGAAAGCCACCAGGGTCAGCGAGGCCTCCATGGCCTTGGCCAGCACCCGCGCCCGGTCGAAGGCCGGGCTGTGGGTCATTTCGGCCGGTGCGACCAACAGTAAACGTGGACGTGAAGACAAGGGACACCTCCAGGGCGCGCCCAGTCGAGCGCACCGGATAGCGGGCGACAACTTCACAAGGCAAGGGTTGAAGGTAGCCACCCGAAAAGAATCGGTCATCCTCGATTCTGCGGCGCCCGGCCAGCCGGGCCTTGATTTACATCAAGTACCGGCGGCTTGCCCTGCCGACCGGCAGCGTCGACCTCAAGCCGTTGGTCACCCATCGCTTCAAACTGGACAATATCGAGGTGGCCTATGAGCTGTTCGCCCACCAGCGCGACGGGGTCATGAAAGTCGCCATCACGCCGTGAGGAACAGCGCCCCTGGGCCGGCTCGCTCCGGCCGGCGGGCGGCGCGGGGTTCAGAGCGAGTCGGTCCCCAAGGCCAGGACGGAACAAGGTGGCTGTGACAGCAGCGACTCGGCAAAGCTGCCCAGCCAGGGAAAGGCATCGGCCTGGGACCGACCAATGACCAGGGTGTCCACCTCGCGTTCGCGGACAAACTCCTCCACCCGCTGGATCGCCTGCCCCAACAGGAAATGGCGGCGGCGACCGGGCACCTGATGGCCCCTGGCAAGGTCGTCGAAGGCCTCGCTGCGCAGTTTCTGCAGGGCCACCGCGGCATCCGAATCCCACGGATATTCCTGCATCAGGTCATAGCCGGCGGGAATATCGCAGGCATGCAACAGTTCCAGGTCGGCATCGCAGATCATCGCCAGTTCGCTGGCCAGGCGAATCACCTGGTCATCACGGGTGGTTTCGCCGTCGCCGATATTCTCCAGGGCCACCGCCGCGACGAAGTTCTTCGGCCGCGCTGGCGCATCGCGCCGGACCAGCATCACCGGCTTGCTGCACTGGCGCACCAGATGCCAGTCGGTGGGGCCGAGCAGCGCACATTTGAGTTGCGACTCGACCTGCAGATCCTTGACCACCAGGTCGACCTCGATATCCTTGACGTAGTCTCGAATAGCCGCATGCGGATGTTGCGACCAGACCACGTCGTAGCTCACCTGCAGCCCCTGATTGATGAGGCTGTGGGCCAGTTCGGCAAGTTTTTCGCGTTTCTTGTCCAGGTAGCCTTCCCGGGCCAGGGTTCCGGCGCCGTGATTGAACAGGGTCATCGCCGCGATGGATTCGACAAAGTCGAAGAGCACCAGATGCAACCCCGCCTTGCAGGCTCGTGCCAGCGTTGCCGCGCGATGCAGGGCGGGGGTCGTACCGCAGTGGGGATCAGTGATCAGCAGGATGCGTTGATAGTCACTCATGACGGGGCTCCAAGGAAGGGAAATAGACAATCCACGATTTACCATCGCCCCACTTCACGAGCGCTCGCTTGATTTATCTCAAACAACCCGTCGCACCTGCTAGTCTGAGCCGACGGCCCCTGTTTTATCGGTGTTTCCTCCCGAATTGGATGCCCTCTCCCCTATATACAGAGGAATTCCCCGTGGACAATCAGGAATATCTCAAACTCAGGCCCTCGGGCCTGAAATCAGCGTGTGCCAATTGCAGCGTACTGGAGCTGTGCCTGCCCCTGGGCTTGAACGATACCGAGGTCAAGCGCCTGGATGACCTGATCGTGCAACGCGTGAAGATCAAGAAAGGCAATACCCTCTACCGCCAGGGCGATCCGCTGCACGCCCTTTACGCGGTACGCCTGGGTTTTTTCAAGACCACCCTGACCTCGGAGGATGGCCGCGAGCAGGTCACCGGCTTTCAAATGACCGGGGAAATGCTCGGCATGGATGCCATCAGTGAAGACCGCCACGCCTGCAATGCCGTGGCGTTGGAGGACAGCGAAGTCTGCCCGATCCATTTCTCGCAGCTGGAACGCTTGTCCCGGGACCTGCCCTCCCTGCAGCACAACCTGAACAAATTGATGAGCCGGGAAATCGTCAGGGACCACAGTTTGCTGTTGATGATGGGCAATATGAACTCGGATGAGCGCCTGGCGGCATTTTTCCTCAATCTCTCGCAACGCCTGGCCCTACGCGGATACTCGCCCTTCAACTTCATCCTGAGAATGCGCCGCGAAGAAATCGGCTCTTACCTGGGCCTGCGCCTGGAAACCATCAGTCGCGGCATCGCCCGGTTGCGGGAGCTGAACCTGCTGGAGGTCCATGCACGGGAGGTGAAAATCCTTGACCCCATCGGCTTGAAGGCGCTGATCGCCGGTTGCGGCCAGCACGGTAACCCGTTGTAGCCAGGCAGTTATGCCCGTGCTTGACTTGAATCAAGCGTGGGCACCCGCCGTGGCGTAAAAACAGAACACCGATACCGGCCCACGACCGTACCTGTTCGAGGAGTTCTGATCATGCCCGACCTCAATCCCCCTATCCTGAACCTGCCCGACTTTTCCTCGGTGACGGGCGAACACTGGATCGAAAGCCTGCAGGATGGTACCCATGTCCTGATCCGACCCCTGCGTGCCGAGGACCGCGAGCGGGAAAAGGCCTTTATCCAGCGACTGTCCCCGGAATCGCGCCACCAGCGCTTTCTCGGCGAAATCGTCGATCCCAGCCCAGTCCTGATGAACCAGTTGATGAATGTCGACACCCACAACCGCGTGGCCTACGTGGCCCTGGCCCATGACAATGGCCAGTTGCGTGAAGTGGGGATCAGCCGCTATGCCGCCTCGGGCGCCGAGCACGAATGCGAGTGCGCTATTACCGTTGCCGATGACTGGCAACATCGCGGCCTGGGCACGCTTCTGATGAAGCACCTGATCGCGGCGGCGCGCCAGAATCACTTTACCCGGATGTACTCCATCGACAGCGCGTCCAACGTGCACATGCGCAAGCTGGCCGACGACCTGCACTTCAACCGCGAACGCGACCCCGATGATGCGACCCAGGTTATTCACCGGCTGTCGCTGTAAGCCTGACCGCTCGTTACCGCCTGGCAAGGACACCGTTTCCGGTCCTCGCCAGGCGCCCTTTCAGGCTGGACGCATCGGGCTCAGGGCCAGCAGGCTGCACGGGCTGCGATAGAGGATATTTTCCGCGGTGCTACCGAGAATACTGTCCAGGCCATGGGAATGACGAGTGCCCATCACCATGACATCCACCGCGTTGTGCTCGACAAAGGTGCCGAGGGTGTCGATGACCGAGCCGCTGAGGAAATGCCGCTGGTTTTTTCCGACCCCGTTGCGCTCCGCCAAGGCCCTGAACCCCTGCTGCTCATCGGCGCGGCTGGCCATTTCCAGGCCCTCGGCCATCGGCAGGGTCCCCCAGCCCATCTCGTGGACATAGGAGCGGGACTTGTCATGCACATGCACCAGGCTGAACGTCGCCGCGCATTGCCGGGCAAACGCCAGCCCGGCCTGGACCAGGGTGTCGTTGAAGCGTTCCTCGGTCTGTTCCCCGCCTAAATCCACCGCGACCAGGACATGACGCGGCAACGGGTGGCTGTGACCCGCCACCAGATGCACGGGAACCGGGCAATCACGCAACAACTGCCAGTCCAGCGGCGTGGCGAATAGTCGCTTGAGCCCCGACTCCAGATGGACATCCTTGATCAGCAGGTCGATGCCCAGGTCACGGACGTACTCGAGGATCGGTTGCAAGGGATGATGACGCCAGAAAATATTGCAGCTCACATCCAGGCCCCGGCTTCGCAGGCGATCCACCTCCTGATGCAGCCAGCGGCGATGCAGGTCCAGGTAGCCCTCGCGGGCCTGGCTCATGGCTTTCTGATCGAACAACGTGGCCACATCGAGGGTCGGCACGTAATCGAAGGCCAGGATATGCAAGGCCGCCCCGCTGGACAGGGCCAGTTCGGTGGCCCGCTCGAAAGCCGGGCTGCGGTTCATCTCGGCGGGAGCCAGCAAAAGAATACGGTGGTAGTCGGACATGGCGCACCTCTGGGCAACAGGTTCCCGGCCAACGGCGGCACTGACTTGAATACCACCGGGCAAATCCCACCTTCAAAGGGAGATCGAGACAGTGCGCTCATGATGAAGCGCGCCGGCTTCGCGAGCTTGATTTACGTCAAGGCGGCCCCTCGGACGCGATCAGACAAAGATGACCTTGTCCTTTCGCCGCCTTGATGAATATCAAATGCCCGATGCCCGCCAGACCTCACCCTGAGCTGACACACAGGGGTCCGCAGTATGGAAACCTTTACTCACGCCACCAACCTGGCCTCGGCCCTGGGCCTGGGCCTGCTGGTCGGGTTCGAACGCGAACGCAAGAAAGGCGAAGGAGCGGACCGCCGCTTCGCCGGCCTGCGCACCTTCGCCGTGACCTCCCTGCTCGGCTATGTCGGCCAACTGCTCGGCGGGCCCTTGTTGCTCAGTGCCCTGACCCTGGCTCTGGCTCTGCTCGCCAGCATGGCCTACTTCAAGCGGCGCGCCCAGGACCCCGGCATGACCACCGGGGTCGCCTTGCTGCTGGTCCTGCTGCTGGGCGCTTTGTGCAACAGCAAGGCCGGCCTGGCGGTGGCCCTGGCGGTGATTCTGACCCTGTTGCTGAATTTCCGGCAAAGCCTGCACCGATTCGCCCTGAACCAATTGAGCGAAACCGAAGTCAAGGATGGGCTGATCCTGGCCACCGCGGCGCTGGTGATCATGCCCCTGGTGCCCGACGCTTTCATCGGCCCCTACCAAGCCATCAACCCCAGATCGATCTGCCTGCTGACGGTACTGATGATGGGGGTCAGCGCCCTGGGGCATATTGCTATCCGGGTACTGGGGCCCCGCTACGGCTTGAGCCTGGCCGGATTCGCCTCCGGCTTCGTTTCGAGTGTCGCGACCATCGCCGCCATGGGCAACCGGGCCCGCCAACAACCCGAACTCATGCAGCAGACCGCCAGTGCGGCGATTCTGTCGAACCTGGCCACCCTGCTCCTGCTCGACCTGGTGTTGGGTGCCATCAGCCCGCACACCCTTGCCCAGCTCTGGCTGCCCCTGCTGCTGGGTAGCGCGGTGGCCTCGTTCTACGCACTGTGGCTGATGAAGCGCGGCAATGCGGACATAAGTCCGCCGATCAACGTCGGCCATGCCTTCAACCTCAAACTGACACTGACGGTCGCCGCCGGCATCTCCAGCCTGTTTATCATAACCAGCGTTATGCAGGCCCACTTTGGCACCTCGGGATTGTTTGTCGCCTCGATGCTCGGTGGCCTGGCCGATGTCCACTCGACATCGGCCTCGGTGGCGGCGCTGGTCAAATCCGGCCAACTGTCGGCCGAAGGCGCGCGCTTGCCGATTCTGGCGACCCTCGGCACCAACACCCTGTCCAAATGTGCCATGGCCTGGTCCAGTGGCGGCGGCGCCTTTGCCCGACGGGTCGTACCGGCCCAGTTGCTGATGCTGCTGGCCTTGTGGGCTGGCACGCTTATTCAGGGTTGGCTGATTGCGGGGTGAAGCGCTGCAACTGCATCTCGCGCAAACGGCTGAGGGTGCGGCGAAATGGAAACGCCAGGTAGCCTTCGGTGTACAGCTCATCCAGCGGTACCTGGGCGGCGATGTACAGCGGCACCTTGCGGTCGTAGCACTCGTCCACCAGGGCAATGAAGCGCCGTACGCTATCGTCATGTACCGACAATTGCGGCAACTCGCGGTCGCCGGCATCAACGCGCCGGGCCGCGTCCTCAGTGCCGCGGGCGATCCGCCCGGGACGCTGGCGGGCACTGAGGTTGGGCACCTCGCTGAGGAAAATCGCCGTGTAGCGATCACACAACGCCATGAAATCCATGGCCGCCAGCGCTTGCTCGCAGAGCTCGGCATAACGGCACCAGAGTACGCTCGGTGACGCCTGCACCACCGCCAAAGTCCGATACCCCATGGCCACCGGTTCAGCAGACAGTGGCTGCCCGGCGGTCAGCGTCATGAACGCTTCGGCAAGCTGAGCCGACGCCCCCTCGGGGTCGACCCAGTAACGCCGCACCCCGACGCCCGGATGCAGGCGATGATCTTCGCCGCCATCGACATCCACCACCTCCATATGCTGTTCGATCGCGGCAATCGCCGGCAGGAAACGCTCGCGGTTGAAACCGCCGGCATAGAGCTGCGGCGGCGGTTGGTTGGAGGTGGCAACAATCACCACGCCCTCATCGAACATCACCTGGAACAGCCGCCCGAGAATGATCGCATCGCCGATATCGTTGACGAACAGCTCATCGAAACACAGCACCCGCACCTCTGCGGCCAGCTCACGAGCCAGGGCCCGCAGCGGGTCGGCGATACCGCTGAGCTGGAACGAGCGCTGGTGGACCCAGCTCATGAAGTGATGGAAATGCTGGCGCCGCGACGGCACGCGCAAGGTCTGGTGGAATTGATCCATCAGCCAGGTCTTGCCTCGCCCGACCGGCCCCCAGAGATAAACCCCCTTGGGCACCTGGCCCGCATGCAACGCCGCATGGCAGCGCTGTAACGTCTGCACCGCCTGCCATTGGGCCTGGTCGTGGAGAAAGCCGCGCTGCTCGACGGCCGCGCGGTAGGCACTCAAGGGAGAATCGACAGTCATGGCGTCGTGCAGGCTCGCAACCGGGAAGCCGTGCAGTATGCCAGCTTGTCCTAGAGGGAAATATCCAGCCGGGCGATCTTGCCCTGCTCGTTGAGCCGGAATACGTAACGCAACTCCACCGAACCGCCAGGGAAAGTCCCCGAGACCCGTTGCTTGACCAGCACCTTGCCGGTGCGTTGCGCGACGTCGAGGACTTCGACCCGGGGCTGGTATTTACGCGCGGTTTCGTCCATCCACTGGGCGATGGCGAGGGTGCCGACGCGGTGATGGCCTTCATCGAAGACATTCGCGTCCTCGGCGAAGAAACTGGCCACCGCCGAACTGTCGCGGGCATTGGCGGCGCTGATATAGGCCTCGATGGCCGGGGCGAGCAGCGAAGTTTGAGTGGTCATGCTGTTCACAGCTCCTTGCTGGTAGAAAGTGGAACCATCCTAGACCACTCCTCCGTCAGTTTTTGTCAGGAGTGAAACGCTCGTGTTCATCCTGGTCGAACAGCTTGCGCCATTGCCGTAGCAGGTCGCTGCGCCGGCCCGGATAACGCTCGCCCTGCTCCCGGGCCGTGGCGATACGATCGGTGCGAAAGGTCCGGAAGGCCTGGCGCAACTCACACCAGGCGACCACCACCCGCGCCTCGTTCATAAACCCCAGGGCCAGGGGCCAGATCAGCCGCTGGCTGGGCACCTTGTTCACGTCGGCGTAGTCGATGTGCAGCTTGGCTTGCTCACGAATGGCCTGGCGAAACACATTCAACGGCACCGCATTGTCCGGGTAGCCATAACCGCGCGGCCCAGGCAGCAGGGTCGGATTGCGCAGGGCCTCCTGGGCGGCCGGCGCCAACACCGCGGCGATCTTGGCCAGGGCATCGGAGGCGGCCTTGCTCAGCACCTCGTCACCGCGTTGATCGACATATTGCAGGCCGAGCACGATGGCCTCGGTCTCATCGGCATTGAGCATCAGCGGCGGCAGGAACAAGCCGCTGCGCAAGACGTAGCCGACACCCGCCTCGCCCTGGATCGGCGCGCCGAGGGCGCTGAGTTCGGCGATATCGCGATAGACCGTGCGCTCGGAAATCTCCAGCTCGCGGGCCAGGGCCGCGGCGGTGGCCGGACGGCTTTTGGCGCGCAAGACCTGGAGCAAGGTCAGTAGGCGCGAAGTGCGGGACACGGTGGGCGACCTCTGGCTGGGAGAAGGACCGCAGCTTAGCAGAGCCTCCTGTCAGCAATTGTCAGGAGCACAGCGGCTTGTCGCCATCCGAACGGGTGCCCGGTGGCCAAGGCCGAACACAGCTTTGTGGGAGCGGTGTTCGGTCATGATTGACGTGTTACGACTTCAATCTTCAGAAGTATCGACCTCGCCTCTTCTCACCCGCTTGGCAAACTCGGTTTCAATGCCCTGCGCCAGTATCCGCGCCTGACCTCGCCAGTCCTCACGCTCGACCCGCCCTGGAAAGCTGAAGTAGTGCTCTATCCAGTGCACCTGCGGCTCTGTCCATTGGGCGATCTGGGAAAATCGGTAGATGCCCAGCTCGTGCAGCAGCGCTTCATTTTTATGGCCCACCCCTGAAATCAACTTCAGGTTATCGAGTGTCCCGGTGGGTTTTTCCATGACCAGCGGACGGCTGCCTATACCCGCCGCATCGGTGACCGCCGCCCGGGTTCCGGGCCTTGAGCCCGCGGTGCTGGTGGCGGCATCGGCCGCCAGCATGGAGCGAATCCAGGCACTGAGCCAGCAACCGACCAGGTAAGCAGCAAACAACAGCAAGGCACTTTCCAGCCATAACCCAGCACGCCCTGGTAACAACTTGAGCACGGCGGCAACCACGCCGATGGCAAAGATCCATAACGCCGCATGCAACCAGCCGGCGACCCAGTGGACATGGGGTGCGGTCTGACTGGCGAGCCAGCCCACCAGCAAGCCGAGGATCCCGGCCAGCAGCATCCAGCCCCAATACTGTTCAAGTAAATAACTCATGATGGTTGCTCCTGGTTATTTAGCGTCAGTCGGGGCGGTCATAGTGCTGTCATCCATTACCTTTATTTCTATCCGACGATTTTGTGCCTGGCCTTCTGGCGTGTCGTTGGACGCCACCGGATTGGCTTCGCCAAATCCCGCGGCTTTCAAGTGTTGCGGGGTCACGCCATGTTGAGCCAGATAAGTGACGACGGCTTCGGCCCGACGCTGGGAAAGTCCCAGGTTGAAAGCGGCCTTGCCGGTGTTGTCGGTGTAGCCATCGACTTCGAACTGCTCGTCGGGACACTGTTTGGCGGTGGCCACCAGCGCATCCAGCGCCGTTTGCGAAGCCGCTGACAAGATGTCCTGGGCCGTGTCGAACAGCACTTTGTATTGATTCAACGCAGCAGCGAATTGCTGTTCGCAGACCTTGGCATCGACAGCGCCGACTGCACTCGGTGGATTGGCCAGGGGCTCTTCGGCAAGGGGTGTTGTCGGGGCGGGCGGCGCGGCGGGGACTACTTCGGGTGGGCGGCCAATATCGCTATCGGCCGGTGTCACGGGCTGTTCGCCCAGGGTGCCGACAACTTGTCTGACACCATAGGTTTGATCAGCCGTGTCACGGGTTTGTGATGTTGCATTGGGCAGGGTCACGTCACGTCCGGCGACAGCAACGGGAGCACGATCAATTGCACTCCCCACGCGGGTCTGCAAATCCTGTTCGACTTCAGGCGTTGTTATCCAAAGTGCAGCCAACCACAGCAAAGCGAGTAACGGTAAACCCCACCACCATTTTTTCGAGCGAGCCATTTGTCTTCTCCTTAACGTAGAAAAACCAACGGACTGCGAAAAATGCTGTAGCAGGTGATAATCAAGTGTAGGTAATAGTCGCGGACCGTCAATATAACGACCATTACTATCGGGCGCGTCAAAATAATGTTCCGCTCAACCAGATCGCCGATGCCCGGCAATCTCTGGGCAGCGGCGAAGAGTGGCAACGCTCGCGTTGATCAATCCTGGATAAAGCGCACGCCAGGTTTGGCCCGCTCGTCCACCTGCAACTCGAACACATCCGGGCGCGCGTAGTGGCCGGTGACGTCGAAGTCATAGCGGGCGCGGACCAGTTGCTCGGTGTCGATCTGCGCGCTCAACAGGCCCGCCTGGCCGACCAAGGGCCCGGCCAACACCTCGCCCATGGGCCCGACAATCAGGCTGCCACCGTTGATCAACGGCCGCTGCGCCGGCCAGTTGGCCACCTCGATGCCCAGGTCCTCTGGCGAAGGCTGCACCTGGCAGGCGGTGACCACGAAGCAGCGGCCTTCACAGGCGATATGGCGCATCGTGACCTGCCACATCTCCCGCTCATCCACCGTCGGCGCACACCAGACCTCAACGCCCTTGGCATACATGGCCGTGCGCAGCAGCGGCATGTAGTTTTCCCAACAGACCGCCGAACCGATCCGCCCGGCCTTGCCCTCTACCACGGGCAAGGTCGAACCATCGCCCTTGCCCCAGATCAGCCGCTCGGTGCCGGTAGGCATCAGCTTGCGGTGCTTGGCCACCAGTCCAGCCTGGGGCTCGAAGAACAGCACCGTGCAATACAAGGTAGACCCCGCGCGCTCGATGACCCCGAGCACCAGGCTCGCCCCGGTGCGGGCGGACAACTGCGCCAGGGCGTCGGTCTCGGCGCCCGGTACATCGATGGCATTGGCGTGATAACGAGCGAAAGCCTCACGGCCCTCGGGCAACCGATAACCCAACTGGGTGCCGAAGGTTTCGCCCTTGGGGTAGCCACCCAGCAAGGCTTCGGGCATCACCACCAGGCAGGCGCCGGCGTCGATGATCGCGCGCTCATAGCCAAGGATCTGTTCCAGGGTGTCTCCCTTGCCTCCCGGCAGGGAACCGATTTGCAGCGCGGCAACGATGGACTTGGGCATGACATGAACTCCATGAAGGTGTGGTGCCGATTGTCATGGCAGCCCGGATCATGAATAAAGCCACTTTCAGAACTGAATGATATGAACAGGATAAATATCACACTCAAGGAAAGACAAGACACCCTCTACCCGCCCATTGCCCAGCAAAGACGAGTCTGAAGATGAAACTTGAGGGATATCCAGGTGCTATCACCTGTCTGTGACCGGATACCGACAAATTTTCTACATTCGAGGCTTCATGATTTATCCGTCTCGCTCGTCCTTATCCAGGAGAGCCGACATCACATTCCTGATCAGACTTTGAAAAGGAGTTTTTGCATGTACGACCAGCACAGGTCAACGGACGGTAATTCTTTGCAACGCGATCCTTCCTACAGCTCGGGCGCCATGTTGGCCAAACCTGCCGAACGCGGCGGCAATAACCGCATCCGTCAGTTGCTCAAACACTTCGGTTTACGCACCAGCCTGATCCGGCTCAAAGTCATCGACGCCCTGCTGAGCGCCGGCGAAGACAATCGTCGGTTGGGTGTGCGCGGGGTTCACAGCTATTTGCTGGAACTGGGCATTCCCTTGTCCTTCCTCAGCGTGCGCGAGGTGCTCAAGCGCCTGTGCAGCGAGGGCGTCGTGGTACTCAACGCGGACAAGAGCTACAGCCTGCACCCGGATGCGACCGCGATCCTGGCGTTACAGGACGCCACGCCGCAGGCCGCGGATCTCGGCAACTGAGTTCAGGGCTTGACCTTGCGTCGCATCACACCGTTGATTATCACCACGAGCACCGCCACGCCAATGGCGATGTACTGGAACAGCTTCTCGCTGATGACCCCGGTGTTTTGCAGATAGGACAGGCCGAACATGATCCCCAGCACCACCAGGGAAATCAGAATCGAGTATTTCAAGCGCTGCGATTGAGTCATTACCTATTCCTGAAAGTTAAAGCCTGAAGCCGTCAATGTATCCAGTTTGTATCAGAATACATACCAACAACCTACAAAGGCCGATGAATGAAACGACACAAACGGGGTCTCATATTACAGCCGGGGAAATGTTTTAGCTTCCCGGCTTCACCCATGAGGATTTATCCATGTTTCGTCGAATCACACTGCTGATTCCCCTGCTGATCGTTATGTCCCTGAGCGGTTGCATCATCCTTCCCGGTGATGGAGGCTGGCACGATCATGGCCATCGTTACTATGGTGGTGGCGGCTACTATCGCCGCTGATCGCCGCTACCGGGGACGGTAATCAACCGTCCCCTCACCGCCCAAACCCGTTACCCGGTCGGGTACAGATCTCCACCAGCCAATCGACAAACACCCGTACCCGCGCCGACATCTGTCGATGCGGCGGATACATCGCGCTCAATGGCAATCCGGGCGCAGGGTACTCGCGCAACACTTCGCACAACTGGCCACTGCGCAGCTGTTCGACCACGTGGTAGTAGGGAATCTGCACCAGCCCATAACCGGCTTCACACGCCGCCAGGTAACCGTCGGCACTGCTGACCGAGAGCCGCTTGGGCAGGTCGATCGCCTGCAATTGCCCGTCGTGCTGGAACTCCAATCCGAAGCGCTTGCCGGTCACGCTGGAAAAATACTCGACCATCCGATGCCCCGCCAGATCCGCCAGCGAGGTCGGCATGCCCATGCGTTCGATATAGGCCGGACTGGCACAGGTCACTTGCTCGACCCGCACCAACGGCCGGGCCACCAGCGAATCGTCAAGGGCCAGGCCGCCACGCAGCACGCAATCGATACCGTCGCGGATCAGCTCCACCGGCCGGTCATTCAGGCCGATTTCCAACTCGATCAGCGGATAACGCTCGGTGAACTCAGGCAATACCGGGATCACGATCAAGCGGCCGATACCCGCCGGCATATCGACCCGCAGGGTGCCGCGCGGATTCTCTCGGGCCGTGGAAAACACCGCCTCGGTTTCCTCCAGGTCGGCCAGCAACCGCACGCAGCGCTGGTAATAGGCCGCGCCATCGAGGGTGGTGCTGACCTGGCGGGTGGTGCGGTGCAGCAACTGCACGCCCAGATGCGCTTCCAGTTGTTTGACCAGCACCGTCACCGAGGCCCGGGGCACTTGCAGGCTGTCGGCGGCCTTGGCGAAACCGCCCAGTTCGACGATTCGGGTAAAGACCCGCATGGCGTGGAAGCGATCCATCGGCCCTCCATTATTGGGATTTTACGAATAGTGATAGCGCTTTTAGCCGGTTTATCGCGCTTTTGTCGAGGTCCACACTGCAGGAAATCCCACAGGAGCCACACCATGCACACTCGTCAACTCGGCAAGAACGGCCCGCAGGTCTCCGCCATCGGCCTCGGCTGCATGGGCATGACCGATTTCTATACCACCGGCAGTGACACCCGCGAAGCCACCGCGACCCTGCATCGAGCCCTGGAGCTGGGCGTGACCCTGCTCGATACCGCCGACATGTACGGCCCCCACAGCAACGAAGAACTGATCGGCCAGGCCATCGCCGGCAAACGCGAGCAGGTGTTCCTGGCCAGCAAGTTCGGCATCCTGCGTGACCCGGCCAAGCCGGCGTACCGAGGGGTCAGCGGCAAGCCGGAATACATTCGCACGGCCATCGATGGCACCCTCAAGCGCCTCGGCGTGGAGACCCTGGACCTGTACTACCAGCACCGCATCGACCCGGACGTGGCCATTGAGGAAACCGTCGGCGCCATGGCCGAACTGGTCAAGGCCGGCAAGGTTCGTTACCTGGGTTTGAGCGAGGCCTCGGCCGAGACCCTGGAGCGGGCCCATCGAGTGCATCCGATCAGTGCCCTGCAAAGCGAATACTCGTTGTGGAGCCGCGACCAGGAGGACAACGGCTGCCTGGCCGCCTGCCAACGCCTGGGGATTGCCTTTGTGCCCTACAGCCCATTGGGGCGCGGTTTCCTGACCGGCGCGCTGAAGAGCCCGGACGACTTTGCCGCCGATGACTATCGTCGGTTCAGCCCGCGCTTCCAGGGCGAGAACTTCGCCCGCAACCTGCGGCTGGTGGAGCAGGTCCAGGCATTGGCCGCGGAAAAAGGCGTGACGGCCGGGCAACTGGCGCTGGCCTGGGTATTGGCCCAGGGCGACTACCTGATCCCGATTCCCGGGACCAAGCAGCGCAAGTACCTGGAAGAGAACGTGGCAGCATTGGATGTGAAGCTGAGCCCGGCCGAGTTGCAGGCCCTGGAGGCGATTTTCCCGGCGGGTGTCACGGCGGGGCTGCGTTATCCGGAAGCGGTGATGCAGGGCCTCAATCGCTGAGCAGCCGTCCGTAGAACCCTGACCACGAGAACACAACGGCACCTAATGTGGGAGCGGAGCTTGCCCGCGAAGCTTTTAGCGGCCTCAAGGGCCTCTTCGCGGGCAAGCTCCGCTCCCACAAAAGCTCCAGCTCACCGCCCATACAAGCTCCGCTCCCATACAACCGTCTCTCCAACATCGGGAATGAGTGCCATTCCTCAAAAATCGCGCTTGTAGAAAATATCCAGGGAACTGGCCACGCCACTCGCCGCCTCCAGATACACGCGCTTGCTCAACAGATAGCGCAAGGCGATGGTATTGGCCGGTTCGAACACCCCCACCCCATAGCGCAAGCTCAGCTTCTCGCTGATCTTGCCGCTGGCCACCACCGCCGTGCTGCTGCCACTGCCCTGGGTATCGAGGGCAAAATCCTCGATACCCAGGTTCTTCGCCAGGTCGCCGGTCAATCCGGAACTGCCCATCAAACCCAAGCCCAACGCCGCCTGGGCCAGCATATTGCTGTCTTCGCCGGTGGTGCTCAACGGCCGCCCCAACACCAGGTAGGACAGCGCCTGCTCCTGGCTCATGGCCGGTTCCGAGAAAATCTGCGTGGTCGGTTGTTCAGCACTGCCGCTCAAGCGAATACCGGCGATCACGTCACCGGTCTGGCGAATCGCCTCGATATCCAGATAAGGCTGATCGATGGGCCCGGCAAACAGCAACCGTGCCCGGCGGATGGTCAGGCGCTGGCCATAGGCACTGTAGCGTCCGTCGTTGAGCCGCAGCTCGCCACGGGTGTCGAGGTTGTCACCGATATGCACCTGCCCCTGCAAGTCGGCGCTCAGGCCGAAGCCGTTGAAGCTGAGTTTGTCCTCCCCCACCAGCACGTCGATATCCATGGACATCGTCAGCGGCGTCTTGCCCGCTTCGGTCTGATGGCCGACGATCACCGTGTCGTCCGAGACCTTGACCGTCGACGGCGGCAGCTCACGCACGGTGATCGCGCCCTTGGGCACATGGACCTTGCCGGCAATCGCCAGCTTGTCGCCGTGCATCGACAGCGTCAGGTCCGGTGCCACTTCCAGCGCCGCATAGGGCTCGACGCTGACCGGCAACTGCGAGCCCTTGATCGCCAATTCCAGCTGCAGCGCATCGGTCCAGTCGATGTGCCCGCTGAGGCTGCCGTGCCCGGCATCGCCGCCGGTCCAACGGCCCTTGAGCTGGACGTTTTCCCCGGCAATCTGCGCCTGTACCTGCAAGTCCTTGACCGTGGTGGGCACTTCCGCGCCGGAAATCTCGCCGCCACTCAGGGTCAGGTTGCCGTTGACCTTGGGCGCCAGCAAGCCACCAGACAAACGCCCGCTGCCATCCAGGCGCCCGGCCAGGGTCTCGACCTTACGCACGAACGGCCGGGCCACGCTGAGGTCGAGGCCACTGAGGCGGAAATCGCCAGTCAGGGGCTTATTCTTCACCAGAGGATTGATCTGCGCCTGGAGCATCAGTTCGCCGAGTTTGCCACCGCGAAAATCCACCAGCGTGTCGACCCGTCGCGGGGTCAGGTTGCTGGTCAGTTTGAGGGTCTCGTAGGGGAAATCCAGCCACTTGCGCCGTTCGCGCAGGCGCAAGGTGCCGCCGCTGGCATCGATCATGATCTGCCCCTTGGGGCCGCTGGCCGGCAGGTCCAGTTGCAGATCGGCATTGAGCCGGCCCTGCCAGGCGAAGTCGCGGGGCAACCATTGCCCCAGGCTCTCCAGGGGAAACTGCTTGAGGTGATAACGCAAACGCGGCTCGGGCATCAGCCGCTGATCCTCGCCACAGAGGCTGGCCTGCCCCGACAGCCAGCAGTGGCTGCCGAAGTTCAGCCGGCCATCGGCGAGGTATTCGAGTTTGGCCGGATTCTGCAGTTTCCAGTCCTGGCCGCCGGTCTGTACATCGCCGGAGACCAGGCGTCCGCGCCAGTTGCCTTTGTCGAGGGCGCCGTCCAGGTCCAGGGCCAGCTTCAACAGCGGCCCTTGCAGATCGAGTTGCGCCTGCTGACGCTTGAGATCGCCCTGCCCTTGCAAGGTCAGGGTGCCCAGGGCCGTGTCGCCGACCTGGATACCGTCGCCCTTGAGGTCCAACCGGCCCCGTTGGGCGCTGTCGAGGTTGGCCTCGAGACTGAAGTCCCGCAGGCGGTTATCGGCGAACAGCAGTTGCTGGCCGTGCAGGCTGACCTTGCCTTGCGGCGCCTTGAGGCTGCCGGCGAGATCGACTCGACCTTTGACCTGCCCACGCAATTGCGGCCAGAGCTGGCCCAGGCGCGGCAGGTTGAGATCGAGCTGCCCGGCCAGGCGTTGTTGCAGACTGCCGCTGCCCTGGATGCGGTTGTCGCCCAGGCGGATATCCAGGGCGCCGAGGGTCCATTGCGCGCCTTTGCCGCTGGCCTTGGCCTGGAGCTGCGCCGGTTGCCCGCGCAGTTTGCCCTTGAGGTCGATATTGGCCTCAAGGACAAGCTGCTGGTTCTTCAATTCGCCCTTGCTGCGCAGCGGCCCAGCCAGGGTCCCGGGCAACTCCGCCAGCCAGTACGCCGGGTTGAGTGCACTGAGGTCCAACGCGCTGTCCCAGGCGATACCGTCGGCAAATTGCAGGTTCAGGTGCCCGCTGGCCTTGCCCTGCCCCGCCGTCAGTTCAAGCTGCGGCAGGGCGATCTGTTTCAGGTCGCCACTGAACGGCGTCAGCAGGCTGAACTTGCCCGCCGGGCCGTCGAGGTCGGCCTGGACATAGCCCAGGTAGTTGCCATCGCGGTAATGCACTTCGCCGATCAGGGTCCGTGCCTTGACCGCCGGCTCCTCGATCAGCGGGTACAGGCGGTGCCAGGGGAAGTCCAGCCAGTCGACCTTGGCATCGGCGCTGAAGCCCTTCTGCCAGTCCAGTTCGGCGCTGAGTTTCAGCCGCTGCCTGGCATCGGCCGTCAGGTCCAGCGCGGCGATCTGTGCGCCCTGCGCATCGACCCGAGCTTGCAGGTTCAGGTCGACGGAGCCTTGTTCGGCCGGCAGCACGGCTTTGCCCTGGAGCTGATAACCGTCTTTCAGGTTGCCGCTGCCCGTGAGTTCAAGCTGATTGAGTTGCAAGGTATCGGGCAAATCGGCGCTGGCCTTGAAGCCATCGGCACTGATTCGCACCCGGGCCGGCAGGTGCTCGGCCAGGGCCTCCAGTTCGCCGGTCAGTTGGCCCTGCAGATAACCGCTGCTGTTGGCCTTGAGCTTGAGGGTCTTGAGCAGATCGCCCTGCACCTCCAGCGCCAGGGCCCAAGGCACGCCGCCCGGCGCCGGCAACAGCAACTTGCCCTCGGCCGTCAGTGGCCAGTCGCCGCTCGGTTGCAGCAGCCCGGACAGGTCCAGGCTGAGGTCATCGTGCCGCAGATGCACGGTATCGATCTGCAAGCCCTGGGCGGTCCAGTGCGCGGCCAGTTGCAACTCCTTGAGCTGCTCGCTGCCATCGAGCCACAGGCTGCCGATACGCACCTGGCGCAACTCGATCGCCACCGGCAATTTCAGCGTCGGCAAGCTCAGCGGCCCGCTCTCGGCCGGCGCGCCCGGTTCGAACCGCAGCTCGACCCGATCGACTTCCAACTGATCGACACACAGCACAAAGTGCGTCAGGCACAGCGGTGACCAATTGAAACGCGGCTGCTGCAATTCGACCCGATTAGCGCCTTGTTGCCAGAGCAAATAATCGGCACGCCACTGGCCACCCAAATGGCCCTGGAAATTTTCCACGCTCAAGCCCGGCACTTGCGCCAACGCCCAACGACTGCCGACCTGGGTTCCCAACAGCAACCCCAACGACACCAGCAACAGCAGGATCAGCAAGACAACCGCCAGGCCGAGTACTTTCAAACCCCGCTTCACAACTCAGGCCCCATGGAAAAGTGCAAACGGATACCGCCGGGATCGTCCAGCGCATGGGCCAGGTCGAGGCGGATCGGCCCCACCGGCGAAACCCAGCGCACGCCGATGCCGACGCCGGTCTTGAGGCTTGGCAAGTCCAGGGTGTTGAACGAGTTGCCCTGGTCGACGAAGGTCGCGACCCGCCATTTCTCGGCGATGGAATATTGGTATTCAAGACTGCCGGCCACCATGTAGCGCCCACCGACGCGGTCACCCTCGGCGTTTTCCGGCGACAGGCTCTGGTAGTCGTAGCCGCGCACGCTCTGGTCGCCACCGGCGAAGAAACGCAGGGACGGCGGCACGTTCCTGTAGCCGTTGGTGGCGCTGCCACCGAACTGGATCCGACCAAGGAAGCGATGGTTATCCCAGACCGTGGTCAAGCCCTTGAGCGTCGCCGTGCCGTACAACAGGTTATTGTCCGAGGCCAGGCCTTCCTTGGCGACCTTGCTGTCGAACTCCAGACGATAGCCGTGGTGCGGATCGATACGGTTGTCGCTGCGCAGGTAAGAATAATTGATGCCTGGCATCAGCAAAGTACTCAGGCCCGAGTCATCGCCGAGGCGATACTCCTCACGCTGCCACTTGAGCGAAATCACCCGCTGCCAGCCGCTGGGTAATTTGCTGTGCCATTCCGGGCCGATGGTGAACAACTTGCTCAGGCTGTCGGTATTGGCGATTTCTTCGTACTGGTAGCCGGCGGCCCAACGCAGCTTGTCGGTGAGCGGCGGGTCCAGCGGATGGTCGTACCAGAGGCCGATATTCTGCCGGGGCGCGGACACCTCGCTTTCAATGCCGTAGCTGTCACCCTGGGCATTGACCCAGTGGCGGGTCCAGTTGGCCTTGACGCGGGGCCCGACGTCAGTCGAATACCCCAGGCCCAGGCCCATGGTGCGCGGCTTACGGGTATCGAGCTGAACCTCCACCGGAATCACCTGCTCCTTGGCCGCCATCGGGGCCGCGTCCACCCGCACGCCTTCGAAGTAGCCGCTCGATTGCAGGGCCTGGTTGAGCTCGGCAATCAGTTCGGAATCGTAAGGGGTTCCGGCCTTGAACGGCACCATGCGATGCAGCAGGTCTTCGTCGAAGGGGGTGTCACCGGCGAAATGCACCGGACCCAGGGAATAGCGCGGACCGCTGTCATAGATCAGCTCGATATCGGCGATGCCCGCCTGGGGATCGACGATCAGCTTCTGACTGATAAAGCGTCCGCTGAAGAATCCGTAGCGCGAGGCCTGGTTGAGGATCAGCCGCTTGGCGTCCTCGTAGTGCCCATGGTTGAGCACGGCACCGGGTTTCAGGGTGTCACTCTTGGGCACCCGGAAAGCCTTGAGGCTGGCGGCCGGGCCTTCGATGCGCACGGTGACGTTGCGCAGGTGCACCGGTTCGCCGGGGTCGATGCTGAGGATCAGCCGGGGCGTCTTGCCGGCTTCGACTTCAGTCTCGATCCGCGGCTGATAATAGCCGAGCGCCTGGGCGGCCTTGCGTGCCTGCTCCTGCGCACCGCGGCTGAAACGTCGCAGGGCATTTTCGCCACGGTTACCGAGGCTGCCAATGTAGCCTTCCACATTGGCCTTCAACTCGTCATTCGCCGGCTTGACCCGTACATCGAGTTCACTTTGCGCCAGGGCCGCGATGCTGCAACAAAGCAGGAGCAAACCGCCGGTCAATCTTAGGGGAAACATCATAGGCGCGGATGCTATCACGGGCTGGGTTAAGGCCGTCATAGAACGCGAAACCGACCGGAAAGTTCGACAGTCAAGCCATTGCTGTTTGTAACACCTGTGGATTGGCGTGATAAAACACGTGCTCGCGGATCGGTCCCACCGCCACCTCACCAATGTCCTCATAGCCCTGGCGCTTGTAGAACTCAAGATAGCGCGGGTTGCCGGTATCGAGCACCACGCCTTGGGAGTGCGGGTCCTCGGCGCACCAATTGTGCACCGCCGTCAGCAGTTGCTCACCATATTGCTGGCCCTGAAATTGCGGGTGGATACCCAGCAACGGCAGCACATGCACCGAATCCGACGGCAGACTCGCCAGCACCGCCTGCTGGTACTCCAGGTAACGGCGGGTACAGCGAAAACCGGTGCTCAGCACCATGCGCATGCGCCAGACCCAGCTTTCGGTAATGTCCAGGCGACGCTGTGGCGGGGCGATCAGCGCAATGCCGATCAGGCGGTCGTTGACCAGCAGCCCGATGGCCGGCAGATCCTCGAGAAAGTGCTGCTTGACCCGCTCGCGCACCGTGGCCCGGACCCGCTGCTCGTAGCCCGGGCGCTCGGCCTCGAACAGATAGGCAAAAGTCGGCTCATGCCGATAGGCCTGGTACAACAGGGAACGCGCTTCCCGTGAATAACCGCCGTCGAGCAAATGGATTTGGGCGGTGATCTCTGGCAGATCCGACATGGCGATCCATCTCCCTGGCCGCGGCGCCTGCCGCGACGATTTGAGAGAACGTTAGCAGTGCATCGGTACTCCCGCCACGCTGGCCGTCGCCGGACTTGTCGGCTAGCATCGCTGTTTTGCCAGGATTGCCGCCCATGAAAATCGTCTCGTTCAACATCAACGGCTTGCGCGCCCGGCCCCATCAGTTGGCGGCGCTGATCGAGAAACACCAACCGGACGTTATCGGCCTGCAGGAAACCAAGGTCTGCGATGAGCAGTTTCCACAGGCCGAAGTCGAAGCCCTGGGTTACCACGTGCATTTTCATGGTCAGAAAGGCCATTACGGCGTGGCACTGCTCTCGCGCCAGGCGCCGCTGAGCCTGCACAAGGGTTTCGAGGGCGACGATGAGGAAGCCCAGAAGCGTTTTATCTGGGGCACCTTCGCCGATGAAAACGGCACGCCGGTGACCATCATGAACGGCTACTTCCCCCAGGGCGAAAGCCGCGACCATCCGACCAAGTTCCCGGCCAAGGAACGCTTCTACCAGGACCTGCAACAGCTGCTGGAAAGCCAGTTCAAGCAGGACCAGCCGCTGGTGGTGATGGGCGATATCAATATCTCCCCGGAAGACTGCGATATCGGCATCGGTGCCGACAACGCCAAGCGCTGGCTGAAAACCGGCAAGTGCAGCTTCCTGCCGGAAGAGCGTGAATGGCTGGCCCGCCTGAAGAACTGGGGCTTGGTGGACAGCTTCCGGCACCTGTACCCCGAGGTGAATGACCGCTTCAGCTGGTTCGACTACCGCAGCCGCGGTTTTGAAGACGAGCCCAAGCGTGGCCTGCGGATCGACGTGATCATGGCCTCGAATGGTTTGCTGTCACGGGTCAAGGCCGGTGGGGTTGACTATGAATTGCGCGGCATGGAAAAGCCTTCCGACCATGCGCCGATCTGGCTGGAACTGGGCTGATTCGGCGTTCGGGCTTGAGGGCCTCTTCGCGGGCAAGCTGCGCTCCCACAATGTCCGGGGCTGACCGAGAGTTTGCGGTGTGACTCGGTCCCTGTGGGAGCGGAGCTTGCCCGCGAAGAGGCCAGAACAAACACCATCACCGCTACAGATGGCTCACCCCACCCTGTCATTTAGCTGCAACCCGACTGACTTATTCTTGCAGCACTCTGACCCACAAAAGGTGCAGGCCCCATGCTGCGCGCGCTCTCACTGCTGATCCTCTGCGGTCTCCCCGCCCTGACCCTGGCGGCCCTGCCCGCGCCGCCCGACGACGGCCCGGCGCTGCGCATCCAGGGCTCCAACACCATCGGCGCCGACCTCGGGCCGGCGCTGGTCAAGGGCTGGCTCGAAGAACAGGGCCTGCACGGCGTACACCTGGCCAATACCGGCAAGGACAACGAACAGCGCGTGCTTGCCACCACCGAACAAGGGCGCCGGGTGCGGGTCGAAGTCGCCGCCCATGGCTCCAGCACCGGTTTCAGCGCCCTGAAAGCCGCTACCGCGGACCTCGCCGCCTCCTCACGCCCCATCAAGGAGGCGGAACTGACTGACCTCGCCAGCCTCGGCGATCTGAAAAACCCCGACGCCGAGCAAGTCATCGCCATCGACGGCGTGGCGATTATCCTGCACCCACAAAACCCGTTGAGCCGACTGAACACCGAAGAGCTGGCAAGCATCTTTTCCGGCGAAGTGAAAACCTGGGAAGAACTGGGCGGGATCGGCGGTGCCATTCACCTCTATGCCCGCGATGAAAAGTCCGGGACCTGGGACACCTTCAAGGAACTGGTACTGGCCCGTCACGGCAAATCCCTGGCCACTGGCGCCCAGCGTTTCGAATCCAGCGAACAGTTGTCCGACGCGGTCAGCCAGGATCACCAGGGGATCGGTTTTATCGGCCTGCCCTATGTGCGCCAGGCCAAGGCCCTGGCCATCGTCGATGGCGATTCGCAAGCGATGCTGCCCCTCGCCAGCCTGATTGCCACCGAGGATTATCCGCTGTCGCGACGACTGTTCTTCTACTTGCCGCCCAACCGCCAGAACCCTTGGGCCGTCTCCCTGGTGCGCTTCGCGCAAAGCCCGGCGGGCCAGGCGATTGTCGCCGGCAACGGGTTTGTCGCGCAGACGGTGCAAGCCATGCCAGTGACTCCCGGCCCGGCAATGTCGCCGGAATACCAGGCACTGGCGAAAGAGGCGCAGCGGCTGTCGGTGAATTTTCGCTTTGAGGAAGGTAGCGCCAGCCTGGACAACAAGGCTCGCCAGGATGTGCTGCGGGTCCTGGATTACCTGCATGCCCAGGGTAAGCTGAACAAACAGGTGACCCTGGTGGGCTTTGGCGACGCCAAGAACGATCCGGCCCGCGCCGCCCTGTTGTCCAAGCTGCGGGCCATGGCGGTACGTCGGGAACTGGTGAAGGGCGGCGTGGTGTTTCGCGATATCCAGGGCCTCGGTGCGCAGATGCCGGTGGCGGCCAACACCGCGGATGAAGGCCGCATCAAGAACCGCCGGGTCGAGGTCTGGGTTTACTGAGAGCGGCACTCTCAGAGCACGGCGACATGTGTGGGAGCCGGCTTGCCGGCGATGAGGCCCTTGAGACTTGCATCGCCCTCACCGGCCTCATCGCTGGCAAGCCAGCTCCAACAGACGCAGGTCTCAGCGTTCCGAGCGCATCATCTCGCGCGGCACATATTTGCCGATCTCGTATTTGCCGATCGCCGCCCGGTGCACTTCATCCGGGCCGTCGGCCAGGCGCAGGGTTCGTTGCATGGCGTACATATAGGCCAGTGGGAAGTCGTTGGAAACCCCGGCCCCACCGTGGATCTGGATCGCCCGGTCGATCACCTTCAAAGCCACGTTCGGCGCCACTACCTTGATCTGCGCGATTTCGCTTTTCGCCACCTTGTTACCGGCGGTGTCCATCATGAAGGCCGCCTTCAGGGTCAGCAGGCGCGCCATGTCGATCTCCATCCGCGAATCGGCGATCTTGTCGATATTACCGCCCAGGCGGGCCAACGGCCGGCCAAACGCAGTACGGTTGACCGCGCGTTTGCACATCAGCTCCAACGCCCGCTCGGCCATGCCGATGGAACGCATGCAGTGGTGAATCCGGCCCGGGCCAAGGCGACCCTGGGCGATCTCGAAACCACGGCCCTCGCCCAACAGCACGTTTTCGTAAGGTACCCGCACGTTCTCGAACAGCACCTCGGCGTGACCGTGGGGGGCGTCGTCGTAACCGAACACCGGCAATGGACGAACGATCTTCACCCCGGGGGTATCCACCGGTACCAGAATCATCGAGTGCTGCTGGTGACGCGGCGCATCCGGGTTGCTCAGGCCCATGAACACCAGGATCTTGCAACGCGGATCGCAAGCACCGGAAGTCCACCACTTCTTGCCGTTGATCACCCACTCATCACCCTGGCGCTCGGCGCGGGCGGCCATATTGGTGGCGTCGGACGAGGCCACGTCCGGCTCGGTCATGGCGAACGCGGAGCGGATCTCGCCGCGCAGCAGCGGCTCCAGCCAGCGCTGCTTCTGTTCTTCATTGGCATAACGCACCAGCACTTCCATATTGCCGGTGTCCGGCGCCGAGCAGTTGAACGGCTCCGGCCCGAGCAGCGAGCGGCCCATGATTTCCGCCAGGGGGGCATATTCCAGGTTGGTCAGGCCGGCGCCCAGTTCGGACTCCGGCAGGAACAGGTTCCACAGACCTTCGGCCTTGGCGCGGGCCTTGAGCTCTTCCATGATCGCGGTGGGCTGCCAGCGATCGCCTTCGGCGACCTGGCGTTCGAACACTGGTTCGGCCGGATACACATAAGCGTCCATAAACGCGGTCACACGTTCACGCAGTTCCTGAACCTTGGGCGAATAAGCGAAATCCATGGGCAGCTACCTTCTTGAGTAGGTGGTCGGGGTCATGAAATCGATGCTAGTTCAGCTACGAAAATTTACCAAAGCTATTCTCGGCGTGTATTAACATTCATCACCGATATATGATCGGTTGATCGAACCCTAACAATAAGAGCGCCGCGAAATGAATCTGAGCAAGGTCGACCTCAACCTTTTCATCGTCTTCGACGCCATCTATACCGAAGCCAACCTGACCCGCGCCGGGCAGATCGTCGGCATCACCCAACCGGCGGTGTCCAACGCTCTGGCCCGCTTGCGCGAGACCTTCAACGACCCGCTGTTCGTGCGTACCGCCCAGGGCATGGTGCCGACGCCAATGGCCCAGAACATCATCGGCCCGGTGCGCAATGCCCTCTCGCTGCTGCGTATTTCGGTGCAGGAAAGCCGGATCTTCAACCCATTGCAGGCGAACAAGACCTACCGCATCAGCATGACCGACCTGACCGAGGCGGTGATTCTGCCGCCGCTGTTCCAGCGCCTGCGCCGCCTGGCACCGACGGTGGCGATCGAGAGCTTCCTCTCCAAGCGCCGCGAGACCACCAAGGAGCTGGCCGCCGGGCGTATCGATTTCGCCGTCGACGCGCCGCTCAACACCGACCCGCAGGTGCGGCATGTCAAGCTGATGGAAGACCGCTATGTCTGTGCCATGCGCAAGGGCCATGCGCTGGCCGGCAAGGACAAGCTGACCCTGGACGATTACATGGGGCTGACCCACATCCATATCTCCAGCCGGCGCAATGGCCTGGGCTATGTCGACCTGGCCCTGGGCAAGATGGGCATCCAGCGCAAGATCGCCCTGCGTTCGCAGCATTACCTGATGGCCTCGCAGGTGTTGCAGCAGACCGACATGGTCATGACCGTGCCGGAGCGCTTCGCCCGCCGCCATGACCTGCATTACTTCCAGTTACCAGTCAATGACGTGCCGCCGGTGGAAACCCACCTCTATTGGCACGAAAGCACCGACCAGGATCCGGCCAATCGCTGGATGCGCGAGCAGATGATCGAGCTGTGCCAGCAGGTCACCGCCCATGAGAAGAAACTCGACAAGGCCTGAGCCAGGGGGCAATGCAATCTGAATGCATGCCCTGTGGGAGCGGAGCTTGCCCGCGAAGGCGGCCTTAAGATCGCTAAAAGCTTCGCGGGCAAGCTCCGCTCCCACACAAGCACGGTGTCGGGGCCACCATCGCGAGCAAGCTCGCTCCTACATCAAGCCTGATCTGCTTGACGTTTACGTCAAGCAGCCTTTAGCTTAGCGCCATGACCTTTCTCGAGCGCTTTCATGAGCAGCCAGACCTACAGCATTTCCGATCTCGCTCGCGAGCTCGACATCACCACCCGGGCCATTCGTTTCTATGAAGAGCAAGGCCTGCTCAGCCCTGAACGAAAGGGCCTGGAACGCATCTACTCGGCCCGGGACAAGGTGACCCTGAAACTGATTCTGCGCGGTAAGCGCATCGGCTTCTCCCTGGCCGAATGCCGCGAGTTGATCGAGCTCTACGACCCCAGCAGCGGCAACCAGAAGCAGCTCAACAGCATGCTGGCGAAAATCACCGAGCGTCGGGCGCAGCTGGAGCAGCAACTGCTGGATATCGAGCAGATGCAGCTGGAACTCGACACCGCCGAGGAGCGCTGCCATCAGGCCCTGGCACAGACCCTTGAAACCCAGATCCCCCTGTAGGAGCCGGCTTGCCGGCGATGGGGCCCTCGAACCCTGCGTTGCCTGTACCGACGCCATCGCCGCGGCGCGGCGTTCCGACCAGCCGGCTCCCCCCCCCCCTCTTTGCGCAAAGGTATCCCCATGTCACTACCCAGCCACGTACGCCTGATCGAAGTCGGTCCCCGCGACGGCCTGCAGAACGAAGCCCAACCCATCAGCGTGGCCGACAAGGTCCGCCTGGTGGACCGCCTCACCGACGCGGGCCTGGGCTACATCGAAGTCGGCAGCTTCGTCTCACCCAAATGGGTACCGCAGATGGCCGGTTCCGCCGAGGTCTTTGCCCGGATCCAGCGCAAGCCCGGGGTCACCTATGGCGCCCTGGCCCCCAACCTGCGCGGTTTCGAAGACGCCGTGGCCGCCGGGGTCAAGGAGGTGGCGGTATTCGCCGCCGCGTCCGAAGCCTTTTCCCAACGCAATATCAACTGTTCCATCCGTGAAAGCCTCGAACGTTTCGTGCCGATCATGGATGCCGCCCGCCAGCACGGCGTAACGGTGCGCGGTTACGTGTCCTGCGTGCTCGGCTGCCCCTATGAAGGCCCGGTCGCCGCCGAACAGGTCGCCGTCGTGGCCCGCGAGCTGTATGCCATGGGCTGCTACGAAGTGTCCCTGGGCGACACCATCGGCACCGGCACCCCGGGCGCCACCCGGAGGATGTTCGAGGTGGTCTCGGCCAGCGTCCCCCGGGAAAAGCTCGCCGGGCATTTCCACGACACCTACGGCCAGGCCATGGCCAATCTCTACGCCAGCCTGCTCGAAGGCATCCAGGTCTTCGACAGCTCCATCGCAGGCCTCGGCGGCTGCCCCTACGCCAAGGGCGCCAGCGGTAACGTCGCCACCGAAGACGTGCTCTATATGCTCAACGGCCTGGGCATTCACACCGGGGTTGACCTGGATCGGCTGCTCCTCGCCGGCCAGGAAATCTGTGCGGTGCTGGGACGTGTTACTGGCTCACGGGTCGCCAAGGCACGGCAGGCGGGATGAATGTGTCCGGGTGTTACCGTCTGGAAACATAAACGAGTAACACGGAAACAGATTCACGACACTGCCCTTTGCCGAAGGTTCACGAAAAATATCAAGCCATTGATTTTAAAGGATTTTAAAAAGTTGGCACGCCACCTGCTATATCTCTTGCATAACAAGAATAAAAAGCGGCAAACCCATAAAAATAAGACGTACCGACTCTGACATAACAAAAACAACACGGCAGAGACGCAGCTAACCGATTTTTTTGGAGAAGGTGTGCTTTCAGGGAACCCTCGGGTCACCCGCAACCGGACAGAGAACAATAAAACTACCTCAAGGTAGCTACGGACTGGTTGGATCACCTGATAAAGCAGATCAGCGCTCAAAAAAATATGTTTGCTCTTTGACCCCGGATGGGGGTCACCTAAACGGCGAGAAAGGGTCACGGTTGACAAAAACAACAACAGACCGCCCCTCAATAACAAGAAAAGAGCATACAACAACACATTCAAGGGGAGCTTCGGCTCCCCTTCGTGTTCCTGCCTCCCGGTCATTCGACGATAAACCCGCCCGCACCATATCTATGTAACGCATCCCCGACGCCATGGACCGGATACTGAATCCACCTTCGTTGCCGTCTTCCTGAGTACCAGGAGCCCGGTGCGACGAAGCACTTTCAGCCGTCAGGAAAAATGGATTTTACCTATGTCGATTTCAACAGATGCCAGCGCATCCCGGAATGCCCTCGCCCAGCGCATGCGCGTGTCGGATATTGCCGCTGCTCCGCCCACCACAACCGGACTGCCCGACAGCCTGCAACAGAACCGACTCGCCTACCTGAGCAAACAGGACGAGCGCTTCGGCCCCCTGCGTATCGGCGAGCTCAGCATCAGTCGGATGCAGCTGCAGGCCATGGGCGCTACGCTCGAGGGGCAACCGCTCAGTGGGCGCTATATCCAGCAGGCAGATCAGTCGTTTATCGACGCGCTGCAACTGGACTCGACCCAGGTCGGGAAAATGACCCTGTCGCTCATGCAAAACCAGCCTGAAAGCATTCCCCACCTGCTGTTCGAGATCGCCGCACAACGTTCGATCAACGCCGGTGCCCTGCTCAAAGAGCCCGAGGGGAGCGACCCGCAGTCCGCCCTGCACAAACTCGGCAAGCTGCTCGACTCGGTCCAGCAACTGGACCTGCGCGCCCCGCCGCTAGCGGATCGGCAGCCGAGCTGGGTCGATAGCGCCAAAAGCCGGAGCATGACCAGTGCCGGTGTCGGCATGCAGGCCTATGGCCTTTACTGCGGTATCACGGGAACTTTCGAGGCGTTGAAGAAAGGTGATCGGGTAGAAGCGGCGGTCAATGTCGGCGGTATTGTCGCGGAAGTCGGCTCGGTGACCGTCGAGGTCGGTCTGGCCAAGACCGCGCAAACCATGATTCGTCATGGCGGGTTTGTCTTCAACGGCTTTTGCGCCACCAGCGTCGCCAAGGGACTGGCGCGCAGCGCGGGCCTCCTGGGTTCGGTGCTGACCCTGCCGTTCGATCTGTACAACGCGATCAAATCGTTCAACGACGCGGCCGCGGCCGAGGGCAAGCAAGCCCAGGATCATTACGTCAGCGCGGCATTGAGCCTGACCAGCGCCGGCCTGTCCCTGGCCCTCGGCGCCGGGGCATTGGCCGGTTTCGGCGCGGCCGGGCCGGTGGGCATCGTCGCCGGGATGGTGTTGATCCTCGGCGCGCGAATCTATGGCGCGGCACGCCAGATCGACGACATCGACGACTATATCGAACTGAGCCTGGGAGAACGCTGGCGCTCCGGCTGGCAAGCCTTCTGGGGCATGTCCCTGGACCAGGATATCCTCGATCGCTATCAGATCGCCGTAGCCACCAGCGCCCACGCCAACGCCCAGGAAAAAGCCGCCCGCGCGCTGCTTGACGGCGAACTGAAGGACAGCGTGCAAACCATCGTCAGCGGCCAGTTCCAGATCGAACTGACGGCGGTCAAACACTGGAAACATCAATGGGATGCCCGGCGGGCAGAGTCACCTTATCGTCTGGTCAACGAAACGACGCTACGCGAAGGAGACGACAGCGTGGACGCCCGCGACGGCCTGCCGTCGTCATTGCCTGGCAGCGTGGCAGGAACCGAAGGCGCCAGCAAAGGCATCCTCTGGCAACTCGGTGGGGGTAACGACAGCATTGTCGGTGTCCGCGACAAACCCAATTACTTCAGTTACGGCGACGGTCTCAAGACCCTGACCGGTGGTGACAAGGACGATCTGTTCCAGTTCAGCAGCGCCGGCGAGTGCCTCAGGACCACCCCTGTCCTGGCCCGCTACCATGCCCTGCGCGGTGGCGCCGGAACGGACACACTGACGTTGCTGGGAAAACCCGCCAGTCCTTCGCGCTACATCGGCTACAGCATCGATCTCAAGCATGGCCGGCTGGGCTTGCGCACCGCCAGGGCCGGCTCTCCCCCGGGCACCCACACGACCCTCGAGTCGATCGAAAATGCCGAGACCCTCGCCGGTGCCTCGAACCAGGTGCACGGCTCGGACCAGGCCAACCGGATCGTCGCCCATGGCAACGGCGACCTGATTGACGCGGGCGCGGGCGACGACACTATCCTGCTTCTGGGCAACAATGCCCAGGCAACCGGCGGTCCGGGTAAAGACCGCTACTTTATCGGTGCGAACAGCCACACCACGACGATTGACGAAGACGGCCAGGACCCCAGCCTGATCGAAGTCGGTTGGCACTTCGAACGCATCCAGCGTTGGTTCGTGCAAGGCACTTCACTGCTGGTTTCATCACTCGAAGGCGAGGATGGCGAGTTACCCGCAAAGACCATCACCATCAGCCATGTCTACAAGACGCTGGGCGAAGAGCGCTTGTTGCAGAACGACAAGCTGGAGTTCATCACCCTCGATGGCTACCGCCTGAAGCCGGACCTGCCGGCAAGCTTGAGTGGCGCGGCGGTCCACGAACTCAAGAGCGTGATTACCCGCGCGGGACAACTTCCAGCGGCGCCGGTCATGGTCAGCGGAACTCAAAGGCACATTGCCGTAGAGCAAAACCACGGCTTTTTTATTGCCCGCCACAGCTGCGCGCAGATCAGCAGTTGCGCCGCCACCTCGACCTGTACGCTCTATATCGACTATGACAGCACTGAAATAGACAGTGTCGAAGCCTGTTATACCGTCAGTTCCACGCGCCAGGGCGCTTTCGATTATCTGAGTTACCGTGATACCCGACTGAGCCTGTCGTTCAAGGACGGCAAACAGTTGATCGTCGAGGCACCGTACCGCAACCGTGCAGCCGTCGGCAGCAATGTCGGGGGCAGCCTGGTCGCCGCCGGGCTCTCACTCAACCGGCCGCTGCTCCTGGTGATGCGCGACGGCCGCTCGTATCGCTTGCAAACACCCCAGCACTCCTATTTCGACGATCATCGCGAACCCGGGCTGAAACGGCTCAAGAGTGCCGCCTTGCTGCGCCAGCGCCAGGGTGAGTACCTGTTCGTCAAGCCCAGGCGCACGCCGGCGACGGTATTGCAGGCGCACCCGCAACGTATCGATCTTCCGGCCGAACCCCAGGTGAGCTTCTATATCCTGGAAGGCCAGGCCTCCTCCTACAACCTGTACCCACGCGCCAATACCGCCATCAGCCTGATAACCCCGGGTGCCGTGGCGAAAACGAGCAATGCCTCGGTGTGGAACATCTACCCTGATTTTCTGGCCGAAGAGATCGGCCGTGAGCAGATCACCCTCGAGGGGAACATCCTCTGCATCGGCACGGTCACCGTCATGCTGCCCGAGGACGAGGGTGGTGGGCAGCCGCTGGAAAAGGTCCGGGTCTTCACCCGCGCCGGCAATCGCTACGACATTCAATACGAATTCGGCAAAGTGCTCCTGAGTGAAGTCAACGCCCAGGCCTACGCCGATCCCGAGGCGATCCTGAAGGATATCCGCCAGCACCGACAGCAGCACGAACTGACCGCCGACCTGCTCGGCATCAGGAATATCCGCCTGAAGGATGCGAGCCCCGGGAATATCCACTACGACATCGAAAGCGACGACTGGACGCTGGACAGCGACTGGTCGCGCAGCATCCGCTCGGATCAATTGCAGATTCTCGCGGCAACCCCGCACAAACCATCCGCGAACAGTCCCGGGCGTACCCGCGCGGTCGCAACCACAGCAGTACCCGATTGATTACAGATCCTGAACAGGATGTTTATTTCTTTAATTGGCAGGTATCCGCATGTCTCCGAAAATCCCGGTCAAACCCAAATCCCCCCCTATCAGGCGGTCCGAGCCCCAGTTACCAGGCCTTGCCGAAACCGCGACGCCATCCGGTAGCCGTATCTCCCCTCCCGCGGGTCTGCGGCCACGCCATCTGGAGAGCCCGCCACTGTCTCTCGGCCAGCCTCCCGCCAGCCAATCCCAAGCGCCAGCCAACACCCCGGCAGGCCAGAACGTACAAGTCACGAGCATTGCGGAGCAGGCCGGCGGCCTTGGCCCCGGTACGCTGGAAAACTACCGGGTCAGCACCCCCGAGTCGTTGCCGCCACCCAACCAGCAGGGCCTGAGAATCACCAAGAAGCGCCGTTATGTCGATCTCGAAGACGGTGGCACGGTCATGGTCGTGTATGACGCGCAACTCGATACCTATCGGGCCAAACGCATCGATGAACTGCTGCCGTCCGGTCCCGCGCTTTACCGGATAGGGCAAAGCTCTGTCTGGGGAGAGAGGACCGTCACATCAGCGGGGGACCAGCCCCCCGCGGCAACTCAGCCCCCGGTCAAACGACCGCGCCTGGCTGACGAGCCGACAGTCGAGGCCAGACCCGCTCAAGTATCGACCGCGCCCGGCCTCATCATTCCCAAGTTCAGCTTTTCCACTCAGAGCCTTTACATCCCGTTCAGAGGTCCCGACAACCAGGGCTATTATCAGTTGATGAAAAGGGGCGACTTACGTCCGGACGGCAGCATCACATTTCCAGCGGGCCTGATTTCCGAGAGCCCCGACTTGCCCTTCACCCTGTTCGCCTTCAGCAAAAATGACAAGTGGGTCCAGGTCACCCCACCAGAAGGCCGAATCGACTCATCCGGCCAGTCGATCCCCCCCGAGCGACTCCCGTCCTGGACCGACCGGGATATCTGGGAACACTATGGGCTTCAGGGTAACGACATCACGCGTTTTCGTTCCGAGGCCAGCGTGATCAGCCGCAAGCCCCAATGGGCCGAAACCACACAAGAGGGCAACCCCAGGGAACAATTGATACGGGAGTTGAAATGGGTCTATCCGGAAAAAACGCCCGAGGAGCGTGGCCAGCTACTGCGCAGCTATAACCTGCTACCCAGCATGCTGCCGCGCTTGAAACAGGCCGTCCAGGAAACCGGCAAGATTCCCCAGTGGGCCGAAGCGCATAAACGCCAGTCGATGGATGAAAGCAACCCACGACGCTTTGACCTGCTGGAAAACGAGGTGATGCCGCATATCCGCAATCTCAGGAACTTCAAACCCCACTCACTGGATCAGGACTTTGACGCTTACTACACCCCGCTGTTCTATGAGGCCTTTCTGCTCAAGCTCGGCTACCGGAAAAACATCCATGGTTGCCTGTACCGGACGGATATCCCCGCCCTGTTCAGAAGCGAAGATCGCACGCCTTTCGAGTTGGCCAGGGATGGCTGCATGCTCGCCAGGGAAAACCATCCGCGCGGCTCGACCACGAAAAAAGCCTTGAGTGCCACCTTCAGCCTGCGCGACGCCAAGGGCTACGGTGTGGGGGGTGGTCCCGGCATTGGCCAACTGCGCTATAACACTCAACTCAACAAATACCCCGGAAAGCGCCCCGCCGCCTACAACGCCAGCTCCGACAGTGACAGCGACGCCAGTTCCCAGGGGGCATCGTCGAATGCCAGCCAGTCCGCGGTGTCCCGAACCTCGGGGGCTGCCGGACGAAAGGATTCGGAGAGTGATTCAGCGTCCTTTTCAGACTCCAGCACAGCGGTTTCGCTGGACAGCGAACGCGGTTACGACACTGCCAGGCACCGCCAGGTCACCAGCTTCATCTACATGATCGATACGCGAAACGTTGAGGTCGTGCCGGGAGCGGAAAACTACTTCTTCAACTATGAGGCCGAGAATGTTCATTTTCCTTACGATGATATCGAAGGGCATATCTCGGTATCGCGCCGGGGAATCAGCGCCGATCGGATCTGGCTGGTCAACTCCAGCCTCACCCGTGCCGCCAAGGTCCAGGCGATACAAGATGCCGCCGGAGCGAGCGAGACCAGAATCGAGAACGCGACCTGGGACGGTGTCGATAACGGCCATGTCTATGATGACTTGATTGACCAGGTAGCCGAATCCGATGAAGTGGTCCTGAATTGGCCGGCCGATAGCAAGATTTTTTCCGACGATGTTATCTGGCCGGACTCGACTGACTGATTGCACACCTTGATTGAATGAATAGCTACCGCAGTTCCAGGTGACGCGACCGCTAGGCTGCCCATTCGAACAACGAATCGGGTTGCACACAATGACGTCGAATACCTCGGCTGACACCGGGTCCGCCACCCCCCCACTCCCCCGAGGACATCGGGGGATTCACTATGATTTCGTCAAAAACAGCTTTCCAGAGTGGCTGGTCCAGGCCGACCCCGCGACGTATCAGGTCCTGCGACGTCGAGCACTGGGCGAGCTGCCCAAGCTGAAGTTGGCGCCGGGCATTTTCACCCAACTGCACCAGAGCTACGCCAGCTGCCTGCACTACCGGCGCCAGGCCGAGGAGGTGCTGGGCAACATGAGCACGGTCGAGGCCTTTGCCAAACCGCGGCTGGAGCAAGCGCTCAAGAGGGAGTTCGGCGTGGCGCTGGATGCCAGCCGAACGTTCATTTTTCAGCCCACCCAGGGCACCCCTGGCAATATCCGCTCCTACGTTTCCACCCTGCTGCATGCCGCCCTGCACAACTACGAAGCCTCGCAAACCCTGGAAGGCCAGCTCGACGAGCCAGGCCGCGCAGCGGCGATTTACAGCGAGTACCCCGTCGACAAGCCGAACCCGTCGCGCCTGGCCCTCTCACCGGTCAAGTTCGCCGCCCTGTGCCGCGCGCTGGACCTGGGCAAGCAGTACCAGCAGCACCTCGATAACGTGTTCTTTCCCCCCGCCAGTGCCGGAGAAACGGCACTGGCGGCGCAGCAGCGTGTGCGCAGCCCTTTCACCGTCCACGACGCCTACGCGCTCGAGACCCAGGTGCATATCGCCTTCCTGCAAGCGCACCTGGACGAGACGGCCTATCGGTTGATGCTGGAGGTGGCCAAGGGCAAGGAAGTCCCGGTACCGGCCGGGCATCCACAGCGCTGTTTCACCTTGAGCCTGTTCAGGATCCAGCTCAACGGCATCCTGGTGGTGCGTACCGATGACCACGCCCACGGCTGGGTGGTCTACATTCCGGGCGACCTCTTCCATCCGGTCCGGCAATACCCGTCGCGCGCCGCCTTCGAAGACCACCTGAGAGAAAAGCTGCGACAGGTTGACTACCTGAAGTTCTTTCTGCGCTTCGTGCCCCAGGCTTCCCGCAACCGCTTTGTCGATACCCTGCTAGAGCGCCTTTCCCCCAAGAAATGGAACGGTTTCTACTACGAGCCGACCCCCGACCCCAAGGCCAACCTCGACCTGGCCGGCGAACTGATCGGCAGCTATCTGTTTCGCCAGCGCTATCGACAGAAGGTCGAGAGTTTCTTCGCCGATGCCCTGTTTATCGCGGTACCCACCGCGGAAAAGGACCGCCAGGCGCTCACGGCGCGCCTGGAACACTACTTCAACATGGCCCTGAATATCCTCAATGTCGCGGCGTTCATTGTTCCCGGGTTGGGCGAAGTGATGCTCGGCGTGGTCGCGGTGCAGTTGGGCAGCAGTATTTTCCACACCCTCGACAGCTTCGCCCTGGGCGAAAAAGAACAGGCCTGGACCTACCTGACCAGCGTCCTGCAAAACGTCGCGCTGATCGCCGCCCTCGGGGCCGCCGGAGCTTGCGCGGCGGCGGCGGAAAACGCCGCGATCGCTGGCGCCGGATTTGTCGATGGACTGCGTCCGGTGACGCTGCCCAATGGCGATATACGCCTGTTCAATCCCGACCTGAGCCCCTTCGCACAGCAGATCGTCCTGCCCCGGGCGCTGGAACCCGATGCGGCGGGCCTCTATCACCATCAGGGCCGCAGCTACCTACCGCTCGACGGCAAATACTATGAACTCAAGCCGGACCCGGCATCCCGGCACTATCGCGCCCGGCATCCGCAAAAAAACGATGCCTATAGCCCGACCTTCAGACACAACGACGCCGGCGCCTGGGTCCACGAATTCGAGCAACCGCTGGCCTGGGATGACCGGCGCGCGTTTGCCCGCCTGGGGCCCGATGCCGCGGCCCTGGACGAGACCGCGGCCCGACGGGTCATGCAGATCAGCGGCATCGACGGCGATGTCCTGCGCAGCCTGCACGTGGATAACCTGCCACCCCCGGCCTTGCTGCGCGACACCCTGATTCGCCTTAAACTCGACCAGGATATCGAGCAGCTGATCGCCCGCCTGCGCAGCGGCGATGACTTGGGTTATTCGCGCGCTGAACTGCACATGACCGTGCAACTGCTGACCAACCGGCCAGTGTGGCCGGACTCGAAAGTATTGCGCCTGCTCGACGAGCAAAAAGCCACGCTCACCGAGTACCCACCCGGGATCGACGCGCGGGTGTCGCGCATAGACGCCACCTGGGCCGACCTGGGCGCCAATGACCTGCTCAAGAGCGTGCTCGACAGGCTGGATGAACGCGAGATTGCCAGCCTGCTCGACGAAGAGTTCGGACAAGGCACCCTCAGCCTTGAGGCCCGCGCCCGCAGACTGCGACAAATACTCGCCAAGGAGGCCGTCAAGCGGCGGGACAGCCTGTTCACCTCGCACTATGAGTTTCGCACTCGGCCGGCCGCTCCGTCGGCGGCGGTGGCGGTGATCCAGCGGGATTTTTCTTCGCTGCCGCGCCTGGTGGCCAGGGAGCTGGTCAGCCAGGCCGACAGTGCCGAACTGCAACGGCTCGCCGCCGGATCGGTGCCGCTGCGCCTGGCCGAGGAAGCCCGCTACTACCTGCAGAACGTCCGTATCGCCCGCCTTTACGAGCAGGTCTACCTCGACTCGGTCGGCCAGGCCGAGGTTTACCGGGTCATCCTGCCCATGCTGGAGAAATTGCCGGGCTGGTCGAACAGCGTCCGCCTGGAAATCCGCGACGGTGCCTTCAACGGTCCGTTGCTCGACAGCGTCGGCCCCCAACAGGCGGCCTCGCGCAAGGTATTGATCAGGGAGGGCAACCGCTATGAGGCGCGTGACGCACAGGACCAGGAGTTGCATGGCCCCGACGACCTGTATGCGGCGCTGCTGCATGCCCTGCCAGACGCCGAACGGGCGGCGCTGGGCTTTCCCCACGTGGGCCAGGGCGCGGAATTGAAAAAGGCCTTGCTCGATCTGCCGCTGCTGTCCCGCGAAACCCTGCGCGAGCGGCTCGCCATGCCGCCCATCAAACCCGATCGGATACCGCCGATGCGCCTCGCCGGCGGACAGTTCGCCTATGGGATGAGCGGACGTGGCGCGGGTCGGGCGGTACGCTCATTCGAATTCAACCGCCTCGCCCAGGAGTTGTATCCGCGCCTGCGCCTCTCGGAGGTGGAAAGCCTGCATGGCTTGCGGGACATGAGCCTGGGTGCGGGGATAGAACGACTGCGGGCGCTGGAACTCGAATACGCCACCCTCGAAGACGAGCTGGACATCTGGGTCGGCGATCCGCAGGTGTCCGTCGACGCTCGTGGCAGACTGCGCCTGGCCTTGCAGATCAAGCGCTGCTGGCGTCATGAGACCGACCTGGCCAGCGATGCCGAAGGCCTGCCCATCGGTGGCCGCCAGTTGAGCTTGACGGGCTATGCGCTGGACAACCTGCCGACGCTCTCCGCGAACTTCAGCCATGTCAGCGAAATGCATCTGCGTGGGCTGGCGCTAATGGCCACGCCGGAGCTCGATCGTTTCCTGGAAGCCTTCCCGCACCTGCAACGACTGGATATGAGCCGCAATGTCCTGGCTCGCTTGCCTACCGCCCTGGAACGCTTGCCGCAGCTCAAGTACCTCGACCTCAAGGCCAACCAGATCGTCATCACGCCCGGCACCGCCGCGCCGTTGACCCACCTGACCCAGTTGGAAATCCTGTTCCTGGAAAACAATAGCACCCTGTCCATGTTGCCCGACCTGAGTCCACTAAGCCGTCTTTCCCACCTGTACCTGCGCAATACCGGGCTACGCCAATGGCCACGGGGCTACGACAAGCTGCCGGCGCTCAGGCGCCTGGACCTCAGCGACAACCGCATCAGCAGCATTCCCGAGGAGGTCTTCGGGCTCGACGAGCAACGCCAGCGCCTCAACCGGGCGATCAACCTGGAGGGCAACCCGATCCCTGACGCCCTGCGACGGCGTGTCGAGGCCTACCGGCTGGAGACCGACCTCGACCTGGGACTCGACGTGCTGGTGGAAAGCGACGATCCGTCGGATTGGAGCAGCGGCTCGCGCCCAACGTCAGGGGCCAGTTCCCGGCACAGTCGCTGGGGCACGCCCTCCCCCGTACCGCGCGACAGCAAGCCCTGGCTTGAAGGACTGGCCAGGGCGGAGCAGCAAACCAGGCGCGACCTGTGGCTGCGCTTGGCCAGCGATCATATCGAAGAGTCCGAGGCATTTTTCAAAGTACTGGAAGACCTCAAGTACTCCGCCGACTACCGCAGCGCCGTCCATCGTCCTGACTTGGTCGAGCGTGTCTGGCGCATGGTCAGGGGCGCCAGCGAGAATACCGAACTGCGCGAGGAATTGTTCAACAGGGCCAGCGCCCCCGAGCCGGATACCTGCGAAGACGGCATCACCGTGGTCTTCAGCGATATGGGCCTCGATGTCCTGTTGCATGAGGCCAAGGCCCTGCCCCTCGAAGCGCGTGAAGGCCCGCTGCTGAAACTGGCGCGCGGCAAATCCCGCCTGGAGCAGGTGAACCGGCAGGCGCGGCGGGTGATCGAGGCGCGCAAGGCCAGCGGGGCGAATCCCGATGAAGCGGAGGTCTACCTGGCTTTTCGCATCGGCCTGGCGGAAAGGCTCGAACTCCCCTGGCAAGCCAGAAAAATGAACTATGCCAATATTGCCGCCGTAAAGAGCGAAACACTGGAGGAGGCTTACCAGGCAATTCTGGAGCAGGAACGCCAGCCGGGCGAAGTCGCCAGGCGTCTGGTTAATCAGCCGCTCTGGAAGGACTATCTGGAAACGCGCTTTGGCGAGGAACCACTCAAGGCGCCACGGGAACAGCGCAATGCCATGCTCGGCGCGCTCGACGACTTGCTCAGTGCGCAACGTGAATGGTTTTCCGGCAAAACCCTGGACGAACCGCAGAAAACCGATTTGACGCAGCTGATAAGACAATCGGCGCGGACGCTGGGGCTGACAGAAAGCGAAGTCTTCGCCGGCGCCATGACGGACGGCACGTACCTGCAACTGTCGGTGAGCATCGCCAAGCCCTACACCGACAGCCTGGAACAGTTGACCGAAGAGCTGCTGCAGCCGAGCGACACAGTGTCCTCCAACTGACGAACACCCGGCCCCCACAAATCCCGGTTCCGCCACGACAATCACCTCATGCGCAACCCCTTGTAGGAGCTGGCTTGCCAGCGATAAGGCCCTTGAGCCTTGCACTGTCCATGCGGACACCATCGCCGGCAAGCCGGGCTCCGACACGGCATGCACTAGCATGAAGCGCCAGCCAAAAGGCCATAACCGACTATTTCAAAGACCCGAATTATTGATACTAACCAACTGATTAATCTCAACTTTTTCAACTTTTACGCAAAAGTATTAAGCATAAGCTGAATAACTCATTCACCGAAAAAGTTGATCTTCATGAGTACCAAGTCACACACACCGGTCCCTCCTGTCCCATCGCCACGCTCGACCCGAAACCATCGCCTGATCATCCAGCAACTGCCGTCCTGGCTACGCGAGGCGTCCCTTCAACGCCGCCAGGCCTTCGCCAGCCTTGTCCGACAGAGTCAGGTTTCCAAGACCGAACTGGCACGCCTTCTGAGCGGGTTCAAAAGCGTCGAGGACTTTGCCGCCCCGTTGCTGTCCCGGGCCCTGAACGAACACTACGGTCCAGGTCTGGATATTCACCACGACCAGCTCAAGCATGTCCATATCCTGGCGGCCGCCACACTCGGCCAACCGCGCCAGGAAAGCGTGATCGTACAAAACCTGCTGCAAGCCGCCCTGCAAAACTTCGAAAGCAGCGAAACCGGCCCATTCGGTTTCGACCGTGGCTCGGCCATTCTGCGTAAAAGCACCGGCGTCCTGAACAAGCCCATCGAGCCCCGGGATTTCGCCGCCCTGTGCCGCCGACTCGACCTCGGCAGCCAGTACAAACAACATATGGAGCGTTATCTCGGCCCGCTCTTCGACAAGCTTTTCGAACGACACGAGCGCGACGAACTGGCCGTGCAGGCACAGATCGCCTTGATGAAAGGCACCCTGACCACGTCGGCGCAGCGGATGCTGCAAAGCCTGCTCGACCCGGCACAAACGCCGCGCTGGGACGACCGCCCCGTACGCTGCTGTTACCTGACCCTGCTGGACTATACCAATGCCAGCGGCTATCGGGGCGCGTTGCTCAAGGGCGTCCTGCTGATCGAGCAGGACGGCCCGGCAAACGCCGCGGATGCCCCCTGCGTGGTCTACCTGGCGGGCGATCCGCAACGGGCCGTCAGGCAATACCCGTCCGCCAGGGCCTTCCACGATGAGCTGCGGGAGCGGCTGCGGGATAAAACCTATCAGGCCTTCTTCAAGCGCTATCTTCATCTGCGGACTCAACCGGCATTCTTCCACGCGCTAGAGGAGCGCCTGAACCCGACCAACCCCGCCACCGGACAACCCAAGCCAGCCGCGAACGCCAACCTGCGCCTGGAGAAAACGCTGCTGGTCGCCAACCCGTTCCACGAATTCTGCCGTCTGCAAGTGGTGAAAAGATTCGACGACGCCCGCGTCACAGCGGTTCCTACCGACGACGAGGACAAGAAAACCCGCACGGCGCGCCTCAAATCGCTGCTGAACTGGACCACCAACCTGTTGTTTCTGGTACCGGGGCTCGGCGAAGCCATGCTGGCGGTCGCGGCCGCGCAATTGATCGTCCAGGTCTACAACGGTATTGAAGAATGGGATCATGAAGAGAAAAAACAGGCGGTGCTGGGCTTTCTCGGGGTGCTGCTGAACCTTGAACTCCTCGGGCTGGGGACCGCGTTGGCGAGGGATTTCGAAGGCTCGTCGTTCATTGAAAAACTCAAGCCGATCAAGTCGCCAGCGGGTGAGCAGGCGCTGTGGAAACCCGACCTGAGTCCTTATGAACAGCCGTTGCCCGACAGCGCCGAACCGCAGCCCGACGCTGCCGGGCTCTACCATCATCAGGACAAGACCTACCTGAGGCTCGACGGTCGTCATTACCGGATCAGCCCCGCCGCGACCGCCAGGCGCTTGCAACACCCGAGCAACCCGCAGGCCTATGCGCCGCGGGTCTATCACAACGGCAAGGGCGCCTGGCGCCATGAGTTCGAGCAACCCTGGCAGTGGCAACCAGCGCAACTTTTTTCACGCTTGGGAGCGGATGCCGCCAGTCTGGACCCGGTCGCCGCGAAGCAGGTCATGGCCGTGAGCGGGGTCGACGAGCACGTCCTGCGGCGGATGTTCAGCGACCTGGAACGACCACCGGCCCTGCTCGAAGACAGTGTCGCCCGCTTCAAGCTCGACCGGGATCTCAAGCGCCTGGTGCAACGTCTGCAAAGCGGTGGTGCGGCCGACTGTTCCCTGGACGAGTTGCATATGGAACTGCAACTGCTGACCGACGAGCCGCTCTGGCCGCAGTCGAAAGTCCTGCGCCTGCTGGACCGGCACGGCGTGCCGCTGAAGGAGTATCCCGCCGGCCAGGAACAGTCGTTGCAGCGCATCGACCTCAAATGGCCTGGGCTCGATGCCAACCAACTGCTGCGCAAGGTCCTGGAAAACCTCGACGAAACGGAAATCCGTGGCTTGCTGGGCGAGGATTTCGGTGTCGGACGCATCAGCCTGGACGCCCGCACCGTGGCCCTGCGGCGCACCCTCGCGGCGCAGGCCGCTAACCGTCGGGCGGCACTGTTCGATTCGCACTACCGCTATCGAACCCAATCCAACGACCCCGCTGTCGCGGTGATCCAGCGCGACTTTCCGGTGCTGTCGACCCCTGTCGCCGAGGAACTGGTCAGGCACGCCAGCCCGCTCGAACTGCGGCGCCTGCTCGAGACGCGGCAAGTGCCTTTGCGGCTCGCCGAGGAAGCCCGCCACTACAGCCGCAGCCTGCGCCTGGAACGAGCCCTGGAAGGGCTGTATCTGGAGGCGACGCACAATCCCGACAGTGACCGGCTGATCCTGCGTCAGTTGGCCAAACTGCCGGGTTGGTCGAAGCAGATTCGCCTCGAAATACGCGAGTCGTCCTTCGCCGGCACCTTGCTCGACAGCGTTGGCCAGGAACAGGCGGCGATTCGCAAGGTCCTGGTAAAAAAGGGCTCGCTGTACGAAGCTCACGACGCCCTCGGTCGGGAGTTGCACGGTGCGGACGACCTCTACGGCGGTATCCTGCACGCCCTGCCCGATGCCGAGCGCAAGGCCTTGGGATTCCCTGGAACCCATGAGGCCGCGCGCCTCAAGCGGACACTGCTCGAACAGTCACTGCCGACGCGCGAGGAACTGGAAAAACTCCTCGGTCTGCCCCCCATCAAGCCCGGCTACGTACCGCCCATGCGCCTGGCCGACGGCCGTCTTGGCTACCCGCTCAGCGGTCGTGGCGTGGGCGGACGGCTGCCGGGCACACGCTCCTCGGCATTCGTCGACCTCGCACAAGCCCTCTATCCCAGCCATTCCTGGCGCGCCGTCGAGGCGTTTCTCGAGCTGCGCGGCCTGAACGAAGGGGCGGCGGTGCAGCGCCTCGAACAACTGGAGAGCGAGTACCGCACCCTGGGCACGGAACTCGAAGCCTGGATCAGTACACCTCCCTTGCCCCTGGAAAGTGTGCAGATCAGAACTCATATCGCCAGAAGCATCAAGGACTGCTGGCGCCGCGAACCGTTCCAGCGCACGGCCGATGAAGGCTACTGGCTGCGCTTCGTGCTGTTCGACCCGGCCATCCGCTTGCCCAGCCTCTCAGCGGACTTCAGCCATGTCCGCGAACTGCTCCTGAGCCTGGCCCACGCGGACATCGCCATCGGCCTGGAGAGTTTCCTCGGGCGCTTCCCGCAGTTGCACCGGCTGTATATCGGCGGCGGTGCCCTGAGCGAGATTCCATCGAGCCTCGGCGCGATGACCGAGCTGACCCATCTCAACCTGAGCGGCAACCACATCGTCCTGACCACGGAAACCGCCGGCCTGCTGTCCAGGCTGACACGCCTGAAAGAACTGAGCCTGGCCAACAATCCGAGCCTGGGCCTCTCGCCGGATCTCAGCGCGATGCAGGACCTGGTCCGTATCGACCTGGGCAATACCGGGCTCTCCAGTTGGCCAACCGGCTACCAGCGACTGGCGGCGCTGACCCGCCTGGACCTGCGTTCGAACAACCTCACGACAGTCCCGGATACGCTCCTGGATACCAGTGAAGAGGGACTACGGATTGCCCGGTTCATCAATCTCTATGGCAACCCCCTTGAGGCCGACTACCTGAACGACCTCGCCGACTACTACGCGCAAACCGATATCGACTTTGGCCTGGACCTGCCCTCCGACTCGGATCCCGATGCCGATCTGAACGACGACGAGCTGAGCAGCGACGACGAACCGGCCCACAGTCCGTCACACCCGCGCGGTCCCGTGTCGCGCGACGAAAGTGCCTGGCTGCAAGGGCTCGACATCAGGGAACAGGAGGCCTTTCGCGACGCCTGGCTGCAACTGGCCAGCGAGGAGCCGATCGATCAGTCCGAAGCATTTTTCAATGTGATCGCCGACCTGAAGGAATCCGCCGACTACGCCGACAACGTCGCTCGCCCGCGCCTCCAGGAACGGGTGCGGCGCATGCTCAGGGCCGCGATCAAGGACACCCGACTGCGGGAAAAACTCTTCGCCAAGGCCAACGCGCCGCAAGCGGACGCTTGCGCCGACGGCATCACCGTGGCCTTCAGCGACATGGGCTTCGACGTGCTGTTGCATGAAGCCTATGCCGAAACGGAGGCCCACGAAATCGAGGCGAAACTGCTGCAACTGGCCAAGGGTAAATCGCGCCTGGATCGCGTCAACGCGCAGGCCCGGGCGCTGATCAACAAACGTCGAGCCGAGGGCCGGCATCCCGATGAAGCGGAGGTCTACCTGGCCTATCGCGTCGGCCTGGCCGAGCGCCTGGAACTGCCGTGGCAGGCCTCGAAGATGCTTTACAACAATATTGCCGGAGTCAACCAGGCCCAACTGGATGCGGCTTACCAGGCCATCCTCGAGCAGGAACGGCAGCCGCTGGATACGCTCAAGCAGATCGTCAGGCAGGAGTTCTGGAAGGACTATCTGGAGATCCAGTACCTGCAGGAGCTCAGCGAGAAAGAGGCGCTGCGCGACAGCAAGAGCGACGCCCTGCTGGACCTGCAGGCGGCCCAGGAACGCTGGTTCAACAACGGCAATCTGCCGGCGGATGAAAAAGCCACCCTGCAAGCCACCATGAAAGCGGCGGCCGCGACACTCGGCAAGTCCGAGCAGGAGGTGTTCGCCCGAGCCATGACGGACGCCGAATACCAGGCCCTCTACGAAGCCATCGCCCGTGAACACAGCGACGAAATGGAGCGCCTGACCGAAGAGGCCTTGAAGGAGCACGGACTGGCGAGCTGAGCATTGGCCAAGGCCGAACACTGTAGGAGTCGGCTTGCCGGCGACGGCGTCCGCGAGATCGCGGCAAGACTTACCGACGCCATCGCCGGCAAGCCGGCTCCTACACTAATCGTCTTGAGCGCAATGGCGGGGCCGGGGTCAAGACGCGCTCGTCCCGTTAGCGATTGCCCGGCGCGGCCAATCGATCCAGGGCCTGCAGGGTCAGGCGACGGAGCAAGCCGCCCTGCTCCAGGGCAATCGCCTCGATGACTTGCCGATAGAACTGTTCGCTCATCGGCTGCCCGCTGAACAGTTGATCGGGCGCGATCTCCAGGGTTGCCGCCAGTTGGCTGATCGCCTCGCGCAAGCTCCTGCGCTCAGCTTCCGGGTGGCGCCCGGGCACGATCCACTCCTCGAGCTTATCCTTCAACGTCTCGAGGGCTTCCAGCCGGGCATAGTAGAACTCGGTATTGAGCTTGAGCTCGGCGGCATGCTGCTCTTCCAGGAATGCTCGCCAGAACGGCGGCTCCAGCGTCAATAACGAACGGACCAGGCCACCCTCGGCTTCCGCCGCCAACACCGCGCTCCCCGCAGCTTCGATCTGCCGCGGTGTGATGTTCGCAATCTGCGGAAAGAGCATGGAACGGGGCTGGGCCAACAGCTCCAGTTTCCGCGTCAGGCCAATCCGATAGGCCAGATGGATCTCGACTTCATCGGGCGGATCTTCGAGGCTCAATTGTCGGCGGTACTCCTCATCCGCCAGTCGCCCCAGGGCCTGCAGACGGGTCTTGCTTCTCGCCAGTTTGAGCAGCTCGCCCTCGCGGACGGTGGGGTCGGCGATGGCCTGCGCCTGCTCCAGCAGCACCTCGAAATCCAGGTTGCTGAAAATATCCGTCATGCCGTCGGCACAGGTGTCGACCTCGGTGGACAGGCGGAAAGCTCTCTGGCGAAGTTCAGTGTTGGCGGCCATGGCCTCCATCACCTTCCAGACCCGCGCAATCAAGGCGGCACGATAACCCGCCTGGCTGAAATCCGCGGACACCGTGAGGCCCTGGATGACGTTGAAAAAATCGCCACTCTCCGGCTCTTCCCGCAACGACTGCCAAAGCCCGCGCCTGGACGTCTGCTGGCCAGGGTCAGTGCCCTCCAGCCAATACTCCGTTTCCTCGGTGGCGGACACCGGCACCAGCGCGACCACTCCACTGAGCCCCAGGCGCGAGCCGGTCGCGCGGGCCGCGTCGGTCAGCGGATTGTCCTGCAGGTTGATGCCCCGGCGCTGGGCGGGTCGCAAGCCACCAAGCAGCGTATCGACCTGCGCCGGTATATCGTTGATCGCGTTATGACTCAGGTCCAGGGTGTGCAAGTCCGGGCAATGCTCAAAACCCACGGGCCACTGGCTGATACCCGTGCGGTTCAGATTGAGGATCTGCAGGTCGCCCATGGCCGAGACATCGGGTACGGCCTCCAGCGTGTTGTCACTCAGGTCCAGTACTTGCAGGCGCTCAAGCCCCCCGAGACCACCAGGTAAGGCAGTGAGTCCGGTCCTTTGCAAGCCCAGTCCGCGCAGGCCGGTCAGCCGGGACAGATCGAGACGGTAACCGAGCGGATTGCCCTCCAACGTCAGCAGTTGCAGGCGGCTCAACCCGGCCAGTTGCCCTGCCGCTTCCGCCGTCAGGACGATGTCGTTGTTGGCGAGGATCAGTTTGCTCAATTGCGTCATGCCCGCGATGGCCGAGGGCAGCGCCTCCAGGTTGTTGTCACTCGCCGACAGCCAGCGCACCGCACTGAAGCGCCCGAGGAATCCGTCGATATCACCGGACACACCGATACCGTTCAGGCTCAATTCGCCGACATGGCTGAAATCGGCGGCCAGCACGGGCAAGCTGCCCACCCGCTGGTTATCCAGCTTCAGCCGGTGACCGGGGACCGGCCCTTCGCTGCGGGCAACGGGCGTCTCGCGCCGCCAGCAGCGCTTGATTTCCTCGGCCACCAGGCGTCGGGGGGTGTCCGAGACGGCCACGAAGCGCCGGCCCTCAAGGTAGTAGCTCGGCGTCCAGACCCAACTGTCCAGGCGCTGGCTGAGGTTCTGGTATTCGACCCACAGATCTCCCAGGCGCTGGGAAAACGCCTCGTCAGTCGCATGCTCCAGGCCGAGAAAGCGCTCCACCGCTTCGCATTCATGGGCCGGGTAGACCTCGCGGGCCAGCTTGAGCAACTCCGGATTGCGGCCTCGAGGAGCGATAGCCTGGGGGTTTTGCATACCGAGCAGGCGTTCCATCGTTGCCCACTCGCGAACCGGGTAGACCTCACGGGCCAGCGTGATCAGCTCCCCACCAAGCCTTTGCGGGGCAACATCCACCCCGCGCTCGCGGGGCGAATAACCGCTGCGCCCAGCGGCCAGCCCCATCGGTGGACGGCCCACCGGCCGGGAGGCCGTCGGCGCCATCCTCCCAGCCAGCTCATCGCGCGGCAACGTCGGCAGCGCGCGCAATGCCCGTTTCAGTTGTGCCCCCTGGCCGACATGCGGCAGGCCCAGCGCGGCGCGCTCGGCATCCGGCAAGGCATGCAGCAGCGCCGCATACAGATCGTCCGGGCCGTGCAGGTCGAGACCGACTTCGTCACAGGACTCGTACAGGCCATTGTCCTTGATCAGCACACGACTGATCGGCGCGCGCCGCGGGCCGACACTGGCGAGCAAGTCGCCGTCGAAGGCACCGTCGCGGATTTCGATCCGCACACGGCGCGACCAGCCCGGCAATTTCTCCAGCAGGGGCAGGACCACCCGGTAAGTCTCGGCCTGGTGCACCGAGTCGAGATACAGGCCTTCATACTGGCGGACCACTCGTACATTACGCAGGTAGTGGCGAGCCTCTTCGGCGAGGCGCAAGGGCACGTGCCCGGCCTCAAACTGTTGCAACTCGCGACCATCGGCATGCCTGGCCAGTTCCTCCGCCACCCGCACCGGGAGGTCGGGAAAGTCCCGTTGCAACACCGCCACACCCGGTTCGTCGCGGTCCGGCGCCGTACGGTAGCGGTAGTGCGAATCGAACAGGTCCGCCCGGCGTCGGCTGGCCTCCCCGGCCAGGCGTTGGCGCAGCGTCACCACGCGGGCCGACAGGCTGACCGTTCCCAGTCCGAACTCCTCGCGCAGCAGTCTGCGGATCTCGGCTTCATCCAGCTGACGCAGCACCTGCGTGAGCAAGCCGTCCGCATCCAGTCCCGGCCAGCGCACCTCGATCCGCGTCACGTCGGCGTCGACGTGCGCCGGGTACTCCTGGAGCGTACGGCCGGAACCGTTGAGCAACCTGAGCACCTTCGAACGAGGCCAGACCGCAGCGCTGGTGAGCAATTGCATCTCCATATGCAGCTCATCGAGCGAGCCGCTCGACGCCCCTCCCGACTGCAAGCGTTGCACCAGGCGCCCAAGTTCCCGGTCGAGGACAAACCGGGTCACGCTGTCGCCGAGCAAGGCCGGTGGCAGCCGGGTGTTGTGGTGCACCTCGCGCAAGACATCGACGTCAATCCCGCAGATCTCCAGGATGCGCCTGGCCGTCTGGCCGTCCAGGCTGGCGGCCTCCGGCCCCAGGCGGGCGAATAGCCGCTCGTCATCCCAGCCCAGCGGTTCGTCGAGCTCATGCCGCCAGCCTCCCGCGCCGTTGGAGCGAAAGGCCGGGGCATAGGGATTGACCAGCTCGTCGGCACGGGCATGTTGGCCGCGATAACGTCCCGGCCAGTGTTCGTCGGCCTGCAACCGGTAGTAGCGCCCCTCCAGCGGCAGATAGTAGTCATTCAGGTAATCGTGCGCGCCCAGCTTGTCGGGTAGCGCGCCATCCGCTAGCAACGGCTGGTGTTCGTAGGGCTGCAAGTCGGGTTTCCACAGGCGCATGACGCCCTCGCGCAGGCTGACCGGCACCAGGCTGTCGACAAACGCCGAGGTATCGACATGCGGCAGGACGGCTCCAGCGGTGCCGATAAAAGCCAGGTTCATCGCCACCCCGAGCAAGTGCGCCCAGGCCTCGCGGGTTTCTCCAGCTTCCCAGGCCTCGATCCCGGAATAGACCTCATGGAGCATCCGGGTCGCCATGGCGAGCAGCATCACCTGGCCAAGGCCGGGGACGAACACCAGCAAGTTCAGGACATCCATGCCGGCGTCGAACACCGCCATGAAGCGGGCGATCCGGGCGTCACGGTCCTCGTCGCCGGTGGGCACGGCCAGGGCGCGGGCATCGCCGAGCATACGAGCGATCTTCAACTCGCACTGATCCGCCAGCAGCGTATCCAGCAAGGCGCGGCTATCCATGCGCAGGGGCAGGTCGACCAGATCCAGGCCCACGCGCAGGCCAGGGTCGAGGCTATAGTCGTCCCACATCTCATGCCGGTCGCTGGGGTCCAGGCGTTTTTTCAGCGCACGGAAAAACCCCGGCTGCTCGCGCACCGTGATAAACCGACTGAAGAAACGCCGGAAGCTGGCGCCATGCAGGCGTGTACGCAAATCGATCATGAACGCCGTGGTCGAGACATGCTCGCGGATCGGCTGCCGGTCATCGCCGGGCACATAGGTCACGCAACGTTGCAGCGTGCCAGCGCGCTCGGCGCCGAACAGCAGGATCTCGCTCAGGTCGACGCCAAGCATCCGCAGTCGCGAAGGGCGCACGCTGTGGCCGTCCAGGCGGATATCGCCGTGGTCCGCCAGCCATTGCCGCAACATCTGGTAGGCATCGGTGGGAATATCGCCTGTCATCCGCGCCAGATGCAGCGCCTCGTCCAACTCATGGCGCAAATACCGGACCCAGGTCCGGCGCACCCGTGCTTTCTGCGCGGCATCCACCGGGTTGAGCACCGCGTTGAGATGCGCCTGGTACTGGCGCCCCAGGTCCAGCGTGCGGCACAGCGTGGCAAACTGCTCGGGGCGCACGGGCAGTTCATGGTCCTTGATGTAGCTCATCCGCACCGCGTCGGTGTTGTGGTCGTGGGTAATGAACTCACGGCCCTCGTCCGGCGCCTTGCCGGCTTCGGCGGCGCTGAAGTTATGCAGCGCCGCCTCCAGCAGCGGGATATCCCAGTACCAGTTGCGGACCAGCGGATCGCCCGCCGAGAACCCGAGAAAACCGCCCAGGCTGGACGAGCGGCTGCGTTGCATGCGACGGACGAAATAGCTGTGCCTGACATCCAGCTCGAGGTTGAAGGTCTTGCCAATCGCCGCCTTCAGCAGCGGTTCGGCAAAGGCCTCCAACGGCACAATGCGTTCCAGTATCGCCTCGAGTTCATGCTGGCTCACGCAGCGTTCCTGCTGACTCTTTTCAAAGGCGCCGCGGGTCGCCGGCGTGGCCTTGGCGTACCAGGGCGGCACGTTCGGGTCCAGCTTGGCCAGCGCCTTGAGGCAGGCGGAGCCGGGGTGTTTCAACGGCGCCGGAATCCGGCTCGCGATAAACCCCTGGTGCCGGTTCAAGGGCGCGCCCGGCGGCGCCTGGTGCTGGGGCGAAGGGGGTGGTTGATCATCCTTGGATCGGCGCATCGGGGCTGAACTCCTGGTTAAAACCCCGAGCGTACGGATGCGCTCGACCGGAACAAGTTCAAATAATGGGACGGATCAGCCCCTGCAAACGGCATAAATCAGGCCTGTACCAGCACTATCTAGCCCCCGCCCCTCCCCCGCTTCTGTCGACGCCGGACTGCTGCGTCGAAAATGTCCGATTGACAGTCAGACCCATCAGCTTTACGTTAACGTAAAGGTGAATGATCACTCACACCAACGCCTTGCTCAACCCATAACAACAGGTGCCCCATGAGCTATCCGACCCTGAACTTTGCCCTCGGTGAAACCCTCGACATGCTCCGCGACCAGGTTCAGTCCTTCGTCGCCAAAGAGATCGCTCCGCGGGCGGCACAGATCGACATCGACAACCTGTTCCCCGCCGACCTGTGGCGCAAGTTCGGTGATATGGGTCTGTTGGGCATCACCGTGGCCGAAGAATATGGCGGCGCCGGCCTCGGCTACCTGGCCCATGTGCTGGTGATGGAAGAAATCAGCCGAGGCTCGGCCTCGGTCGCCCTCTCCTACGGAGCCCACTCCAACCTCTGCGTGAACCAGATCAACCGCAACGGCAATCACGCACAGAAAACCCAATATCTGCCCAAGCTGATCAGCGGCGAACATATCGGTGCCCTGGCCATGAGCGAACCGAACGCCGGCTCCGACGTGGTCTCGATGAGACTGCGCGCCGACAAGCGCGGCGACCACTACGTGCTCAACGGCAGCAAGACCTGGATCACCAACGGCCCCGACGCCAACACCTACGTGATTTATGCCAAGACCGAGCCGGAAAAGGGCGCCCACGGTATCAGCGCCTTTATCGTCGAGCGCGACTGGAAAGGCTTCAGCCGCAGCAACAAGTTCGACAAGCTCGGCATGCGCGGCTCCAACACCTGCGAGCTGTTCTTCGATGACGTCGAAGTGCCGGAAGAAAATATCCTTGGCGTGCTCAATGGCGGCGTGAAGGTGCTGATGAGCGGACTCGACTACGAACGCGTGGTGCTCTCCGGCGGCCCGACCGGGATCATGCAGGCCTGCATGGACCTGGTGGTGCCCTATATCCACGACCGCAAGCAGTTCGGCCAGAGCATCGGCGAGTTCCAGCTGATCCAGGGCAAGGTCGCCGACATGTACACCCAGCTCAATGCCAGCCGCGCCTACCTGTATGCAGTGGCCCAGGCCTGCGAGCGCGGCGAGACCACCCGCAAGGACGCCGCCGGGGTGATCCTCTACAGCGCCGAGCGCGCGACCCAGATGGCCCTCGACGCGATCCAGATCCTCGGCGGCAACGGCTATATCAACGAGTTCCCCGCCGGACGCCTGCTGCGCGACGCCAAGCTGTATGAAATCGGCGCTGGCACCAGCGAGATCCGCCGCATGCTGATCGGCCGCGAACTGTTCAACGAAACCCGCTGAGGGGCGCGCACATGGCAATCCTGCACACGCAACTCAACCCGCGTTCGAGCGAATTCGCCGGTAACCGCGCGGCGATGCTCGAACAGGTCGTGGCCCTGCGCGCGCTGCTCGCCCAGGTCCAGCAAGGCGGTGGGCCGAAGGCCCAGGAACGGCACACCTCGCGGGGCAAACTGCTGCCGCGCGAACGGATCAACCGCCTGCTCGATCCCGGCTCGCCCTTTCTCGAAATCAGCCAACTGGCGGCGTATGAGGTCTATGGCGAGGAGGTTCCGGCCGCCGGGGTGATTGTCGGTATCGGCCGCGTCGAAGGCGTCGAATGCATGATCGTGGCCAACGATGCCACGGTCAAAGGCGGTTCCTACTACCCGCTCACGGTGAAAAAACACCTGCGCGCGCAGACCATCGCCCAGCAAAATCGCCTGCCGTGCATCTACCTGGTGGACTCCGGCGGCGCCAACCTGCCGCGCCAGGATGAAGTGTTCCCGGACCGCGAGCACTTCGGGCGGATCTTCTTCAACCAGGCCAATATGAGCGCCCAGGGCATCCCGCAGATCGCCGTGGTCATGGGCTCCTGCACCGCTGGCGGCGCCTATGTGCCGGCGATGGCCGACGAAGCGATCATGGTTCGTCAGCAGGCGACCATCTTTCTTGCCGGCCCGCCGCTGGTCAAAGCCGCCACCGGCGAGGTGGTCAGCGCCGAGGACCTCGGCGGTGCCGATGTGCACTGCAAGATTTCCGGCGTGGCCGACCATTACGCCGAGAACGACGAACATGCCCTGGCCCTGGCCCGGCGCAGCATCGCCAACCTCAACTGGCACAAGCTCGGCGAACTGCGGCAACGCACGCCGATCGCGCCGCTGTACAGCAGCGACGAGTTGTATGGCGTGGTGCCGGCGGACGCCAAGCAACCGTTCGACGTACGCGAGGTCATTGCCCGGCTGGTGGACGGCTCAGTGTTCGATGAGTTCAAGGCGCTGTTCGGCACCACCCTGGTCTGCGGTTTCGCCCACCTGCACGGTTATCCCATCGCGATCCTGGCGAACAACGGCATCCTCTTCGCCGAAGCCGCGCAGAAAGGCGCGCACTTTATCGAACTGGCCTGCCAGCGCGGCATTGCGCTGCTGTTCCTGCAGAACATCACCGGCTTTATGGTCGGCCAGAAGTACGAGGCCGGCGGTATCGCCAAGCATGGCGCCAAGCTGGTTACCGCCGTGGCCTGCGCCAAGGTGCCGAAATTCACCGTGATCATCGGCGGCAGCTTCGGCGCCGGCAACTACGGCATGTGCGGGCGCGCCTATGACCCGCGCTTCCTGTGGATGTGGCCGAACGCGCGGATCGGCGTGATGGGTGCCGAGCAGGCGGCGGGAGTGCTGGTACAGGTCAAGCGCGAGCAGCACGAGCGCAACGGCGAAAGCTTTTCGGCGCAACAGGAAGCCGAGATCAAGCAGCCGATCCTCGACCAGTACGAACACCAGGGCCACCCGTACTACTCCAGCGCCCGGTTGTGGGACGACGGCGTGATCGACCCGGCCCAGACCCGCGAAATCCTTGGTCTGGCGCTCTCGGCCGCCCTCAACGCAGCGATCGAGCCGAGCCGCTTCGGCGTGTTCCGGATGTGACCGTCACCCGCCGGCTCGTGCCTGCCGCGCCTCTCGGGGAAAACGCCAAACCTTGTGGGAGCCGGCTTGCCGGCGATGGCAGCGGCAAGGACAACATCGTCATCACTGGCAATCCAGCGCCTACAAAAAGCTGCACAGGACCCGACACCATGACCGACTTCAACACCCTGGAACTGCAGATCGACCCTCGCGGCTTCGCCACCCTCTGGCTGAGCCGCGAAGAAAAGAACAACGCCTTCAACGCCGAAATGATCCGCGAGTTGATCATCGCTCTGGACAAGGTCCAGGCCAACGCCGCCGTGCGTTTCCTGGTGCTGCGCGGCCGTGGCCGGCATTTCAGCGCCGGCGCCGACCTGGCCTGGATGCAGCAATCGGCCCAGTTGGACTATGCCACCAACCTCGACGACGCCCGCGAACTGGCCGAACTGATGTACAACCTGGCCAAGCTGAAAATCCCGACCCTGGCCGTGGTCCAGGGTGCGGCCTATGGCGGCGCCCTCGGCCTGATCGGCGCCTGTGACATGGCCATCGGTACCGACGATGCGCAGTTCTGCCTCTCGGAGGCGCGCATCGGTCTGGCCCCGGCGGTGATCAGCCCGTTCGTGGTCCAGGCCATCGGCGAACGCGCCGCGCGCCGCTATGTCCTGACCGCCGAACGCTTCAGCGGCCTGCGCGCGCGCGAGTTAGGTCTGTTGTCGGAAACCTGTCCGGCCAGCGAGCTGGAGCAACAGGTCACGACCTGGATCGACAACCTGTTGCTCAACAGCCCGCAAGCCATGCGCGTCAGCAAGGAACTGCTGCGGGAAATCGGCAGCGGTGAACTCAGTCCGGCACGGCGCCGCTATTGCGAAAATGCCATTGCCCGCATCCGCGTCAGCGCCGAGGGCCAGGAAGGCCTGCGGGCCTTCCTGCAAAAACGCCCACCGAGCTGGCAGACCGAGTCCGCCGCCAAGGAGTCGCGCTGATGAGCACGCCCGTGATCACTTCCATCCTGGTGGCCAATCGCGGTGAAATCGCCTGCCGGGTGATGCGCACCGCCAAGGCCCTGGGCCTGACCACCGTCGCCGTGCACAGCGCCGTCGACCGTGACGCCCGCCATAGCCGTGAAGCCGATATCCGCGTCGACCTGGGTGGCAGCAAGGCCGCCGAAAACTACCTGCAGATCGACAAACTGATCGCCGCCGCCCTGACCAGCGGTGCCCAGGCGATCCACCCCGGTTACGGTTTCCTCTCGGAAAACGCCGGCTTTGCCCGGGCCATCGAGGCTGCCGGCCTGGTATTCCTCGGCCCACCCGCCAGCGCCATCGACGCCATGGGCAGCAAGTCCGCGGCCAAGGCCCTGATGGAAACCGCTGGCGTGCCACTGGTGCCGGGTTATCACGGCGCCGCGCAGGACCTGGAGACCTTCCGCGCCGCCGCCGAGGGAATCGGCTACCCGGTGCTGCTCAAGGCCACCGCCGGCGGTGGCGGCAAGGGCATGAAAGTGGTCGAGGATGTCAGCCAGTTGGCCGAAGCCCTGGCCTCGGCCCAGCGTGAAGCGCAGTCGTCCTTCGGCGATTCGCGGATGCTGGTGGAGAAATACCTGCTCAAGCCGCGCCATGTCGAGATCCAGGTGTTCGCCGACCAGCACGGCCACTGCCTGTACCTCAACGAGCGCGACTGCTCGATCCAGCGCCGCCACCAGAAAGTCGTCGAGGAAGCCCCCGCCCCCGGCCTGAGCGCAGAGCTGCGTCGGGCCATGGGCGAGGCGGCGGTGCGCGCGGCCCAGGCCATCGGCTATGTCGGTGCCGGCACCGTGGAGTTCCTGCTGGACGCCCGTGGCGACTTCTTCTTCATGGAAATGAACACCCGCCTGCAGGTCGAGCACCCGGTCACCGAAGCCATTACTGGCCTCGACCTGGTGGCCTGGCAGATTCGCGTGGCCTGCGGCGAAGCGCTGCCGATCACCCAGGCGCAGGTGCCGCTGCATGGCCATGCGATCGAAGTGCGCCTGTACGCCGAAGACCCGGGCCATGATTTCCTGCCGGCTACCGGGCGCCTGGAGCTCTATCGCGAGTCGGCGCCGGGAGCGGGACGCCGGGTTGACAGCGGCGTGGCCGAGGGCGACAGCGTCTCGCCATTCTACGACCCGATGCTGGGCAAGCTGATCGCCTGGGGCGAGACCCGCGAACAGGCGCGCCTGCGCCTGCTGGCGATGCTCGATGAGTTCGTGATTGGCGGCCTGAAAACCAACCTCGGTTTCCTCCGGCGGATCGTCGCTCATCCGGCGTTTGCCGACGCCGAACTGGATACCGGTTTTATTCCCCGTTACCAGGAAGACCTGCTGCCGCAGCCGGGCGCGCGTACCGATGAGTTCTGGCAAGCGGCCGCCCAAGCCTTCATCCAGGGCCAGGCCCCTGGTGTACGTTCGGACGACCCGGCCTCGCCCTGGGCCCTGGGCAATGGTTTTCGCAGCGGGCTGCCGGCGGAAACCGTGGTGCACCTGAGCTGCGACGGCGAGGACCGGGCCGTGAGCCTGACGCCGGATACCCGGTTTGAACTGCACGGGGAATACCTGTCGACGGAACAGGCCGGCATTCGCCGGCGGCATCGCGTGATCCGCAGTGCCGACGGGCTCTATCTGCACTGGCAGGGCGTGTGCCACAAGATCACCCGCTTCGACCCGATTGCCGCCGTCGACAGCGGCCACGGCCATCAGGGCGGCCTGAGCGCGCCGATGAACGGCAGCATCGTACGGGTGCTGGTGGCCGTCGGACAAAGCGTCGAGGCCGGGGCCCAGTTGGTGGTGCTGGAAGCGATGAAGATGGAACACAGCATCCGCGCGCCCCAGGCGGGCGTGATCAAGGCGCTGTATTGCCAGGAAGGTGAAATGGTCAGCGAAGGCAGTGCGCTGGTGGAACTGGAGGCCTGACTGGATCCAGGCGTGTGTGGGAGCAGAGCTTTTGTGGGAGCCGGGCCTTTGTGGGAGCCAGGCCTTTGTGGGAACCTGGCCTTTGTGGGAACCTGGCCTTTGTGGGAACCTGGCCTTTGTGGGAACCTGGCCTTTGTGGGAACCTGGCCTTTGTGGGAACCTGGCCTTTGT
>NZ_JBWKUQ010000028.1:0-67494 GCF_059420925.1 Pseudomonas sp. GW821-FHT03C07
GCCTGATACATAGATGCAACCGGGTAGCAGTGTTCAAAAGCGTGTTGACAGGGTGGGCGAGTCCATACATAGGAGCCCGGCTTGCCGGCGACGACGTCCTCAAGGACAACGCCTGGCATGACGGCCTCGTCGCCGGCAAGCCGGGCTCCTACAGGGTTCGCGTGGATCTCGAAATCGATCGGCATCCGGACGAGGCTCATCATAGAGCCATCCGGCGACTGGAATAAACCGCCGCGACGCGTGTCGCCCGCTTGTCCTGTACACTGCACGGCCTAGGCAGCCCCCTTCTCCCCCCGGCTGCGCTCCCGATCCTGGATTTTCCGGCCATGCAGAAAGAAACCGAAATCAAACTCCGCGTCAGCCGCGAAACCCTCGCCGCCTTGCGCGAGCACCCGCTGCTGAAAAAACGCAACAAAAGTGGCTGGGAACGTCGCGAGCTGACCAATCAGTATTTCGACACCCCCGAGCGCGACCTGGCCAAGGCCAAGGTTGCCCTGCGCCTGCGCCGTGACGGCGAGGAAGTGATCCAGACCCTCAAGACCCGTGGCCAGAGCGTTGCCGGCCTGTCGGAGCGCAACGAGTACGACTGGCCCCTGGCCAAGGCCAAGCTCGATGTGAAAAAACTCGACGGCGAATGCTGGCCCGAAGCATTGGCTGAGCTGGACAAGAAAACCCTGAAGCCGATCTTCACCACCGATTTCGTCCGCGAACGCGCCGAAATCGCCTGGGGTCGCGGCAAGGCCAAGGTGGTGATCGAAGCCGCGCTGGACCTGGGTTTTGTCATCGCCGGCAAGCAGAAAGAGGAAATCTGCGAGCTGGAACTGGAATTGCGCGAAGGCGAACCGGCGGCGCTGCTGGAACTGGCCGCCGAACTGGCCGAGAAGCTGGCGCTGATGCCATGCGATATCAGCAAGGCCGAGCGCGGTTATCGCCTGTTCGACGCCAACAGCTATTCGCTGAGCTTGCCGGCCCCACAACTGAGCGCCGAGATGCCGCTCGACGACGCGTTCGCCGCACTCGCCTGGCACTTGCTCGGTAGCAGCCAGCGGCTGGCCGAGCAATACCGTTTCAATGGTCACTGGCGCTTGCTGCAGGACTGGGTCGCGCAGTTGATCGAGTTGCGCGCCCTGCTCGGCAGCCTCGGCCAGGCCGCGCCACGGCAATCCACCAGCGAGTTGCGCAGCGCCCTGGATGCATTGCTGGAAGACTGGCGTCCACTGGTCAGCGCCGGCCTGGAAGACGAAGACGTGCGCAAGGCCGCGCCGGAGCAATTCCTCGCAGAGCTGGAAGATGTGCGCTGGGGTCTGTTCTCGCTGAACACCTCGCGCTGGCTGCTGGCCCGGAGCTGGACCGCCGAGCGCACCACGCGCGGCAATCGCCAGGGCGCGGCACAGTTGCAGAACTGGCTGCCACGGCTGCTGGCCGAGGAAGCCACCTCGTTGCAACTGGGACGCTACCAGCAGCAACCGGAAGACCTGGCCGAACAGTTGCCGCGTATCGAACGCATCCAGGCCTGGCTGCATCTGGCCCGTGGCGTGCTCGAGCTGCCGGAGCTGGATCGCCTGTTCGGTGAAATGAACAAGTTGGCGCAACTGGCCGAGACCGACATCAGCGATGAAGTGCTGGAAGCCCGTGTGCAACAGGCGCTGACCGTGTTCCAGAGCCGTGCCTGGAAAACCTTGTTGCGTCTGTAACTCCCCCCGATATTAGCCTCGCAACTCCGGCCCACGCGACCACTGTAGGAGCCAGCTTGCTGGCGATGGCGATTTTTCAGACGACTGCGATGTCGACTATCAGATCGCATCGCCAGCAAGCTGGCGCCTACAAGTAAACGTGCCACACCCCTCGTACAGCCATGCACCGTTCGAGCCGCGACTCGCCGAAAATTTCTTGCATCGGTAAATCTGGTCTACATTTGAACCTGATAGAACGATAAAGCACTCTGGATTAACGCTAAGTGCCTTCGGTTCTATCGCAAGACGTTCAGGCGACACCTTTAAGAACACCATCGTTTGCCTCACCGCCTGGTGGGCATGCAGCACGACGGCATTGTGTGATTAGCCGTATCTGTCCCCTTTCCAAGATTTTCTTAGAATGGTACGGATGGGCGCTGTCATGCAGCCTTCAGATGATGACGATGATGTAGAAAACCTGATGCGCACGTTCGGTGCCAAGGCCGACCGCTATCGGGAAATCGAGGTGGCCAGGGTCTTCACCGAAACGCCACCGCCCGCCACCGCGCGCCCCCCAACGCCAGCGCCGACATCTGTCGAGCCCGCTTCACCGCCCGTCCAGGCTGATACCGCGTCGGCTGAAAACGCCGGAGCCCCGTCCCTGCGTACGCTGCTCCATGATCTCTCCCGGCAACGCCAGGCGCAGACCGCGCAACATCCCCAACCGGCCCTCGCCACCCAGGTTCCCGGGCGGATCGTCGCGCTGGTCTCGACCCGTGGCGGCGTCGGCCGCAGCACCCTGGCCAGTTTGCTGGCAATCCTGCTCAACAGCGCCGAGCGGCGGGCCATCGTCCTCGAACTCGACCCGCAGAATGCGCAATACCATCACCTTGGCACCCGCCCAACGGTGCACGGCATCTGCCAGGCCAGCCTGGAACAGCAGAGCTGGCGCGATCTCGCGCAAACCGGCTACGCCAACACCCAGTTGCTGGCCTTCGGCGAGAACGACCCACAGCAGTTGCACAGCCTCGAACACCAACTCGAAGCTGACCCGCACTGGCTGGCCCGTCATCTGCACGAACTGGCCCTCGGCGAGCATGACACGCTGATCATCGACACCCCCGCCGGCAGCACGCTCTATCAGGAGCAGGCGCTGCGCATGGCCGACCTGGTGGTCGCCGTCGTGCGGCCCGACGCAGCTTCCCACGCCGCGCTCGAGCGCCTGATCAGCTCGATCAAGCCCCACCTGGGCGGTGAAAGGCCGGCGAGTTGCGGGTTCGTGATCAACGGCGTGGACAACGCTCATGCCTTGTCCGTGGATATCGCGCAGATCCTCGAAAATCAACTGAAGGCGCAATGGCTGGGCACGGTCACCTGGGACGACACGATCGCCGAGGCGCTGGCCTATGAATGCAATCCGTTCGAGCAATCCACCGAATCCCGTGGCTGCCAGGACATCCTGGCCATCGCCGACAAACTCCACGATCAGCTGGAGTCACACCGCCCATGACCTTCGAACGTCGCGTCAATCGCCTGCTCGGCACTTCCCTGCGGCACATGCGCCAATGGTCCCAACCCTTGCGCCTGGGCCTTGTCCTGGGTACCGCGATACTCTGCGCGGTGGTCCTGGCGGGAGTGATCAGCGCTCCCGCGGACCTGCTCCAGCAAGCGCTGTTCGGCCTCGCCTGTCTGGTCGCGGTGCTGCTCTTGCGACGCCTGCCGGGTCGCCTGCCGATCATCGCGATGATCAGCCTGTCGCTGATCGCCTCGCTGCGCTACATGTACTGGCGTCTGACCGAGACCCTGGAGCTGGAGAACCTGCACGACATGCTGTTCGGCTACACCCTGGTGCTGGCCGAGCTCTATGCGCTGCTGGTGTTGGTCTTCGGTTACATACAGACCGCCTGGCCACTCAAGCGCCGGCCAATCCTGCTCAGCGAAGAGCCGGGGCAATGGCCCACTGTCGATGTGTTCATCACCACCGTCAACGAGTCGCTGGAGATCGTCAAGATCACCGTGTTCGCCGCGCTACGGATGAACTGGCCGGAAGGCAAGCTCAAGGTCCATGTGCTGGATGACGGCCACCGCGAGGAGTTCCGCCTGTTCTGCGAGAGCGTCGGCGCCCACTATCTGACCCGCGACAACAACCTGCACGCCAAGGCCGGCAATTTCAACGCGGCGCTCAAGGTCACCGACGGCGAATTCATTGCCGCCTTCGACGCCGACCACGTGCCCTCGCGCTCCTTCCTGCAAATCAGCATGGGCTGGTTTCTCAAGGACCCCAAGCTGGCCATGTTGCAGACCCCGCACGTGTTCTTTTCCCCAGACCCCTTTGAAAAAAACCTCAAGACCTACCAGGCGGTCCCCAACGAAGCCGAGCTGTTCTACGGACTGGTGCAAGACGGCAATGACCTGTGGAACGCGGCAATGTTCTGCGGCTCCTGCGCGCTGATGCGCCGGGCGCCGCTGGAAGCCATTGGCGGGATGGACGAAACGACGCTCACCGAAGACGCCCACACTTCGCTGAAACTCAACCGCGCCGGCTACAACACCGCCTACCTGGCGCTGCCGCAAGCCGCCGGCATGGCCACCGAAAACCTTTCGCGACATATCAATCAGCGGGTGCGCTGGGCCCGGGGCATGACGCAGATTTTCCGCACCGACAACCCCATGCTCGGGCGCGGCCTGAGCCTCGGCCAGCGCATTTGCTACAGCAACGCCATGCTGCACTTCTTCTATGGCTTCCCGCGCCTGGTGTTTCTCACCGCACCCTTGGCCTATCTGATTTTCGGCGCGCAGATTTTCCATGCCGCGCCCTTGATAGTGGCCGCCTATGCGGCACCGCACCTGCTGCTGGCCAACCTGACCAACTCGCGCATCCAGGGACGCTTCCGCCATTCGTACTGGAACGAGGTCTACGAAACGGTGCTGGCCTGGTACATCCTGGCACCGGTGCTGATGGGCATGCTCAAGCCAAAATCCGGGCACTTCAACGTCACCGACAAGGGCGGCGACCTGCATCCGGACTTCTTCGACTGGAAGATGGCGCGCCCTTACATCGTGCTGCTGGTCCTGAACATCGCCGCCGTTGTTTACGGGGTCTACGACTATCTCGGGGCCGATATCACCACCGATGAAACCGTGCTGCTCAACCAGGTCTGGGCCCTGTACAACGCCATCATGTGCGCCGCCGCCATCGCGGTCGCCAGCGAAAGTCGCCAGGTGCGGGCCGAACCCCGGGTCGAGGCGCAGTTACCGGTCGGCCTGCTGCTGGCCGACGGCACGCAGTATCACAACGTCACCCAGGACTTCTCGCAACATGGTCTGGGCCTGAAACTGGATGAAGGCCAATCGATTCCCCTCGGCACCCATCTGCAAGTCTCGCTGCTTCGTCACCAGCAGCACTATCACTTCGACGGCAGCGTGGTCTTCAGCCGCGCCAATACGCTCGGCATCCGCTTCGACCCGATGACCTTGAGCCAGCAAAGCGACCTGGTCCACCTGACCTTTTCGCGCGCCGACACCTGGGCGCGGAACTGGGGCACCAGCGTGCCCGACTCGCCACTCATGGCCCTGCGCGCGATCAGCGTCATTGCCGCGCATGGCCTCTCCGAGTTGCTCAAGGCAACCCTCAGATTACCCGGCCAGGCGCTCGAACGGCGGCGCTCCGGCACCTCTCCCTCAGCCCCTGCCCTGGACACGCCATGAGCCCGACATTCTCCGCTGGCAGCGATGGACGCTGCATTCGTTACGCTCTCCTGCTGCTGGTCTGCTGCGGTGTCTATCCCGGCGCCGGCAGCGCCGTGACGCAAACCGACAACCGCGCCAATCCGCTCGGCGCCGGCCAAGCTCAAGCGAGCGCCGGCGACAAGAACAGCTACAGCCTGACCTTCAAGCAACTGGGCCGCCGCGACCCCATGTACCTGCGTGGGGTCGAGTCGACCGACAGCGTCGACTTCGGGATTCGCGCCGACCAGGTGGTGACCGGCGCCCAGGTGGTCCTGCATTACGGCTATTCGGCGCTGATGCTGCCCGAGCTGTCGCAGATCAACGTGCTGGTCAACGACAAGGTCGCCGCCAGCCTGCCGCTGCCCCGGGAACAGGCCGGCAAGGACCTGGAACGGGTGGTCGAGATCCCCGCGCGGCTGATCACCGACTTCAACCGGCTGGACCTGCAACTGATCGGGCACTACACGATGCAATGCGAAGATCCGTTGCATTCGAGCCTGTGGGCCAGAGCCAGCAACGACAGCCAACTGAATATCCAGTATTCGCCCATCGTCCTGAAAAACGATCTGGCCCTGCTACCGGTGCCGTTTTTCGACCGCCACGATGCGCGCCCGCTGGTCCTGCCCTTCGTCTTCGACACCTCACCCAGCCCGGCCAAGCTGGAAGCCGCCGCCGCGCTCTCCTCCAAGTTCGGTGCTCTGGCCGCCTACCGTACCGCGACCTTCCCCGCCAGCATTGGGCAACTGCCGGCCAAGGGCAATGCGATTGTCCTGGTCACCCATCGCGAAACCCTGGCGCTGGGTGAACTGTCGAGCAACGCCGCCAGCGGTCCCAGCGTAACCATGATGAGCAACCCCAACGACCCCTATGGCAAATTGCTGGTGATCAGCGGGCGCAACGACGCCGAGCTGAAGATCGCCGCCATGGCCGTCGCCCTGGGCAGCAAGTCGATGTCCGGCGCCACCGCGCTGATCGACCACCTCGACCCGGTGCCGGTCCGCGTGCCCTATGACGCGCCCAACTGGCTGCCAACCGACCGGCCGGTGAAGCTCGGCGAACTGGTCGACACCCGGCAATTGCACGTCTCCGGCTACAGCCCCGCGGACATCATCGTTCCCCTGCGCCTGCCACCGGACCTGTTCGAGTGGCGCGGACGCGGCGCGCCGCTGCTGCTCAAATACCGCTACACGCCGCAGCAGTTCTCGACCAACTCGGCACTCTTGGTGCACCTCAACGATCACCTGGTGCGCTCGATGCAATTACCCTCGATCGCCAATCTCAACGGCGGGCCGGAGCTGCTCGACTGGCTCAAGAAAGACGACAGCCTGCCGCGCGAAGCCAGCATGTTCCTGCCCCTGGATATCGCCACCTTCGAGTCGCAGCTGCAAATGCGCTACCTGTATGACTATGTCAAACAAGGCGAATGCCGGGACGTCATCGTCGAAGACATGCGCGGCCAGATCGAGGGCGATTCGACCCTGGACCTGCGCGGCCTGGACCACTACACCGCGATGCCCGACCTGGGCAAATTCCGCGACAGCGGCTTCCCCTTCACCCGCCTGGCCGACCTCTCGGAAACCGCGGTGGTGATGCCCGACACCGAGGAGCCCGCCACCCTGAGTGCCTTTCTCACGGTGCTCGGGCGCTTCGGCGAATCCACCGGCTATCCGGCCAGCGGACTGCAGGTCATCCAGGCCCGGGACGTCACGACCGTCAGCGACAAGGACCTGTTGGTGTTTGCCAGCGGCAACGACCAGCCCCTGCTCAAGCAATGGGCCGACGCGTTGCCGGCCCGTAGCGAAAGCGGCCGGCACTTCTTCGACCTGAGCGACCTGGCGCTGCGCATTCACGACTGGTTCAGCCCCGACTCGCAAGCGGCGGTGCGCAAAACCCGCACCACCCTGGCCTGGTCGGGCAGCGGCACGCCTTACCTGGCCGGCTTCGAGTCGCCGCTCAAAAGCGGCCGCAGCGTAGTGGTGGTCGCCAGCAGCGACCCGGCGCGGCTGACCGAAGTGACCGCGGCGATGATCGGTGGCGATGACTACAAGGACCTGATCCAGGGCCGCCTGGCGGTGATCCAGGACAAGCAGATCACCACCCTGGCCGCCGACCAGCCGTACTACGTCGGTGAGCTGGGCTGGTTCAGGCACCTGCAGTTGCTGCTGTCGCGGCATCTGAGCGGCATGCTGCTCGCCGTCCTGATCGGCTTCGTGCTGCTCTGCGCCTTGATCTTCCTGGGACTGCGGGCCCAGGCCAAACGGCGGCTGTCGTGAGCCTGGCGCCGATGCGCGCGGGCCTGCGCCAGACCCTGGCCTTGCTGCTCGCCCTGACGAGCAGCGCGGCCCAGGCCGATGACCCGCAGGCGCAATTGATCGAACAAGGGCGCTACTGGCAGGCCCAGCACAATCCGGACCGGGCCATGGGCGCCTGGAACAAATTACTTCTGCTCGTCCCTGAGCAACCCGAAGCGCTGTATGGCCTGGGCCTGAGCAACGTGCAACTCAAGCGCCCGGAAGAAGCGAAGAAATACCTCGCCCGTTTGCAGGCACTGGTCCCCCAACCGCCTCAGGCCCAGCAACTCGAACAGGACATTGCCCTGGGCAGCGATGAGCAGGCCCGGCTGCTGACCCAGGCGCGGCAACTGGTGGACGCCGACAAATACGACGAAGCGGTGAAGATCTATCGCCAACTGCTCAACGGTCGCCAGCCCCAGGGGGCATTGGCCCGTGAGTATTACTACCTGCTGGGTTACACCAAGGGCGGCGAACAGGAGGCCCGCGCCGGTCTCGAGCGACTGCTGCGCGAACACCCGGACGACCGCGCCGTCGCGCTGTTCCTGGCCAAGCACATGGTCCGCAACCTCGACACCCGGGCCGAAGGCATCCGCCGCCTGGCGGCCCTCGCCAAGGACAAGGATGTCGGCGGTGACGCCAACGAGACCTGGCGCTTCGCCCTGACCTGGATCGGTCCGCCGTCGCCAGCGCAAGTCCCGCTGTTCGAGCAGTTCCTCGCCGCGCACCCGGACGACAGAGCGATCCGCGACCTGATGAACAAGGGCAAGAGCCTGGCCCGCGGCTCCGCGGCACCCACCCGCAAAGTCCCCGCCTGGCAACGCGACCCGCAAGACGCCCAAGGCCTGCAAGCACTCGAAGGCGGTGACCTGGCCGCCGCCGAGCAGGCGTTCCAGACACGCCTCAAGGAAAAACCCAACGACCCTGACGCCCTTGGCGGCCTGGGTGTTCTGCGGCAAAAGCAGGAGCGCCTGAACGAAGCCGAGGACTTGCTGCTGCGTGCCACTCAACAGCCCGGCGGGCGCCCCTGGAAACAGGCGCTGGACAACGTGCGCTATTGGCGGCTGATGGCCGGCGCGAGCGAGGCGCAAAAAGCCGGACGCCAGGATCAGGCGCGAAAAATGATCGAACAGGCCGCCAGCCAGAGCCCCGCGCAACCGGCCAGCCAGGTGGCACTCGCCAACTTGCAGGCCGAGCAAGGTCAGTTGGCCCAGGCCGAGGCCAGCTACCGACGCATCCTCGCCAGTCATCGCGACGATCCCCAGGCCCTGAGCGGGCTGATCGCGGTGCTCTCGCAGCAGGGCAAAGCCGATGAGGCGCTCAAACTGATCGACTCGATCCCGCCGGCGGACCAGGCCCGCCTGGGCTCCGCCGTGTCCATCCGCGCGTTGCGCGCCACCCAGGTCGCGCGGCTCGCCGAACAGCGCGGTGACCTGCGCGCCGCCGAGCAAGCCTATCGCCAGGCGCTGGTGGACGACCCGGGCAATACCTGGACGCGCTTTGCCCTGGCGCGGATCTACCTGGGACAAGGCCGCACCCAGGCCGCCAAGGACCAGGTCAACGACCTGCTCAGACGCCACCCCGACCAGCCCGACGCGCTGTACACCCGGACCTTGCTCGCGGCGCAGCTGGGCGAATGGCAGGACGCCCAGGCCAGCCTGACGCGCATCCCGCCGGCCCGGCGTAGCCCCGAGATGGACGAACTGGGCAAGGAAATCGCCCTGCATGTGCAGACCGAGGCTGCCGTCGACAACCTCAGACGCGGCCAGCGCCAGGAAGCCCAGGCACTGCTGGCCCGCAGTCAGGCGCTGACCGCCGGCAAACCCGAACGGGTGGCGATCCTGGCCTCGGCCTATATCGACGCCGGGCAGCCGCAACAGGGCGTGGCCCTGATGCGCGACCTGGTGGAGCGCTCGCCCAGCCCAGACGCCAAACTGCAACTGCTGTATGCCGACATCCTGTTCAAGGCCGACCAGGACAACGATGCCGCCGACATCCTGCGCACCTTGCAAGGCTCGCGTTTCAACGAGGCCGATCGCCGGCACTACGCCGAGCTGGTGAAACTCTACCGCATCAAACAAGCCGACCAGTTGCGCGAGAAAGGCAATCTGGCCGGTGCCTACGACATCCTCAAGCCGACCCTGAAGCAGTACCCCCACGACACCCAGGCGATCTCGGCGCTGGCCCGGATGTACGCCGCCAATGGCAACAACGCCAAGGCCATGGCCCTGTACAAACCCCTGCTGCAGAACGACCCGCGCAATGCCGAGCTGCAACTGAGCGTCGCCAACCTGGCCGCCCAGGACCACGACTATGCCCAGGCCGACAAGTCTCTGAAGACCGCCCTGGCGCTCAAGCCGGGGGTGCCGAAGGTGCTGACCAGCGCCGCCGCGACCTACCGCGCCATGGGCAAAAGCGCCGAAGCCGCCGAGCTGCTGCGCCAGGCCGTGGCTATCGAAGGCGGCCAGCGCCGCGACGGCCAGCCCCTCGACAACCTGGACGACGACAGCGACAACCCCTTCCGCAATCAGCCTGGGCAAGCGCGTCGGGCCGCGGCCCGTTCAGAAGATCCGCTGATGCCGGGCAGCGAAGCGGCCGATACGATGCCAGCCGATCCGGCCATGGCCCCCTCGCTCTACGCCAGCTCGGACGCCGGGCTCGACAGCGACCCCGGCACGGCCGGCAATCCCTTCGCCAGCGGGCGCCGCTCAGGACCGCCCTCGCGCGCGGACCTGAGCCCGGCGCAGTTGGCCCTGAATGACATTCTCCAGGAGCGCAGCGGCTATATCGCCCAGGGCCTGAGCGTGCGCAGCAACAACAATGAATCGGGCCTGAGCAAGCTGACCGATGTCGAAACGCCGTTCGAAGCCAATCTGCCCGCCGGCGACAATCGCGTGGCGCTGCGGGTGACCCCGGTTTCGCTGCATGCCGGCAGTGCCCAGAACTTTAGCCTGACCCGCTTCGGCAGCGGCTTGTCCAGCGGCGCCCCCGGCTCGCAACAGGCCAACGGGGTGGGATTGGCGGTGGCGATGGAAAATCCGGAGCACGGCGTCAAGGCCGATATCGGCGTCAGCCCCGTGGGCTTCACCTACAACACCGTGATCGGCGGCGTCAGCCTGGACCAGCCACTGGTGTCCAGCCCCAATCTGCACTACAGCATCGCCCTCTCGCGGCGCCCGGTCACCGACAGCCTGACCTCCTTCGCCGGGACCGAGGACCGGCGCACCGGCGTGACCTGGGGTGGCGTGACCGCCAACGGTGGGCGCGCCCAGCTCGGCTACGACGACCAGGAAGTCGGGGTCTACGGCTACGGCGCCTTGCACAAGCTGATCGGCAACAACGTCGAGTCCAACACCCGCGCCGAACTCGGCGGCGGGATCTACTGGTACCTGGACAACCAGCCCGACGACAAGCTGACCCTGGGCCTGAGCACCACGGCCCTGTCCTATGAGAATAACCAAGGCTTCTTCACCTACGGCCACGGCGGCTACTTCAGTCCGCAGACGTTTTTTTCCATGGCGGTGCCGGTCACCTGGTCCCAGCGTTCCGACCGCTTCACTTACAAACTCAGCGGCGCGGTGGGGGTCCAGCATATCGACCAGAAAGGCGCCGACTATTTTCCCGGCCACAGCGCCGAGCAGAACGCCAACAACCTCTCCTATCCGGGTCAGAGCAGCACCGGTATCGGCTACAACCTGAATGCGGCGGGCGAGTACCGGCTCGGCTCGAACGTGCTGCTCGGCGGCGCACTGGGGGTGGATAACGCCCAGGATTACCGGGAGGTGAACGCCGAGCTGTACCTGCGCTACCTGTTCGAGAAAATGACCGGGCCCATGGCCTTGCCGGTCAGTCCGTATCGTTCACCCTACTCCAACTGATCCCTGGGAGCGTGCACCGTGGCAACCTCATCCGTACTGGCGGGCCTGGCAATCCTGATCATCGGCGACAGCCACCTGGCCACCCCGGATTTCCTCCTCAACCCGCTGCATGACGCCCTCGGCCGGCAAGGCGCCCAGGTCCACTCCCTGGGGATCTGCGGGGCCAATGCCGGCGATTGGCTCAAGGCCACGCCCAGTCCCTGCGGCGGCGCCGAGCGGCGCGGCAGCGGCGAGGCCACGGTGCTCACCGGCGCATCGACCCGACCGATCGGCGAACTGCTGGACAGTGACAAACCCAACCTGACCGTCATCGTCATGGGCGACACCATGGCCAGCTACGACAAACCGAGCTTCCCCAAGGCCTGGATCTGGAAACAGACCGACAGCCTGGTCAAGGCCATCGCCGCCCATCACACGCCCTGTGTCTGGGTCGGACCGAATTGGGGCAGCGAGGGCGGCATGTACGGCAAGACCTACGAGCGGGTAAAGACCCTGTCGGACTTCCTGGCGAAAAACGTCGCGCCGTGCAGCTATATCGACTCGTTGCAGTTTTCCACCAAGGGTCAGTGGCCAACCATTGACGGCCAGCACCTGACCCGCACCGGCTATCGGACCTGGAGCGACGACATCGTCAAGGCGCTGTTGCAGGCGCCGGCGCTCAAGGCCGTCAGAAAGTGAACCGGGCAGGCAAACTGCTGTTGAGCCTGGCGCCGCTGCTGAGCCTCACCGCCGCCCACGCCGATACCGCGCTCTATCCCACCGGGCCGAGCCGGGACTCGGCTTTCATTCGCTTCGTCAACGCGCTGGACAGGCCCCTCGACGTGCTCCCGGAGGGTGAACAGACACCTTCGACGCTGGCCCCATCGGTCATCTCGGGGTTCTCCACGGTGCCCGCCGACCGTCCCGTCAGCGGCACCTTGAGCAGCGCCGGGGTCAGCGTGCCAGTGACCTTGAACCTGGCGCCCGACGAGTTCGTAACGTTCGTGGTGGCTCCCGCTGACAAGGGCTTCGAACTGCTGACCGTGCGCGAACAACCGAAGGATTTCAATCGCCTGCAGGCCTCGCTGGCACTGATCAACGCCGATCCGGACTGTACCGGCGGCGGTTTGCGCCGTGCAGGTCGGCAGGCGCCGCCGATTTTCCATGACCTGAACCCTGGTCTGCTGGAGCGGCGCGACGTCAACCCGGTCAAGCTGTCCGTGCAAGGTTTCTGCGACGGGACCTTGGTCACCGCACCCTTGGACCTGGGCCTGCTGGAGCCGGGAGAGCGCTATACAGTGCTGCTCCTGTCCCAGGACGGCAAACCGGTCCTGGTATCGGTCAAGGACACCTTCGCCCAATGAGTGCCTAGGCCGGGCGCAACACCGGCAAACTGGTGGTGGACTTGATCTCGGACAGGGCGACGATGGAGTTGACCTCCTGGATTCCCGGCACCAGCGACAGTTTCTCGAAGAAAAACCGCTCATAGGCCTCGATGTCCGCCGTGACGATCCGCAGCAGGAAATCCACCGCGCCCATCAGCACATAACATTCCAGCACCTCGGGGAAACCGCGAATCGCCTCGGTGAACTCGGTGAAGTTGGAGCGACCATGGGCGTTGAGTTTGACCTCGGCGAAGATCTGCGTGTTGAGGCCGATCTTCTTGCGATCCAGCAAGGTCACCTGGGCCCGGATCACCCCGTCTTCCTTGAGCCGCTGAATCCGCCGCCAGCAGGGCGACTGGGACAGGCCCACCTGCTCGGCAATCTGCGCGCTGGAAAGCGAAGCGTCCTCTTGCAGCAACGCCAGGATCCGGCGGTCATAGGTGTCCAGCTCGCCCTGCATAAAAAAACCCCTTGATCGTAAATTTACGAATAGATCATGTCTTGCTCAGTGCTTATCCGCCCATCATAGATAAGAAATACCCGGCCCAGCGTGTAAAAATCCCCCACGACTATCCAGCCGCCGACCCAGGACCCTCCGCCATGCCCTCTCCCGAAGCCGTCCATGACGCTCCCGCCCGCGCCGATGTCTGGGCCAGCGGCAACCCCCACTGCCGGGTGCGCTACCAGGTGCTCGCCGAAGCGCAACCGGACCTCTTGTGTCGTCTGCTGAACCTGTTTGCCCTACAGTTCCTGACCCCGCACCAGGTGCAAGTGCAACAGGACGACGGTCTGCTGGCGATCGATATCGAGCTGGACGGCCTGAGCTGGCACCGCGCCCAGGTCATCGCTGAAAAAATGCGCAATCTGATCTGCGTCTGCTCGGTGGCCCTGCAACCGAGCCAAGGCGCACAACTGCATGGCATACAGACGGCGGGCTGAAGGTTTTTTGAAAAGAATCGCAATCTTTGTCTTGGTATCGACGCCAACGTCAGGCAGCCTCGCGTCTATTCTTGGTAATTGACGATCAGACAGGGACTACGTCTGGATCGCCGCTTGCAGGATCGACCGCATAGGAGCCCGCATGTCCGTCGCCCCCCTCCACCAGGACCGCTGGCTGGATCTCAATGAGCTGTTGCGCGAATTGGTCGCCCAGGGTTTTATCAGCCAGGATGCGGCCGAACAGGCCCTGGCCACTCGGCGTAACTCACGCGCCCCCCAACAGCATCCGCTGGAGCTCATCGCCAGCCAGCAGTTGGATGACCTGAGCCGTCCCGGTAAAACCCTGGACCTGGAAAGCCTGACCCTCTGGCTGGCCCGCCACGCTGGCCAGCCGTACCTGCGCATCGATCCGCTGAAGATCAACGTGGCCGCGGTGACCGCGCTGATGTCCTACGCCTTTGCCCAACGGCACAAGATCCTCGCGGTGGCGATCGACCGCGACAGCGTGACCATCGCCAGCGCCCAGCCCCATGTGCGGGCCTGGGAGGCCGACCTCAGCCATGTGCTGAAACTGCCAATTCGCCGGGTGGTGGCCAACCCGGTGGATATCCAGCGTTTCACGGTGGAGTTTTTCCGCCTGGCCAAGTCGGTCAGCGGGGCCAGCCTGGTCGACCAGAAAAACCATAACCCGGGCAACTTCGAGCAGTTGCTCAACCTCGGCGCCAGTGACCAGGAGCCGGACGCCAACGACGCCCATATCGTCAATATCGTCGACTGGCTGTTCCAGTACGCCTTCCAGCAGCGGGCCAGCGATATCCATATCGAGCCGCGCCGCGAACAGGGCACCGTGCGCTTTCGCATCGACGGCGTGCTGCATAACGTCTACCAGTTCCCGCCCCAGGTGACCATGGCGATTGTCAGCCGCCTGAAAAGCCTGGGCCGGATGAACGTCGCGGAAAAGCGCAAACCTCAGGACGGCCGGGTCAAGACCAAGACCCCGGACGGCGGCGAAATCGAGTTGCGGCTGTCGACCCTGCCCACCGCGTTCGGTGAAAAGCTGGTGATGCGGATCTTCGACCCGGAAGTGCTGCTGAAGAATTTCGACCAGTTGGGTTTCGGGGCCGACGACCTGCGCCGTTGGCAGGACATGACCACTCAGTCCAACGGCATCATCCTGGTCACCGGCCCCACCGGCTCGGGCAAGACCACCACGCTGTACACCACCTTGAAGAAGCTGGCGACCTCGGAGGTCAACCTCTGCACCATCGAGGACCCGATCGAGATGATCGAGCCGGCCTTCAACCAGATGCAGGTCCAGCACAACATCGACCTGACCTTCGCCAGCGGCGTGCGCGCGCTGATGCGCCAGGACCCGGACATCATCATGATCGGCGAAATCCGCGACCTGGAAACCGCCGAAATGGCGATCCAGGCCGCGCTCACCGGCCACCTGGTGCTGTCGACCCTGCACACCAACGACGCGCCGAGCGCCATCAGTCGCCTGCTGGAACTGGGCGTGCCGCATTACCTGATCAAGGCCACGCTGCTCGGGGTCATGGCCCAGCGCCTGGTGCGCACCCTGTGCCCGCACTGCAAGGCACCGATCCAGCTGGAGGAAGAGGACTGGCAAAGCCTGACCCGGCCCTGGCAGGCGCCGATGCCGAGCGGCGCCCAGCGTGCCGTCGGTTGCCTGGAGTGCCGCGACACCGGCTATCGCGGGCGCGCCGGGGTCTACGAGATCCTGGTCTTGAACGACGGCCTGAAGGCGCATATCCATGCCGACACCGACCTCCTGAGCTTGCGCCGCCAGGCGTTCAAGGACGGCATGCGCAGCCTGCGCCTGTCCGGCGCGCAGAAGGTCGCGGCGGGGCTGACCACAGTCGAAGAAGTGTTGCGGGTGACGCCGCAAAGTGAGCAGCACTGATGAAAGTGTCACGCCATGCGTCCGGCGCCGAGTAAACACTTTTTATCCGCGCCAGCCCCGTTACACTCAAGGTAACCGCCTTCTCGATCAACACTTGCAACAGGGAATCGTCATGCAAATCGGTAGCGTACTCCTGCTCTTCGTCGGCCTGGCCATTGCCCTCGTATTCATGGGTTTCAAGGTCGTGCCCCAGGGTTATCAATGGACGGTGGAGCGCTTCGGGCGCTACACCAACACCCTCAAGCCGGGCCTGAACATCATCATCCCGGTCATGGACCGCATCGGGCGCAAGATCAACGTGATGGAAAGCGTGCTCGACATCCCGCCCCAGGAAGTCATCACCGCCGACAACGCCACGGTCCAGATCGACGCCGTGTGCTTCTTCCAGGTGGTCAACGCCGCCCAGGCCGCCTATGAGGTGAACAACCTCGAACATGCCATCCGCAACCTGTTGCAGACCAATATCCGCACCGTGCTTGGCTCCATGGAACTGGACGCCATGCTCGGCCAGCGCGATGCCATCAACGAGCGCCTGCTGCGCACCGTCGACGAAGCCACCGCGCCGTGGGGCATCAAAGTGACCCGCATCGAGATCAAGGACATCAGCCCGCCCGCCGATCTGATGGCGGCGATGTCCGGGCAAATGAAGGCCGAACGGGTCAAGCGCGCGCAAATCCTCGAAGCCGAAGGCCTGCGCGCCTCGGCGATCCTCACTGCCGAAGGCAAGAAGCAGGCGCAGATCCTCGAGGCCGAGGGCGCTCGGCAGTCGGCCTTCCTGCAATCCGAGGCCCGTGAGCGCCAGGCCGAAGCCGAAGCCCGGGCCACCCAGGTGGTTTCCGAGGCCATCGCCAAAGGTAACGTGCAAGCGGTGAACTACTTCGTTGCGCAGAAATACATCGACGCTCTGGGCAAGCTGGCCTCGGCCAACAACAGCAAGGTGATCCTGATGCCGCTGGAAGCCAGCCAGGTGATCGGTGCGGTGGGTGGCATCGGCGAAATCGTCAAGGCCACGTTCGACAGCAAGAAACCCTGAGGCAGCGCCATGTGGGAATTCCTGCAATACCTGTCGTTCTGGGATTGGTTGGCCCTCGGCACGCTGCTGTTGATTTTCGAAATATTTGGTGCCGGCGGTTACCTGCTCTGGGTCGGGACCGCCGCCGCCGCCGTGGGCGTCCTGACCTACCTGATTCCCGGCCTGCACTGGACCTTGCAGTTCGTGCTGTTCGGCGTGCTGTCGATTCTCACGGCGTACCTCTGGTGGAAGCGCCAACGCAGCAACGCCCGGCCCAGCGACCAGCCGGGGCTCAATGAGCGCGGTCATGATCTGCTCGGCCGGACCTTCGTGGTGCATGTCGCGATTATCGCCGGACGCGGCAAGATCAAGGTTGGCGACAGCGTCTGGATGGCCACCGGGCCGGATGCCGAGGTCGGCACCCAGGTCCGGGTAATCGGCCAGGACGGCAGTACCCTGCACGTGGAGCGGATTGAATAGGATCAACGGAACTCCGGTGTAACAAACTGAATCAAACCTTTCAGATATCCCATCACCGGAGTTACCCATGCGTATCAAAACAGCAGTTGTCGCCTTAGCCTTGTTTACCCTCCCCGTTGGTGCGGCGATGGCCGACGAGTTCTGGCGCAACGTCATTTCCTCTGGCGCCACCACCGGTTCCACCTACCTGACCTTCAGGAAGGACCACAAGCTGGTGGCCGCGGCCCAGGACGATGCCGGCAGCTTCGTCGCCAGCGATGGCGGCATCCGCGGCCCTTACCTGGAGGCCGCCATGCAGAAACTGCGGACCGACAACCCGAGCCTGAAGGCCACCGACATGGAATTGGCCAACGCCATCCTGGCGAAGCACACTGTCGCCGAAGACTGATCCAAAGGCTTCACCCCCCAGTCAAAACGCCGCTTAACCGCGGCGTTTTGCATTGCCCGGCAGAAACCATCGATCGACGCCCAGGCACCGGCCCGACGTGCTCGTTCAGCGTCCGGACAGCAAAAAAAGCACCGAATTTTCACCTTAAAACAGTATCATCGGCACCATTGCAGCCTTGCTGCCTACTCTTCATTGCCGCCGGCAGAGCACTGCCGGCCTTCACATCGGACGTCACGACCTCATGAGCGAACTTCCTTTCCTGCCTTTTTCCAAACCGACCATCGACGAAGCGACCATTGCCGCCGTAGGCGATGTCCTGCGTTCTGGCTGGATCACCAGCGGTCCGAAGGTTGCGGCCTTTGAAGCGCAACTGTCGGAATACTTCGGCGGACGTCCGGTGCGCACCTTCAACTCCGGCACTTGCACCATGGAAATCGCCCTGCGTATCGCCGGTATCGGCGCTGGCGACGAAGTGATCACCACGCCAATCTCCTGGGTCGCCACCGCCAACGTGATCATCGAAGTCGGTGCGACCCCAGTGTTCGCCGATATCGACCCGGTGACCCGCAATATCGACCTGGACAAGGTCGAGGCCGCCATCACCCCACGCACCAAGGCCATCATCCCGGTCTACCTGTCCGGCCTGCCGGTGGACATGGATCGCCTGTACGCCATCGCCAAGAAACACAACCTGCGCATCGTCGAAGACGCGGCCCAGGCCCTGGGTTCGGAATGGAACGGCCAGAAAATCGGCGCCCTCGGCGACCTGGTGTCGTTCAGCTTCCAGGCGAACAAGAACATCACCTCGTCCGAAGGCGGCTGCCTGGTATTGAACAACGCCGAAGAAGCCCGTCTGGCCGAGAAATATCGCCTGCAAGGCGTGACCCGCACCGGCCATGACGGCCTGGACGTGGACGTGCTGGGCGGCAAGTTCAACATGACCGACGTTGCCGCAGCCATCGGCCTGGGCCAGTTTGCCCATATCGATAAGATCACCCCGCACCGTCGCGGGCTGGCCGAATACTATTTCGAATGTTTCGGCAGTGATTTCGAAGAGAAATACGGTGCGCAGCTACCGGTGAAGGATTTCACCAACAGCAACTGGCACATGTTCCAGCTGGTACTGCCGGAGCGTCAGGACGGCCAACCGGCCCGGGCGACCTTCATGGAAGAGATGAAGCAGCGCGGCATCGGCATCGGCTATCACTACCCGGCGATCCACCTGCTGAGCCTGTACCGCGAACGCGGCTTCAAGGAAGGCATGTTCCCGATCGCCGAGCGCGTCGGGCGCCTGATCGTGTCGTTGCCGATGTTCAACGCCATGACCAAGGCCGATGTCGAGCGTTCGGTGGCAGCGGTCAAGGCAGTCTTGCAGCGCTAATCCAACCCGCTTCCACAGTGTCCGAGTCGTGTACAAAAGTTCTGAACGACGCAGGACCTGTGGGAGCGGAGCTTGTCGGAACGCCGCACCGCCGCGAAGGGAACACTGCGGTTTTTCAGATACACCGCGTTATCGTTCTTCGCGGGCAAGCTCCGCTCCCACAAAAACCAAGCCGGCGAATTACTCGCCGATTGCCGCCTTGTAACCCGCCGCATCCAGCAACGTCTCCAGCTCCGCCACATTGCTCGGCTTGAGCTTGAAGATCCATGCGCCGTGCGGATCGGAGTTCAACAACTCAGGCTCGCTGGACAGCCCTTCGTTGACCGCGATCACCTCGCCCGACACCGGCGAATAGATATCCGAAGCGGCCTTCACCGACTCGACCACACCGGCGGCCTCGCCAGCGGCAAACACCTTGCCGACTTCAGCCAGTTCGACGAATACCACATCACCCAAGGCTTCCTGAGCATGGTCGCTGATGCCGACGGTGACAGTACCGTCAGCTTCCAGGCGGGCCCACTCGTGGCTTTCGGCAAAACGCAGATCAGCAGGGATATCGCTCATATTCAGTGTCCTCAAATTTAAGTATCAGTGGCGGAGCGATTGAGGGCCCGCCGGAAAAGTCAGATCAAGGTTTTGCCATGGCGCACGAACGTCGGCTTTACCACGCGAACCGGGTACCATTTGCCACGAATTTCAACTTCAGCGCGATCCGCCGTGGCGGCGGGCACGCGCGCCAGCGCAATCGACTTGCTTAGCGTAGGAGAGAAACTACCACTGGTGATCTCTCCTTCGCCAACCTCGGCGATCCGAACCACCTGGTGAGCCCGCAGAACACCGCGCTCCTCCAGCACCAATCCGACCAGTTTGAGCTGCGCTCCGGCGGCTTTTTCCGCTTCCAGGGCACTACGTCCGATAAAGTCGCGATTGGCCGGTTCCCAGGCAATGGTCCAGGCCATATTGGCCGCCAGCGGCGAAACGTTCTGGTGGATATCCTGGCCGTAAAGGTTCATACCGGCTTCCAGCCGCAGGGTATCCCGGGCGCCAAGACCGATGGGCGAAATACCCGCGCCCACCAGATCGTTGAAGAAGCCCGGGGCCTGGTCGGCCGGCAGGACAATCTCCAGACCGTCTTCCCCGGTGTAGCCGGTGCGGGCGATAAACCAGTCACCGTCGCTGCGGCCTTCGAAGGGTTTGAGTTGCTGGATCAGTTGGCCACGGGACTGGGTCACCAGTTCGGCGATCTTGTGCCGAGCCTGCGGCCCCTGGATCGCCAGCATCGCCAGCTCCGGGCGTTCGTGCAGTTGCACGTCGTAGCCGGCGAGCCGGGCCTGCATCCAGGCCATGTCCTGATCACGGGTGGCGGCATTGACCACCAGGCGGTAACCGACCTCGGTGCGATAGACGATCATGTCGTCGACCACTCCGCCGTGTTCGTTGAGCATCGCGCTGTACAAGGCGCGACCGGCACTGTCCAGGCGCTCGACATCGTTGGCCAGCAGGTGGCGCAGCCAAGCCTTGGCCTGGCTGCCGCTGATATCGATCACGGTCATGTGCGAGACATCGAACACACCGCAGTCACGTCGTACCTGATGGTGTTCCTCGACCTGCGAGCCGTAATGCAGTGGCATATCCCAACCGCCAAAATCGACCATCTTCGCGCCGAGGGCGAGGTGCAGGTCATAGAGAGGCGTACGCTGTCCCATGGGTTTCTCCTTCCGGGCGTGGCGAAGGCGCGGACAGGCAGGAAACCGACTTGAGCCCTTTATGGATGGGGCCTTGAGTCCTGTTTCGTACCCGGTCTGTCAGACGGACCGCACCGAATGCCGCGCATTGTAGCCGCAAGGGGGAGCCATGACACCTAGCCGATTCGATGCGCCGAACGGCGAATCAAGCCGATCACCGGCAACAGGCCGACCAGCACCAGCGTCAAGGCCGGCAGCGACGCCCGCGCCCACTCCCCTTCACTGGTCATTTCGAAGATCCGCACCGCCAGCGTGTCCCAGCCAAACGGGCGCATCAGCAAGGTGGCGGGCATTTCCTTGAGTACATCGACGAACACCAACAACGCCGCGCTCAAGGCACCGGGCAGCAATAACGGCAGATACACTTGGCAAAACAATAGTGGCCCACTGACACCAAGGCTACGCGCCGCCTCGGGCAAGGATGGCCGGATACGCGCCAGGCTGTTTTCCAGCGGCCCATAGGCCACTGCGATAAACCGCACCAGATAGGCCAGCAGCAAGGCCGACAGGCTGCCCAGCAGCAACGGCTTACCGGTCCCGCCCAGCCAGCTCGACAGCGGGATCACCAGTACCCGGTCCAGATAGCTGAACGCGAGCATGATCGACACCGCCAGCACCGAACCCGGCAGCGCATAGCCAAGATTGGCCAGGCTGACCCCGGAACGGATGACTCGGGTCGGCGCCTGTCGGCGGGCAAAGGCCAGCAACAGGGCCACGCTGACGGTAATCAACGCCGCCATGACGCCCAGGTACAGGGTGTGCAGGATCAATCCGGTGTAGCGCTCGTCGAGATCGAAGCGGCCGCGTTGCCAGAACCAGACCAGCAGTTGCAGCAGCGGGATGACGAAGGCGCAGGCGAATACCAGCAGGCACCAGGCGCTGGCCGCCAGGGCCTTGGCACCGCGCAGATGATAGAGCGGCTGGGCCCGCGTGCGCTCATTGCCGGTGCGCACGGCGCCACGGGCGCGGCGTTCGCCGTAGAGCACCAGCATCACCGCCAACAGCAGCAGGCTGGCCAGCTGCGCGGCGCTGGAGAGACTGAAGAAACCGTACCAGGTTTTGTAGATGGCGGTGGTGAAGGTGTCGAAGTTGAACACCGCGACGGCACCGAAATCCGCCAGGGTCTCCATCAGCGCCAGGGCCACGCCGGCGCCTATGGCCGGACGGGCCATGGGCAGGGCCACCCGCCAGAATGCCTGCCAGGGCGATTGCCCGAGCACCCGGGCGGCTTCCATCAGGCCCTTGCCCTGGGCCATGAAGGCGCTGCGCGCGAGCAGGTAGACGTAGGGGTAGAAAACCAGCACCAGAACCAGGATCACCCCACCGGTGGAACGGATCCGGGGCAGGCGCAGGCCACTGCCGAACCATTCGCGCAACAGGCTCTGCAGCGGACCGGCGAAATCCAGCAGGCCGACAAAGACAAACGCCAGCACATAGGCCGGGATGGCGAACGGCAGCATCAGCGCCCAGTCCAGCCAGCGTCGACCGGGGAACTCGCAAAGGCTGGTGAGCCAGGCCAGGCTCACCCCCAGCAGGGTGACGCCGAGGCCGACGCCCAGCACCAGGCTCAGGGTGTTACCCAGCAGGCGTGGCAGCTGGGTGTCCCAGAGGTGGGACCAGATCTGCAGGTCGATCGACTGCCAGGACAACAGCAGCACGCTCAGCGGCAGCAGTACCAGGGCGGCGACAGTGAATACCGGAAGGTACCAGCGGCGTTGAGCGGAATGGGCCAAGGGGATTCTCGGTAAAGGGTACGCCAGGGGGCGGGCGAAGATGCTCCTTGGGGGAGTGGTGCTTGTGTGGGGCTTACTACCAGGTCAGTTCCAGCCAGCGCGATCCATCAGGCGGATGGCTTCGGCCTGGCGCTTGCCAGCGATCTCCACCGGCAAGGTATCGGGCGCGAACTTGCCCCAGCTCGCCACTTCCGCCGAAGGCGGCACCGCCGGGTTGGCCGGGAACTCCTGATTCACGTCGGCGAAGATGCGCTGCGCCTCGGGGGTGGTCATCCATTCCACCAGGGCCTTGGCCGCTTCGGGATGGGGCGCATGCCTGGTCAGGCCGATGCCCGAGAGGTTCACATGCACGCCGCGATCGCCCTGGTTCGGCCAGAACAGTTTGACCGCCAGGTCCGGGTTCTGCTTGTGCAGGCGACCGTAGTAGTAGGTGTTGACGATCCCGACGTCGCACTGCCCGGCATTGATCGCCTGCAGCACGGCGATATCGTCGGAGAACACATCGGTGGACAGGTTGCCGACCCAGCCCTTGAGGATCTGCTCGGTCTTCTCGGCGCCATGGACTTCGATGAGGCTGGCGGTCAGCGACTGGTTGTAGACCTTCTTCGCCGTGCGCAGGCACAGGCGGCCTTCCCACCGCTTGTCGGCGAGGGCTTCGTAGCTGCTCAGGTCGGCGGGTTTGACCCGTTCAGTGGAGTACGCCAGGGTTCGCGCGCGCAGGCTCAGGCCAGTCCACTCATGGGCGGACGAACGGTATTGCGGCGGAATATTGGCGTCGATCAGCCTGGACGTGAAGGGCTGCAGGATACCCATCTTCTCCGCCTGCCAGAGGTTGCCGGCGTCGACTGTGAGCAGCAGGTCGGCACTGGCGTTCTCGCCTTCGGCCTTGATCCGCTGCATCAGCGGCGCTTCCTTGTCGGTGATGAACTTGATCTTGACCCCGGTCTTCGCGGTGTAGGCGTCGAAGACCGGCTTGATCAGTTCATCGATACGCGAGGAGTAGACCACCACTTCGTCGGCGGCGTGGGCAGTGCTGGCCATGAGGGAAAGGGCCAGGGCCGTCAGTAGACGCTTGGGTGCCGACATGGGAGCGGTCTCTCGATTTCGAAATGAGCGCGAAATGATAGTGACTCACATTTCGCTTCTCAAACCTAACCGTAGACGGAGGAGTTACCAGATGTTGCACGGGGGCCTGCCCATGAGACCGCGTAATCGTTCATCGCGAGCAAGCTCGGCTCCTACAGGGCCGGGGCCGGTCACAAAATAGTGGTCCGCGCGCACTCTGCAGGAGCCGAGCTTGCTCGCGATGAGGGCCGTGAGAACGCGAAAAGCCCCGCTAAAACCATCAGGCCCTGGCCAACTCCGGCAGATCGCCCGTCAGTCCCAGCGCCTGGCGCACAAACAGCGCCTTGGCCTCGGGCATCTGCTCGACGCTCTTCAAGCCGGTGTTACGCAGCCAGCGCAGCGCCAGCGAGTCAGCCTGGAACAACCGCTCGAAGCCTTCCATCGCCGCCATCAGCGCCAGGTTGTGCGGCATGCGTCGCCGTTCGAAACGGCTGAGCACTCGCACATCCGCCAGCCGCTCGCCGCGCTCGCACGCATGCAACAGCACTTGCGCCAGCACCGCCGCATCGAGGAAGCCCAGGTTCACGCCCTGGCCGGCCAATGGGTGAATGGTGTGCGCCGCATCGCCGATCAGCGCCAGCCCTTCGGCCACATAACGTTTGGCATGGCGCTGACGCAGCGGCACGCAGAGCCGCGCATCCGCCGAAAGCACGGAGCCCAGCCGGCCTTCGAAAGCCCGCTCCAGCTCCCGGCAGAAATCTGCCTCTTCCAGCAGCATCAGGCGCTGCGCCTGCTCCGGCGTGGTCGACCAGACGATCGAGCACCAGTCCTGCTGCCCATCCCGCTCCAGCGGCAGGAAAGCCAGCGGGCCGTCATCGGTAAAGCGCTGCCAGGCGGTCATCTGGTGCGGTCGCGAGCTGCGCACGCTGGTGACGATGGCGTGGTGCAGATAGTCCCATTCGCGGGTGGCGCAGCCGGCCAAACGACGGACCGCCGAATTGGCGCCATCCGCCGCGATCACCAGGGGCGCGCGCAGTTTGCGGCCATCGGCCAGGGTCAGCAGCCAGTCGTCGCCGGAGCGGCGCATCTGCTCCAGGCGCGCGTTGGCCAGCAGGCCCATGTCGCAGTCATGCAGGCGGTCGAGCAAGGCATCCTGGACCACCCGGTTCTCGACGATATGCCCCAGCACCTCGGCATGCACGCTGGCCGCCGAGAAGTGAATCTGCCCAGTGCCGCTGCCGTCCCAGACCTGCATGTCGCGGTACGGACTGGCCCGTCGGGCGCTGATCCCGTCCCAGACGCCAAGGCGTTCGAGAATCCGCTGGCTGGCGGCGGACAAGGCGCTGACCCGCGGTTCGAAGGCCGCCTGCGGGTCGAACGGCTTGACGCTCAGGGGGCTGCCGTCGAGCAGGAGAATCTCCAGCCCGCTGTCTTTCAACGCCAGGGCGAGGGCGCTTCCGACCATTCCGGCCCCGACAATCAGCACATCTGCGCGCATTTCCATGCTTTAAGCCTGTAGTGAAGAGTGAGCATGCCCCCTGTGGGAGCCGGCTTGCCGGCTCCCACAGGGTTTGGGGTGTCGATGCAGGTCCTAGACATCGGAGCGGGTACCCAGGCCCATGGCCTGCCGGGCGAACCAGCGTTTGGCCGGCGGTAGCAGGTCGAGGCCCAGCAGGCCGATATTACGCCCCAGGGCCACCAGCGGCTGGGCGTTGCCGAACAGGCGGGTGACCTGGTCGGAGAAGCCTACCGTGAGCTGTTGGTCGAGGCGCTGACGCGTCTGATAGGCCTGCAAGGTGGCCAGGTCGCCCAGTGGCACCGTGCTTGCCAGCAAGGCCTCGGCCAGGGCCTGGGCATCGCGCAGGGACAGGTTGAAGCCCTGGCCGGCAATCGGATGCAGGCTGTGGGCCGCGTTGCCCAGCACCACCAGGTGCGCCCGCACCTGTTCTTCGGCTTCCACCAGGCTCAACGGGTACAGATGCCGCGCACCGACCTGGCGCAAGGTGCCCAGGCGATAACCGAACACACCCTGCAATTCCGCGAGGAAACTGCGCTCGTCCAGTCCGGCCAGACGCTGGGCATCCATCCCCTGCCGGGTCCAGACCAGCGCGCAGCGATTCTCCGGCAACGGCAGCAGGGCCATCGGCCCTTCGTCGGTAAACCGCTCGAAAGCCATGCCGTTGTGGACTTCACTGGTGGTGATATTGGCGATCAGGGCACTCTGGTGGTAAGGCCGTTTGCGCACCCCGATCCCCAACTGCTCGCGCAACCCGGAGCGACCGCCGTCGGCCAGTATCGCCAGGTCGCAGTCCAGCTGGGTTTCATCGCCCAGGGTCAGCCGATAGCCGTCTTCCAGCGGTTGCAGGTGGGTGACTTCGGCCGGGCAGCGCCAGCTGATCACCTCCTGGTCCAGCGCCTGCCACAGGCATTGCCCCAGCCAGGCGTTCTCCACCACATAGCCGAGGGCCGGCACGCCCTCTTCCATGGCGGACAAGCGCGCCGTGGAGAAACGCCCACGGTCAGACACATGGATCTGCTTGATCGGCTCGGCCCGCTGGCTGATCGACTGCCACACGCCCAGGCGCTGATAGATCTGCCGGGCGCCAAAGGACAATGCCGAAGAACGTGCGTCGTAGCTGGGCTGGTAGCTGTCGCCGGGGGCGAACGGCTCGATCAGGACAATCTTCCAGCCCCGGGCCTTGGCCCCAGCCTGCAAGGCCAGCGCCAGGCTGGCACCGACCAGGCCACCACCGATGATCGCCAGATTGACCCGGCTCATGCCGCTTCGGCCCGGGCAGCGGCCATCAATGCCTCGATCTCGGCGACGGTCTTGGGCGCCCCGCCGGTCAGAATTTCACAGCCTTGCCGGGTCACCACTACATCGTCCTCAATGCGCACACCAATGCCTCGCCATTTCTTCGCCACGTTCGGGTTGTCCGGGGCGATATAGATCCCCGGCTCCACGGTCAGCGCCATGCCGACCTCCAGCACGCGCCATTGATCACCGACCTTGTAGTCGCCGACATCATGCACATCCATCCCCAGCCAATGGCCGGCACGGTGCATGTAGAAGGCCTTGTAGGCTTCGGCGGCGATCAGCTCGTCGACATTGCCCTGCAACAGCCCCAGCGCCACCAGTCCAGCGGTAATCACCTGCACCGTGGCCTCGTGGGCCTGGTTCCAATGCTTGTTCGGCGCGATCTCGGCAAAGGCCGCCTCCTGGGCCGCCAGCACCAGTTCGTAGATCGCCTTCTGCTCCGGCGAAAACCGCCCGCTGACCGGCCAGGTGCGAGTGATATCGCTGGCATAGCAGTCGATCTCGCAACCGGCGTCGATCAGTACCAGGTCGCCGTCCCTGAGCAGCGCGTCATTCTGCTGGTAATGCAGGATGCAGCTGTTGCGCCCGGTCGCGACGATGGAGCCGTAGGCCGGCATCTTCGCCCCGCCCTTGCGGAACTCGTAGTCCAGCTCGGCTTCCAGGCTGAATTCATGCAGGCCGGCGCGGCTGGCCTGCATCGCCCGCACATGGGCCCGGCAGGAAATCGCCGCGGCTTCGCGCATCACCTTCACTTCCGCCGCCGATTTATACAGGCGCATGTCGTGCAGCAGATGATCCAGGGCAACGAATTCGTTCGGCGGTTGCGCGCCGAGGTGGGCCTTGGAACGGATCACGTTGATCCACTCCATCAGGTGCCGGTCGAACTCCGGGTTGCTGCCCATGGCCGAATAGACCCGGTCGCGCCCTTCGATCAGGCCCGGGAGAATGTCGTCGATATCGTTGATCGGAAAGGCATCGTCGGCGCCGAAGTCGCGGATCGCGCCCTCCTGGCCGGCCCGCAGGCCGTCCCAGAGCTCGCGCTCGACATTGCGCTCGCGGCAGAACAGCAGGTATTCGCCATGGAGTCGGCCGGGAATCAGCACGATCACCGCCTGGGGCTCGGGAAAACCGCTCAGGTACTGGAAATCGCTGTCCTGGCGATAGACATGCTCGACATCGCGATTGCGGATCGCCACGGCGGCGGCCGGCAGGATCGCGATGCTGTTGGGTTCCATCTGCGCCATCAGGGCCTTGCGGCGCCGCGCGTATTCCGCTTTCGGGATATGAATCATGAGCAGATGGAGCTCCCTGTCTGAAGGCGTCTTAGTGCAGAGAAGGCTTGGCAGCCGGTTCAGCCGGTTTGTTGACTTCGGTGAACAACAGCAGCGGCGCGACCCGCAGGTATTCCATGACTTCCATGTAATCGCTTTCGCCGTCGTCGGATTCTTCCAGGGCGTCCTGCACCTGGGCGATGGCCGCCAGGTCCTGGAGCACCTCGGTGGCCTCGACGCTCAAGGCGTTGGCGCGGTAGGTCAGGCCGAAGCCGGCGAGGAAACCCTGGCACCACTGGCCCAGGGCGATAGCGCGCTCGGTCAGGGGTGCGTCGTCGCTGGGCAGCAGCAGGACAACGGTCATGTCGTCGCTGGTAAGCTCACCCTTGACCATCTCTTGCAGGCCGATCAGGGCGTTGCGCACGTTGTCTTGCGGTTCGCCTTCGAGCAGTTCGGCGGCGTCCACCAGCCAGCTGTCGGCGGCAAAGCCGGCACCGGCGCAGCTGCGGCCGAGCAACAGACCGTGCAGTTCGGCCGGTGAGACCGGGTGACCGCTGGTGCTCAGCAGGGTGGCAAAGGCGTTATACGGGGAATTCTGAATAGGCATGGGCGGCTAGGCGCCAAGCGGCGCAATGTCTAGAATGAAGGCCTTGTATCCTAGCATTCGCGCACGAGCCAGACCATCGGCCGTCCAAACGTTTGCTCCGCGCGGTGTTTACTACCGTTCATCAGTCATATTCAGTGGATACCCGATGGAAGACACCGACCTGCACGCGCTGATGGCCAGACTCGAACTGCTGATTACCCGGGTCGAGCAACTAAAAAGCCAAAACGGACTCTTACTAGCTCAGGAAAAGACCTGGCGCGAGGAGCGCGCAACCCTCATTGAAAAAAACGAAATCGCCCGGCGTAAGGTCGAATCCATGATTTCGCGCCTCAAAGCCCTGGAGCAAGACTCATGAGTTCAAGCAATAACGTGACCGTGCAGATCCTCGATAAAGAATATTCGATCATCTGCCCACAGGAAGAACGCAGCAACCTGGTCAGTGCCGCTCGCTACCTGGACGGCAAGATGCGCGAGATCCGCAGCAGCGGCAAAGTCGTCGGTGCCGACCGCATCGCCGTGATGGCCGCGCTGAACATTACCCACGACCTGCTGCACCGCCAGGAACGCCCTGATGTACAGGCCAGTGGCTCGACTCGCGAACAGGTGCGGGATTTGCTCGACCGTGTCGATTTGGCGCTGTCCACTGATCCGGACAACAGCAAAGGCTGATTCCTACAGCCAGTTTCGGGTATACTGATGCCACTCCCTGGAGTGCTTGCCAGTTGGTGATGTCCCTGAGCCGATTCGCAAAACCACGGGAGTTGCACGTTGGGGCCGGTGCGCATGTCCGCTAGACGGAAAGCCTTAAGGCCTCCTGCAACTTCCACCTTGAACTCTCGGGTTCAAGGGCTAAGCCGACAGCGGTACGTCGGGGAGCCTGATTTCAATCCACTGCCGGCTATCAGTGCCGGCATTGGTGTTAACGAGTTGCCGTCCTGGTCGCTCGACTGCCCAAGCCAGACACCATGACGACCGAACCTGCGCCGCCTTCCCGCCCGCAACTTCGACGCCTGCTGCGCCAGGCCCGCCGCGCGCTCAGCACCAGCGAACAACGCCAGGCGGCCCGCGGCCTGTATCGGCAAATGGCGCAACACCCGCTGTTTCGCCGCGCCCGCCATATCTCCCTGTACCTGCCCACCGACGGTGAAATCGATCCGCGCCTGCTGCTGCGTGAAGCGCAACGGCGCGGCAAGCAGACTTATCTGCCGGTGCTGAGCGCCTGGCCGCGCACGCGGATGGTGTTCCAGCGCATTCGCCCAGGGGAAAAATTGCAGCCCAATCGCTTTCGGATTCTTGAGCCACGGGTCAAGCTGGCCGCGCAACGCAAGGTCTGGACGCTGGACCTGGTGCTGCTGCCACTGGTGGGTTTCGATGTGGCAGGCGGGCGACTGGGGATGGGCGGCGGTTTCTATGATCGCAGCCTGGCGTATCTGGCCCGCCGGCAAAGCTGGCGCAAGCCGACGCTGCTGGGACTGGCCCATGAATGTCAGAAAGTCGGGAAGTTGAATCAGGCCAGCTGGGATGTGCCGTTACAGGGCACAGTCACCGACCGCGCCTGGTATTTCGCGCCATAACCAATCGGCTCGATCCGGCAAGAGCCGCCGGGATCAGCGCTTGAACAGGGTCGAATGCTGCGGCTGCGGCTGGACGACTTCCACCGGCAGGTCTTTCTTGCCGGACCAAAGGCCCTGGGCATAGCCGGTAGTGACTACGCCCAAACCGAACAAAATCACCAAAATCCATAGTAAATCCGGTTTGCGTTTCATCGATTGCCCCCCTAGGCAAATGGTCCACGATGACAGCAACGGTTTTCGTTATTAGGCCGTGCAGCAGCGTCAAGCTTAAAATCCCGGCATTTTGCGATAACGTGAAGCACTACGCAAACATTGGCGTCAACCGACTGTCGGTTAGTGTGTGAAATTGCCCGACAAATTGCCCAAGGAGCAAAACCATGGCCTATTGGCTGATGAAATCCGAGCCCGACGAGCTGTCCATCGAAGGCTTGGCCAAGCTCGGCGAGGCACGTTGGGATGGCGTGCGCAATTACCAGGCACGCAATTTCCTGCGGGCGATGGCGCCGGGCGATGAGTTTTTCTTCTATCACTCCAGTTTCCCGGAGCCGGGGATTGCCGGGATTGGCCGGATCGTCGCGGTGGCGTATCCGGACCCGACGGCGCTGGACCCCGAAAGCCCGTATCACGACCCCAAGGCCAGTGCCGAGAAGAATCCCTGGAGCGCCTTGCAGGTCGCCCATGTGGAGACCTTTGACAAGGTGCTCGGGCTTGGTTACCTGAAGCAGCAGGCCGAGCTGGCGGAGATGCCGCTGGTGCAGAAAGGTAGCCGATTGTCGGTGATGCCGGTCACACCCGGGCAGTGGGCAGCGCTTCTGGCTTTGCGCTGAATCCAACGGCCTCTTCGCGGGCAAGCTCCGCTCCCACACCACAGTACAGTGTCGATCACGAATTTTGTGCACGACACTGACCTAATGTGGGAGCGGAGCTTGCCCGCGAAGAGGCCAGCACTGACAACACAGTATCCAACCATGCACCCCGCGCCCGATTCAGGTTGGGCTTGCCGCTCATTTGATCAATATCAACGCGTTTCGCCGCGTATTCGCGCAAACTTGGACGCTACTGACGCAGGATGCCGCCATGTCGATGAATCAACGTAGTTCCCGCCTTTTCGCCGGCGCCCTGCTCGTGCTGCTGGCCGCCGCCGGGGGCTTCGGCTACTGGAAATCCCTTCACGACCGCCTGCCCGAAGGCCTCGGCGTGGGTAACGGTCGCCTCGAAGCCACTGAAGTACAGATCGCCAGCAAGACCCCGGGTCGGCTGGCCGAGGTGCTGGTCGACGAAGGCGACAAGGTCACTCAGGGCCAACTGCTCGCCCGCCTCGACACCCGCACCCTCGAAGCCCAGCGCAACCAGGCCGAAGCCGAAGTGCTGCGGGCCCGTGAGAACTTCGCCGCGAACCAGGCCAACGTGCAACTGCGCCAGAGCGAACTGTTGCTGGCCGGCCAGGAGCTCAAGCGCTTTCGCGAACTGTCCCAGCGCGGTTTCGCCAGCGGCCAGGTGATCGACCAGCAACAGGCGCGCTACGACACCAGCAACGCCGCGCTGACCGCCGCCAAGGCCCAGGTCTCGGCCACCAACGCCGCCATCGGCGCGGCCCAGGCCCAGGTCGCCCAGTTGACCAGCGAAATCGACGACAGCAGCCTGCGCGCGCCCCTCGACGGGATTATCCAGCTGCGCCTGGCCGAACCCGGGGAAGTCCTCGGGGCCGGTGGCCGGGTGTTGCTGCTGATCGACCCCAGCGACCAGTACATGAACCTCTACCTGCCTGCTTCCGTGGTCGGCCGCCTGACCCAGGGCGACGAAGCGCGGGTCGTGCTCGACGCCCTGCCCGAACACCCCCTGTCAGCGAAAGTCGCCTTCGTCGCCGCCAAGTCGCAGTTCACCCCCAAGGAAGTGGAAACCCGTGACGAGCGGCAGAAACTGGTGTTCCGGGTCAAATTGCGCCTGACCGAACCCGCCGCCGCGCCCCAGGCCAAGCCCGGCATGCCCGGCGCCGGCTACGTGCGCACGAGCCCCGTGGACTGGCCGGTCAACCTGAAATGAGCGGCCTGGCGCTGCAAGCCAGTGGTATCCAGCATCGCTACGGCGAGCAACAGGCCCTGGTCGACATCGCCTTCAGCCTGCCGGCCGGCACCCGTTGCGGTCTGATCGGCCCGGACGGTGCGGGCAAATCCAGCCTGCTGGGGCTGATTGCCGGGGTCAAGAAGCTCCAGCAAGGCCAGTTGCAGGTGCTCGGCGGCGCCATCGACGAGCGCCGCCACCGCGCCAGCCTGTATCCGCGCATCGCCTTCATGCCCCAGGGCCTGGGTGGCAACCTTTACCCCGACTTGTCGATCAGCGAGAACATCCGTTTCTTCGCCACGCTGTTCGGACTGGGGAAAGCCGAGTGCAACCTGCGCATGCACAACCTGCTGCGCGCCACCGACCTGGAGCACTTCAGCGAGCGGCCAGCCGGCAAACTCTCCGGCGGTATGAAGCAGAAGCTCGGCCTGTGCTGCGCACTGATCCACGACCCCGACCTGCTGATCCTCGACGAGCCCACCACCGGCGTCGACCCGCTGTCCCGGCGGCGCTTCTGGGAACTGGTGGATGAGTTCCGCCGCCAGCGCCCGCAACTGACGCTGCTGGTGGCAACCGCCTATATGGAGGAGGCCGAACAGTTCGAGCATTGCCTGATGCTCGACCGTGGCCGCCTGATCGCCGCGGGCCTGAGCCAGGAACTGGCCGCCAGCACCGCGAGCGGCAAGCTCGATGACGCCTTCACCCATTTCCAGGGCGACAGCGGCCACGACAACCAGCCCCTGGTGATCCCGCCGCGGGACGCCGGCCAGACCGAAATCGCCATTGAAGCCCACGAACTGACCCTGCGCTTCGGCGATTTCACCGCGGTAAACAAGGTCAGCTTCGCCATCGGTCGCGGCGAGATCTTCGGCTTTCTCGGTTCCAACGGCTGCGGCAAGACCACCACCATGAAGGTCCTCACCGGCCTGATGCCGGCCAGCGAAGGCCGCGCCACGCTGCTCGGCAAACCGGTGGACGCCGCGGACCTGGCGACCCGCAAGCGGGTCGGTTTCATGTCCCAGAGTTTCTCGCTGTATGGCGAACTCAGCACGCGACGGAACCTTGAACTGCACGCGCGCTTGTTCGACCTGCCCAAGGCCGACAGCTCGACACGGATCGAGGCACTGATCCAGCGCTTCAACCTCGGCGAGATCGCCGACCAACCGTCCGCGGCCCTCCCCCTGGGCCTGCGTCAGCGCCTGTCACTGGCGGTGGCAGTGCTGCATCGCCCGGAAGTGCTGATCCTCGACGAACCCACTTCCGGGGTCGATCCGGCGGCGCGGGACGATTTCTGGCGCCTGTTGATCGAACTGTCCCGGGAACAGGGGGTGACGATTTTTCTCTCCACCCACTTCATGAACGAAGCCCAGCGCTGCGACCGTATTTCCTTGATGCATGCCGGCCAGGTGCTCGCCTGCGACACCCCGGACGCCCTGCAACGGCAGTTCCACGGCGACACGCTGGAGGCTGCCTTTGTCCGCTGCCTGGAGCAGGCGCAGGGCGGTTCGCCGGAACCGCAGACCACCAGCGATGACACGGTGCCAGCGGCGTCCAGCCTGGCACCGAACAAGACCGGCTTCAGTCCCGCGCGCTTGCTGGCCGTGGCCAGCCGTGAAGGCAAGGAACTGCTGCGTGACAAGGTCCGGCTGGCCTTCGCCCTGCTGGGCTCGCTGTTCATGATGGTGATCTTCGGCTACGGGATTTCCCTGGACGTGGAGAACCTTGCCTTCGCCGTCTATGACCAGGACCAGACGCCACAAAGCCGGGCCTACCTGGAAGCCTTCCGCGGCTCGCGCTACTTCGATGAGAAACCGCCGATCCGCGATGCCGCGCAACTGCACCAGCGCCTGCAACGCTCGGAGATCAAGCTGGCCCTGGAGATCCCTCCGGGCTTCGGCCGCGACCTGTATGCCGGGCGCCAGCCCACGGTGGCCGCCTGGCTGGACGGCGGCATGCCGTTCCGCGCCGAAACCAGCCGCAACTATGTCGAAGCCGTGCACCAGGCCAACCTCGAACAACTGGCGGCGCAAAGCAGCCCGGCCTACGACGCCCGCCCTGCCGCCCGTCTGGAAACGCGCTTTCGCTACAACCAGGACGTGGTCAGCGTAAACGCCATCGGCCCCGGCGTCATGGCGTTGATCCTGGCCTTTATCCCGGCGATGCTCACTGCCCTGGGCATTGTCCGCGAGAAGGAACTCGGTTCGATTACCAACTTCTATGCCACGCCGTTGACTCGCCTGGAATTCCTGCTGGGCAAGCAGGCGCCTTACCTGGCGGTCAGCCTGGTCAACCTGGGCCTGCTGGTGGCGATGAACCGCTGGCTGTTCGGCGTGCCGTTCAAGGGCAGCGGCCTGACCCTGGCCCTGGGCGGCGTGCTCTATGTGCTGGCGACCACCGGCATGGGCCTGCTGATCTCGGCGTTCACCCGCACCCAGATCGCCGCGATCCTTGGCACCATGATCATCACCAGCCTGCCGACCATCCAGTTCTCCGGATTGATCGTACCGCGCTCGTCGTTGGACGGCGGCGCCGCGTTGATGGGCATGCTGTTCCCCGCCGGGCACTTCCTCGACATCGCCGTCGGCACCTTCACCAAGGCCCTGGATCTGCGCCAGCTATGGCCGCAGTGCCTGGCGCTGTTCGGATTCTTCGTCGCCTTTACCGGCCTGAGCCTGATCATGCTCAAGAAGCAGGAGGCCTGATGCACAAGCTCGCCCATATCCTGCGCCTGGGCCTCAAGGAACTGACCAGCCTGCGCCATGACAGCGTCCTGCTGCTATTCCTGTTCTATGCCTTCAGCGTGGCGATCTACATGCCCGCGGCCGGTTCGGTGATCGGCGTGCACAACGCCAGCGTCGCCCTGGTGGACGAGGACCGCGGTGCACTGTCGCGCAAACTGGGCGATGCCCTGCAACCGCCGGAATTCCAGCACCCGGCGGCGCTGGCCTACGACCGCCTGGACGCGGCCCTGGACAACGGCCAGTACACCTTCGTGATCAATGTGCCGGCCAACTTCCAGAGCGACCTGCTGGCCGGACGCTCACCCACCGTGCAGGTCAACGTCGACGCCACCGCCATGAGCCAGGCGTTCATGGGCGCCGGCTATATCGGGCGGATCTTCCAGCGCGAACTCCTCGACTACAGCGGCCAGGCCGAAGCCACGAGCCAGACACCGGTGCTACTGACCAGCCGGGCATTGTTCAACTCCAACCTGGAGGGCGGCTGGTTCCTGGCGGTGATCCAGATCGTCAACAACATCACCATCCTGGCAATCATCCTCACCGGCACCGCGCTGCTGCGCGAGCGCGAGCACGGCACTCTGGACCACCTGCTGGTGCTGCCGCTCACAGCCCTGGAAATCATGCTGGCGAAAATCTGGAGCAACCTGCTGGTGGTGGTGATCTGCACCTGGGTGTCGCTGGAGGTGATCGTCAAGGGCGCGCTGGGTGTGCCGTTGGCCGGCTCGCTGGGGTTGTTCCTGGGCGTGACGGCACTGTATCTGTTCGCCAGCACGGCACTCGGCATCTTCCTTGCGACCCTCGCGCGCTCGACCCCGCAGTTCGGCCTGCTGGCGATCCCGGTGATTATCCCCATGCTCCTGCTGTCCGGCGGCAGCACGCCGCTGGACAGCATGCCGACCTGGCTGCAATGGGTGATGCAGGGCTCGCCGTCGACACACTTCGTCAGCCTGAGCGCGGCCATTCTGTTCCGCGATGCGGGAATCAGCGTGGTCTGGCCGGATGTGCTGGCGCTGGCCGCCATCGGCCTGCTGTTCTTCGCGATAGCGCTGGCGCGCTTCCGTAAGAGCCTGGCGTCCTGAGTTGCCGCTCAGCTAAAGCCGAGCACGGTCTTGTGGCGAGCGGGCCCCGGTATGCCTCTTGAGCGTTATTGAACGATCAGGTTATTGAACAGCAGGTCCTCGATCACTGGTTTGCCGGTTTCATCGTTCATCACCTGCTGAACCTGCTTCAGCGCTTCCTGACGCATTTTTTCCTTGGCCTCGACGTTGCTCATCGACTCCACGGTCTGCTGGGCGAACAGCGCCACCAACTGGTTACGGATCAGCGGTTCATTGGCCTTGACCGCCTTGGCCGCCTCTTCACCGGTGACGCGCAAGGCCACGTCGGCCTTGTAGACCTTGAGTTTCGGACTGCCATCGAGGCCATAGTTACCGACAAACGGCGGCGTCAGGCTGATATAGCTGACTTTCGGCCCCGCCGCTTCCCCTTCCTTGGCTTCTTCCGCCGCCACTGCCGCCAGCGGCAGGGACAAGGCCAACATCAACATGATCAACGCTTTCACAATTCGCTCCTTATCCGGTTTGCGGCCTAGCATAGCGACCCGCACCGCCCTGCCCAAGCAAAAGCTTATGGCGGACTATCAGGGTGGGGCATGCTCGTTGACCCTTTGACTCACACACCTACACTTATCGGCCATCACTCCCAAAGGAATAGCCCGATGAAAGCCGTGCTCTGCAAAGCCTTCGGCCCCGCCGAAACGCTGGTGCTGGAAGAGGTCGCCAGCCCGGTGCCCGCGAAGAACGAGATCCTGCTGCAGGTGCACGCCGCCGGGGTGAATTTCCCGGACACGCTGATCATCGAGGGCAAGTACCAGTTCAAGCCGCCCTTCCCGTTTTCCCCGGGTGGCGAGGCGGCCGGCGTGGTCGCCGCGGTGGGTGAAAAGATCAGCCATCTCAAGGTCGGCGACCGGGTGATGGCCCTGACCGGCTGGGGCAGTTTCGCCGAGGAGGTGAAAGTGCCCGGCTATAACGTGCTGCCGATCCCCGCCGCCATGGATTTCACTACCGCCGCCGCCTTCAGCATGACCTACGGCACCTCGATGCACGCGCTCAAGCAGCGCGCGCAGTTGCAACCGGGGGAAACCCTGCTGGTGCTCGGCGCTTCCGGAGGCGTGGGCCTGGCGGCCGTGGAAATCGGCAAGGCCATGGGCGCCCGGGTGATCGCCGCCGCCAGCAGCGCCGAGAAACTCGCGGTGGCCAAGTCCCTTGGCGCCGACGAACTGATCAACTATGGCCAGGACAATCTCAAGGACGAAATCAAGCGCCTGACCGACGGCAATGGCGCCGACGTGATCTACGACCCGGTCGGTGGCGACCTGTTCGACCAGGCCATCCGCTCCATCGCCTGGAACGGCCGCCTGTTGGTCGTGGGCTTTGCCAGCGGGCGCATCCCGGAGCTGCCGGTGAACCTGGCGCTGCTCAAGGGCGCGGCGGTGGTCGGGGTGTTCTGGGGCTCGTTCGCCCAGCGCCAGCCCCAGGACAACGCCGCCAACTTCCAACAACTGTTCAGTTGGTTCGCCGAGGGTAAATTGAAGCCGTTGGTGTCGCAGACCTATCCACTGGCGCAAACCGCCCAGGCCATCAATGACCTCGGCCAGCGCAAGGCCGTCGGTAAAGTGGTGGTACAGGTGCGTTGAGCAGCCGCGACGCTGACACTGGTTTCACCCGGCAAGACGCCTGAATACCGCTATATTTTGCCCATGGCCCGGGCGCGCTCATCACGAGCGCGCCCCTGCACTCCATCGAGGCACCTCCATGCTCAAACTGCTGCACACCTTGCTCCCCGGCGTATTCGCCTTATCCACGCTGATACTCGCGACACCGGCCATGGCCCACAAGGCAGATGGCTTGCGCGATGTCACGCTGCTGATCGTCCGCCACGCGGAGAAACCCGACCAGGGTCGCGGGCTCAGCCCGGCGGGCGAACATCGGGCCCAGGCCTACGCCAGCTACTTTGACCCTCTGCTACTGGACGCTGGAAAACTGATCCCACAACGCCTGATTGCCACCACTGACAGCAAGGAAAGCGACCGCCCACGCCTGACCCTGACGCCGTTGTCGCAACGCCTGAAGCTGCCCATCGAACAACCCTACGCCGACGACGAGGTCGACCAGTTGGCCAAGTCCCTGGGCAAGGACAACAGCGTACCGGTGGTGCTGATCGCCTGGCACCACGGGCATATCGACAACCTGATCGAAGCCTTCGGCGGCGATGCGAAAAAGCTGACCGGGCAAAAGCGCTGGCCGGAGGATGTGTATGACTGGCTGATCGTGCTGCGCTTTGACCACCAAGGTCAGTTGATCGAGTCCCGCAGCGAGAAAATCCAGGAACCGCCATTTCCCGGCTGACACGGCGAGGGAGCGACGCTACACCTGGTCATGTCCTTTCCGGCTCACCGCAAGCCCCAGCTGACGATGCCAGCCCGGATTCAATCCAAGGACGTAGTCGAAACTCAACAGACCGAGCAACCGCTTAATGCGAGACCGAACGACAGCGCTTGAGCCGCGCTTCCAGGTTGCGATCCGGCATGGCGTGGCTGCGCAAGGCGCTGGCGGTCTGCTCAACGTAGTCGCGGGTGGTGCCATAGCGCCCGCAAGCACTTTCGAGTACCTGGTTCAGCACATGGTCCGACAGGTTACCGGCATAGCTGGGCAGGTGCCGCTCCAGCACGAACCCCAACGCCTGAACCGTCTGCCCCGTGGCCAAGCGGCAATTGAGCCAGTGCGGCCGATAGGACGGCACCGGCATCTCCCGCTGCCACAGGGCATAGAGCGATGCCTCCAGCTGATCGTCCGGAAGCCGATAGGCAAATCCGCTGCAGGAACCGCCGCGATCCAGGCCGAACACCAACCCCGGAAATTCCGGCGTGCCCCGGTGTTCATGGGACCACAGGTACAAGCCCCGATGGTAACCGTGAACCCGCCCGCGTACCCGCTCCACGGCAGAGCACTCGGGGCGCCAGATCAACGAGCCGTAGGCAAATAGCCAGACCGCTCCGCCCTTGTGCCGGGCCATGGTGGCCTGCATGGAGCAGAGCAGTTGCTCGTGGGTCAATTGCGCCCCCAGTTCCAGGCGCGGCGGATAGGCCAAACTCGACAATGCAGGATCGATGGCGGTCATGGCGGATTGCGCGGGATTCCTGATCATTACCAGTTGTAAGTCACTTTACCGTAATAAAACGCACCGCTGTAACCGTACCGCGAAAAAGTGCTGTAGGCCAGGTTGCCGCCGTTATTGGCGTAGGCATTGCTGGTTCGATAGAGGCCGGTGCTCCGATGGATATATAGCTTAATGTTCCGTAACAAATAAATTAAATATCAAAATCACATAACGATAAGCTAAACATCGCGTACGGGAAAAACCCTACATACACTTCAGAGACCACGGTCTGACAATCCGATTGCGACTTACGTATAACGGCCGCCTACTTCAATCGCTACGTTTTCACCAGGGGCCAACAACCATGAACAAATCACTCCTTATCCAGGTGTTGTGCCTGTTTATGCTGGCGCCCAGCGTCCGGGCCCAGTCGCCGGACGATTCGAACGCCAGTGACAAGGGTTTCTGGTACCTGCAAACCAGCGTCTTCACCCGCCATTTCTCACCGGACCCGGACCACAACAATCACCAGGACCTGATCGGCCTGGAACGCAATGAAGCCTCGGGGTTGCTCTATGGGGCGGCGACGTTTCGCAACTCGTTCAGCCAGCGCGCGTATTACGCCTATGTTGGCAAGCGCTTCGAGAGTGCCGATTATCCGGTGTATCTGAAGGTCTCCGGCGGTTTACTGCAGGGCTACAAAGGCCAGTACCGCGACAAGATCCCGTTGAACCACCTGGGCGTTGCGCCGGTGATCATTCCTTCGGTTGGTACGCATTACGGGCCGGTGGCAGCGGAGGTGGTGTTGCTGGGGTTCAATGCGGCGATGATTACCACTGGGGTGCGTTTCTGAGGGATTTGTAGCGATTTTGAGGACGCCTTCGCGGGCAAGCTCCGCTCCCACATTAAGTCCTGAGTCGTACACAAAGCTTGCGTACGAATCCGTCCTTGTGGGAGCGGAGCTTGTCGGGACGCGGCGGTGCCGCGAAGGCGATGGGGCAGGCACAGAAAAATCAAACGCCTGGCGCTAAGGCCTAGGCGCATAGGCAAACACATCGGCACGCATCTGGTGCGCATCCATCCCGGCGTTCACCAGCGCATCCAGCGTTGCATAAATCATCGCCGGCGAGCCGCTGGCATAGACACTCACCCCCGACAGGTCGGCAATATCTTCGCGGACCGCCTCGTGCAGCATGCCGCAACGCCCTTCCCAGCCACACAAATCGCTGACCACCTTGTGCAGGAACAGGTTCGGCAGTTGCTTCCACTCCTCCCAATGCTCCAACGTGTAGAAATCCTCGGGCCGACGCACGCCCCAATACAAGTGCACCGGGTGCTGGAAGCCGGTGGAACGACAATGCTCGATCAGGCTGTTCATCTGCGCCATGCCAGTGCCCGCCGCGATCAGCACCAACGGTCCATCCGGCAATTGGGCCAGATGAGTATCGCCGAACGGCAACTCGACCCGCGCCATGCGATTGCGCTGCAACTGCTCGATCAGGCTCTGGGCGCTGGCTTCGCGCACCAGTACATGCAGCTCCAGGTCACGCCCGGCGTGCGGCGCGGAGGCCAGGGAAAACGCCGATTTCTCGCCGTTGTCGCGCTCGATCATCAGGTACTGGCCAGCGTGATAACGCGGCGGCTTGCCCGCCGGCGCCCGCAGGCGCACACGCCAGACATCGCCGCCGATCTCGGCACATTCGATCAACTGACAGGCCAACTTGCGCACCGGCAGTTCTCCTTGCGCGAGCACGCCATCCCACAGCACCACACAGTCTTCCAGGGGTTCTGCGATACAAGTGTAGAACTCGCCATGATCACGCACGTCGCCAGCCTGCGCGACCCGCCCTTCCACCAGCAACGCGGCGCACACATGGCAGTTGCCATTGCGACAGCTTTGCGGGCAGTCATAACCCAGGCGCCGGGCACCGTCGAGAATCCGCTCGCCGGGCCGTATCTCAAGCACGGCGCCGGACGGCTGCAAGGTCACACGCATCAATCTATTCCTAACTGATTCCAAATGGCATCGACCCGTCGGGTCACGGCCTCATCCTTGACGATCACCCGGCCCCACTCACGTGTGGTCTCGCCGGGCCATTTGTGCGTGGCATCGAGCCCCATCTTCGAGCCCAGGCCGGAGACCGGCGAGGCGAAGTCGAGGTAGTCGATCGGCGTGTTATCGATCATCACCGTATCGCGCTTGGGGTCCATGCGCGTGGTGATGGCCCAGATCACGTCGTTCCAGTCGCGGGCGTTGATATCGTCGTCGGTGACGATAACGAACTTGGTATACATGAACTGTCGCAAAAACGACCAGACACCCAACATGACGCGCTTGGCGTGGCCCGGATACGACTTCTTCATGGTGACGATGGCCATGCGGTACGAGCAACCTTCCGGTGGCAGGTAGAAGTCGGTGATTTCCGGGAATTGCTTCTGCAGGATCGGTACGAACACTTCGTTCAGCGCCACGCCGAGAATCGCCGGCTCATCCGGTGGCCGACCGGTGTAGGTGCTGTGGTAGATCGGTTTGATCCGGTGGGTGATGCGCTCGACGGTAAACACCGGGAAATTATCGACTTCGTTGTAATAGCCAGTGTGGTCGCCATACGGGCCTTCCGGCGCCATCTCGCCCGGATGGATCACGCCCTCGAGGACGATTTCCGCCGAGGCCGGTACTTGCAGGTCATTGCCGCGGCACTTGATCAGCTCGGTGCGGTTGCCCCGCAGGAGACCGGCAAAGGCGTATTCGGAAAGGCTGTCCGGCACCGGGGTCACCGCGCCGAGAATGGTCGCCGGATCCGCACCCAGGGCCACGGACACCGGGAACGGCTGGCCTGGATGCTTTTCGCACCACTCGCGGTAATCCAGCGCGCCGCCACGGTGGCTGAGCCAACGCATGATCACCTTGTTGCGAGCGATCACCTGCTGGCGATAGATGCCGAGGTTCTGGCGGTCCTTGTTCGGCCCCTTGGTCACCGTCAGGCCCCAGGTGATCAGCGGCGCGACATCGCCCGGCCAGCAATGCTGGACCGGCAACTTGCCGAGGTCGACGTCATCGCCCTCGATGATGATTTCCTGGCAGGGCGCGTCCTTGACCACTTTCGGCGCCATGGCAATGATCTTGCGGAAGATCGGCAGCTTGGACCAGGCATCCTTGAGCCCCTTGGGCGGCTCCGGTTCCTTGAGGAAGGCCAGCAGCTTGCCGATTTCCCGCAGTTCGCTGACCGCTTCGGCGCCCATGCCCAGGGCCACGCGCTCGGGCGTGCCGAACAGGTTGCCGAGTACCGGGATATCAAAACCGGTGGGATTTTCGAACAGCAACGCCGGCCCCTTGGCCCGCAGGGTGCGGTCGCAGACCTCGGTCATCTCCAGGATAGGCGACACTGGAACCTGGATGCGCTTGAGTTCGCCGCGCTGTTCCAGGCCGCTGATAAAGTCGCGCAAGTCGCGATACTGCATGCGTGAGCCTCGTAGATCCGTGGCGTTCGGGGTGGGCAGTTTACCCGGTTCGCCCCGATACCGCGCAATCGAACAATGCCCAGACAGCAAAAAGCCGGGTTTCCCCGGCTTTTGCGGCCCTGCTCGACTTACTTGCGTTTCATCGAGAGGAAGAACTCATCGTTGGTCTTGGTCTGTTTCAGCTTGTCGATCAAGAACTCGATGGCCGCGACTTCATCCATCGGATGCAGCAGCTTGCGCAGGATCCACATGCGCTGCAACTCGTCGTCGGCGGTCAGCAACTCTTCGCGGCGGGTGCCGGAACGGTTGATGTTGATCGCCGGGAAGACGCGCTTTTCAGCGATCTTGCGGTCCAGCGGCAGTTCCATGTTACCGGTACCCTTGAACTCTTCGTAGATCACTTCGTCCATCTTCGAGCCGGTTTCAACCAGCGCGGTGGCGATGATGGTCAGCGAACCGCCTTCCTCGATGTTACGCGCGGCACCGAAGAAACGTTTTGGCTTCTCCAGGGCGTGGGCATCGACACCACCGGTCAGGACCTTGCCGGAGCTCGGGATCACGGTGTTGTAGGCACGCGCCAGACGGGTGATGGAGTCGAGCAGGATCACCACGTCCTTCTTGTGCTCGACCAGGCGCTTGGCCTTCTCGATGACCATTTCGGCCACTTGCACGTGACGGGTTGGCGGCTCGTCGAACGTCGAGGCAACCACTTCGCCGCGCACGGTGCGCTGCATTTCGGTCACTTCTTCCGGACGCTCATCGATCAGCAGGACGATCAGGTGCACTTCCGGGTTGTTGCGGGTGATGTTCGCCGCAATGTTCTGCAACATGATCGTCTTGCCGGCTTTCGGCGGTGCCACGATCAGGCCGCGCTGGCCTTTGCCGATCGGTGCGCAAAGATCGATCACACGACCGGTCAAGTCTTCGGTGGAACCGTTACCGGCTTCCATCTTCATGCGCACGGTCGGGAACAGCGGGGTCAGGTTCTCAAAGAGAATCTTGTTCTTCGCGTTTTCCGGACGATCGAAGTTGATCGTGTCGACCTTGAGCAGAGCGAAATAACGCTCACCTTCCTTCGGCGGACGGATCTTGCCGACGATGGTGTCACCGGTGCGCAAGTTGAAGCGGCGGATCTGGCTCGGCGAGACGTAGATATCGTCCGGGCCGGCCAGGTAGGAGGCATCCGAAGAGCGGAGAAAGCCGAAGCCGTCCTGGAGGATCTCCAGCACGCCATCACCGGAGATTTCCTCGCCGCTTTTCGCGTGCTTTTTCAGCAGGGAGAAAATCACATCCTGCTTGCGCGAACGGGCCATATTTTCTATGCCCATCTGTTCGGCCAATTCGAGCAGTTCGGTAATCGGCTTTTGCTTGAGTTCAGTCAGATTCATATAGGAATGACGTAATCATTTATGGAGGGGGGAGAAATTAAGCTTTTGGCTTAATGAGGCCGCGCCGCAGAGAAGGCGACAGGATCGCGTACTTGTTCGAAAAGGAGAGCGTCGGCGACGGCTTGCAGGGGGCAGTGGAGAAACCAGTGCGGGGCCGAATGTAACACCTGCAATTGTGAACGTCTAGCCCCTAACAACGAAAAAAGCCCCGCTATTTGCGGGGCCTTTTTTGACGATGCCGACCTTACAGGTGAGCGTCGAGGAAAGCGGTCAGTTGCGACTTGGACAGTGCGCCGACCTTGGTCGCTTCGACGTTGCCGTTCTTGAACAGCATCAGCGTTGGGATACCGCGCACGCCATGCTTGGCCGGGGTTTCCTGGTTTTCGTCGATGTTCAGCTTGGCGACGACCAGTTTACCTTGGTAGGTCGTGGCAATCTCGTCCAGGACCGGGGCGATCATCTTGCAGGGGCCGCACCATTCAGCCCAGTAGTCGACCAGCACAGCGCCTTCGGCCTTGATTACATCGGCCTCGAAGCTAGCGTCGCTAACGTGTTTGATCAGATCGCTGCTCATGGAAGTCTCCAGGTTGTAAGCAAAAAACGTCGCTCATCATAGCTGGCCTTCCTACGTACAGGAAGCCGCAGTTAATTGAGTCTAACTATGACAAACGATCAATTTGGGTATAGCCCAATACGCGCGCGCTGCACAAAGACGCCCTCACAAGCACCGCCCCCCTTGTAGAAGCGAGCTTGCTCGCGATGGACATCAACGATAACGCGTAAAGCCTGGGACCCTGCGGTGCCTGGGCCGCCATCGCGAGCAATCGAGCGTCGACCGGCTGCTCCTACAGGGACCGTGATCAGCCGGGCGTGACGAAGACAATACCGGTGCGCAGGGCCGCGTTGCGCACATGCTCCTGCATCGCCTTCTGAGCCGCTCCCGAGGCGCGCCGCGCCAGGGCACGGAGGATCTTGCGGTGCTCCTGCCAGGTTTCCATGGCTCGCTCCGCCCGGATGAACGGCAGCTTCTGGCTTTCCAGGAACAGCTCGGCGCTGGCACTGAGGATACCGACCATGGCCTGGTTGCCGCTGGCCAGCAGGATGCGCCGGTGAAAATCGAAATCCAGCCGCGCGGCCGCCTCGAAATCCCCCGCCTTGAGCTCCAGCCGCAAGGCCTCGACGTTGTCCTGCAGGACATCCAGCTCATCGGCGCTCAAGGTCACCGCCGCCAGGCCCGCGGCAAACCCCTCCAGGGCATAACGCAACTGGAAGATATCCTCCGCTGAAGCCTGGGCCGCGAACGGCCAGGCCAGGCCACTGGCCAGCGGCGCCAACTCCACCGGCGCCTGCACGAAGACGCCCTTGCCCGGCTGCACACTGATCACCCCCAGGGCACTCAGGGACGACAGCGCCTCGCGCAACGACGCCCGGCTGACCCCCAGCCGGAGTGCCAGGTCGCGCTGCGAGGGCAGCACGTCGCCCGGGCCGAAGCCCTCGTCGGCGATCAGTTTGCGGATGGCTTGCAGCGCCACTTCCGGGACGGCGCGGGAGATCGAATTCATTGTCTTTTTCAGCTGTTGGTCCGGGAAAGCGCTAGTTGTAAAGCTATTGGCCGGATCCGGCAAGTCACGCCCAGCGCTGGTTCAGCGCCGCGAACGAATGCTCGATAAGAGTGCGAAAGCTCTGCAACTGTTCAGACCAGTAAGACCATGAAAAGCCCCGCCGTACCAGCAAGTGCAGGGTTTCGGACAAGTGTGGCATGGGCTGTGCACTGCCCCGCACAGAGATCGCCCTTCTGGATTCGGAGAGTTGCCATGACCCAACGCCGCAGCGCCCTGCTCACTGCCTTGCTGGCCAGCCTGATGCTGAGTCAGGCCCCCGCCCACGCCAATGGCCTGGATGACATCGTCGCCCGTGGCACCCTCAAGGTCGCCGTGCCCCAGGACTTCCCGCCGTTCGGCTCGGTGGGTCCGGACATGAAACCCCGCGGCCTGGATATCGACACCGCGAAGCTGCTCGCCGAGCAGCTCAAGGTCAAGCTGGAACTGACCCCGGTCAACAGCACCAACCGCATTCCGTTCCTTACCACCGGCAAGGTCGACCTGGTGATCTCCAGCCTCGGCAAGAATCCCGAGCGCGAGAAGGTCATCGACTTCTCCCGTGCCTATGCGCCCTTCTACCTCGCGGTCTTCGGCCCGCCGGAAGCCCCGATCAACGGCCTGGCCGATCTCAAGGGCAAGACCATCAGCGTCACCCGTGGCGCCATCGAGGACATCGAGCTGACCGCCGTGGCCCCCGAGGGCGTGACCATCAAGCGCTTCGAGGACAACAACACCACCATTGCGGCCTATCTGGCCAAGCAGGTCGACCTGATCGCCAGCGGCAACGTGGTGATGGTGGCCATCGCCGAGCGCAACCCGAAACGCATCCCGGCACTGAAGGTCAAGCTCAAGGACTCGCCGGTCTACGTCGGCGTGAACAAGAACGAACCGGCGCTGCTGGAAAAAGTGAACCAGATCCTCGCCACCGCCAAGGCCGACGGCAGCCTGGAAAAAAACGCCCAGCTGTGGCTCAAGCAACCACTTCCGGCCGATCTCTGATCGCGCTCGCCTGAGGTTCGCTCCATGGCTTATCAGTTCGACTTCCTGCCGGTGCTGCACAACGCCGACCTGCTGTTGCGCGGCGCCCTGTTCACCCTGGAACTGACCGCCATCGGCACTTTGCTCGGGGTCAGCCTGGGCATTGTCGGGGCCGTGGTCAGGGCTTGGCAGATCCGCCCCTTCGCGGCGATCTTCGGCGTCTACGTCGAATTGATCCGCAATACGCCGTTCCTGGTGCAGTTGTTTTTCATTTTCTTCGGCCTGCCCTCCCTCGGCCTGCAGATTTCCGAGTGGCAGGCGGCGGTGCTGGCGATGGTGATCAACCTCGGCGCCTATTCCACGGAGATCATCCGCGCCGGGATCCAGGCGATCCCCCGTGGGCAACTGGAAGCGGCGGCGGCGCTGGCCATGAGCCGCTTCGAAGCCTTCCGCCACGTGGTCCTGCTGCCGGCGCTGGGCAAGGTCTGGCCGGCCCTGAGCAGCCAGATCATCATCGTCATGCTCGGCTCGGCGGTCTGCTCGCAGATCGCCACCGAGGAGCTGAGCTTCGCCGCCAACTTCATCCAGTCACGCAACTTCCGCGCCTTCGAAACCTACACCCTGACCACCCTGATCTACCTGGTCATGGCGTTGCTGATCCGGCAGTTGCTGAACTGGCTGGGGCGCCGCTACATCGTGAGGAACCGCTGATGGATTTCACCTTGTGGGACATCCTCAACAACCTGCTGGCGGGCCTGCAATGGACCGTCGCCCTGTCGCTGACGGCCTTTGTCGGTGGCGGCCTGATCGGCCTGCTGGTGATGGTGCTGCGCATCAGCGAAAACGGCTTTGCTCGCGGTTTCGCCCACGCCTACATCGAGCTGTTCCAGGGCACGCCGCTGCTGATGCAACTGTTCATGGTGTTTTTCGGCGTGGCCTTGCTCGGGGTGGATATCTCGCCCTGGCTGGCGGCGGCCATTGCCCTGACGCTGTTCACCAGCGCCTACCTGGCGGAGATCTGGCGCGGCTGCGTCGAGTCGATTCCGGGCGGCCAGTGGGAAGCCTCGGCGAGCCTGGCGCTCACCCCGTATGAACAACTGCGCCATGTGATCCTGCCACAGGCACTGCGTATCGCCGTGGCGCCGACCGTGGGCTTTTCGGTGCAGGTGATCAAGGGCACCGCTGTGACCTCGATCATCGGTTTCACCGAACTGACCAAGACCGGCGGCATGCTCGCCAACGCCACGTTCGAACCCTTCATGATCTACGGCCTGGTAGCTCTCGGTTATTTCCTGCTGTGCTACCCCCTGTCCCTCAGTGCGCGCTACCTGGAAAGGAGACTGCATGCCGCTTCTTAGAGTTTCTGCCCTGCATAAGTATTACGGCGATCACCACGTGCTCAAAGGCATCGACCTCAGCGTCGAGGAAGGCCAGGTGGTGGCGATCATCGGTCGCAGCGGCTCGGGCAAGAGCACCCTGCTGCGCACCCTCAATGGCCTGGAGTCGATCAACGACGGGGTGATCGAGGTCGACGGCCACTACCTGGACGCCGCCCGCGCCGATTTGCGCACCCTGCGGCAAACGGTCGGCATGGTATTCCAGCAGTTCAACCTGTTCCCGCACCTGAGCGTCGGCGAAAACGTTATGCTCGCGCCCCAGGTGGTGCAGAAAATGCCCAGGGCCAAGGCCGCCGAGCTGGCGCGGCAGATGCTCGAACGGGTCGGCCTGGGGGAAAAATTCGACGCTTTCCCGGAACGTCTCTCCGGCGGCCAGCAGCAGCGCGTGGCCATTGCCCGGGCCCTGGCGATGTCGCCCAAGGTGCTGCTGTGCGACGAGATCACTTCGGCGCTGGACCCGGAGCTGGTCAATGAAGTGCTCAGTGTGGTCCGTCAGTTGGCGAAGGAAGGCATGACCCTGATCATGGTCACCCACGAAATGCGCTTCGCCCGGGAAGTCGGCGACAAGCTGGTGTTCATGCACCAGGGCAAGGTGCATGAGATGGGCGATCCCAGGGATCTGTTCGCCCACCCGCAGACACCGGAACTGGCGAACTTTATCGGCAGTGTGGAACCGCCGGCCTGAGCCGTTATTCGCCCGGCAGCAGCTCGAAACGCCCGCGACCTTCGACCGGCGTCTCGTCGCGCACCCGGGTCGCACTGACCGGCAGGTGCGTGTCGATCTCGACCTGCGCCGAGAAAAACCGCCCCTTGGCCGGTAGGCCCCGAGCCAGCACCACCAGACTCTGGCCCGGCGCCATCAAGTAACTGGCCGCCGCCTCGGCCGGACGTTGCGCCACCGCCAGGGTCACCGGCTTGCCGTCGAGCCAGGCATTGCTCAGGCTCACCGTAAAACGCCCCTGGCGATCGAAGCGAAAGGCCTGCGGTCCCGCCGCCGCCCCCTCGAAACGCAGCACCATCGAGGTCGGCCAGGGGCAGGCGATGTTCAGGCTCAGCCGGCGGGTCCCGAGAAACAGTTCAGGCTGCCCGGGTGCCCGCGCCAAGGCTCCCGAGCGCAACGCACCCAATTCAATCTGCGACTGACTCAGCGACAGCGTGCAGTCATTGGCGCCGACCGGGACTGAAAACAGCACCAGCGCGAAGCAACAACGCCGTAAAACCGCGCGGACGCGAGAGCTCATAAAGGTCTTCCATAGGGTTGACTCGCCCGGCAAACCGCCGTAGCCGTTTCATAGAGCCGATCGCTGTCCGTGGACTCGGACAGCTCGACCGGCAGCGTGCAGGTCGTGTGATCCGCCCGTCTGATGGAGAGCCGCTGGCCGGCCTCGACATTGCTCAGGAAAACCAGGCCGTCGCCCACCACCGTGGTCAGGAAGGCCTCGTTCTCACTGAATACCGGGGCGCCCTGGGGCAACGGCTCGGCGTTTTCGTCGGTGACCTTGAGCAGCAGCCGTCGAGCCTTCACCACGGTGAAATCCACCCGATTGAATGAACCGCGCCCGGCTTCGAGGGTTTTCGTCCCATTGCGCAGGTCGATCCGCCGCGGCAACGAGCGGGTGTCGACTGCCAACTGGCTGCTGCGGTAGGCCGGCAAGCCAGCGACCACCGCCTGGCCGCTGAAATCGGTCCAGACCGGACCTTGGGGCGTGGCGATCCGGGCGCCGGCAAGATCGCCCACCGAGACCACGCCGAAGGTCTCCTGGATGGCATAGGGCGAGAACGTCAGGCCACCCTCGTGCAGCGCAAGGCCTCCGGACAGCTGTCCGCTGTAGCTGCTGCTAGAGGGGTTGCGTGTCACCCCCAGGCCGACCTGGGTGTAACGCGGCATCAGGTTCAGGTTGCCGCGGGTGATCTGCCGATCACCCTTGAGGTCCTGCTCCAGCCCCAGGTCATAACTGACCAGGTCACTGACTCGCTCACGGTAATCGCCGCCGATATCGAGGCGCTCGCCCCGTCGATTGAGGTAGCTGCCGATGCGCCGGTTGCCACCCAGCGGGACACTGACGCCCAGCCGTATGCCCAGGCCCGAGTCGAGGGCATGGCGGTCGCCGCCCGAACCGACGTCGGAGTCGACACTGAGGCTCAGGCTGGCGTAGCGGTAGCTCTTGTTCCATGAGCCGTGCAGGCGTCGGGACAAGCCCCCGTCGAACATCACATTGCGCGAGTAACCGAGGCTGAAACCGCCGAATTGCAAGTCCGACCAACCGAGCGCGGCGGTGTACTGGTGCTTGAAGCGTGAACCGGGATCGTCCTCCAGGCCCATCTCGCCGACCTGCAGCAGATCGCGATAACCGCTACTGCGCAGGGTGGCGCTGAGGTCCAGATCGACACCTGCCCCCAGCGGGCTGTTCAACGACAGGCTGTTCTGGCTCCCCGCCAGGGCACGTCGGGTGTCGTGGGACAAGCTGTTGCGCAGACCGACGCCAACCTGCGGCCAAAGGCGGCTGTCGAGCGCCCAGCCACTGGCGCGGTAATCATCGCTGCCCAGCAGCCCGGCGCTGAAGGACGTGGCCTGGCCCAACCCCCAGGTGCCACTGCCGGTGACGAGCAACGGCGGTTCCTCGGCGCGACCCTGAGCACCACGCAACCGCCCCAGGGCGAGGTAGTAACCGGGCTGGACCGCCGTGGCGCCCGGAAAAGACGCGGCGGGCACGACGAAACGGCGCTCGCCGCCGGATTGGCCGATCACCTTCACCTCCAGGTCGCTGGTGCCGTTGAGCAGCGGCAAGCCGCCCAGGCTGAAAGGCCCTTGCGGCACCAGGCTGGTATGGATCAGCGCTCCGGACTGGCGGACCTCGACCCGCGACGCGTCGAAGGCCACGCCCTCGACCAATACCCCGTGGCCGGCCTGGCCGCGCTGTGCACCATCGGGCATGAATTGCATGCCGGAAAGCTGGACCCCGGCAAACACCGGCCCGGCACTGTTGATCTGACCGGCCTGGAAGGTCGTCTGCCACGGCAGGAAATCTCGCTGCGCATAGGCATACAAATGCGAGCTCTGCTCCTGCCCATCGTTGGAAACGTGCAACTGGCGGCTGCGGACCAACCAGTCGCCGGCATTGAACCCGGCCTCGGTGGTCGCCGAGAAGAAACGTCCGCCGCCCTGGCGTGAGCGTGTATCGAAACCCAGCACATCGTAGTTGAGCAGCCCAGCCGTGCCGCCACGGGCGTAGACCCCGCTGTTGAGCGCCGGCCCGCGCAGGGCCTGGGTCGGCACCAACAGGGAAACCTCCTCGCTGCTGGGCCGCAGGATGACCTGGGTCTGCGGGTACTCGCGCAGAAAGGCATGACAGTCCTCCTCGGTGGCCCGCGCCTCAGCGTCGAGCATCTTCAATCCGGCCTTGTCCAGCAACCCGGAGGTGAAACACAACTCGCCGTCCCGGTCGAAACGTAGCGCTGTCAGTCCCAGACGATTGCCGTTGAGTTCCAGCATCACCCGCTGCGTCCCTTCGCGAAAGCGTGGCGCCGAGCGAAAGTAATCGGCCACCTGCGGATCGAGGCCACGCTCGGAAAGCACCGACAGGTCAAACTCCGCATCCGACCCATCATCCTTTTTCTCGGCGGCGAGCGGCTCGCCCAGCCCCAGCAAGGCCGCGACACCGAGTGCCTTGGCCAACCCCGATGCTGGAGCGAACTTACCTGGCGGTCCTGGGTTTCTCATAAGGCCGTCACAGCGCCTCGGCCAGGATCGGGGCTTCGTGACGGGCGACGGCAAAACCATAGACCGTCGCCGGCTGCAGCGTGACCGAGGTGGCCGGGAGCTGCGTCGCGCCCGTTTCGATCGCCAGCGCCTCCCCCGGCAGGACATAACCGCGACTCAGCATCACGCTGACCTTGTGCGGATTGAGTTCCAACTCCGGCGACAGACGCACCACATAGGGACTGTCGTTGCGCACCACCAGCCGAGATTTTTCCAGATGCCAGGTCAGTTCCTTCCAGGGCGCCGGATGCCGGGCCAACCCCTTGGGATGCAGGATCAGCGGCAGGTTCTGGCGCAGGCTGATGCCAACGGTAGCGCCGGCCCCGGTTTTGCGCTGGGGAATGCCTTCGAAGGTGACGCGCTTCAAACGCTGGGTCTTGAGTGGCTCACTGTTGGCGCTGAGCAAGCGGACCAATTGTGTCTCACCGGCATCGACTCGGGTGACGGGGGGCGTGATCACCACCAGCGACTCAAGATCCTCGGGAATGGATTCGATAGCCGAATGCAGCAAGGCCGGACCGTTGTCGGTGTTCTTGATCTGTATACTCGCCTCCCCCTCCTCCTCATAGAGAACCACCACCGTGGTTTCCGGTTGCATGCCATCGGCACGGGCGACACTCCAGGACACCCCGAGGAGAAAGAACAGCACACCGGCACACAAAGACCCGGACACCGGTACAAGGGTCACAACTTTCAAGCGATACGCTCCTGGCGAACGAGTTCTTATTGTTCGAAACAAATAACAACGGAACGCCGGCACATGAACCTGTGCCGGTCGCCCTGTTACTTACATCAACATGACTCAGAGATAACGCAGTTCCAGCGTCGCCAGACCGTCCAGGTATATTTCTTCGGTCACATCCAACTCGGAGGTCTTGTTGATAACCGCCTGGACTTCCAAGGTACCACTGACCCGCTGTACCGCTGCCGGATGAGTGGCAAAGAACCCACTCCAGGACATGATGTTCTGGTACTGGCCCAAGGCGCCGTTGCCACGATTCCAGCTCAAGCCGTTATTGGTCGATACGATCGTGTTGACCAACGGAAAATCAGCCACGGAATCTTTCACGCTCAGGGCGTAACCGCCGATCCGCTTGCCGTGCGCCGTGGTCCCCAGGCCATAGTTGTAGACATCGCCATACTCCGGGCCGATGGCCGACTGCAAGATCCCCGGGACCTTGCTGGCGGAACGATTGTCGAGGGTCTTCACCCCGACCCGCGTGCCGCCGTCGCAACTGACCGAAAATGGTACCCCTCTCGGCTGCAGGGTCGTGTAGGCGTTGACACCCAACTCGGCAGCACGAATTTTCCCATAATCGACCACCCCACCATTGTGCAGGCTCAGTGTGCAACTGGCCGGAACGATCGTCCCTTTGACCAACAGGTCCGCCGCGTGGACATTGCCCCCCAGTGCAACCAATAGAGCACCGAGCGTCCAGCCGGATACCAACTTCATTTTCCTACTCCCTATTATTAAGTTTTAGCAGATGTATGTTATTCAGGACTGCGGGATCAGACCCTGGGTCTCACCCGAAACAGGGCAAGTACTCAGGACTCCCGAGTTCTGCCCAATAAATAATTAACACCCAGGCTTGATTGCCTGCCGCTAGTTTCCACGCTGGCCCCTGACAAGAAAACCGGAAGCGGCCACGCTCTTGGTACGATGGATAGACAAACACTGCCAACTTTCATAAAGATCGCTGTCGTCACAATTGATGACCCAGGTCATCAATGCGAAATATTTATGTAGGAAAATTGAAGCAATGATTTTCCAACCCCCTCGCCACAAGCCCCAGGCCTGATGCTCCCAGGCGTCCTACATTGGCGTCGGCGCCTGATCGTGGCAGGATGGCGAGGTTATCGACCGAGATCCTTCAACCATGCCGCATTCCCAAGCCAAGAATCTGTCCCTGATCGCAGCCATCGACCTGGGCTCCAACAGCTTCCATATGGTCGTGGCCAAGGCCCAGAACGGTGAGATCCGAATCCTGGAGCGCCTCGGCGAGAAGGTTCAGCTGGCGGCCGGTATCGACGAGGACCGTCAGCTCACCGAAGAATCCATGCAACGCGGGCTCGATTGCCTGAAGCGCTTTGCCCAGCTGATCAACGGCATGCCCCTGGGCGCCGTCCGCATCGTCGGCACCAACGCCCTGCGCGAAGCGCGCAACCGTGGCGAATTCATCCGCCGCGCCGAGGAAATCCTCGGCCACCCGGTGGAAGTCATTTCCGGCCGTGAAGAAGCCCGGTTGATTTACCTCGGCGTGTCCCACACCCTCGCCGACACCCCGGGCAAGCGCCTGGTAGCCGACATCGGCGGCGGTAGTACCGAATTCATCATCGGTCAGCGCTTCGAACCGCTGCTGCGCGAAAGCCTGCAAATGGGCTGCGTCAGCTACACCCAGCGCTATTTCCGCGATGGCAAGATCACCCCGGCCCGCTACGCCCAGGCTTATACCGCGGCGCGCCTGGAAATCATGAGCATCGAGCACGCGCTGCACCGCCTGACCTGGGATGAAGCCATCGGCTCGTCCGGAACCATCCGCGCCATCGGTCTGGCCCTCAAGGCCGGCGGCCAGGGCAGCGGCGAGGTCAATGCCGAAGGGCTGGCCTGGCTCAAGCGCAAGCTGTTCAAGCTCGGCGATGCCGAGAAAATCGATTTCGAAGGGATCAAGCCCGATCGCCGCGCGATCTTCCCGGCGGGCCTGGCGATTCTCGAGGCGATCTTCGACGCCCTCGACCTGCAACGCATGGACCACTGCGACGGCGCCCTGCGCGAAGGCGTGCTCTACGATCTGCTGGGCCGCCATCACCATGAAGACGTGCGCGAACGCACCCTCAGCTCGCTGATGGAGCGTTACCACGTCGACCTGGAACAGGCGGCGCGGGTCGAGCGCAAGGCGCTGCATGCCTTCGACCAGGTGGCGGATGCCTGGGAACTGGCTGACGGGGTCTGGCGCGAACTGCTGGGCTGGGCCGCCAAGGTCCATGAAGTGGGCCTGGACATCGCTCACTATCAGTACCACAAGCACGGCGCCTACCTGATCGAGCACTCGGACCTGGCCGGTTTCTCACGGGAAGACCAGCAAATGCTCGCCCTGCTGGTACGCGGGCACCGGCGCAATATTCCCAAGGACAAGTTTGCCGAGTTCGGCGATGAAGGCATCAAGCTGATTCGCCTGTGCGTATTGCTGCGCTTCGCGATCCTGTTCCATCACATCCGTGGCACCCAGGAAATGCCGCAGGTCACCTTGCGTGCCGACGGCGATAGCCTGGATGTGGTGTTTCCCAAGGACTGGCTGGAGCAGAACCAGCTGACTCAGGCCGACTTCGCGCTGGAAGCGGAGTGGCTGACCCGAGTCAGTATTACCCTCAACGTACGCTGAGGATCGGGTTGCTCAGGCGCTCGAGCAAGGTCGCCTGGGCACTGCGCGGGTTCTGGTTGCCGGTCGGCGTGTTGCGGATATAACGACCGTCCGACTGCAGGCTCCAGCTGTGGGTGTTATCGGTGAGATAACTTTCCAGCTCTTTCTTGACCCGCAGGATCAGCTTCTTGCCTTCCACCGGGAAGCAGGTCTCGACCCGCTTGTCGAGGTTGCGCTCCATCCAGTCGGCACTGGAGAGGAACATCTGTTCTTCGCCGCCGTTGAGGAAGTAGAAGACCCGGGTGTGTTCGAGGAAGCGGCCGATGATCGAGCGCACGTGGATATTGTGCGAAACCCCGGCGATGCCCGGACGCAGGCAGCACATGCCGCGTACCACCAGGTCGATGCGCACACCGCACTGGCTGGCCTTGTACAACGCGCGGATGATCTTCGGATCGGTCAGCGAGTTGAACTTGGCAATGATGTGCGCCGGCTTGCCGTCGACGGCGAACTGGGTTTCCCGGGCAATCATGTCGAGCATGCCCTTCTTCAGGGTGAACGGCGCGTGCAGCAACTTCTTCATGCGCAGCGTCTTGCCCATGCCGATCAACTGGCTGAACAGTTTGCCGACGTCTTCGCACAGCGCATCGTCGGACGTCAGCAGGCTGTAGTCGGTGTACAGGCGGGCGTTGCCGGCGTGGTAGTTACCGGTACCCAGGTGCGCGTAGCGAACGATCTCGCCGGCCTCGCGACGCAGGATCAGCATCATCTTGGCGTGGGTCTTGAAGCCGACCACGCCGTAGATCACTACCGCACCGGCGGCTTGCAGGCGGCTGGCCAGTTGCAGGTTGGACTCTTCATCGAAGCGCGCGCGCAGCTCGATCACCGCGGTGACTTCCTTGCCGTTGCGCGCCGCGTCCACCAGGGCGTCGACGATTTCCGAGTTGGCGCCGCTGCGGTACAGGGTCTGGCGCACGGCCAGGACGTGCGGGTCCTTGGCCGCCTGACGCAGCAGGTCGACCACCGGGGTGAAGGATTCGAACGGGTGCAGCAGCAGGATGTCCTGCTTGCTGATCACGCTGAAAATATTCTCGCTGTTCTGCAGCAGTTTCGGGATCTGCGGGGTGAACGGTGTGTATTGCAGCTCCGGATGACTGTCCAGGCCGGTGATGCTGAACAGCCGCGTCAGGTTCACCGGGCCGTTGACCTGGTACAACTCGGTCTCGTTCAGGTTGAACTGCTTGAGCAGGTAGTCCGACAGGTGTTTCGGGCAGGTGTCGGCGACTTCCAGGCGCACGGCGTCACCATAGCGCCGGGAGAACAGCTCGCCGCGCAGGGCGCGGGCCAGGTCTTCGACGTCTTCGGAGTCCAGCGCCAGGTCGGCGTTACGGGTCAGGCGGAACTGGTAGCAACCCTTGACCTTCATGCCCTGGAACAGGTCGTCGGCGTGCGCGTGGATCATCGACGACAGGAATACATAGTTATCGCCAGGCCCACCCACGTCTTCGGGTACCTTGATGATCCTCGGCAGCAGGCGCGGCGCCGGGATGATCGCCAGGCCCGAGTCGCGACCGAAGGCGTCGATGCCTTCGAGCTCGACGATAAAGTTCAGACTCTTGTTCACCAGCAACGGGAACGGGTGCGTCGGATCGAGGCCGATCGGGGTGATGATTGGTGCGATCTCATCGCGGAAATAACGACGGACCCAAGTTTTCAGTTTGGTGGTCCAGTAACGCCGGCGGATAAAGCGCACCTGGTGCTTTTCCAGCTCCGGCAACAGGATGTCGTTGAGGATCGCGTACTGGCGATCGACATGCCCGTGCACCAGTTCGCTGATGCGCGCCAAGGCCTGATGCGGCTGCAAGCCGTCGGCGCCGGCCTGCTCACGGGCGAAGGTGATCTGCTTCTTCAGCCCGGCGACGCGAATCTCGAAGAACTCATCCAGGTTACTGGAGAAGATCAGCAGGAACTTGAGACGCTCCAACAGCGGGTAGGACTCGTCCAGCGCCTGCTCCAGCACGCGGATGTTGAACTGCAGCTGCGACAGCTCACGGTGGATATACAGGCTACTGTCATCCAGGCCGGGAATCGCCACCGCCGTCGGCGCCACCACGGGCGGCGCCTCGGCAACCACCGGCACGGGCTCCAGCTCCGGCGGGGTTTCGACGATCTGCTCGACCACCGCTTGGGCGTCCTTTACTTCAACTTCGCTGAGTCCTTCGGTATTCATCGAGTGTTCCTGTGAGGGCTATTTCTGCTCTCGTAGCAGTTGAGCGGCGCGGGCGGCAAAGTAGGTCAGGATGCCATCGGCACCAGCCCGTTTAAAAGCGGTCAAGGATTCAAGAATAACGCCTTCGCCCAGCCAGCCATTCTGGATGGCCGCCATGTGCATGGCGTACTCACCGCTAACTTGATAGACAAATGTCGGCACCTTGAATTCATCCTTGACTCGAAAAAGGATATCCAGATACGGCATGCCCGGCTTGACCATGACCATGTCGGCCCCTTCGGCAAGGTCGGCGGCCACTTCATGCAGGGCTTCGTCGCTGTTGGCCGGGTCCATCTGGTAGGACGCCTTGTTCGCCTTGCCCAGGTTCAGGGCAGAGCCGACGGCATCGCGGAAAGGACCATAGTAGGCGCTGGCGTACTTGGCCGAATAGGCCATGATCCGCACATTGACGTGATCGGCCAGTTCCAGGGCTTCGCGGATCGCCTGGATGCGTCCGTCCATCATATCGGAAGGCGCAACCACCTGGGCGCCCGCCTCGGCATGGGACAAGGCCTGCTTGACCAGGGCGTCGACGGTAATGTCGTTCTGGACGTAGCCTTCTTCATCGATGATGCCGTCCTGCCCGTGGGTGGTGAACGGGTCCAGGGCAACATCGGTAATCACCCCCAGCTCCGGGAAACGCGCGCGCAGGGCACGGGTGGCGCGTTGAGCAATACCTTGCGGGTTCCAGGCTTCGCTGGCGTCCAGCGACTTGAGTGCGGGTGGTGTCACGGGGAACAGCGCCAATGCCGGAATCCCCAGCTCGACCCATTTCGCCGCTTCTTCGAGCAGCAGGTCGATGCTCAGACGCTCGACTCCCGGCATCGACGCCACGGCTTCGCGGCGATTTTCGCCGTCCAGGACAAACACCGGCAAGATCAGATCATCGACTGTCAGAACGTTCTCACGGACCAGACGGCGAGAAAAATCATCACGACGATTGCGACGCAGGCGGGTAGCAGGAAACAAGCGATTGGCGGGGGTAAAGCTCACGGCAGACTCCTGAGCCCGCACAAGCGGGCGAGCATGGCAGTTATAAGCGGCCATTATGACGAAGGAATTACAGTTGTGCTTACTCCTGCGACCCGTCGCCACAGTCGCGGTCCTTGTAGGAAATGTTAACGTCGAGACACATTTCGACACTTTCCTCTCTGTCACCGAAGGGTTAGGCTGCGCGTTCATTTCGCCAGCATCCAGACAATGCTCCAACAATTTCTGCAGGATTTCGGCTACTTCGCCCTGTTTCTCGGCACGTTTTTCGAAGGCGAGACCATTCTGGTACTGGCCGGCTTCCTCGCGTTCCGCGGATACATGGACATCAACCTGGTGGTTATCGTGGCGTTCTTCGGCAGCTATGCCGGTGACCAGCTGTGGTATTTCCTGGGGCGCAAGCATGGCCGCAAACTCCTGGCCCGCAAGCCGCGCTGGCAATTGATGGGTGACCGGGCGCTGGAGCATATCCGCCGCCATCCGGATATCTGGGTGCTGAGTTTTCGCTTCGTCTACGGCTTACGCACGGTGATGCCGGTGGCGATCGGCCTGTCGGGTTATCCGCCGGGTCGCTACCTGTTGCTCAACGGTATCGGCGCGGCGATCTGGGCGGCGGCCCTGGCCGCGGCCGCCTATCACTTCGGGGCGATCCTCGAAGGGATGCTCGGCAGCGTGAAGAAATACGAGCTCTGGGTGCTCGGCGGCCTGCTGGTGGGCGGCCTGCTCCTCTGGAGCTGGCGGCGCATCAGAAGCGCGCGCCTGGCCCGGGCCGAGGCCCGTCTGGCCGAAACTACGAACCGGCCAGGCGAATAACGCGCGGCTTGCCGCAGTAGTAAAGGCCGATCAGGCTCAACAGGCTGTAGCTGAACACCCCGACCCAGCCCAGCGGGCTGGCCGGCCACAGCCCGACCAACGGCGCCCACCAGACCAACGGCAGGTTGGATGCCAGGCGGATAAGCTCCAGGCGTAGCGCCCAAGGGCGATTCTCCAGCGCCGCACCGAGCACGAACAGGCCCAGCGCCAGGCTGCCGGTGCCCAGCAGCAGTGCCGCCAGCGGCAAATGCTCGGCGAAGTTCATCAGATAACTGCCCAAGCCGACATACACCGCGAACTGCAGGGCCAGATAGACCTGCTGGCGCACCTCCAGCGGCACCTCGAACTTGCGGAACTGGCTCAGGTCCGGCTTGTTCAGCGGGTATTGGGCGGCGACATCGGCCGGACGCCAGCCGGTGCGCATAAACCAGATCCGCAACTTGTCCCAATAGCTTTGCGCCCGCCGGGCATCGGCCCACAACTGGGCATAGAACTGCAGGTTGGCCCACAGCGGGTTCCAACTGGCCAGCGGCGTGGTCACGCCGAAGACCACCGGCTCGCGCTCGTCTTCTTCCTGGAAGGTGCCGAACAGCCGGTCCCAGAGGATAAATACCCCGCCGTAGTTGCGATCCATGTAGAGCGTATTCTGCGCATGATGCGCCCGATGATTGGACGGTGTGACAAAGAACCATTCGTACCAACCCAGCTTGGGCACGTGCCGGGTATGTACCCAGAACTGATACAACAGGTTCAGCGACGCCACGCTGATAAACACCACCAGCGGCACGCCGAGCATCGCCAGCGGCAGATAGAAGATCCAGCTCAAGAGGAAGCCGGTGCTGGTCTGGCGCAGGGCCGTGCTGAGGTTGTAGTCCTCGCTCTGGTGATGCACCGAGTGCGCGGCCCAGAGGATATTGCGCTCGTGCCCCAGGCGGTGCAGCCAGTAGTAGCAGAAGTCGTAGGCGACAAAGGCGAACAGCCAGACCCAGGGTTTTTGCGCGGACAGTTCGAGCAGCGCCAGGTGCTGCAGCGCAAAGGCGTAGGTGAGTATTCCGACGCCCTTGGTCAGCAGCCCGGTAGTGGTCGACAGCACGCCGGTGCTCATGCTGTTGATGGCATCCGCCATTCGATAGTTGTTCACGCCACGCCAGCGATCGGCCAGCAGCTCGATGACAATCAGGGCAATGAAAAACGGTACCGCGTAAGGCACGAAGTCCATGGGGCCAACCTTCCAGAATCGATCTGCAAAGATTAGGGGCTCTGGCGGAGAAATCCGCTGACAATGAATGCCAAAGCTGTAGACATTTAACGCCAGATACTCGGGAACGTCGAACACGGCCCCTGTAGGTTAACGCGCTCCTTGAGGGCGCTGGCTTGCCAGCGATAAGGCCCTTGAGCCTTGCGGTGCCCATCCGGACGCCATCGCCAGCAAGCCGGCTTCCACAATTTCTGCGCCACTCACACTTTTGTGTACGACCCAAAACCTTGTGGGAGCGGAGCTTGCCCGCGAAGCTTTTGGCGGCTTTTAGGGCCCCTTCGCGGGCAAGCTCCGCTCCCACAAGGTCGGCAGTGTTCTCAAGTTCCCGCAGGCACTAGGCAACCGCCTGGGCCCGACGCTTTTCCGCCAACCGGCTGCGGCCGTACAACACCACAACCGCCAGCAACGCCAGCGCCTGAGCCCCTAGCGAGTAGGCGTCGGCATGAATCCCCAACCAGTCGAATTCAAAGAACGCCAGCGGCCGCGTGCCGAAGATCCCGGCTTCCTGCAACGCCTTGACCCCGTGTCCGGCAAACACCACGGACAAGGCACAGAGCAACCCGGCATTGATCCCGAAGAACAACGCCAGCGGCAGCTTCGCCGAACCACGCAGGATCACCCAGGCCAGCCCGATCAGCAGCACCAGCGCAGTGGCGGCACCCGCCAGCACGGCGCTGTGCCCCGCGGGACCTGCCTGCAACCAGAGGGTTTCATAGAACAGGATCACTTCGAACAGCTCGCGGTACACCGAGAAAAACGCCAGCAGCGCGAAGCCGAAGCGTCCGCCGCCACTGACCAGGCTGCTCTTGATGTAGTCCTGCCAGGCCGCCGCATGCCGCCGGTCATGCATCCAGACCCCGAGCCAGAGCACCATGACGCTGGCGAACAACGCGGTGAAACCCTCCAGCAACTCACGCTGGGCACCACTGACATCGATCAGGTAAGCCGCCGCCGCCCAGGTCAGCAACCCAGCGAACAGCGCCAGGCCCCAGCCGACGTGCACGCTGCGCACCGCCGACTGCTGGCCGGTATTGCGCAGGAAGGCCAGTACCGCCGCCAGGACCAGAATGGCTTCCAGGCCTTCGCGCAGCAGAATCAGCAACCCGGAAATAAAGCTCAACGATTGACTCAGGCCGTCGTTGCCCAACAGCTCGGCCGACGCCTTGAGCCTGCCCTTGGCAACATCCAGATGCTGCTCGACCTGCGCCAGCGGCAAACCGTCCTGCAGCGCTTGCCGATAGGCCATCAGCGACTTCTCGGTGTCCTTGCGCACCGTGGCATTGACGTTATCCAGGGAGCTTTCCACCAGCTCGAAGCCTTCCAGGTAGGCCGCAACGGAGAGGTCGTAGGCTTGTTCATGCTCGCCAGAACGGTAGGCCGCCAGGCTCTTGTCCAGGGTCGTAGCGGTGTAGTCGAGCAATTGCCCCGGACCACGCTTGACCTGTGGCGGTTGGGCGCGCTGGGCGCGGAAGGTGGCGGCCGCCTCCGGGTCTTCGGCGGTCTGTACTTCAGCTGGCGTCGAGCGGGCCAGGTCGGCCAGGTTGTAGGTTTTCCCGCCGTTGGCCGCGACCGGGGTGGCACTGAATCCGGCGATGTAGGTCGCCAGGTCCCAACGCTGACGCTCATCCAGTTGGTCGGCAAAGGCCGGCATATCGGTGCCTTCGACCCCCAGCCCCAAGGTGGTGTAGATCGCGTAGAGGCTCAGCCGATCCAGGCGCGCCGCATCCCGCAGGTTGGCAGGCGGTGGCGTCAGGCCGACACCGGCCGGGCCATCGCCGGCCCCCGCGTCACCGTGACATACCGAACAGTGCTGGGCATAGAGCGGCGCCCCACGGCTCGGGTCCGGGGTAATGATCGGCGCCTGACTGACCTCATAGGCCAGCGCCAGCTTCGCCCCCAGTTGCCGAGCCTGGCGGGCAACGCTTTCACCTTCTTCCCGGGTGCTCACGGCGGCCTGCAAACGCTCGATGCCCTGCACCAGCCCGGCCTTCTCCGGCTTGGCCGGCAACGCAGCGACCAGACCTTGCAGGACCTTGATGAACTCCAGTTGCTCGCGGTATTCGGCGTCGTCGACCACCTGGCCCGCCTGCACCGTGGGCGGGTAATCCGCGCCGATATAGTCAAGCAGGTGCAGGGCCTGGGGAGCGCCCTCCACGGTTTCGGCCAGCAGGTTGAAGCTGCAGAGAGCGAACAGCGGCAGCATCAGCCACGCCAGGAAACGAGAGGGTACAGTCATGGAAAGCCTAAATCTAAATGCGAAGTAACACATTGTTCACTCTCAATCCCTTTGGCTCAACCCTGAGCGGCCCGATTCGGCAATGTTTTGATCGAGGTCAGGCATCCTGAAGCCGAAAAGCGCCCCTCGGTGACAGGCAGGAGTGTGGCGGGTCAGTGATGGCATTGTAGTATTCACCAGCGCTATCGCCGGCACGCCAGCTCCCACCGACTCCGTTGGGTGTCAGATGCCTTGCGTTAACGCTCATCACCCGCTCACCGGCCACGGCAAGACAAGGAACGACACCCGATGCCCTCCCGCCTTTTACTCACGCTGCTCTCCTCTGCCCTGCTCTTGAGCGGCTGCGGGCTGCTTCACAACTACGACCGGGAACTCCAGGCCACCAACGAGCAGTTGATCTCGGGCAACGTCGATGGCGCGCTGCAGTTGCTGGAGCAACACAACCCCTGGGACGACAAGGAACTGCTCTATTACCTGGAAAAAGGCGAACTGCTGCGGGCCAAGGGCGATCTGTCCCGCAGCCAGGAGGCCTGGCGCGCAGCGGACCAGCAGGTGTCCCAGTACGAAGCAGGGCCCCAGGTCGTCGCCACTCTGAAGTCCCTGGGGCTCGACCAGATCCTCGGCATCGGACTCGTCGGCGACAAGTTTCATCGCTACGAGGGCTATGACTACGAGAAGGTCATGCTGACCACGCAAATGGCCCTCAACCAGCTGGCCCGAAACGACTTCGAGGGTGCCCGCGTCGATATCAAGAAAAGCCACGAACGCGAAGCCCTCATCGCCACGCAGCGCGACAAGCAATACCTGGCGGTCGAAGACCAGGCCAAGGCCAAAGGTATCAAGCTGCGCTACAAGGACCTGCAGGGTTACCCGGTGACGACTCTCGATTCGCCGCAGGTCATTGCCCTGAAAAACGGCTACCAGAGTGCGTTCAGCCATTACCTCGCCGGCTTCGTCTATGAAGCCCTGGGCGAACGCGACCTCGCCGCGCCGGGTTACCGCCAGGCCATCGAGCTACGGCCCAATACGCCGCTACTGGAAAAAGCCCTGTCCAACCTGGGCAAGCCCGCTGACACCGCCCCTGACAGTGACGTACTGGTCATCGTCCAGACCGGCCTGGCACCGGCGCTCATTTCCTTGCGCGTGCCCCTTCAGGTGCAAACAGAGGACGGACAGGTGATCACCGTGAACCAGCCCTTTCCGGCGCTGGTAGCCGACAGCTCGACGGCGCACCTCAAGCAGATCAGCGTGGATGGCAAGCCACAATCGTTGACCCTGCTCAACAGTACGGCCGACATGTCATTGCGTACCCTGCACGACGACATGCCCGCAATCATCGCCTTCGCCCTTTCGAGCGCGCGCTTCAATGCCGAACTGCAGGCCCAGGACAACAAACGCAAGCCGGCAAAAGCCTCATCGGTTTACCAGGGTTTCACTGGCGACTCCGACACCCGCACCTGGCGCACCCTGCCGGACAACACCCAGGTCGCGCGCCTGCGCCTCAAGCCCGGCACGCATAAATTGCTGTTGTCGCATGTCCCGGGCGCGCTGCCGGTGAGCGTCAATATCGAGCATCCCTTCCAGGTGGTCAGCCTGCGGGTCATCGGCAAGCGGATCTTCCTCCTGCCCGGATGATCCTAAAAAGCCATTACATAGCCAATGGCCACGGTTATACTGGCGCGCCCTCGTTATTGCGATAGGGCATTAAAAGCTCCTCGATTCATGAGGAATTGGCAGGGTAGCCACTTTCCCTCTCAATGGGTCCATCTCAGCCCGACCAGCATGCTCGGCTGATTTTTTCATCAGGGAAGATCCCATGGCATCCCGTGCCCTCCTCTCGTTCGCCCTCGGCGCCGCGACCTTGCTGTCCGGCTGTTCGATCATGCGTAGCTACGACACTGAACTGACGCAAACCAACCAGCAACTGGCCTCGGGCAATGTCGATGGCGCGCTGACCCTGCTGGAAAAGAACAACAGCGATGCCGACAAGGACCTGCTGTATTTCTTCGAAAAAGGCGAGTTGCTGCAGGCCAAGGGTGACTTGGCCGGTAGCCAGAAAGCCTGGGGCAGCGCCGATCAGATGGTCGGTCAGTGGGAAGACGCGGTGAAACTGGACAGTGCCAAGTACCTCGCCCAGTTCGGCAGTTTCCTGGTCAACGACAAGGTCCGTCGCTATGAAGGTTATGACTACGAAAAAGTCATGCTGACCACCCAGATGGCGCTGAACCAGCTTGCTCTGAATGATTTCGACGGCGCGCGCATCGCGATCAAGAAAACCCACGAGCGCGAAGCGGTGATCGCCGACCTGCGCGACAAGCAATACCTCAAGAGTGAAACCGAGGCCGACCAGCAGGGCATCAAGACCCAGTACAAGGACCTCAAGGGTTATCCGGTGGCCAGCCTCGACGCCCCGGACGTGGTCGGCCTGAAGAACAGCTACCAGAGTGCGTTCAGCCACTACCTGGCCGGTTTCGTCTACGAAGCCATCGGCGAGAAAGACCTCGCCGCGCCCGGTTATCGCCAGGCCGTCGAACTGCGCCCGAACACGCCGCTGCTGGAGCAGGCGCTGGTCAATCTCGACAAGCCCGCGGGCAAGGATGACGACAGCGATATCCTGATTGTCGTGCAGAGCGGCCTGGCACCGTCCCGTGCCTCCATCAGCATCCCGCTGCCCCTACCGATCGACCACAATCTGGTCATCACCCCGCTGTCGTTCCCGATCATCCAGGCCGACACTTCGACGGCCACCTTTGCCCAGATCGGCGTGGACGGCCAGCCGCAGAACCTGACCCTGCTCAACAGCACCAGCGCCATGTCCCGCCGCGCCCTGCGTGACGACATGCCGGGGATCATCCTGCGCACCAGCGTCCGGGCCATCAGCCGCGGCGCGGTGCAGGCGAAGCTGAACCAGACCAACCCCCTGGCCGGTCTGGCCGTGGGCATCACCTCCGCGGTCCTCGAAGGCGCCGACACCCGAACCTGGCGGACCCTGCCGGACACCACCCAGGTCGTGCGCCTGCGCCTGAAAAAGGGTGAGCACCAGGTCACCCTGCCTAACGCTCTCGGCGGCTCACGCGTAGCGTTCACGGTCGACCACCGCTACCAGGTGATCAGCCTGCGCGCCGTCGGCAACCAGGTGTTCACCAGCGGTGTAGCCACCGCGCGGATGGCGGATGCCGGGCCGACGGCCGTGGCCAGCCTCAAACAACCTTGAACAAAGGAGTCTCGTGCATGCGTTTCAAACTGACTGCTGCTGTCGCTCTGGCCTTGCTGGCCGGGTGCGCCACCCCACCGCCGCCACCTCCGGCCCCCGGTAGCGCGGCGAGCAAGATCGTCGCCATGGGCGAAATGGAAAACATCGAGGTCGGGGCCATCCGCGTCGCCCGGGAAAACGGCTTTCTGACCGTCAAGGTGCAACTGAGCAACACCCGCACCAAGAACAAGATGATGTATTACCGTTTCGCCTGGTTGGGCAACGACGGTTTCCCGGTAGCCGACGACGAAGTCTGGAAGACCTTGAACCTGTATGGCGCCCAGAGCACCTTTCTGCCGGCCATTGCTCCGACGCCCAAGGCCACCGATTTCCGTCTTGAAGTCAAAACCCCCTGAGTCGACGCCGCCCTCTCGCGTCCTTTTGAAGAGAATCATGCCATGTTTGCACGCCTGTCCCTCCTTGCCGTCGTCGCCCTGCTGGCCAGCGGCTGCGCCAACAACACCTCGCCCGTACTGGGCGGGAAGAACATCAGCTACGGCGACACCAAGGCCGTGGAACTGGTGACCAACGAGTTTGGCTCCACCGACCTGCAGACGATCGCCGAGTCCATGACTCGTTCCCTGGCCCAGTCCGGTGTCCTGCAAGGGCGTCCAGTGGTGCAGGTCTATGACGTGAAGAACAAGACCAGCGAGTACATCGATACCCGCGAGATCACCACCTCGATCAAGACCCAGTTGATGAAGAGCGGCACCGCCCGTTTCGCCAGCGACAACACCGAGATGCAAAGCCAGGTCGACCAGTTGAAGCTGCAGAACCAGAGCGGCCTGTACAAGAAGAATACCGTCAGCAAGACCGGCAACATGATCGCCGCCAAGTACCGCCTGGAAGGCTCGATCAGCTCGATCGTCAAGCGCAGCAGCGACTACAAGGACGTGTTCTACAAGTTCAGCCTGCAACTGATCGACGTCGAAAGCGGCCTGGCCGAATGGATGGACGAAAAAGAGATCCGCAAAACCACGGAGCGTTAAACAATGCGTGCATGGATTGGCATGATCGGCCTGGTCTGCGCCTTCGGCGTCCAGGCCGCGCCCAAGGTGGCGGTGGCGGACCTGGCGTACCAGGCGAAGGTGGAACAGTACATCCACACTATTTCGGCGCGGGACAACCAGCAGCAGAGTTACTACGGCGCCAGTGGCTCGTCGAGCTACGACGAGTACGAAAGCCGCAGCAGCTATATCGAGCAAGGCGAGTTGCGCCGGTTCACTGGCGATATCAAGGGCGAGATTCTGCGCAGCGGGATGTTCCAGCTGGTCCAGGGCACGCCCTATACCGCCAGTTCCAAGGGTGACGTCTACGACGTCATCAAGCGGATCAAGGGCGGCAGCTTCAAGGGCGCCGACTTCGTGCTGTTCGGTACCGTGTCGGACATCGACTTCACCCAGGACATCAACGAGCTGGCCAATACCGACAGCTACTCGGCGGTACTGGGGCTGACCCTGGTCGGCGATTTCAGCCTGATCAATACCCGCACCTACGAGATCACCTCGGCGTTCACCGCCATGGGCGAAGGCCAGGACACCAAGCTGGTCAACAGCCGGGATGTCCACGTGTCGCTGAACCGGCCGCGGGTGGTGCGCGATGTGTCCAAGGCGCTGGGCGAGGATGTGGCGCGACAGTTGAGCCTGCAGTTGGGTGGGCCGGACATGGGCCCGGGTTCAGCGCCGCCGCTGCGCAACAACCTGCCGCCGGATGAGGCGCCTCGGGTTCTGCACTGATCCGAGACCGCGTGAGCGTTCATCGCCGGCAAGCCAGCTCCTACAGGTCCGTGTCGATCACTCCTCTTGAGTACGACGCAAACCCTGTAATTGGATGGACTCGCCCAAGCCGAGGCGTCTGTAGCGCCACGGTGGCATTCTAATGAAGCCAACGACAGC
>NZ_JBWKUQ010000029.1:0-62067 GCF_059420925.1 Pseudomonas sp. GW821-FHT03C07
GCCGAGAGAATTTAGGCGTTTGGCAGCGGCATCAATTTAACGGGGAATTGGTGTCCGGTCTGGTAGGGGCAAGTCCAACGAGCAGCTCTCTGCCAAAAAGCGGCTGACTTCATCGTATCTGTTTCTGGAGGCTCCATCGGAGCGACTGTGAATGTCGAGCCCACATGAGCGCAGACGCTAGGTTCGATTCCTGACACTTGAGAGGTCCTTCTGATGCTCCCTTTCCTGCTACCCGACAGATTGCAAACCGAACGCCTGACGTTACGGCCATTGCGAGGGGAAGACGCGTCTATCCTCTACTCCCAATGCGGAAGTCGCCAGGTATCTGCCATGGGGCCGGCATAGCGCCCCCTCCCAGACTGTTACCATGATCCATTACGCTGCGGAACTCGCAGAGCAACGTACGGCCTATCTGCTCGCTATCACACTAGCTGACAGCCCTGAAGTACCCATCGGCCTTCTCAACCTTGGCGACAGTGAAGAAGGAGTATCCGTCGGCTTCGGATTGGTCCGCCATCAGTGGGGTAAAGGGTATGGCCGTGAACTGGTCGCCTACCTCAAGAGCTGGCTCCTGGAGCAGACTGGCGTCACGCAGGTATGGGCCTACTGCGACGACGAAAACGAAGCGTCCGCTCGGGTCTTGATCCAGGCCGGGCTACAACTCAAAGATAAGATCCAAGGCTACGCAGTACACCCCAATCTGTCTTCAGAGCCGCGTGATTGCACGCTGTTTGCTGCCCATCGTGATACAGGAGTATAGGGATGGCACTTGCCCTTACTACTTGATGGCCCCTTCGGGTTGATTGCAGCCGGTGGTGACAGGCTGCAATCAACCCGACGCAGACAACAACACCGCCCTGTCATAAATATCGCGGCGCCTAGCCCCACCGGCAAACTCAGTAACCGAGTTCGAAAACACCATGAATGAACGTCAAAAAACAATTAAAAGCAAAATCGACGCCGTGGTGGCCGCCAGCGAATCTGGCGAGATTACCTACAAATCAGAGTGGCTCGGTTACCTTCCCTTCGGGGTGTATCACTGGGTTGAGCACCAGGGCAAAGACGTTTCCAGCGACTTTCCCGCGGGATGGATTCTGGAGGACCTGGATAGCCTTGAGCAGACAGGGTTCCTAGAAAAGCTTGAAGCTTACGAGAATCCGGAAGACGAGTTTGAGCGGCATATCATGTATCGAGTTTGTGTTGAACGCATATAACAGTTGGCTGACTACAATTTGACCGCGTACGCTTTCAGCCAAAAGCGACCATCCCCCGAGCAGCCCGGGGGCCTTCTGCAAGAGGGCCTAGAATGGTAAAGCTCATGACGCACGACTTCCGAAATACCTGTACAAATATACAGTTAACTTTGTAGGAGCCTTGCGGTCAATTCCATTACGGGGGATTGCGACAAGCGGAGGTGGTCAGCATGTGCGGGCGATTTGCGCAGTACCAGGGCATGGCGGATTACCTGCGCGAGCTTGAGGCCGAGCAGGACGTCATCAGTGGCTACGACAATGAACCCATCGCCCGCTACAACATTGCTCCCACCACCCGCGTTTTGATCCTGCACAGCGTTGAAGAAGGTCTGCGGATCGCCCCCGTGCACTGGGGCTGGGCGCCCTTCTGGGCCAAGGGCAAACGACCTGACCCCATCAACGCCCGTGTCGAGACGGTCACCACCGGCAAGTTCTTCAAACAGCTCTGGCCGAAAGGACGAGCACTGGTGGTCGCCGACGGTTGGTACGAGTGGGTGAAAGATCCCAATGACCCGAAGAAGAAGCAACCGTACTTTATTCGGTTGAAGAGCCAGGCGCCGATGTTCTTTGCAGCCCTGGCCCAGGTTCACCCTGGGCTTGAACCTCACGAGGGCGATGGCTTTGTCATCATCACCGCCGCCAGCGATCAAGGCATGGTCGACATTCACGACCGGCGCCCCTTGGTACTGGCGCCGGAACACGCCAGGGAGTGGATCGACCCCGAACTCCCGCCAGCACGCGCAGAAGATATAGCGAAAAACCTGTGCCTGCCCGTCGATGCGTTCGAGTGGTATCCCGTGGGCACAGCTGTAGGGAACGTCAAAAATCAGGGAGCGGAGCTGATACTTCCGTTGAGTTGAACTGAGATCGCCTGAGAAATCCCCAGCACTTCGCCCCATAGGGGACACCTCAATCCGAGCCTTCCGCTAGCAAAAAATAACGTGGTCTCGCATAACCGTCGGTTTGGCGTGAATGAATTGCCTCGACAGGTGCCAATCATCCCCTGCAATCACTTGGGAACTCGCCAGAACCTCTTTAACGACAACGATCCGGTTACGCCTGGACCATCCACACGATCGTAGATCCCTCCTGACGAGCACCTGGATGGAGTAACCGAAGAAATACCAAAAAGCCATCACCCCCCCTTATCATGGCTCTTTTTCTGTGTCCAAGGTAACGCCCGTGACACCATCATATATCTTTGATTTAAAGCTAGTATGTGGAGGCTATGGCTATTTCTCGACCTTCACCTACGGTAGCAAGCCCGGCGACCAAGGCGTAGAAGTCAGGATTCCTTCCGAGGTAATTCGAGAGCGTTGTGAAAGCGCACTAGACGCGCTAGGCCACAGCTATCTCATCATCACTGACGAAAGAACGTTTTATGACTGGACCTGTACCCAAGGATGGGGTATCGCCGACTCCCAGTTCGCGCGAAGCCATATGGCCCACTGGCTGAAGCGTCGCGAATGCTTGACCTCACCCTATGGCTCGTTCACCGATATGGAAATCGCCGCGCCTTCGATTCGTAAGCGCACGTTCCGTGGCAAGTTCAAACAGCGCATTCTAGACCGCGACAACAACCAGTGCGTGCTCTGCACCAGCACAAACAACCTGACGCTCCAACACGTGCGCCCTTATTCCCAAGGCGGAGAAACCAGCTTCCGGAACCTAGTAACCCTCTGCGAGCCATGCAATCAGCGCATGGGCGCCGATCACTGCAGGGAGCTGTACCGTCTAGCCGGTTTACGTTCCACCTACGAGCCGTCGCTGCTAAAGAGTCCGCGTCACGACACCTTGGCGTTAAGCAGGGCCGTACAATTCTCCTCAAACCTCATGCACACGCGCTGTGAACTCTACTAAAAGTCCCACCAACCTCGAGGGCCAATTGAAACCGGCCGTCTTTTCCGAGTATCAAGGCGTCAGCAGCAACACTACGTTTTGCACAACGTTGCTCCTCGGATGTATAGCGGCACCCTCCCATAACTCAGGCTCAGCCATTCCATAGACGGGATCAGAACGATGACGCTCTACACCCTGTTGAAGATCTTTGAATCAAAACGCTATGCCGAGCAATTCCTGAACGGCTCCCTCTACCTGAACACCTTGCGCTACTTCGCTGAGGAATACGAAGACCACGGCGAGCTACGCGGTGATGCCTACGAGGGGCTGATCGGGCACTACCAACCAAGCGAAATCGGCAAACTCACCATTGGCGGTATCGAGATTCCAATCAGCGAGCTCGCAGGCCCAATGCTGGTCCATAGCCACGCATTGCTGGATAACAATGTCCTTTGCATGTATGCGGTGCACAGTGGCAGCTATCAAACCATCGACGAGACGAACCTGGCTGACTTCCGGGAGTCGCTGAAGATCCCGGCAGAATGCCATGCATTAGGTGCTCACTGCGTAGTCCTGCTTAACCCAACGGAATTTATGGCGCGTTGCACCAAGGCACTGGCGTCTCAAAAATTGCCTTACACCTATGGTTTGGTCAGCTACTTTGATGACCGGGCGCCAGATGCCAAATTTCCTGACGCCGAATTTGGCTTCCACAAAAGGAAGCGATTCGCCGCTCAGCAGGAGTTTCGGATCCGCGTGGCCCCCACTGACCGCCCGGTCGAGCCGCTGAAACTTGAGATTGGCGATCTGAGCGACATTGCGCTGCTGCTGACGCCAGAAGAGTTCAACGCGGGCATTCATTTCCAATCCTCAACGTCACTTCAACACCCGTCGCGTCAACCGGACCAAGAGTAAATCGCCATAGACCGTGGTTTTACCAGCGTGCATTGACGCGCTCATCCGCCTGGGGATTGTCGATCACGGAGCGCCCGTTCCAATAGGAGCCCATGCCCCACTCCCGGCTAAACCGCCTGGCTGCAGCGACTTTATCGTCCGAGCAAGCCATCTGCGACCAGGTCATGTGCAGCGGATAGCAGTCGGCGGGCAGTCGGTACACGGAATCGAACTTGCGCTGAAAAATCCGGTAGTCATAAGGAGGCGGCGCTGCGGCAGCAGCACTCCCATTACACAGCACCAGCATGATCAGCCCTGCGCGTCGAACGCTTGCTCGCGGCAATCAGGCACGCTCCCAGGCTTGCTCGATCCGTCGCCATTCCGCCCGGACCTCTCGGATCACCCCAAGCACAGGAGCGAAATAAAGCCGGGGCGCTTCCCTAGCACCGCGCCAAAATAGTTGTGCGAACGTGCTGTTCATCGCAGCTCCCTCAGTGACAGTCGATCACTTATCTGTAGCATCCCCGACGCACCTGTTCAACCGTTTCACGCAGTGGGGAGTGCGCGCAACAGCCCTCCATCGCCCCCGCCGAAGCTTTCTTTCACGGGTTGTCAGAACTCACCCGCGCCACTCACCGAACGGAAGGTCCGTTTCAACGTAGCGCATTGCCAAACTGATGTCGCGCCAGCCAACGTAATCCATCAGCGCCTTCAAGCTCCAGTCACTGCGGCTGGCACAGGTGGCGAAACCGCGGCGCAACGAATGGCCACTGAGGGGCACCACGTTGACGCCGCTGCGCGCCAAGACCCTACGCAAGATCCGCGGCACGCACCGACCTCCTAGCCTCACAAAAAAATGACACACCCTCACCACAACAACGCTTCAGCCTCATCGTATTTTTCGGCGACCTTCAGATAGGTATTCGCCCATCCGCTGCTCATACTGACCTCTTGCAGCGGACCTGTGGGGGCAAACAGAACAGCAACGCTTATCCTTTCGGGCAGAACCCCGGCTTTCAGTAAACGGATCAAGCCTTCCAGCTCCGCTGTTGCGTCTTCCGTATCGGCCCAATATGACCAGCAGAACTCATTCTCTGGAATCGACACCAGCTCAACGGAGGCTTCCAGTACCTCGATGAGAAACTCAACTGGAGACGTATCTCCCGTCTCCCCCTGAATCAGGCGTTTTAAATGGTGAAAGTCCATAGGGTATCGGGCTTTTATCAGACTGATGAAAAACAGGGTGAGGGCCAGCACGCAGAAATGACATAGCCTGGCGAAAGTACATCGTCACGATGATGGGGAGTAGCCCTCCGGTGAAACTTGGATGAAACTGATGAGGAGCCTACGCTGCCTGCCAGGGGACGTGAAGCCTTCTACCACCGCCCCCTAACGCAATTCCCTCTGCTAGCTGAGATCACACCCGATCGGCTTGGGCCACGTGGCCGCCGGCTTTTGCGCCTTCACACTGGCGGACACCGGAATGTTCACTTTCTCTGCACCGACCTCAGCTTCGAGTTCATTGATGCTGCGGATGTATGTGTCCAGATTGCCCAGGCTAGCCTGATTGGGAATGTACCAACTGATGGCCTGCGTCTCCCCGGCCACATTCGTGGTGATGACAGTTTTCCAGAAATAGTCAGGCGTGCGGATACCGTGGGAGGCCACGAAATAGTCATTCGACGGATCGCTGTAAACCACACCGCCATAGACGTGAACCGTCGCCAAATCCCGATAACACTCGGCAACCTCCTCCGCCTGCTTCCAGATACCGCGGTTGAAGGTGCCCACCTGCGGCACGATGTTCGTCATGTAGTTGGCACGACGAATATACATCTCATCGTAATCCATGTGGTTGGAGGTCACGAGATGTCCCCGGTCCCAACCACTGACACTGGAGTAAGTCGCCGCACTGGACTGCTGGCCACAGCCACTGGGCAGATCCGGATCCAGACGAAACGACGAGGGGCGCGGCACCGATCCGGTATCAGCAGTCAGCACATACTGATAACGCAATGCAGTGTGATTGGTACAGTCATACGTCAGCACGAAGCCGCCCTTGTCGAGCGTGATGATGTTCGACGTGACAGCGGCTGCAACGGGAGCCGGCGACCGAAGCGTTTCTTGCGTAGGGCTCTGGCAGCCCGACATGACCAAGAATGAGAAACACAGCGTACCCAGGAGTCGATTCGTTCGCATGACATGTCCCTATGACGTGAACTGAGGATGAAGCGCTGATAGTAGGCCACAGCCAGACCGCACCTCTATTCGCATCTATTGCGCACTGTTTCGAGTCCCGCCCTGTCTCCCCGATTATCGCCCCGACAAAAACTGCCCTCCTCCTGCAATGCTCATCGGCCAGCAGGAGTTCACTGTGATTCCAGTGGAATCACAACGACGAGCAACTGACGACCCAGGGAAAGTGGCTTGACGCACGATAGCCCCCATGCCCAGGATGAAGAATCCTGAGGAGGGATCCTTCATGCCAAACGTGGTTTACTTTGCGAGCGACGACAACTTGAACTGCGTCCAGGTGATGCGAAAGCGCTTCTCTGCAAGCACCTTCACCGCCGTGGCGGCCAACGCCAACCCTGCGACCCTCCTCGCCGCCCTTATCGAGGCCCAGCCAGTCAACTTGCTGATGATTGGCACGCACGGCGCACACGCGGCCTTTCTCACCATCTCTGGCCACGAGGAGTCCAATGCGCCGGGTTGTGACATCTCTTACGAGACCGGCCATGCGCGGCACACTCACCCCGCCACCTTCGGTGCGACGATCAAGCCCTACCTCGCGGACGGTGCCGTGATCTCACTTATTTCTTGCTCCGTGGCCGGGGGCGAGCACGGGAAGACCTTCGTGATGGCCATGTCAGCGACGACAGACGCCACGGTCCGCGCGGCCGACAACGAGGTCCAAGTCAACACGGTGGGGGATGAAACGGTCAACGTCACCGTCAACGGAGGTGGTGTATGGGAGAGTACGAAGGGGAGCTACCCGGTGGAAGTCACAAAACGCGGGAGTCGCTACCAATATTGGTGAGGTCAACCTTGCCGCAAGACCGACGCGATGTGCTCTCCGTGAACTGGCGAGCACCGATCAAACAGGAGACTGATTGAAGCGGCAGCGGCTCTTACAAGGAGCCACTGCCCTCCAGCCAAAGTCTGCGCCTTCATTCCGGCTCATCAGCCTCAGAAACAGGCAAAGGACGCTCCTGCACCGCCATGGCAATGCTCTCAACACGATGCGGCAAAATCCCCACGCGACTGGCCTGGACCTTCATTGCTCGGCATTCGATGCCTTTATCATCCTCCCACTTGTCCATGAGCATTCGCCCTGTGACCAGAACCCGCATTCCTTTGCAATAGAGCTCGGAATAGCGTTCAGCGTCCTTGTGCCAGACCTCAACACCGGCCCAGTAGCCACCTCGATCCTCGTACTCGCCATCGCTTTTCGGAATCGGATTGTCGAAGTACACATTCAGCCGAAGCAGCCGGTAAGGCTCATTGTTGCCGTTGGGGATTTCCTTGAACTCAGGCTTCGTGCCGATGTTGCCCTCACCCCAAAAATTGCTGGCCATGGTCAGTTCCCCTCCGTGTGATGACTGACGTCTTGATCCATTCGCTGACGGTAAACCTCATCGGCAGTCTCCACCTTGCAAGCGCACAGGAACGCCTGGCGACTGATGCTGTGGGTCAGACTGATCTGCATATTGATCACGATCCGCTGAAGCTCTAGCGCATAAAGCTCGGGCACCAAATTGATGGAGGTGCGCTCATCGCGAATCAACTCCGCCCACAGGTCCACACCCATCTTGCTGCGGTCCACTCGACTCCAACGCAGGAACACCGTACCCGCTCCGGTGGGCTGTCTCGTCAATCGAATAGGCAACAACGTGAACGGATAACGCTCCGCTTGGGCCAGCACACCCTGGATGGCCAACTCGATCAGGCTGTCCGTCAGTTGACTGCACGCATCCCCGAATTCGACCAGCTCCCCCTTACCCTTAAAAGGCTTTAAAAGCCCTTTAAGGAAGGCTGTGTGTTCCAACGCCTGGAAGGCAGTGTGTTGCAGTGGCTGGAAGGCCGTGTGTTTTGCACCATCCCTCGGCGCTGCCGAGTGATCACCACCAAAAGCATCTCCTGAAATACTCATCGCATCACCCTCCCAGGCGCTCGCAGCCCATCACTTTTATCAACCAAGCCAGGCACCGAAAACACCGGGCTCTCCCCCGCATCGTCCCCAACCTCAGCCTCGTCCTCGATCTCAGCCTCGTCCTCAATCTCTTCTTCAACGACCACTGCCGGCCTCTCATCGCTCACCCGACGCCGAATAATCTGAGGTGCAAATTCAGAGCGCCGCGTGCCCGCCAGCACATCCGCCGGCAACTCCCCAAACCGCTCCCGGGCTTCACGCGCCGCGGCATTGTTGGCAATGAAATCCTCGCGGGTAGCCCCGGAAAACTTGAACTCCTGAGCCAAGCCAAACAGGCTGCGCAATACATGCCCGCCCGTATTGATCCAGCGTTCCATGTCCCGACGGCCCATCAAAGCCGTGTGGTGAGCCTGCAGCAACCGGCGAACGATGTTGTCGTAGTCGATCAGCAGGTACACGGCCAAGAAACCCAACTGGGTGTTGATGTAGAGCGGCACCGTGACAGGGAGAACATTGAGGTTGTCGCCTACGCGAATGGCAGTGGGCAGACAGCCCATCAGCTCATCCAGTTGATCCTTAATCAGGGTCAAGGCGTCTTTCGAGTCCTTGAGCTTCTCGTGGATTCGGATCATCCAGAAGTCGGCATAGGGGTCATCCCGCTCGGCTCCACGTTTGATCTTGTTCATCAAGCCGACGAAACCGTTGAGGCTGATGATGCCGCTCTTCTCTTCACCAGCGGGTCTGCCTTGCCAAATGCGGGCAGCGTAGTGAGTGTGAAGCGTCAGCTCCATGGCACTGCGCAAAGGACCGAGAGTGAGTGGAAATGGATTGGACATGGAAGACTCCTGATAGCTTGAGGTCAGGGCATCAGTGTCATCAGGAACAGGCGAGACGTCAGTCGACAAACAGGTTTACGGACCATTCGTTTTAGCGGGCGAAGAGCGAGAAAAAATGCTGAAAAAAACAGGAATGACGCAAGCGAGCCACCTACTGAGCCGGCTGAAAATACAGTAGCGCCCTGCCAGTATGATTCCAGTGGAATCACCTGGAGAACGCCCCCTCAGCCACTCTGCCCCCACTTGCCAGGATGAACGAGGTGGACTTACCCCTACCAGACCGGACACCAACTCCCCGTTAAATTGACGCTCAAGACCATCGCCAGGTTTAGCGTTGGCTCACGCACAGTCATCAGCATGGCCACCTCCAGAACGGAGCGTATGTCCCGTAGGTTATGCAGCTCGCCATTTTTGATGTTGTCCAATACTTGAAAGATGACTGCCAGATTCAAAGGGAGCACCTGTACCTTCACCATTCCATGGTTATCAAATGACCTGACTCACAGGCCGATCTTCCTGTCGTTCAATAAGGCGCCGAGCCAAGCGTATGACCCGGAACAGCTTGATCAAGGCGGCATCGCTGAGACGCTCAGCTCTCGATGCCGGTTGATCGCCAAGCGGCAAACCGCCCAGTAGTAATTGCCCGAGCTTGACCGCAAATCGGTCACTGGGCATTTCTAAGGGCAACGCCAGATTAACGTTGCCCCTGAGTGGTCCTGGCCCTGACGCCAGTCCACAACCGTCGCTCAACCCCTCCAAGAGATTGAGGAGAATGCACGCCTGAGGCGTGAGCCCCTCTGGTGCGACAGTAAACGAATCATTGCCCCAGTCCACCGGACGGACACACCGAAAACCGATGCCCTGGTCGCTCGCGCAGAAAGACTCAGGCGCCAGTGCCACCTCATCGGCGATGTCCTGCACCAAACTAAAAATCTCCCGGCGCAAACCCTCAGGATCATCGACAACGCCTTGGAGCTCATCACAGTCCATCACCCCATCGGATTCATCCACCTGCACCGCAACGAACGGTTCGGGGATAGGCTCGACATCGGCTATCGCATCACCTTCGTCGCTGACCTGCAGAAGCCCGATCACATCAGTGGATGGCAGCTGTTGCGGTATGGTCGAGCCTATATGGCTCTGAAGAGCTGTAGGCTGCTCCTCTGCCGCGAGCGTGAACGGAAGCCCACCAGGGAGCTCCGGCTCGCCCAAAGGCTCAGGCGGAACCACTTCGCCAACCCTCACGGGATTGTCCGACGCCAGCCCCCCTGACGGCCCAGGAACCTGGTCAGTGACCAACCCTAGCCCGGCCATCAACGGAGGCGGTAACGTAGGAGACGCCAGGGGGAGCCCCAACGAATGCTGTTGCGGTACCTGCCGTTCAGGTTCGAGGAAGTCCAGTTTTAGCGTGTTGTAATCCTGTCCCAGCAACTGCCCCATCTTGTGCAGCAACTCATCCTGGAAACGCTCGTAGTTGAAGTTCCCCTGGTCAAACAGGGCGAGGGTTTCCTTGAACAGTGGCCCATGATCCATTGGTTGAAACGCTGCCCTCGCGTGCTTCAACCAGGCTCTTTCACTCGAACGGCGCAGCGCGGCCAGCTTTTCGATCTGGGGCTTACCCAAGCCTGCATACAACGTATTGGGAATGGCCGGCAGCAAATAGCGCACCGTGTCCTGCATCTTGCTGATGTGGGACTGCGAAACCGGGTAACCATCGGCCATGAGACGTTTGGCCAACTCACGCTGGGAAAGCGACGCCTCCAGCTCCTGTTCATAGAACGCCTTCAGTCGCTCCACACCCAGCGCCCGCTCGATAAAGGTCAGCCCACCGTGCAGATCGCTCTCCGTCAAGTGCCCTGCCAGGGCAACGATTTCCCCCCGGGCCGGCCAGGGGCGAAAGAAGCAGTGAATACGAAAGAACTGCTCGTCTCGGGTTTCCTGCCAGAGGTCATTGAGAATCGCCAACCGCGTATTACCGCCGTTGCGGATGATGAAGTGTGCCTCTTCTGGCCGACGGGTGATGGGCGGTGGTGCATCCAAACCACGGCTGAGGATCGAGGCCCGTATCTCGTCATACAGTGGGTTGCGACTCACCCTAGGGTCGTATTCATAGGCCCGCAGCTCGTCCAACGTCACAATCATCGGGGTGTCGACAACGGGATCAGGTAATCGCGCTGTCATCGCCCTCTCCTTGTCGCCCCTCAACGTCCTCGAAAGCCTCTGCCAAGTCTTCAAGATCGGATTGAGACTCATAACTGTACCCCTCGAGCTGAATACGCAGTACCTCAACCCCTCCCCAGCCCTCCAGGCGACAAGCCAGCTCGTACAAAAAATCACGGCGGTCCAACAACTCTCTGCTGAGCTGGAACAGCACCGTGCAGGTGTCATCGAGACGCTCATCAAGACCCAAATCCATTTGTGCATTCTCCCTGTTGTAGCGATCGCCCACAGCGCCGACCGCCCTTCTACTTCGCCTTGTCGATGCGATGACTCAGCCATCCCACCGAACTTTCCTCCTGCAAGATCCGAATCCGCACCCACCGCGAATGAGTGCCATCGCGCGCCTCATCGGATCCATTTCGTAATGGCGCTTTAGATTTTTAGTTCATTTCCTCAGGGTTCTCTGTCAGTAAAGGCACCTCATCAAAAGGGAAAAACAAGCACACACGGTGGGACGCTCACTTATATATCCGTTCCTTTGAGGGGAATGTCGCTGCGGTCACTGACGCGAAAAAGCAACACAACACCCGCCTGCACCTCAGGCGCTGACGTTTGATGCAGTGCAATCCCGGGCCTCACGGGCACAAGACTCGGACGTGCACAACCCACCTTGCTATCCTGATGCCCGAGGTTGCTACAGGCGACTTCATGGATGATGTGGTTGCGTGAAACGTGATGAGTCCCGCCACTGCACAATGCCGATCAATACAATCTGAACTACGAGGTCATGAGCAGTGAGAGTTGCAATTGCGTTGTTGTTGAGCCTGCTACCGGTTCTGGTTCAGGCGACAGAGATCGGCGAACGCCTGGCCCCCTGGACCTTGCTTGATCAATATGACCGGCCCTACAGCCTGGATGAGAGCACCCAGATTCTGCTGGTCGCCCGCACGATGGACGGCGCAAAGCTGGTCAAGGCCGCCTTACAGGACAAGCCCAAAGGTTTCCTGGAGGCGCGGCATAGCGTATTCGTGGCCGATATCCAGCGCATGCCTGCTTTGGTCAGCAAACTCTTCGCCATCCCCGCCATGCGTGACTACAACTACCGCGTTTTGCTCGACCGCGAAAACCGCGTGGCGCCCCGTTACCCAGGCGCTGAGGAGAAGGTACTGTGGTTGCAGTTGGACAATGGCCGGCTGGTTGCACAACACGAATTCGCCAGCGCCGCCGACTTGCGCACAGCACTGGATACCGTGGCAAATCCATAATGGCTTGCACGCATTGAAGGCCATGCTGTTAGAACTGAAGACCCACAACACCGCAGACGACAGCGACATGGGCAGCATCGGGCTGGAGGTGTTTATCGTTCGTGAAATCGCCAGGGCCCATGGTAGTGATGTTACGGTCAGCTCGGATGCGCTGGGCGGCACGGCCTGCGATATCCACTCTCCGATCATCAGCCCATCGCCCTGACCCCTTCACAACCTCCCTACACTCTCTCTATTGAGCCGCGCTTGATCGGCGGCCTAAACTCGCCGGCCCTCCCACGAGAGATCCCCCCATGACAGCACCTGCCTCCCCCGCAGCCGGGTCGGACCACCGCTGGCTCGCCTTGATCGTCCTGTGCCTCGGGGTGCTGATGATCGTGCTCGACACCACCATCGTTAACGTCGCGTTGCCTTCGATCCAGACCGACCTGCACTTCACGCAAACCTCCCTGGCCTGGGTGGTGAACGCCTATATGCTGACCTTCGGCGGCTTCCTGCTGTTGGGTGGTCGGCTAGGCGACCTCTACGGCCATCGACGCCTGTTCCTGCTCGGCATCGCGTTCTTCACCCTCGCCTCGCTGGCCTGTGGCCTGGCCCACAACCAGGAAACACTGATCTGGGCCCGAGCCTTTCAAGGCCTGGCCGCCGCCGTGGTGACCGCCGTGGCCCTGTCGCTGATCATGGACCTGTTCAGCGAACCGGCCGACCGGGCCAAGGCCATGGGCGTCTACGGTTTCGTCTGCGCCGGTGGCGGCAGCCTGGGCGCCCTGCTCGGCGGCGTGCTCACCAGCACCTTGAGCTGGCACTGGATCTTCCTGGTCAACCTGCCGATCGGCGTGGTGGTCATCGCGCTGTCCCTGCGCCTGCTCTCGAAAACCCTCAACCAGCATCCGTCCCGCAACCTCGATGTGGCCGGTGCCCTCAGTGTGACCGCCTCACTGATGCTGGCGGTCTACGCCATCGTCAATGGCAACGAGATGGGCTGGACCTCGCTACGCACGCTCACCCAATTGTTGATCGCCGTCGGCCTGCTGCTGCTCTTTCTGGTCATCGAGACCCGGGTGAAAGCGCCGCTGATGCCCCTGCGCCTGTTCCGCCTGCGCAACCTGGCCATCGCCAATATCATCGGCATGCTCTGGGCCGCCGCGATGTTTGCCTGGTTCTTTCTGTCGGCGCTGTACATGCAGTTGGTGCTGGGCTACACGCCCTGGGAGGTGGGGCTCGCGTTCCTGCCCGCGAACCTGATCATGGCGGTCTTTTCCCTGGGGATCTCGGCCAGGCTGGTGATGCGTTTCGGCATTCGCCTGCCACTGGCGGTCGGGCTGGCCCTGGCGACCCTCGGCTTGCTGCTGTTCGCCCAGGCGCCGGTCGATGGCCATTTCCTCCATCACGTCCTTCCGGGCATGCTGTTGCTGGGACTGGGCGCAGGTATCGCGTTCAATCCGCTGCTGCTGGCGGCGATGAACGATGTCGCACCGTCCGAATCAGGACTGGCCTCCGGCGTGGTCAACACCGCCTTCATGATGGGCGGCGCGCTGGGGCTGGCGGCACTGGCCAGCCTGGCCGCGGCGCGCACCGAACTGCACCTCGCAGCGGGCGTGCCGGCGCTGTCAGCTCTCAACGACGGGTATCAGAGCGCCTTTCTGGTGGGCGCGGTGTTTGCCGCACTGGGTGCAGGCCTTGCCGCGACAATGATGCGCAGCAAGACCGGTGAACACCTCGACGGTGTCGAGGCCTAGCTCGCGGCCTGCCGTTCAAGCCGATCGATATCGGCCATGAATCTCTCCGCCGGCAAGGGGTGCCCCAGCAAGTAGCCTTGCAGGGAGTCGCACCCCAGGCGGGTGAGAAAGCTCTGCTGCATATCGGTTTCCACCCCTTCGGCGACGATCCGCAACCCCAGCGCCTGCCCCAGGGCGACAATCGCCGAGACGATCGCCGCGTCGTCGCTGTCATGCTCCAGGTCGCGGACAAAGCCGCGGTCGATCTTCAGCTCGTTGGCTGGAAGGCGCTTGAGGTACATCAGGCTCGAATAGCCGGTACCGAAGTCATCGATGGACAGGTCCACGCCCATGTCCGAGAGTTTCTGCAGCACCGCCATGCTCGCATCGGCGTCACTCATGGCGGTGGTTTCGGTGATTTCCAGGGTCAGGCTGTTGGCCGGCAACTGATGCCGCTCCAGAGCACTGGCAACGCTGTCGACCAGGCCCACATGGCAAAACTGCAGGGCTGAGAGATTCACCGCGATCCGCCAATGCTGGTAACCCTGCTCATACCACAGGCGCATTTGTCGGCACGCCTCGTTCAGTACCCATTCACCGATGGGGATGATCAGACCGGTCTTTTCCGCCAGGGTGATGAACTTGTCCGGCAGCAGCAGCCCCTCCTCCGGGTGCTCCCAGCGCAACAGCGCTTCGGCGCCGACCGGGGTGCCCTTGAGAGCATCGAACTTGGGTTGGTAATACAGGCGGAATTGCTCCTGTTCCAGGGCCTGGCGCAGGTCCTGCAGCAGTTGAAGCTGTTTGAGTGCGTTGTTGTTCATCGATACGTCGAAGAAGCTGTGGCCGTTCTTGCCGGCGCCCTTGGCGTGATACATCGCCGCATCGGCGTTCATCAGCAATTCCTCGGCGGTCTGGCCGTTACCCGGGTAGAGCACGATACCGAGGCTCGCGGAGATCAACAGGTCGTGGTTGGCCACCCGGAAAGGCCGGGAGATCAGGCTGACCTGACGCGACGCCACTTGCAGCGCATCGTCCGGCTCGGCCAGTTGCACCAGCAGCACAAACTCATCACCGCCAATACGCGCCAGGGTGTCCTGGCTGCGCAGGTCATCACGCAGACGCAGGGCGACTTCACGCAGCAATTGATCGCCCATGTGGTGACCGAACGCATCGTTGACCGGCTTGAAACCGTCCAGATCGATGAACATCAGCGCAAAGCAGCCGCCATCGGCCGTGGCCTTGTGCATCGCCTGGTCGATACGGTCCGCCAGCAGCACCCGGTTCGGCAAGCCGGTCAGGGTATCGTGCAACGCCAACTGGACGAGTTCCTGATTCGCCTGGCTCAGCGAGTTGGCCAGCACGGCGGTCCGGGCTTCGAGCCGCGCATCGAGCAGCGAGGTCAACAGCGCGATGGACAGCACCGCCAGGCTGGTCACCAGCACCAGATTGTCCAGGCCCGTGCCGGACAACCCGCTGCCCACCGCCCCGCAGAAACTACCCTCGCTGAAGTTGGCGGCCGCCATGCCGGTGTAGTGCATGCCGACAATCGCCAGGCCCATGATCACCGCGGCGCCGCTGCGGGCCAGGCGCACATAGGGGGTGTTGCGCCGCAGGCGAAAGGCGATCCACAAGGCCGCGGCGGAAGCGACCACGGCAATCACCAGCGAGGCGCCGAACAGGGTCGGGTCGTAATCGATGCCGGGCTGCATCCTCAGCGCCGCCATGCCGCAGTAATGCATGGCGCTGATGCCGGCCCCCATGACCAGAGCACCCAAAGCCAATTGGGCCATCGGTAGGCGGGGCTGGCTGACCAGCCACAGGGCAAAGCCGCTGGAAAGAATCGCGATCAACAGCGACAGGAATGTGAGTGGCCCGTCGTAGGCCAAGGCAATGGGCAGTTTGAACGCTAGCATGCCGATAAAGTGCATGGACCAGATGCCCACGCCCATGGCCAGGGCACCGCCGGCCATCCACAGGGACACCGCCCGACCGCGTGCCGTGGCAATGCGCCCGGTCAGGTCCAACGCGGTATAAGAGGCCAGGATCGCCACACAGAGGGAAATAAAGACCAGCACGGGAGAATAGCTACCAATGAGCATGACGAGTCTCTGAAACATCGAGTCGGGAAAGCCCCGGACTCGGTGAAAAAACGGCGGATTGTACCTGCTTCCCTGCGAGTGCGCGGTGGAGTATTGGCTACTGGCCATTATTCAGGAGGACCCGCTCGCCGTACAGGTCAATACCCCTGGAAGACCGACCAACGGCATGCTTTATGGGTGATGGCAGGTCCGACCGCAACGATATTATTTACCGTGCCGGTCGCTTCACCGATGATAGTCGATCATGGGGGGAGTCGCTCCGGCCTTCAGGCTCGATCAAGCCCCCTCTCCGGGAAATTCACGTTTGACCCGGTCGATATAACGCGCCACCGCCGGAGCTTTTTCGAAGCGTCGATATATCAGCGACAACCAGGAACTCGCCGCGCAACCATGGATCGGCCGATACAGCACATTCGGCAGGTTCACATGGCCGATCACCGACTCGGGCACCACCGCCACGCCCTGGCCCAGGGACACCGCCGCGATCACCGCCACCAGCCCTCCGGGCTGTGGCCCCAGCTTCGGCGCATAACCGCCCTGGGCGGCGACCTGCAGGGTACCGCTGATCTGCTCCGGGAGAATAAAGGTTTCGTTCTGCAAATGTTCGGCGCCGATCTGTTTCAAGCGGCACAACCAGGCATCGTCCGCCACGGCCAGCACAAACCCCTCGGCATTCAGGCGCACCGCGTCCACGCCCTCGGGCAAGGACATCGGCGAGCGCACGTAACCGATATCGAAACGGCCCTCGGCGATCAGTCCCGGCAACACCGCCATCGGGCTTTCCCGCACCGCCAGACTGACCTCGGCGAACTCCCGGCTGAAGGCCTTGACCTGACGCTGCAACACCCCGGAGTACACCGCCGACGCCACATAACCGAGTTCGATATGCCCCACCTCACCACGCCCGGCCCGCTGCGCATTGCGCTGGGCGAACTCGAACTGACGCACCGTCGCCTCGGCTTCCGGCAGCAGCGCCGCACCGGCTTCCGTGAGAGTGACTTCGCGCTGCCCGCGCAAAAACAGCCGGGTGCCGAGGGCCGCCTCCATGTCCTGGATCTGTCGACTCAGGGTCGGCGGCGCGATATCCAGCTGCTCGGCGGCACGGGTGAAATTGCGATGCCGGGCCACCGCCAGGAAATAACGGAAATGACGAATCTCCATACAAGCATTAGCTCAAAGGTAATGAAGTGCTGAAGCCCACCTAACAAAGCCACGCGCGACCCACGATAAGCTGCTTCTACCGCCACAGTAGAGAGCTTGCAGCATGCCCGTCAAATCCATTAACCCTTTGCCATATGCTTGCCTGAGCCTGCCGCTGGTGGCAACAGCCGATTCATCCCCCTGCATTGCCCACAAGGCAATCTTGGATCTGGAGCTGGCCCGCACGCGGTTCAAGGACGCCATCGCCGCCCTGCCGTCGCAGGCCCAGCCATGAGCCGGGCCAGCCCGCGCGTGACGCTGCTGACCGCCTCCGGCGTCTGCTCGCTGATTGTCCTCGACACCAACATCGTCGCCGTCACCCTGCCGAGCATTGCCCGTGACCTGGGGGCCAACTTCGCCGATATCGAATGGGTCGTCAGTGCCTACATGCTGGCCTTCGCCGCCCTGCTGCTACCGGCAGGGAACATCGCCGACCGCTTCGGCCGGCGCAAAACCCTGCTCTGGGGCCTGACCCTGTTCATCCTCGCCTCGCTGGGTTGCGGCGCGGCCCCCGACAGCCTGTTCCTCGATATCGCCCGCGCCATCAAGGGCATCGGCGCCGCGCTGCTGCTGACCTCCGCCCTCGCCTCCATCGGCCATGTCTTTCACGATGAGGCCGAGCGGGCCAAGGCCTGGGCATTCTGGGGCGCCTGCATGGGCGTGGCGATGACCGCCGCGCCAACGCTTGGCGGGTTGATTACCCAGTACCTGGGCTGGCGATGGACCTTCTACCTCAACCTGCCGGTGGGCCTGTTGTTGATGGCGATGGTCCGTCACGCCGTGCCGGAGTCCCGGGACAGCCAGGCGGCGCGCCTCGATCCCTGGGGCAGCCTGGCCTTCAGCGGCGCGCTGCTGTGCCTGATCTGGGGTTTGATCGAAGCCAATCGCATCGGCTGGAACAACCCGCTGACCTACGCCCGACTGTTGGGTGGCGCCGCGCTGCTGGGACTGTTCGTGTTCGTCGAGCGGATACAGCAACGGCCGATGGTCGACCTGCAACTGTTCCGTCACCCGCGCTTTATCGGTGCCCTGCTGGGGATGTTCGCCTATGCCGGCTGCGCCCAGGTGATGATGACCCTGCTGCCGTTCTACCTGCAAAACGGCCTGGGTTTTTCCGCCGTGACTTCAGGCCTGGGCATGCTGCCGTTCGCCCTGGCCATGCTGATCTGCCCGCGCATCGGTATTCACCTGGCCTCACGCTTTGCCCCGGCGACAATGATGGCAAGCGGCCTGACCCTGGTCGGTTGCGGCAACCTGCTCAGTGCATGGGCGGTCGGCAGTGGCGCCTATCTGCCGTTCGCCCTGGCAATTACCGTGACCGGTGCCGGCGCCGGGCTGCTCAACGGCGACACCCAGAAGAACATCATGGCCTGCGTGCCGCGGGAACGAGCCGGCATGGCTTCGGGCATGAGCACCACCATGCGCTTCAGCGCGATCATGCTGACCATTGGTGTGTTGGGGGCCTTGCTGGCCAGCCATACCGAGCAATTGCTCCAGGCCAGCCTCGCCGCGCACGCCGCCCCCTGGCTCGATCAGGCCCAGGCGATTGCCTCGCGGGTGGTCGCCGGCGACATGCCGGCAGCCATGGCAACACTGCCGGAGTCAGCGCGCCAGATGGTCCAGCCTTTGGCTCGTGCAGCCTTTGTCGGCGGCTTTGGCACGGTGCTCTGGGTCGCGGGGTTGCTGGCATTGTCGGGGGCGTTGGTGGTGGGCAATTTGATGCGCCATCCCCTGCCGGTCAGCCGATCCTATTCATTGGCCAGGGAATAAATCCGCGCGGGGCTCGCCCTGCGCTACCAGGCCTTCAGCGACTCTTGCAGCAATGAGAATTGAAACTCGCCTACAAGGGCGGGCGCGATGGAGGCGACTGTATCGACGCCAATACCCGCTCGGTGTTTTCCGTACAACTGGTCCCTTCGGGCCGGTTGCGGATACTGTTGACGATCCCCAGCAACTGCAACTTGCTATGAGCCAGACGCGCCTGCATGGCTTCGATCTGATCGATCTTGCGCTCCAGGCTGTCGACCATGACCTCATGCCCCACCCCCCCGGTCTCGGCCACCGGCACCAACGCCCGCAGTTCCTCGAGGCTGAAACCTGCCTGTTGCGCGCACTGGATGATCGACAACGTCTGCAACACCTCGGCCGGGTACTCACGGTAACCATTGGCCTGACGCTGTACCTTGCGAATCAATCCCTGGGCTTCGTAGAACCGGATCTTCGAAGCCGCCAGGCCGCTGCGCAGGGCCAGTTCACCGATTTTCATAAGAGGCCTCGAACGGACGCTTGACATTAAAGTTAGGTTTAAGCTTAGCCTGAACTCCCCACTACCCCGGAGTCAAGCATGTCACCCTTTCAAGCACTGCTCTTGCCCAATGGCGTACAGATCCCGAATCGCATCGCCAAGGCCGCCATGGAAGAGAACATGGCTGACCTGGATAACGCGCCCTCCGCTCAGTTGATGGAACTCTACCGTGCCTGGACCGACGGCGAGCCGGGGTTGCTGCTGACCGGCAATGTGATGATCGACCGCCGCGCCATGACCGGCCCGGGCGGCGTGGTGCTGGAAGATGAACGGCACCTGGAGAAATTTCGCCAGTGGGCCGCCATTGGCCGGGCCAAGGGCGCGCAGTTCTGGATGCAGATCAACCACCCAGGGCGCCAGACCATGGCCAACCTTGGCCAGATCGCCTGGGCACCGTCCGCCGTGGCGCTGGACCTGGGCGGGTTCTCGAAGATGTTCGCCGAACCGCGGCCCATGAGCGAAGCGGATATCGAAGAGGTGATCGGGCGCTTCGCCAACAGTGCCCGCCTCGCCGAGCAAGCAGGCTTCAGCGGTGTGCAGATCCACGCCGCTCACGGTTACCTGATCAGCCAGTTCCTCTCGCCGCTGAGCAACCAGCGCAACGACCGTTGGGGCGGCTCGCTGGAAAATCGCGCACGCTTGTTGCTGTCGGTGGTCGCGGCGGTCCGGGCAGTTGTCTCAGCGGATTTTTGCGTGGCGGTCAAACTCAACTCGGCGGACTTCCAGCGTGGCGGCTTCGACGCTGACGATGCGCGCCAAGTGATCGAATGGCTCAACGATTTGCCAGTGGACCTGGTCGAACTCTCGGGTGGCAGCTACGAGGCTCCGGCCATGCAGGGCGAAGCACGGGACGGTCGCACCTTGGCGCGGGAAGCCTATTTCATGGAGATGGCCGGCGCGCTGGCGAAGGTCGCGACCATGCCGGTGATGGTCACTGGAGGCATTCGACGCTTGCCCATCGTCGAGCAGGTGCTGGACAGCGGCATCGCCATGGCCGGTATCGGCACCGCGCTGGCCGTGGAGCCGCACCTGCCCCGGCACTGGCGCGAAGGCCGGAACAGCCATCCGCAATTGCCACCGATCCACTGGAAGAAAAAGCCGCTAGCGGCCTTGGCGAGCATGGCGGTGGTCAAGTTCCAGCTGCGGCGTTTGAGCAAGGGCCAACGCCCTCACCCCGAAGTCTCGGCGGTGTGGGCGCTGGTGCTGGATCGGCTGTTTATCGGCCGGCGGACGAAGCAGTATCGCGCGGCGATGAAGCATCTCGCCACCTGACCGCACGCCCTAGTAGGAGCCGGCTTGCTGGCGATAAGGCCCGTGAGCCTTGCATCGCCCGATCAGACGCTATCGCCGGCAAGCCACCGCCTACAGGTAACGCAGCGTTATGCAGGCCCTGCACCCGGCTTCCCGGACGGGATTTCAGCGCCCGGCAAAGCGCAAGCGCGACAGCATTTTCAGATCGCCATCCTGGTAATACCCGTCGCTCCAGCTGTTGTCCGGTGACAGCGGCTGGACCTGCTTGAGCTCCAGCTTCTTCGCGTAATAGCGAAACCGGTAGTGCTCGTAGAAACGCAGAATCTCCAGGCCATAACGGTCGGCCAGATCGACATCGCCACGGATCACCAGGTAGTTCTCGTCGTTGCCGTCACTGGCCCCAACGCTGAGGTTGTGGCTGCCACTGATAATGGTCGGCGCATCCGTGGTGAAGTCGGTGACGATCGCCTTGGTATGCACCAGCAGGTTGCCCTTCTGGCCCAGCAGCCCTTCCTTGATCCAACCCTCCAGACCGGTATTGAGCAAGGCCGTGGCAACAAAATCGTCGGTACGGTCGGCGTGGATGCCCGAGATGCTGCTGGCGGTATTCTGCAGGCCGAAGCGCAACACATCGTCATGCGGCTTGCCGAGCAGGGCGTCGAGGATTTCCTGGGGCAAGGCGAAGGCCGTGGCGAACAGCACGTCCTTTTGCGCCGCGCTGATGATCTGCACGAACTCTTTCAGATCGCCCTGCCCGGTACGCGGGGAAAACCCGGCGAACAGCGGCTGGCTCGGGTCCATGGGATTATTCTGGGTGATCCACTTGCGGGTCGCCGCCACATCCGCCGGGGCCGCCCAGATTTCCTCGAAGACCTGGGTGTACTCGCTGGCCAGGCGGCTGTCATCGAGCACATGCACCACGTTGGCCTGGCGATACACGCCGTTGGCGGTGAAGTTGGTACTGCCACAGAGCACCGCTTCAGGCCGGTACTCGCCGCCGGCATCGCGCTGGCTGAGAACAATGAACTTGTCGTGGAAGATATTGCTGGTGACCCGCCCGCGTTTGCTCTCGGCCGGAATCGGCGCCAGGCTCTGCTCGTTCAGGGTGGTGTCCTCATCACCGACCTTGGCGTGGTACAGCACGCGAATCCGCACACCGCGCTGCTGCGCCGCGTTCACCGCATCGACAATCGCCTTTAACTGATACTCATAGATGGCGATATCCAGGCCCCACTGCACATCCGTCGCCCGGGCGATAAAACCGAGCAGTTCTTCCAGCAGACCGTTTTCCAACCACAGGCGCGCCGCATCGGGCCAGGCTTCGATGGGCAGGTTTTTCTGGGTACTGATCAGTTTGTCCAGGTCGGGAAACTTGCGCTCGAAACCCTGACTGGCCGCCACCGCACGGTTGAAGATCACCCGCTGGCCCTTGGGCAGACCATTGTCGGTGGTCACCGTCACCGCCAGCGATTCACCCAGTTGCGGTGCGTCGGGCGTGCCATAGGCCAGGTGCACCCGATAGTTGCAGGTGCTTCCGGGCTCGACGTTGTAGTCGGCCCAACGGAATTTCTGCAAAGGCGCCAGATTGCTCGGGGTCGCGTGGTACTGGGGGAAGGTGTGCGCCTTGCCAGGGAACGTCAGGCTGTTGAACAGGAACTCCCACGGCTGGGTGCCCTCCTGGCGTTCGATGGCAAAACCGAGCAGGCCGGCCCGCCGCGATTCGGCAAGGTCGATGGCCAGTAACACGCCACTGGTCCCGGCGTAGGCCTTGACCCGAAAATCGTCCTGGGTATTGCTCTGAAGTACGCGCATGCATCACATCCTTGGGAAGTTCGCTGAGGGGTTCGAGCGTAGCGAATTTTTATCACGCTGGGCACTTCACAGGCTGATTTGCGCCATGAAATTTTCCATCAAGCGTTTCAACCCTCGACCTTGATCAACGACAAGCGGCGAATTACCGTCTGGCTCAACCCGCTACTTGAGTGGCCTCAGTGCCCATGCGCCGAGGGATGAGTGTGAGCCTGCAATGAATCGGGTACACCGGTACGAACCAGCCCGCCCTCTTCGATCCAGGCGCGGGTTTGCTCATAGGCGCGCTGCAACAAGGCATCGGTCTGGCTGAAGTCAAAGACCGAGATCCCCAAGGGACACAAAGGTGCCACCACGTGAATACCCGCCCGGTGCGCGTAGAGTTCGATATCGCGCACCAATTGCCGCATGCTCATCAGGTTCAACGTGTGCAGCGCCAAGGCCACCAGGCCGGCGGGCGGTTGTGGGCAGGCGCAACCGAAGCCCGTCGGCACCACCACGATGCGGCTGGCCCCCAGGTCGACCGCGCTGGCAATCGGTGTATTACTCGCCACACCACCGTCGATCAACAGCTTGTCACCAATCCTCACACAAGGAAAAACCAGCGGGATCGCCGCGCTGGCCAGCAGCGCCTGCTCCACGCTGCCGCTGGACAACAGCTCTTCGGCCCCCGTCAGCAGGTTGGTGGTAACGATATGCAGCGGCAGGACCGTGTCCTCGATCCGTGCCACGGGCAAGGCGCGCTTGACCAGTCGTTCCAGCGCCGTGGCCTGCAATAGAAAGCCGCGCCGATTGAACAGCGCCCCGAGGGTGTCGAGCAACGACAAGGGAAACACATCGCCCTTGCGCAAGTTGCGCCAGAAGTCCGCCAGCTCCGCCACACCCTGCGCGGTGGGGCGCGCGGCGAAGTAGGCGCCGTTGATGGCACCGACCGAGGCGCCGATCACCAGATCGAAGCTCACCCCGGCCTCCACCAGAGCCTTGAGCATGCCCACCTGGACCGCGCCGAGGCTACCGCCGCCAGCAAGCACAAGGGCAGTTTTGACAGCGTGCATGGCAGGCCTCGCTCGTACCCAATGACGGTCATACAGGAGCATAGCTGGCGGCTTGAAACTCAACTCGATAGCCAACTAGTATTCGCCAGGACTCAATAGAACGACCAAGGTTTCTTCACCGTATCAAAAGGACAAGATCAATGAAGCTTATCGGTATGCTGGACTCTCCCTACGTGCGCCGGGTCGCCATCACCCTCAAGCACCTGGGTATTGCCTTCGAACACCAGTCGGTCTCGGTGTTTCGTGACTTCGAGCGCTTTGCGCAGATCAACCCGGTGGTCAAGGCCCCGACCCTGGTCTGCGACAGCGGTGAAGTGTTGATGGACTCCGGGCTGATTCTCGAGTATCTGGCGCTGATCGCCGGCCCTGGCCCGTCCTATGCCAACCTGGCCGAGCAAGTACGCGGGCTGCGGCTGATCGGACTGGCCCTGGCCGCCTGCGAGAAATCGGTGCAGATCGTCTACGAGAAGAACCTGCGCCCGGCAGAAAAGCAGCACGGTCCCTGGTTGGAACGGGTCACCGGCCAACTGCACGCCGCCTACACGCAAATCGAGCACGAACTGGCGCGCCAGCCGCTGCCGCAGGACGGTACGATTCGTCAGGAAGGCATCAGCCTGGCGGTTGCCTGGAGCTTCAGCAAGATGATGCTCCCCGAGCAATGTCCAGCGACACACTATCCGCACCTGGAACACTTTACCGCCTATGCCGAGCGCCTGGAGATTTTCGCCAGTACCCCGGCAACCTGATCCCCCTCGCGCTCTCCCGCAGCCGTTCATCCTGTCGGCGGTAGCGTCTACCTGACGGTCTACCGCCGCGACCGACTCCAATCATCGGACTCAAATCTGCCCCCTCCTATCGTATGAAACGGCTGTCTCCCAGAAAACCAGCAGTCAACATTTCATGCGCCAAATAGCTGAAAAACGTTTGCTTATAAACGCCAACACTCAGCCTCTTCCGAAAATCAACAACCCGGCTTGTATAGACCTCGTTTTTATCTAAACTTCAGGCCTTCAAATCCGTACCTTTCTCTAACCCAAGGCACAACAATGAAGTACTGGAAAGACCAATTATTACGAGACCTGCCTTATATCAAGGACACTGAAACACTATTCGCGGTGACAGAAACCCTGATTCAGCAACTTGGTTTTGAGCACTACGCTTACACCTTCTACCCATCACCCTCGCCCTTGTACGGCGCTGCCCAATCACACAACAACTATCCCCCCGCCTGGAACACGCTCTATCAACAACGTTATTTCCAGGCGATAGATCCGATTACCCTGCACGGCCAGAATTCATTGCTCCCCCTGCTCTGGTCGGACGAAGCTTTTCTCAAGCAACCCGACTTTAGAGTGCAACAAAAAAACCATGGCCTGATACACGGACTGTCCCAATCCACCCATGACGCCCGCAGTCGAAAAAGCATTCTAAGTGTCGCGCGAGCGACCCCGGCACTTTCACTTGAAGAGTTCCATGAAAAATCGAACCATGCCATCTGGTTGTGCAATTTATTGCACATCATCATGACTGACCTACAATCGCCTATCGACAGCCCCCACAAACTCTCACCCCGAGAAATCGAGGTGCTCAGATGGTCCGCCCTCGGAAAGACAGTGGGGCAAATCGCTCAACTGCTTCAGTTGAGCGAGCGTACGGTGAATTTCCACATTGGCACCGCCATCAGGAAGCTAGGGGCTGCCAACAAGACCGCCGCGGTAGCGAGGGCAGCCCTGTACGGGCTGATTTGAAAGCCTTCACGGACCGTCACTCAAGCGCATCGAGCATCACCCATCCCAACACCCGCCCGCACACTTCAACGATCGGCGGCGAAGCCTCCACCAGGGTATTATTGTTTTTTGATGTATTGGCGTCGCTGTAGCGATGTAGACCCAGACTCCCATTCGGTTCAGGATAAAGGTAGTCTACCCGCTGTACGCCATCCAACATAAACACACACACGGTTTTTTCTTCAATCTTCGTCAGCGAAGGTTCAAAAGCAACAAGCGCTCCTCCTGGAACTCTCCCGCCCATATTATCGCCGACCATACGCACCCAACAGACAGGCGCACTCTTTACTTCGGTTCTCCAGGACACTTTGTCACAAACGACCTGATCGACCGGCTGTTTTTTATCGACCCGCTCCGGGTACTTGAGCCCCCGCCCCTCACGCAGCCAGCGAACATTGACCGACAACAAAGCGGCAATCGCTTCTTGCCGCCGCAACGGCACCCCCCGATTAAACCAATTATTCACATGCTGGGCCTTAACACCACAATAGAGTGCGAAATCCGTTGCCGTCAAATGACACTCTTTGAGAAGCGCTCTCAGACGCGCCCCTGATCCTACCTCCACATCCATTTGACGATGAGGCATTAACAATGAGAGATCCATTCAGTCACATTCCTTGCCAAACATCGTGTGAAAGTTACCACGCCGTTGATTTTATCGACCAAACAGAAACAATTACTAAAACTTATCCGGTTTAAAACGTTTAATCAGAGAAGGGTCATTCCCGGAAAATCAACCCGACCACCCTGACTTCGATTGACCTGGAAAACACCTCCCGCCTGAGAGGACGGCCGATTCAGCGGCGCCAGAACGCCCGATCGCGGCTAAGGTTTCAATTGATCGGTCAGGACTCGGCCCATTCGAAAAGCCGTAGTGGCAAACTGGCATTTCGACAAAACTCGACAATACTTGGTCGCGTTCCGAATCCTCAGTCACTCTCCTCGAAATGGAGTTCGCCATGAAGTCGCAAGAACTGGAACTTGACGTGGCCGTGGTCGGTGGTGGTGTCTCAGGCTGCTACAGCGCCTGGCGTCTGCAACAGGTCCATGGCGATACGCAGAACATTGCCCTGTTCGAATACGGTGAGCGAATCGGCGGACGCCTGTTCAGTATCCATCTGCCGGGGCTGCCCAATGTGGTCGCCGAGGTCGGCGGCATGCGCTACATCCCGGGGCCCGACGGCCATGTGGTCGTCGACAGCCTGGTCAAGCACCTCAAGCTGCCCAGCCAGGATTTCCCCATGGGCGCGCCCAAGCCGGTCTACTCGAAGAACAACCTGTTTTACCTGCGCGGCAAGCGCTTTCGCTATCGCGACTTCGTCGAAGCCCCGGAGAAGATCCCCTACGACCTGGCCTGGTCCGAGCGCGGCTTCTGCCCCGAGGACCTGCAGGTCAAAGTGATGAACTACGTGTACCCGGGCTTCGACAAGCTCAGCCTGTGCCAGCAGATGCAGGTCACGGTGTTCGGCAAGGAAATCTGGCGGTACGGTTTCTGGGACCTGCTCTACCGGGTGATGAGCAACGAGGGTTACCAGTTCATGAAAGACGCCGGCGGTTATGACGCCAACGTCGCCAATGCCAGCGCCGTGACCCAACTGCCGGCCACCGAGTACAAGGACACTACCGAGTTCCTGACCCTGAGCAAAGGTTTCCAGAGCCTGCCCCTGACCCTCGCGGCGAAGTTCGCCAAGCTGCCGGGACAATTGCCAGGCAAGCAACGGGTGCACATGAACCAGCGGCTGACCGCCATCAGCTTCGCCAAGGACACCGACTTCCCCTACCGCCTGCACTTCCAGGCCACCACCACGGTGGACGGCAGCACCCACGACATCGGCGGCCAGTCCGTGGTCAAGGCGAAGAAAATCATCCTGGCCATGCCACGCCGTTCCCTGGAACTGATCGACTCGCCGTTCTTCAGCGACCCGTGGCTCAAGGACAATCTCGGTTCGGTGCTGGTGCAATCGGCCTTCAAGCTCTTCCTCGCCTATGAGCAGCCCTGGTGGCGCGCGCTCGGACTGGTGGCCGGGCGCTCGGTCACCGACCTGCCAGTGCGGCAGATCTACTACATGGGCACCGAATGCGAACAGAAAGGTGGCGAATCGACGCTCAACTCGTTGCTGATGGCCTCCTACAACGACATCGGCACCGTACCGTTCTGGAAAGGCCTGGAAGGCGGTGCGCCATTCGTTGGCCACACGCCCAGCAACCTGGCCGGGCTGCTCAAGAGCGAGCCGGTGGTGCCCAGGACCCAGTTCACCGTCAGCGATGAAATGGTCCGGGTGGCACAGATGCAGGTCACCCAGGTCCACGACCAGGTGGAACTGCCGCGCCCCTACTCGGCGGTCTATCACGCCTGGGATGCCGACCCGTACGGCGGCGGCTGGCATGAATGGAAGGCCAATTACCGACTCGACCAGATCATCTGCCGCATGCGCCGGCCGGTGGAAAATCAGCAGATCCATATCGTTGGCGAGGCCTACTCTTATGGCCAGGGCTGGGTCGAAGGCGCCCTGACCGTGGCCGAGTCGACACTCCAGGACTTCTTCGGGCTCAAGCGTCCGACCTGGTTATCCAAGCACTACGCCCTGCTACCGGTGCCGACACCCGACGGCTGTACCCTGCAACCGGGCCAGCGTCCGGCCTGCAAGGACTGCGTAGACACCCTCAATGAAGTGACTCAATTTGCCTATAAGGGGATCGACCATGGCAATACGTAGAGACTTTACTGTCGCTGACTACCTGCTGGCGCGGCTCCTTCAACTGGGGGTCCGCAAGGTGTTCCAGGTCCCCGGCGATTATGTGTCGGGATTCATGGACGCCCTGGAAAAATCCACCGATATCCAGCCGGTCGGCGAAGTCAATGAAATGAGTGCCGCCTACGCTGCCGACGGCTACGCCCGCTATGCCGGAATCGGCGCCGTGTCGCTGCAATACGGTGTCGGCACCTTCAGCGCGGTGAATGCCATTGCCGGCGCCTATGTCGAGCGCAACCCGGTGGTGGTCATCAGTGCCAGTCCGTCGGCGAAAAACCGCCAGATCATCTGGTCCGCGGACGTCCTGTTCCACCACTCCACCGGCGACCTGGAAGTTGGGCGCAAGGTGTTCGAGAACATCACCGTCGCCTGCGAACTGCTGGACGACAGCCGCACCGCACCGGCCCTGATCGATCGGGCGCTGGTCGCCGCCATCAGCCAGCGCCGGCCGATCTACCTGGAAGCCTGGCAAAACGTCTGGGGTGAACCCTGCGAGGAACCTGTCGGCGAACTGTCTGCCGTGCCGGCCGCCTGCGATCTGCTGTCGCTGGACGCCGCGGTCGAGACCTCGGTGCAACGCCTGCGCGAAGCGAAAAAACCGTTGATCATGCTCGGTATCGAGATCGCCCGTTTCGGTTTGCAAAAGCAAGCGCTGCACCTGATCGAAGCCAGCGGCCTGTCATTCACCACCTCATTGGAAGCCAAGACCGTTGTCGACGAAAACCACCCGCAATTCATCGGCACCTATGCGGGCACCGCCTCACGCCTGTGGACCCAGGAGCTGGTGGACCAGACCGACTGCATCCTGGCCATCGGGGTTATCTTCACCGACGACTACCTGCAATTGCTGAAAAAGGATTTCGGCCAGATCATCCTGGTCAACGCCCAGTTGGCCCGCACCGGGCTGCAGTATTACCCCCATGTTCCGCTGCCGCAGTACCTGACCGCGCTGACCAGCGCACTGGGCCTGGACGACGATTTCCCACTGCCCTTGCGGCCACGCGAGCCCCTCTCGCCACTACTCAGGACCAGCGCCAACGACACGCCCCTGAGTTATGAGCGGTTCCTCGACACCCTGAGCGATTTTGCCCGGGAGCAACGCCTGTGGGACAACAGCGCGCTGATCCTCGGCGAAAGCTCGGCGCTGTACGCCGCCAGTAATATCATGGGCATGCCGGAAAACAGCTTTGTCGCCGATGCCATCTGGGGTTCCCTTGGTCATGAGACCGGTTGCGCCCTGGGCGTGGCCATGGGCGGCCAGCGTCGGCCTCTGGTGGTCGCCGGCGACGGCGGCTTCATGATGATGTGTCAGTCGCTGTCGACCCTGGTGCGCAATCGCGTGAACGCCGTGGTGTTCGTCATGAGCAACGAGGTCTACGCCATCGAGCAGGCTTTCGTGAATATCAATGCGTTCAAGGAACATGGCGAGTTCGCGCCGTTCGACATCCTGCCCAGTTGGGATTACCTGGCCCTGGCCCAGGGCTTCGGCGCCAAGGGCTACAAGGTTTCGACCCTGGGTGAGTTGCGCGAACTGCTGCTCAAACTGCTGGTGATCGACGAGACCGTACTGGTCCAGGTGGTCATCCCGCAAAAAGACCTGGCGCCGCAGATCGAACGACTCGCATCCTGAAAGGAGCAATCATTACATGGCTGTATTGCGTCTTGCTGTCGCTGCCCTGCTGCTCACCGGCCTGTCCGTGGCCCAGGCCCATACCCACGGAGCCGAAACGGCCGAAGGTCCGAAGCGTTTCACCCCGGTCTCACCCGACACCCCGTACCTCGAAGTCCTGCACCAATGCGTCAGCCAGAAAGACACCGACCAGGGCCAGTTGCTCTCGGGCCTGGGCGGCACACGCTACCCCATGGTCAGCCTGAAGGACGCCGATCAGGTCGAGGCGTTTTATAGCCAGGGCATCGCCCTGCAATACGGCTTCAACTTCTCCGAAGCGATCCGTGCTTTCTACCAGGCCAGCCGGTTCGACGAGGGCTCGGCCATGCCCTATTGGGGCATCGCCCTGTCGGCCAACTCCAATATCAACAGCGACGCCACCCCTGGTTGCGACCAGCTTGCCTATCGCTCGGCGCAGATCGCCCTGGAACACGCCAATGCCCGCTTCAAGGACCCGGCCGCCAAGGCCGCTTTCAGCGAACGACAATTGCAGCGTGAAGTCGATTACGCCAAGGCGTTCCTGAGCGCCTACACCCTCAAGGACGGCAAGGTCAGCCTCGACGACAAAGGTAAACAGCACTACGCCGACGCCATGAAAGAACTGTCGCAGACCTATTTCGACGACCTCGATGCCGCCACCCTCTACGCCGACGCGCTGCTCAATCTCACCCCCTGGAAGTGGTGGGATGGCGAAGCCGCGGTCTCCGATCAGGTCCACCCGACGCCAGCAGCCTATGAAGCGCTGCAAGTGCTCAACCGCGTGCTGGTGCAGGACAAGCTGCACACCGGCGCCAATCACTTCTATATTCATGCCATCGAGGAGTCGCCGTTCCCCGACAGCGGGCTGCCCATGGCCAATCGCTTCCGCGACCAGAACCCGGCCATCGGCCATCTGGTGCACATGGCCTCGCACATCTACCAGCGTACCGGCAATAACGCCCTGGCCAGCATCGCCAACTACACGGCGGTCTCGGTGGATCGCGCCTACGCCCATCAGGTCGACCCGCAGAGCCCCTACCCGCTGCACTACCTGGGCCACAACATTCACTTCCTGATCTGGACCCTGTCCATCGAGGGTCGCCAGAACGAAGCCATGAACATGGCCGAGGAACTGGTGGAAAACACCACGCAGTATTCGGCCCTGGCGTTTCTCTGCCAGCAGTACCCCGGCGAGATCCGCACCAAGTCCGACTATTTCTATGCCGTGCCCTATTACTTCGCCGTGCGCTTTCAGGACTGGGCCGCGCTGGAGCGTATCGAACCGAAGATCGAGCAGGGCTTGAAGGCCATCAACGACACCTGCACCCAGGCCGACAAGGATTGGCAGCCACTGACCGCGCCGTACACCCGGGTCATGGCCGCCTATGCCAAGGCCTATCGACAACTGGCCCGGGACGGGCTGGACAACGCGGCGAGCAACGATGCGCTCAAGGGCTATTGGCAGGCGGTGACGGACACCTTGAAAGCCACACCGGATCTGAACTACGGCAACAATAAGGCGACGGAATTGTTCCGCATCGCCAATCTGATCCTGCTGAACAAGGCCCAGGACAGCAGCCATGGCAAGCTTGATCTGGCGTCATTGCGGGAAACCGCCGCGAAGGTATTCGGCAAGGATCCGTCGCAGGCCTTGGCCACCGATCTCAAGTCACTCCAGGGCGATAACCAGGAGCAGATCATCGGCGCCTGGCGCAAGGCGGTCGCCATCCAGGATGCCCTGAACTATAACGAGCCACCGGACTGGTATTACACCCTGCGCGAATCCCTGGGCTACGCATTGTTGGCCCAGGGCAAGGCGGCCGAAGCGGAAAGGGTTTTCCGTGAAGACCTGGCGGGCAATCGCCTCAGCGGTCGTTCGCTCAACGGGCTGAAGCTCAGCTTGCAACAGCAGCCGGACAAGAAGGTCCCGGCGCTGCTCGACGAACAGCTGCACAGCGCCTGGCGCAACGCGACCATCAGCGCCGCGCCGTCAGGCTTCACCACACAATAATTGCTCACACCGTTCTGTAATTGGAGCAGGGCTTGCCCGCGAAGCTTTTGGCGCCATCAAGGGCCTCTTCGCTGGCAAGCCAGGCTCCTGCAAGGGACCAGGCTCTACGATAGTTTGCAGTGAAACACGGACCTATGTAGGAGCTGGCTTGCCGGCGATGACAGCAGTGAATCCACTATCGCCATCGCTGCCAAGCCCGGAACCCGGCTTAGCCCGGCATGCACTGGAAGTCGCCGGTCTCGGCGACTTGCTTGCCATGGGAATCCATCAGCCGCGCGTTGATTTCCTGACCCAGGCTCGACTCCACCAACTGGTAGTGCTCGCCGGCCTTGAACTGGTTGTAGCTGACTTCGCCCGAGCAGTCCTGCTGGTTGCCATCGCCCCAGGGCGTCTCCACCAACATCACGTCCAGTTTGTGCGCACCGGGTGGCACTTCGAAGAAACGCCCGTCATCGATTTTCCGGCCATCGACCTTCTCGGCAAGCATGTCGCTCGGCGCCTCATCTTGCAGACCGATCCAGGCCTCGCTCGGATCCGCCTTCGGCATCGGGCCGGCACATGCGGAGAGCAGAAAAGCCAGGCCCAGGGTTGGAATCAGCATCAAGGGTTTGAATGTCATGGTGTTCTACCTTAAAGATGAAAAAGTCTGTCAGCGGTTAAATGCAGGAAAACTTCCTGGACTGGGCCACCGTCACGCCGTGGTCGTTCACCAGCTCGGCGCCCACATCGACGCCGGATCCCGACTCCACCAGGTGATAGCGCTTGCCAGCCTTGAACTGGTCGTATTCCACCTGGCCGGTGCACTCGGGCTGCTCGGTATTACCGTTGGCGCCCTGGACCAGGAGCACTTTCAGATCGTGCTTGCCCGGCGCCACTTCAAAGTAGCGGCCGTCGTCGACGCGCTTGCCATCCACACGCTCTGCCAGCAGGTCATCGCTCGACGCCTGTCCCAGGCCGATCCAGGCTTCGCCCGGATCAGCCTTGGGCACTGGCGCCGCACAGGCGGACAGCAGGCAAACCAGTCCAAGGGTCGAAATCAGCATCAGCGGCTTAAGTGTCATTGAATGAATTCCTCTCATATTCAAGTGCTATATCGCTGGACGGAAAACCCGTCTAATCGAGGCCAAGAGTGGTGAAATAGAGGCGTTTGTACAAATGAACACACATGAAGGGATTTTCAGTACTTATCTAAAAGATCCTTCATGTTGGTGAAAGCCAAACGTTAAGTTCCAGACGCAAGACTGCCGGTGTTTGCAATTCCACTCCCCGGAGGTTCAGGCATGCTCGGGCTGGTAAAGACCGCACTGCTCAAGCCCTACACGTTTATCGTGTTGGCGATATTCATCTGTATCATCGGGCCGCTGGCGGCCCTGCGTACCCCCACCGACGTGTTTCCCGACATCGGTATCCCGGTGGTCGCGGTGGTCTGGCAATACACCGGCCTGTCCCCCGAGGACATGGCTGGCCGGGTGATCTACACCTACGAACGCTCCCTGAGCTCCACGGTCAACGACATCGAACATATCGAGTCGCAATCGCTGCCGGGCATGGGCATCGTCAAGATCTTCTTTCAGCCGGGTGTGGACATCCGCACCGCCAACGCCCAGGTGACCGCGGTCTCGCAGACCGTACTCAAACAGATGCCGCCGGGGATCACCCCGCCGCTGATCCTCAACTACAGCGCCTCGACGGTGCCGATCCTGCAGATGGCGTTTTCCAGCCCGACGCTGTCGGAAGCGAAGATCCGCGACCTGGTGCAGAACAACATCCGCCTGCCGCTGACCGCCGTTCCAGGCCTGGCGATTCCAACCCCGATGGGCGGCAAGCAACGCCAGATCACCCTCGACCTCGATCCCCAGGCGCTGGCCGCCAAGGGCCTCTCGGCGCAGGATGTGGGCAATGCCCTGGCCGCGCAGAACCAGATCATTCCGGTGGGTACCGCCAAACTCGGCCCCTACGAATACACCGTGCTGTTGAACAACAGCCCGAAAATCATCGAAGAACTCAACGACCTGCCGATCAAGACCGTCGACGGCGCCCTGATCACCATCGGCCAGGTGGCCCACGTGCGTGACGGCTCGCCGCCGCAAACCAACATCGTGCGGGTCGACGGCCGACGCGCGGTGCTGATGCCAGCGATGAAGAACGGCAACATCTCCACCCTGTCGATCGTCGACGGCATCCGCAACATGCTGCCGCTGATCAACGAAACCCTGCCGCCGGAGCTCAAGACCTCGCTGCTCGGCGACGCCTCGGTGTTCGTCAAGCAGTCGGTGGGCAGCGTCGCCCGCGAAGGCATCATCGCCGCGCTGCTCACCAGTGCGATGATCCTGCTGTTCCTCGGCAGCTGGCGTTCGACCCTGATCATCGCCGCCTCGATTCCGCTGGCAGTCCTCTCGGCCATCGCCCTGCTGGCCGCCACCGGCCAGACCCTCAACGTCATGACCCTGGGTGGTCTGGCGCTGGCGGTGGGGATCCTGGTGGACGATGCGACGGTGACCATCGAGAACATCAACTGGCACCTGGAACAGGGCAAGGCGGTCAACGACGCGATCCTCGACGGCGCGAAACAGATCGTCGGCCCGGCCTTTGTCTCGCTGCTGTGTATCTGCATCGTGTTCGTGCCGATGTTCATGCTCCAGGGCATCGCCGGCTTCCTGTTCCGGCCGATGGCGCTGGCGGTGATCTTCGCCATGGCCAGCTCCTTTATCCTCTCGCGGACCCTGGTACCGACCCTGGCGATGTTCCTGCTCAAGCCCCATGTGGTCGAGGGCGGTAGCGGTCATCATCCCGAGGATGAATTCATCAACCATCACGAAGGCGAACAGCACCGCAAGCCACGCAATCGCCTGCTGCAAGGCGTGCTGAATTTCCAGCAGGGTTTCGAGCGCGGCTTTTCCACGGTGCGCGACGTCTACCACGGCCTGCTGCAACTCGCGCTGGGTTGCCGCAAGCGTTTCCTGCTGGGTTTCCTGGCCTGCGTGCTGGCGTCCTTCAGCCTGCTGCCGAGCCTGGGCGAAGACTTCTTCCCCGCCACCGACGCCGGTGCCCTGGCCCTGCACGTACGCCTGCCACTGGGTACGCGAATCGAAGAAAGCACCGCCACCTTCGACCGTATCGAAGCGCGGATCCGCGAGGTGATTCCCGCCGAGGAACTGGACAACATCGTCGACAACATCGGTATTCCATTGAGCGGTATCGACATGGCCTATAGCAGCAGCGGCACCATCGGCCCGCAGGACGGCGATATCCAGGTCACCCTCAAGGCCGATCACCAGCCCACCGCCGACTATGTGAAAAAGCTGCGCACGGCCTTGCCGGAAAGCTTCCCCGGCAGCCAGTTCGCCTTCCTCCCGGCAGACATCAGCAGCCAGATCCTCAACTTCGGCGCACCGGCCCCGCTGGACGTGAAAATCTCCGGACGCAGCGCCGAGGAAAACCGCGTCTTCGCCCTGGAACTGCAACGACGCCTGCAACATGTACCGGGGATCGCCGACCTGCGGATCCAGCAATCGGTCGGCTACCCGTCGCTGGAGGTGAAGGTTGACCGCATGCGCGCCAAAGGCCTGGGCATTACCGAGCGTGACGTCACCAACAGCATGGTCGCCTCGTTGGCGGGCAGCTCCCAGGTGGCACCGACCTTCTGGCTCAACCCGGCCAACGGCGTGTCCTATGGCGTGGTCGCGGCTACCCCGCAATACCGCCTGGACAGCCTGCCGTCACTGGAAGCGCTGCCGGTCACCGGCAGCAACGGCCAGTCGCAGATCCTTGGTGGCCTGGCGACCATCAATCGGGTGCAGAGCCCGGCGGTGGTCACCCACTACAACATCCAGCCGACCCTGGACATCTACGCCAGCGTGCAAGGCCGCGACCTCGGCGCGGTGGCCCATGACATCCAGAAGATCCTCGACGAGGCCTCGTCCTTGCGGCCCAAGGGCGCGATTGTCAGCCTGCACGGCCAGATCGACGCCCTGCATGAAGCCTTTGGCGGCCTGAGCTTCGGCCTGCTCGGCGCGGTGGTGCTGATCTACCTCCTGATCGTGGTCAACTTCCAGTCCTGGGTCGATCCGTTCGTGATCATCACCGCCCTGCCCGCGGCCCTGGCCGGAATCGTCTGGATGCTGTTCCTGAGCGGCACCTCGCTGTCGGTGCCGGCCCTGACCGGGGCCATCCTGTGCATGGGCGTGGCCACCGCCAACTCGATCCTGGTGGTGAGCTTCTGCCGCGAGCGCCTGGCCGAACACGGCGATGCCCTGAAGGCCGCTCTGGAAGCCGGCTATACCCGTTTCCGCCCGGTCTGCATGACCGCCCTGGCGATGATCATCGGCATGTTGCCGCTGGCCCTTTCCGAAGAACAGAACGCCCCTCTCGGACGCGCCGTAATCGGCGGTCTGATCCTGGCGACCACTGCCACCCTGCTGTTCGTCCCCGTGGTGTTCAGCCTGGTGCATGGCCGCCAACCTATTCGCGCCGTAGCTGGAGAACACACCCATGACTGATCGCAAACCCTCGAGCAAACGCCTGCTCTACATGGGCATCGGCGGGCTGACCCTGGCCGCCTTGCTGGTCGCCAACGGGATTGCCGCGCGAACCCGCCATGAAAAAGCCGTGACCGCCTGGACCGAAACCGCCGCCGTGCCCATGGTCAGTGTCTTCAAGCCGGCACAGAACGCCGCCGGCGATACCCTGCGCCTGCCGGCCCACCTGGAAGCCTGGAGCAAGGCACCGATCCATGCACGGGTCAGCGGCTACCTGAAAGACTGGAAAACCGACATCGGCAGCCAGGTCCAGGCCGGCCAGATACTCGCCGAAATCGACAGCCCGGACCTCGACCAACAGCTCGCCCAGGCCCACGCCCACCTGGTGCAGGAACAGGCCAATGCGCGCCTGGCCGAGACCACCGCCAGCCGTTGGCAGAACCTGGTGGCGACCCATTCGGTGTCGCGCCAGGAAGCCGATGAAAAAAGCTCCAACGCCGCCGCGGCCAAGGCCAATGTCGAAGCCGCCGCCGCCGACTACGCGCGGCTGTCGGCCCTGGAAGCCTACAAGATCATTCGCGCGCCCTTCGCCGGCACCATCACCGCCCGCAACACCGATATCGGCCAGTTGATCAAGGCCGACAACGACAGCGATCCGGAGCTCTTCGACATTGCCGACACCCATCAGCTACGGCTCTACGTGCCCATCCCGCAGAACTACGCCAGCGTGATCCGTCCCGGTCTCGAGGTGAAACTGACGGTACCGGAACATCCGGGTCAACAGTTCAACGCCAAACTGCTGGGCAACTCCACCGCCATCGACTCGCGCTCCGGCACCCTGCTGGCGCAGTTCGTCGCCGAGAACCCGGACAACGTCCTGCTGCCGGGCGACTACGCCGAGGCGACCCTGCCGATCCCGGCAGACACCCATGGCGTCAGCATTCCGGCCAGCGCCCTGATCTTCCGGGCCCAGGGCACCCAGGTGGCCGTGTTGGACACCCAGTCCCATGTGCATCTGCGCGACATCCACATCGGCCTGGACCTGGGCGAGCGCCTGGTCATCGACCAGGGCCTGAAACCCGCCGACACCGTGATCGACAACCCGCCGGACGCCCTGCGCGAAGGCGACCCGGTCAAACTCGCCGAAGCCGGAGGCCAACATGTCCCCAAGGCTTAAGCGCAGCGCCTGGCTCTTGATCGCGACCTTGCAGGGCTGCTCCCTGGCACCGACCTACCAGCCGCCGCAACTCGACTTGCCGCAGCACTATCGCGAGCAGACCAGCGACGGTCCGTGGCACCTGGCACAACCGGGCGACCACTTGTCACAACAATGGTGGTCGCTGTTCCACGACGCGCCTCTCAACGACCTGCAACAGCGCCTGCTCAAGGCCAACCCGGACCTGGCCGCCGCCCTGGCGCACTATGACGGCGCCCAGGCCTACGCGAGCCAGCTGCACGCTGGGCTGTTCCCGCAGATCAGTGCCAGTGCGCAACCCCTGCGTCAGCGCCAATCGGACAATCGCCCGTTGCGCGGCAGCACCCAGCCGGCGGTGTACAACAGCAATACCGCGGGCTTTGCGCTGAACTTCGACCTCGACCTGTGGGGGCGGATTCGCAACCAGGTGGCCGCTGGCGACGCTCAGGCCCAGGCCTCCGGCGACGACCTGGCGGTGGCGCGCCTGAGCCTGCAACAGCAGTTGGCGACCTTGTATGTCCAGCTCAATGGCCTCGATGCCCAGAGCCGGATTCTCACCAGTTCCCTGGAGGACTACACCCAGGCGCTGCAACTGACCCGTGATCGCTACCAGGGCCAGATTGCCTCGGAACTTGACCTGACCCGCGCCCAGAGCCAACTGGCCGAGGCGCAGGCGCAGCTGGACGAAGTGCACGGCCAACGCAACCTGGCCGAACACGCGATTGCCGAATTGGTGGGCGAACCGGCCAGCGACTTCCAGTTGCCGCCGACCCAGGCGATCCTGACGATTCCCAAGGTGCCCGGCGCCCTGCCCAGCGGCCTGCTGCAACGTCGCCCAGATATCGCCGCGGCGGAACGCCGGGTGTTTGCCGCCAATGCCGGAATCGGCGTAGCCAAGGCCGCCTGGTACCCGGACTTCAGCCTGACCGGCCTGCTCGGCGGCCAGACCCAGGGCAGCGGCAGCCTGCTGTCGACGGGCAATCGTTATTGGGCACTTGGGCCGCTGGTCAACCTACCGATTTTCGACGGCGGTCGCCTCGATGCCCAGGAGCATCAGGCCAAGGCCGAGTTCGACGAGGCCTCGGCCCATTACCGCGGCCAGGTCCTGCGCGCGGTGCGCGAAGTCGAGGACAACCTGGCGCAACTGCGCGACTTGCAGCGCGAGGCCGAGGATGAGCAGGCAGCGGTGAATGCCGCGCAGAACACCCAGACCCTGGCGATGAACAGCTACCAGGCCGGGGCGGTGAACTACCTGGACGTGGTGACGGCGCAAACGGCGGCATTGCAGACGCAGCGGCAGTTGCAGGCGCTGCAGACCCGCCAGTTGCAGGCCAGTATCGGCCTGATGACCGCCTTGGGTGGCGGTTGGAGCGCCGAGGGCTGAAGGCCCCGTTCCCAGGCTGAACACGCGCCCTTGTAGGATCCGGCTTGCTGGCTCCTACAGGTTTCGCGGTGCACGTGAGACTCCGTTCCCGAGTGCGCAACTTTTGCCCCATCCCTGGCGTTAAAAACGCCTCCTCCCAACCCACAATACCCGCCACACAAGGCGTCCAACCCAGCAGGCAACTTCCTGCCCGCCCATGTGCAATACCTTGCGCAGTTTTCCAGAAAAAACACTCTAAAATCCTAGAACACTTCGAGAAACATCAAATAACTTACTGTTTTTAAACAATAAATAAAAACAGGCACAACTCTTGATCTGTAGACCTGCGAACCCATCGAGTTTCCCTTGATGGCAAACAGTACCTCTTTGGACAAGGAATTCATTCATGCCAACACCAGCCTACCTGACCCTGCAAGGCACCAAGCAAGGCCTGATCACCGCGGGTACCTTTACCCAGGACTCGGTCGGAAACATCTACCAGGAGGGTCATGAAGACCAGATCCTGGTCCAGGGTTTCGCCCACGACGTCACCATTCCCCGCGACCCGCAGTCCGGGCAACCGACCGGCCAGCGTGTGCACCAACCGCTGATGATCAGCAAGGTCTTCGACAAGTCCTCGCCGCTGATTTTCAGCGCCCTGACCAGCGGGGAAAAACTGACCAAATGCCGTCTGGAGTGGTACCGCACCTCCTCCTCCGGCACCCAGGAGCACTATTTCACCATCGAACTGGAAGACGCCATCGTCGTCGACGTGAAATCGCGCATGCCCAACTGCCAGGACCCGAACCAGGCGCATTTCACCCATCTGGAAGACGTGTTCTTCAGCTACCGCAAGATCACCTGGACCCACGAAGTGGCGGGCACCTCCGCCTTCGATGACTGGCGCTCCCCGGTGATCTGATTGCCCTTTGGCGCCGTTCGGCCTGGCCGACGGCGCCTTCCACCGTTCCCTCAAACCTTTTGGCACGCCGCGGCTTCGGCCTTGGCGAAGGGTTCGTACGGCCCTGATTTCACGCCAAAGCGTTTTCCAAGGAGGAATCCATGCCAGCGCCGGCCAATCAACCTCGCTTCAGCCTGATGATCGAGGACTTCGAACACTCGCTGCAGGTCGCCGCCTTCAGCGGCCGTGAAGCCCTTAACCAGTCCTTCAGCTTCGATCTGGAGCTGGTGGGCGAGCGGGATCTCGATCTGCAAAGCCTACTGCACAAGCAAGCCTTTCTCAGACTCTGCCCCTCGGGCGCGGGTATCCACGGGCAGCTCTATCGTGTCGCCCAGGGTGCACGTGGCCGGCGCCTGACGCATTACCAGGTCTGCCTGCGCCCACGCCTTGCCGACCTCGAACATCGCATCAACCAACGCATCTTCCAGCACCTCAGTACTCCGCAAATCATCGCGCAGGTGCTGCACGACCATGGCCTGTTCAGCAATCACTACCGCTTCCATCTCAGTGGCCACTACCCGGCGCGGGAATACTGCGTGCAATACCGGGAGTCCGACCTGCACTTCATCCAGCGCCTGTGCGAGGAAGAAGGGCTGCATTTTCACTTCCAGCATGACCCCGGCAGCCACACCCTGGTGTTCGGCGACGACCAGGCGTTTTTCCCCACACAAGCGCCTCGGCGTTATCAAACGGACAGTGGCCTGGCAGCCCCGACCACGGTTATCAAGCACTTCAACGTGCGCCTGGAAACCCGCAGCAGCGGCGTCGCACGGCGGGATTACGACTTCGCGAATCCCGGTCGCCCGCTTGAACAGATCAGGCGCGGCGAACAGCTGCCAGATCTGGAGGACTACGCATTCCCAACGCGCGGTATCGACCCGCAGCACGGCAAACAACGGGCGCAACGAGCCCTGGAGAGACACCGCTGCACATTCCGTCAGGCCCAGGGCCAAAGCGATATTCCGACCCTGTCGAGCGGCCATCTGCTGACACTCACCGAGCACCCGCACACCGCCTGGAATGCCCTCTGGCTGTTGACCGAAATCAACCACGAAGGCCGGCAACCGCAAGTCCTGGAAGAGCTCGCCGACATTGCCGACAAGGCGGACGGCTTCCGGCAGGGCTATCGAAACAGCTTCCGTGCCCTGCCCGCCGACGCACCTTTTCGCCCCACGCCGGGCCATCTGAAACCACGCATCGATGGCAGCCAGACCGCCGTGGTCACGGGCCCGCCGGGCGAGGAAATCCATTGCGATGCCCATGGCCGGATCAAGGTGCAGTTTCACTGGGATCGGGCCGCGACCCAGAGCGATTCCAGCAGTGGCTGGCTGAGGGTCGCCTCGGCCTGGGCCGGAAACGGCCATGGCGCAGTGAGTATCCCCCGTGTCGGCATGGAAGTGCTGGTGAGCTTTCTCGAGGGCGACCCGGATCAGCCGCTGATTACCGGTTGCTTGCACCACGCCCGCAATCGACCGCCCCACGAACTGCCGGCGCACAAGACCCGGAGCGTCTTTAAAACCCTCAGTTCACCCGGTGGCGGCGGCTTCAACGAGCTGCGTATCGAGGACCGCAAGGGCCAGGAGCAGATCTACCTGCACGCCCAGCGTGACTGGCAACAGATGGTCGAACACGACCAGTTCATCCAGGTCGGTCATGAGCGTCACGACAGCGTGACCGCCAACAGCTACCGCGAACTCAAGGCCGATGAGCATCGCACCACCCTGGCCGATCGCAAGACCGATATACGCGCCGACGATCACCTGAATATCGGCCAGAGCCGGCATGTACGGCTCGGCAACAGCTATCTCCTCCAGGCCGCTGAGGAGATCCACCTCAAAAGTGGTGCCCGGGTGGTGATCGAAGCCGGCAGCGAACTGACCCTCAAGGTCGGTGGCAGCTTTATCAGGATCGATGGCGGCGGTATTACCCTGAGCCCGGAACCGAACACAGACGCTGGGGCGACGCCGGGTGTCGGCACCCGGGTTGCCGCCCTGCTGCCCGGTCTGTTCCAGGCCGTTGAGCGCCCTCTCCCCACAGCGCCTTTGTCCATGGCGCAACTGACCACCCTGCTACGTGGCGCGGCGTTCTGCGAAGAGTGCGAAAAGTGCAAGGCAGGTGTCTGTGAGCGCTGACCTCCTGACACCCGAGCGCTGGCTGGCCCAGGTCCCGCTTGCCCCTCACGAGCGCCTCTACCTGGTACTCAGCGACGCCAGCGAGGCCAAGCCGCTGGCCGCCTTGCGCAGGATCGGCAGCCCGCTGGCGCCCCTGCCGATCTGGAGGGACACACCTTATGCCGATTGGTTTGAGGTGATGCCTCATCTCCTCGAACTCACGGCACAAAGCCCGTTTCTGTCGTGGATTGCCGACACCGGCTACCAGGATTGGGGCTGGCTTGCGGTGTCGTCGAACACCCCGGAACAGCTCATGGCGCACCTGCGCGGGCTGACCCAGGTGAAGCTGCCGACGGGCAACCCGGTGTTCTTTCGTTTCTGGGACGGCCGCCAATGGCTACCGACCCTCGACTGTCTCCGCGCCGAGGCTGGTGAACTGCTGCCGGGCCTGAGTCGCTACCTCATCAATGGCCAGGCGCGAACGCTCGCCACCGCGATCAGGCGCGAAGCCAGGACCTTTCCCTGGTGGGAGGTTCCGCCGTTGCTGCTGGAACACCTGTCCGGGGCGAGCCCCGAAACCCTGATCGACAACAGCCTGCAGTGGCTGAGCGAAGACCACCCGGCGCTGTATGACGCCGTGCCCATCCCCCATCTGCGACACAAGATCGCCCGTTTCCTGGAGCGTTCGGCGCCCGGCCCGAGCCGGCAGGGTGCCCTGCTCACCTACCTCACCCGGGAACTGACGGTCGGGGAGTTTCTGGCCAGGGAGGCCAACCGATGAATCGCATCGACTACATCGAAACACAACTCGACGGCTTCAAGGACAGCCTGACGCTCTATCACCAGCAGACCCGCAGCTGGTATGCCCAAGCGCTGGACCAGGTCAGCCATGCGGCGGACCTGCCTTCACTGCTGGGCATGGACCGGGTCATCCGCTTCGGCGACAGCCGCAAGGTCGTCGGTCTCCAGGACCGCGACTTCCTGTCCAACGTTGCACAGTGCCCCGCCAGCGGCGTGCTGAGCATCGAGAGTCTGTTCGAGTCGGTCCATGAGATTCCAGTGGGCGACCTGCTGGTCGACGTCATCCCCGTCGACGGTGGTCCTTCGACCTCGATCCTACTCGACGCTCAGGGCAAGGGTAGCTTCCAGGGCCAGCCGGGTCAGTTCTATCGGGTGCGGGTACAGGGCGGCGTCCCCCCCGAGCAGGTCGACGCCCTGTTCGCCGCCTACGCGGACCTGACCCGGGACCTGGAAACCTGGTTGCGGCGCGAATGGAGTGGCTTCAAACCGCAATGGTCATCACAGACCACCTCGACGGCACTACTGGCCGTCGGTGAAGGTCTGGCCAGCGGCAGTTGGGAAGCGATCAAGGGTGTCTGGGAAGGGATCGAGCTGCTGTTCGACATCCTCAAGGATCCCCTCGCCTATGTCGACCGTCTGGGCAGCAGTGCCCAGGCGTTGGCCGACCTCGCGCGACGGGCCCCGGCCGTGATGGAAAAGGCCCTGTTGCTGGCCAGCGACGAAGCCGCGCTCTTTCTGCTGTTACGCAGCGCCGCGATCTGGCTCGCGGCGCTGCCGCCGAGCCAGCTGGCCGGGGACACCGCGCATGTCGTGGCGAGCACCCTGGTCTCCGTGCTGATCGACTTGCTTCTGGGGTTGGTGCTTACCGTCGCGGCGGCGGGCGCTGGCGTTGCCTATCTGGCGCTGCGCCTGAAGAAGTACGGCAGCCAGATGGTGGAAGCCGGCACCCGGTTCATCCAGGGCCTCTTCAGCCTGCTCGATAACTTCATGGGTTATGTCGGTCGTTACAAGGCCGTGGCGGCTCGAGGTGTGGCGGGCGCGCAGAAACAGGGTGTCCTGCAAATGCGCTGGGACGGGCGCAAGAACGCCACGCTGCGCCAGACCGAACACCTCGACGACGTTCCTCGGCAAGCCGGTAATCCCAATGGCCAGAGCGCCGAACGCGCGGACAAGACCCAGACCCACGGTTGCCCGGTGTCGATGGTCACCGGCGAAGAACTGCTGACCCTGGTCGATGGCGAGCTGGACGGGCCGCTGTCGTTTTCCTGGAGCCGGCTGTATCGCACCAGTGCCGTTGAAACCCGCCAGGGCCTCGGTCCGGGCTGGAGCCATGGGTTGGCCCACAGCCTGAGGTTCGACGACGACGAGGTTATCTGGACCGACCAGGAAAACCGCTCCATACGCTTCCCTCGCCCCAGTACCCAACGGCCGGCCATCCACAACAGCCTGAGCGAAGCGGCGATCTACCTGGGCGATGCGCCCGATGAACTGATCCTGACCCAGGCCGGCGACACGCCCTGGTTCTATCACTTCAGGTACGACCGCCACGGCGCCCGGCTGTTCTCCCTCAGTGACCGATATGGCAATCGGCTGAGCATCAGCCATGACGCCGAAGGCCGTATCCAGCGCCTGGACAACGGCCTCGGACGCGCCCTGCTGTTGCGTTACGACCGTAGCCGTATCGTCGCGATCGAGTACCAGCAGGAACAGGCCGCCACTTATCTCGCCGAGGGCTGGCAGACGTTGCGCACGCTGGTGCGCTATCGCTACGACGACCAGGGGCGCCTGATCGAAGCCGCCAATGCCGTCGACGAGTGCGAGCGCTATGCCTATGACGAACATCACGTCATTCGCGAACGTCAGTTGGCCGGCGGAGCCGCGTTCTACTGGGAGTGGCAAGGCGTGGGCAAGCTGGCCCGCTGCGTACGCCACTGGGCCAGTTTTGCGCAGATGGACAGCCGCTACACCTGGGACGACGACGGCAGTGTTACCGCCCATCACATCGATGGTAGCGAAGAAATCTTTGCCCACGATGAGCGGGCGCGGCTGATCCGCAAGGTCGATGCCGATGGCGCCGAGCAACACAAGGCCTATGACGCCCAAGGTCGTCTGATTGTCGAAAAGGACGCCCTGGGCGCTGTCACCGAATATCGCTACAGCGACGCCGGCCGGCTGCTGGCCGTTATTCCGCCCGAAGACGAGCCGACCTTCTACGAGTATCACAACGGTCACCTGTGCAACGTGCAACGTGGCCCGGCGCGCTGGAAATATGCGCGCAATCCCCAGGGCGATATCACCCGCTCCACCGACCCTTCTGGCCACGTCACCGAGTATGAATACGGCCGCCGGGGCCTGCTGAGCGAGATCCGTCATCCGGATGGCAGCCGACACACCCTCACCTGGGACCGACTCGGCCATCTGCTGGAGGAACGACTGCCCGACGGCAGCCTGCTGAAATACGGCTACGACGAGCAAGGCCGACAAACCAGCCGCCAGGCAGCGGACGGCGCCATCACCCACTACACGTGGGACGCCATTGGCCGCCTGACCCAGGTTGAAATGCCCGGCGGGGCCAGGCGCCGCTTCAGCTACAACGCCTACGGCAAGATCACTGCCGAGATCGATGAGCTGGGACGGGTGACCCGTTATGAATACGCGGACGACTTGCACCAGGTCAGTCGGCGCCTTAACCCCGACGGCAGCCAACTGCGCTATCGCTATGACAATGCCCGGCTGCTGCTCAGCGAAATCGAAAACGAGCGTGGCGAGCATTACCGTCTCGACTATTACGCCAATGGCCTGATCCGCGAGGAAACCGGCTTCGACGGGCGGCGCACCGGCTACACCTACGACCTTAACGGCCACCTGCTGGAGAAAAAAGAGTTCGGCGACGACGGCAGTGAGCTCGTCACCGCCTACCAGCGCGACAGCGCCGGACGCCTGCTGCTCAAGAACCTCGCCGATGGTAGCAAGGTCCACTATCACTACGATGGACTGGGCCGTCTGGTCAGTGTCGATGACGGACACTGGCCGCTGACCTACGGCTACGACAACCAGGACCACCTGACCAGCGAGCACCAGGGCTGGGCAACCCAGCGCTATCGCTACGATGCCGTAGGCCAGTTGATTCACTGCCGTTTGCCGGACGGCAACCTGATCGATTATCGCTACCTGCCGGGTGGTCGATTGATCGGCGTCGACCTCAATGGCCGACACCTGACCCGCCACCGCTTCGAAGCCGGACGCGAGCGCCTGCGCCAACAGGGCCAACTGCTCAGCCATTACCGTTACGACGAACAAGGGCGGCTGCTGAAACACAACCTCAGCCAGGACAATAGCGGGCGTTACCAGCGTTTCTACGCCTATGAAGCCAACGGCAATCTGGCGAGTATCGACGACAGCCGCCACGGCCTGCGCCGTTACCAGTACGACCCGCTGGATCGACTGAGCGAAGTCCGTGGCGATCCTTGCGAACGTTTCGTTCACGACCCCGCCGGCAACCTGCTGGGCGACAGTCCGCGCATGGCGCGCACCCGTGGTAATCGCCTGCTGTTCCGCGGTCATAGCCATTTCGACTACGACGCCTTTGGCAATCTGATCCGTGAACGCAACGGAACCGAGCCACAGCTCGTTACCGAATACCGTTATGACTGTCAGCACCGACTGACCGGCGTCAGCCTGCCGGATGGCGGCACGGTCAGCTACCGCTACGACGCCTTTGGCCGGCGGATTGCCAAGACCTGCGCGGGCCGGACCACCGAATACCTCTGGCAAGGTGATCGGCTGATTGCCGAAAGCGGCCCGGCGCATTACCGCAGCTACCTGTACGAACCGGACAGCTTTCGGCCCCTGGCCCTGCTCAATGGCGAGGGGCCGGAGCAGGTCGAGGCGTTCCATTACCAACTCGACCACCTGGGCACACCGCAGGAGCTGACGGACGAAGCCGGCAATATCCGCTGGGCGGCGCGCTACCACGCCTATGGCCGGATAGCCCACCTCGATCGAGCGGATATCGACAACCCGCTGCGTTTCCAGGGCCAGTATTTCGATACAGAAACCGGCTTACACTACAACCGGCATCGCTACTACAATCCCGAAACCGGCCGCTACCTCACCCCCGACCCGATCAAACTGGCCGGCGGGCTGAACAGCTACCAGTACGCGCCCAACCCTACGGGGTGGGTGGATCCGTTGGGGTTGAGTTGTGACTGTCCTGGTGAGGGGAACCAAAAGTCCACAAATAATTTAACAAAAACCACAGTAAACATAGGTGAGCCTGGAGTTCCCGAAACATCGACAACTCCTCCCGCTAGGGGCTATGTAAAGGAGGTCTTTGCCAACAAGGCAATTAAACCTCAAGATGTGACAACCGAGTGGGAACACTTCCTAGGAGAACCACCATATACAAATATCAACCCTCGAACAGGAGTCCTAGATCAGGATCGGCTAGTCTCATCCGATGGCCTACGCAGTATTCGATACGGGTCCCATGAAATGAATAGCAAACCAAGCAAGCATCATTACCATGAGGAAACCTGGACCCTCGAAAAATCAAAAAACGTGATGAATGTCGACAACACTGCGATTAGAATTCAATTTCAGGCTCCTAAAAAATGAAAATAAAAGTAATAAAAATTCTGCCCCACGACGGAGCACTAAAAAAGATTTCATTTTCTACGTCAGCCGGCTGCGGCATAGCTTTGTGGGCTGATGAGTTGCTTAAGGAAAACGATGAATATGACGTAGAGTTCGACATAGGTGACGACCTCATATGGGGCACCAGCATAAACCCGACTATTGAAAAAAAAGACAAATTTGAAATTTTCGGTGACACCACCAAAATCACCGCGAACATAATATCAAACGAAGAAAACAGCCTTGCTCTAGAAATACAGCAGTCCATAATACTAATAGAAGCCAACTCCTCACCGCTTCCACTACCACAGAGAGTTGAACTATCGGCAAAACACATCACTCTTTACCCAATTGCATTCTAGGCATGCTGCTGGCAAGCAGCCCGCCAGCACCATTTCCACGCAGGGCTGAATTATCAGTAAAAACACCTCACCTTTTACTCAATTGAACACCAAACACATTGAACATCATAAAAATCATAATACTTATCAACAATAAAAAGCAGATAGCAACTTTAGTATGCGACACCAAAACAACATCCATGAAACTCATCATAAATAGCACCCCAGAAGAAACCTACATCGCCGACGATTTCTATGAATGCCTCGTAAAAATCAGAAAAGAACATCAAAATATAACTTTTCTCTGCAAGGGCTCAAAAATAAATGTTCGCCCATCGAGCATGTCATCACAAATGCCCCTTGGAATAAAAGCGTATGAATTGACACTAGGAAAACCGTCTTCACCAAAAGATTTAGTAGACATTTTTGACTACGAGGAAAACGACCTCACCAACAGCCGAGAAGAACAGGAAGCCTTCTATATGAAATGGCGCGAGACACCAAAATCTTGAAATTTAAAATCGATGATATTTTATTTTTCGGTCACAAAAACAAGAAAATATAACTGCAACTAATTTGGCACCAGAAAAGACTCCTCAGCAAAAATCCCGATGACTGCTCACCGGGACCACACATCAACTACAAACCAAAATCTCAACACGCACAAGCAACCCCTAACTCCCGTTGCAGCGCCTGCTCACCTGCCAGGCCGAAGCCCTCATCCAGCCATCCCATCACCCCGCCCATCATCTCCTTCACCGGATACTCGAGCGCAGCCAGTTTCACCGCCGCACGGTGGGCGCCGTTGCAATGCGGGCCCGCGCAATAGACCACAAACAAGGTATCGCGCGGGTATTGCGCCAGGTACTCGGCGGTCATCAACCGATGGGGCATATTGATCGCCCCGGGCACATGCCCCTGTGCAAAGGCCGACTCACCCCGCACATCCACCAGCACGAAATCCAGCGCGCCATCCTGCTGGCTGGCATGCACGTCGGAACAATCAGTTTCCAAGGTCAGGCGGAGACTGAAATGCTTCAAGGCAATCGCCGAATGGGCGGCAGGGATACGACGAACCAGGCTTACCATGGTGTGGGTGCTCCAATCAGTGGGGGTGAAAGGACTTTATCCAGTTCATCATTATCGCTACAGTGGCGCACAAGACACTTACTGGTAAGTTTCCGCCATATGAATTCCTTTCCCGGTCTGGTCGCGATCCTGGCATACGATGGCCTCTGCACTTTCGAATTCGGCATCGCCGTGGAGATCTTCGGCTTGCCGCGCCCTGAGTTCGACTTTCCCTGGTATGAGCACCGTATCGTCGGTGTCGATCCCGGACCGATGCGGGCCATGGGCGGTATCCAGGTGCTGACCGACGGAGGGTTGGAACAACTTGAAGACGCACGAACCCTCATCGTTCCCGGCTGGCGCAGCCGTACCGAGCCACCTCCTGCGCAACTCATCGAGGCCTTGCAACAGGCTCATGCCCGAGGTGCGCGGATCGTTTCCATTTGTTCGGGGGTGTTCGTACTGGCTGCAGCCGGCCTGTTGAATGGCCGACAGGCGACCACCCATTGGCGTTACACAGAAGAACTCGCCGAGCGCTTCCCTGCTATCGAGGTGAATCCCGATGTGTTGTATGTCGACGCTGGGCAAATCATCACCTCAGCTGGCAGCGCGGCCGGTATCGATGCCTGCCTGCATCTGGTCGCTCGTGACTTCGGCACCCAGGTAGCCAATACCGTGGCCCGGCGACTGGTCATGTCGCCTCAGCGCACCGGTGGCCAGGCGCAATTCATTCCGGCGCCGGTCGGTCGTACGCCACGCAATGATCTGTCACGGGTCATGCAATGGGCCCGGGAACGCCTGCATGAACCGCTGGAGGTCCGCCAACTCGCCAGCCAAGCCGCCATGAGCGAGCGTACCTTCCTGCGACGCTTCAGCGAGGCAACCGGCATCACCCCCAAAGCCTGGTTGCAACACGAACGACTGGCCAGAGCCCGAGAATTACTGGAAAGTGGCAATGAAAGCAGCGACCGTATCGCCGAACAATGCGGTTATCGCTCCGTCGAAAGCTTTCGGGTTGCGTTTCGCAGCCTGGTCGGTTTGCCACCTTCGGTTTATCGCGAACGCTTCGGGCAAGCACACAGACATTGAAGACCAGTGAGGCACCTCCCCCATGGATACCCAGAACTTGATGTACGCAGGCCCCTTGATCTCCCTCGCCCTGCTCTGGGCCGTCGCGGTGGTCACGCCAGGCCCCAATTTTTTCACCACCGCCCAGCTCGCCGCCGGTAACTCGCGCAAGCATGGCGTGGTCTGCGCACTGGGTGTCGCCACCGGGACTATTCTCTGGGGCCTGGCCGGCGGGTTGGGGATCAAGTCGCTGTTTACCGCCGCACCATCGCTGTACCTGGCGCTGAAGATCGCCGGTGGCGCTTACCTGATCTACCTCGGCATCAAGCTGTTCGTGCGCAAACAACCCACCAATCCCGGCCAGCAACCCACACTCCACGAACCCAAACGCAGCCTGCTCTCGGCCTATAGCCGAGGCCTGCTGGGCAATATGACCAACCCCAAGTCCGCACTGTTCGTCGCGACCATCTTCGCCACCACCATGCCCAGTTCCCCACCCGCCCCGCTGCTGGCCATGGCCGTCGCGATCATGAGCGGTCTGTCCTTCTGCTGGTACACCAGCGTGGCCCTGGTGTTTGCCAGTACACGGATGTCAGCCTTCTACAGCCGCTGCCGCAAAGGCCTGGATCGCTTTGCCGGGACTTGCTACCTGCTGTTCGGCGCTCATCTGATGGCGAATCGCTGAGTCAAGGACGCAGGATTTCACCGTCCACCGCGTCGCCGATTTTCAAGAAGTGCCCGCCGGCCACGTGGTGCAAGGTACGCAACTCATCGTGCCCCGCAAAATGCCAGCGCCCTTCGCTAAATACCCGCGAATCAGCCTGGGCTGAAATAACTTCGGCCAGGAACAGATCGTACTGCTCATGATTATGCGGCTCCGGCAGCAAGCGGCACTCCAACCAGGCAACACAGCCCTCCAGCATTGGCGCATCGATCTTCTCGCCCTTGAAGGTTTCCAGGCCATAGGCATCGAACTTGTCACGGCTATGACTCTGGGTCAGCTCAAGGCCGGAGGTTGTGCCGACGGTTTGCACGACATCGGCCTGGGCCACACAAGGCACGTTGACCACGAAGGTCCCCGAGGCTTCCAGCAAACGCCGTGTCCAGGTGGACTTGTCGATCACCACTGCAATCTTCGGCGGGTCGAAATCCAGAGGCATGGCCCAGGCCGCCGCCATGATATTGCGCTGGCCATCGTGAGCAGCGCTGACCAGCACCGTAGGACCGTGATTGAGCAGGCGATAGGCTTTGGACAAGGGCACGGCAAGACGATGGACGGCGGACATAAGCAATGTTTCCTGACAAAAATACAAAAGGAACATCCTAGGGGAGCACACCAGGGAAACACAGCCCCCCTCGGCCAAAGAAACTGCATCGTTTCGTGTCTGCCGCTGCCTGAACAATTCAACCGCAAGAGTCGGAGTGTTCGCGCTCGGCGGCCTTTCTAGACTGCACGCCTTACCGGATACGCCTGGAGGCAGTCTCATGCACACCCGAATACAATCACTGGATTGGCCGGCGATCCGTCGCGACCTGGACCAGCAAGGCAATGCCCTGTTGCCCAATCTGCTAAACCCCGAAGAATGCCTGGAACTCGCCGCCCTGTACCCGCGCAAAGAGTCTTTCCGCTCCCGGGTCGTCATGGCCCGCCACGGTTTCGGTCAGGGTGAATACCAATACTTCGCCTACCCGCTCCCGGCGCTGGTTCAACAGTTGCGCACCACGCTCTACCCACCTCTGGCAACGATTGCCAATGACTGGAACGAGCGCATGCATATAGCCGGATCGTTTCCCGAGACACACCAGGCCCTGCTCCAGCGTTGTCATGACGCCGGCCAGCAACGCCCCACGCCCTTGCTGCTGCAGTACGCAGCCGGCGACTACAACTGCCTGCACCAGGACCTGTACGGCGAACAGGTGTTTCCATTGCAAGTCGCCATTCTGCTGTCACAACCGGGAGAAGATTTTACCGGCGGCGAGTTCGTTCTCACCGAGCAGCGCCCGCGTATGCAGAGTCGCCCCCAGGTGGTCCCGCTGAAACAAGACGACGCCGTGATTTTTGCCGTGTCCCAACGCCCGGTTCACGGCACGCGGGGGTCCTATCGCGTGAATATGCGCCATGGCGTCAGCCGCGTGCATACAGGCCAACGGCATACCCTGGGCATCATCTTTCATGACGCCACCTGACATCCCGCTCACAGTCGGTAGAATTCAACCGCAAGACTCGGAGTTTTCCCGTCTCGCCACCCGCATAAGCTGAGCGAGAACTGAATCTTCCGACAGGAGAACACCATGAAAACTTCGCTCCAGGGACAACCCGTGGAAAATGATCCGCGCTGGCAAGCGGTACTGGCGCGAGACGCCAGCGCCGATGGGAGCTTTGTCTACGGCGTCAGGACCACAGGTGTGTATTGCCGCCCGAGCAGTGGCGCGCGTCGGCCCAATCCGGAAAATGTCGAATTCTTCGAGACCTCCGAGCAAGCTGAGGCCGCCGGTTACCGGCCAAGCCGGCGGGCCGCCGCCGACCAGACCTCGATCAATGAGCAACACGTGGCCCTGGTGACTCGGGCCTGTCAGCTTATCGATGCGTCTGAAACCTCGCCCTCGCTCAATCCCCTGGCCGAACAACTGGGGCTGAGCCCCTTCCACTTCCATCGGGTCTTCAAGGCCGTCACCGGTCTGACGCCCAAGGCCTACGCGACGGCCCACCGCGCCGGCAAACTACGGGCGCAGCTGGCACGCGGCGGCTCGGTCACCGAGGCCTTGTACGAAGCCGGGTTCAACGCCAGTAGCCGCTTCTACGAAGCGTCCGATGGCGTTCTGGGCATGAAACCCAGCGACTATCGCGCCGGCGGCACCAACACCGATATTCGCTTCGCCATCGGCCAGTGCTCGCTGGGGGCGATCCTGGTGGCCCAGAGTGATCGAGGTGTCTGCGCGATCCTGCTCGGTGATGATCCGGATGTGCTGGCCAAGGACCTGCAGGACAAATTCCCACAGGCCCATTTCATCGGCGGCGACACCGATTTCGAGCAACTGATCGCCAAGGTAGTGGGCTTTATCGAAGCCCCGGCCATTGGCCTGGATCTGCCGCTGGACCTGCGCGGCACGGCCTTTCAGGAACGGGTCTGGCAGGCATTGCGCAATATTCCGGTAGGCAGTACCGCGAGTTATGCCGATATCGCGCAGATGATCGGTGCGCCGAAATCCTTCCGCGCCGTGGCTCAGGCCTGTGGCGCCAACTGCCTGGCCGTGGCGATTCCCTGTCATCGGGTGGTGCGCAGCGACGGTAACCTCTCAGGGTATCGCTGGGGCGTTGAGCGCAAACGGCAGTTGCTTGATCGGGAGGCACACTAGTTCGCAACCATACAGGGTGTGCGGCGCCCCCTCAGGTAACACGGTGTGTTGAACCGCCTGGGACCCAACGCGGCCTCGGAAATCAATCGCATGGTGGTCTGGCTGTGCCTGCCAGCATTGCTGTTCAAGGCCACGGCGACCTGGGAACAGATCCGGCACCCGGGCTTTGTCCTGGCCTTTACCCTCAGCACCTTGGCGATGTTTGTCCTGACCTTGTTGCTGCGTTGGCGCAAGGCCGGGCATTTCGCCGACGCAAGCATCGATGCCCTCAGCGCGTCCTACGCCAATACCGGCTATATCGGGATTCCGTTATGCGTGATGGTGCTCGGTCAGAATGGCCTGGAACCGGCGCTCTCGGTGGTGTCGAGCACCATCTTGTTTTCCACGCTGGGATCACTGGTGACGCTGTCGATCTGTCTGTACGTGATCGGCAACTGAGGTCCTAATCCCCGGACGCCACATCCTGCGCCAATAGCCACTTGCGCGTGTCACTGAGCAGCTCATCGGCCAACAGTGGGTCATCACAGACCCGCGCCAGCACCATGGCTCCGACCATCGCAGCCCAACTGCCAGTGGCGGCGCGGCGCTTTTCCTCGGCCGTGGCACCGGGCATATGCTGGCCCAAGCGCTCGATCTGACGACGAATGCTCCCGGTCATCTGCGCCCGTGCCTCGGGGGCCTGGCGGCTGGTTTCCGATGCCAACCCGGCCATCGGACAGCCGCCGGCACAGTCCTTCAGGTGCGCGGCACTCAGATACTGCGTGACATAAGCAGTCAGGTCGGCGCCCGCCGGCACCGCCGTCGAAAACACATGGGCCAGGGACTGAGCCACGAGATCATCCTTCGAGGCGAAATACCCGTAGAAGCCGCCATGGGTCAGCCCGGCCGCCTTCATCACCTCCGACACCGTGACCGCCTCATAACCCTTGGCCCGAAACAGCCGACCGGCGGCTTCAAGGATATTGCGCCGGTTCTCTGCCACCTGCTCGCGACTGACCTTCATTGGAAACCTCCGCTAATAGGCTTGACAGTATACATGACAGCCATCATATTTGTTAAACATGACAATTGTCATGAATAAATCAACCCGCTGAGGATTACCGTCATGACAGTCAAACCCACCGTTCTGATCACCGGCGCTTCCACCGGTATCGGTGCCGTTTATGCCGACCGCTTCGCCAAGCGCGGTCATGCTCTGGTGCTGGTGGCCCGGGATAAAGCGCGCATGGACAGCCTGGCCGAACGGCTGCGGCGGGAAACCGGGGTTTCGGTGGATGTGCTCCAGGCCGACCTGACCAACGCCGCTGATCTGGCCCGTATCGAGGCGCGGGTTCGCGACGATGCGACTATCGGCATTCTGATCAATAACGCAGGGATGGCCGGAGCCGGGACTTTCCTGGAACAGACACCGGATGCGGTGAGCCAGGTCATCAACCTCAACATCACCGCCCTCGCCCGCCTGACCAGTGCCATCACGCCACGCCTGGTCCAGGCCGGCACGGGCTCGATCATCAACATCGCCTCGGTGGTGGGCCTGGCGCCGGAACTGCAGATGGCGGTCTATGGGGCGACCAAGTCCTTTGTGCTGTTCTTCAGCCAAGGGCTGAATATCGAACTCGGCGCCAAGGGTTTGTATGTGCAGGCCGTCCTCCCGGCCGCCACCCGCACCGAAATCTGGGAGCGCTCGGGCAAACGGATCGAGGATCTGTCGGCGGTCATGGAAGTCGATGACCTGGTGGATGCGGCGCTGGTGGGCTTTGATCGTCGTGAAACCGTGACCATTCCACCGCTGCCCGATGAAGGTCAGTGGCAAGCCTTTGAAGCCGCTCGCCTGGCAATGCTGCCGAACTACCTGCAGGTGCTGTCGGCGGCGCGTTATCGCAATGGCGTCTGAGGTCAATGTCTCTGCGCAATAGAGAGCGTTTTGACCCTGACCCGGCCACTGCGGCCAACACGCTCATGGCAGGAGCCAGCTTGCTGGCGATGAGGCCCGCAAGCCTTGCACCGCTCTTGCTGACGTCATCGCCAGCAAGCTGGCTCCTACAGTGCGGCGTCAAACCTGAGCCTGGTGAACTGCGGCTCCTGCAACATCAGCGCACCAGCACCCGCTTGAAACCCAGCGTCCAGCCCTGCTGCATCCCCGCCGCGGCCAGCAGGATGGCAATCACCCCGAGCCACTGCACCAACACCAACTGATGACCGAAGGCGAACCAGTCGACGAAGATCGCCGCAATCGGGTAGATAAAGGACAACGCCCCGGTCATCGCCGTTGGCAGTTTCTGGATCGCACCGTACAACAGCACATACATCACGCCGGTATGGACCAGCCCCAAGGTCAGCAGGCTACCCCAGGCACTCACCTGTTGCGGGAACGCCGAAATATGCGCCCAGGGCGCCAGTAACAACACCCCGGTGCAGACCTGGACCAGGGCAATCAGGTGCGGTGGCGTGCCCGTCAGGCGTTTGATGATCAGAGCGGCAATGGCGTACAACAACGCCGCCCCCAATGCCAGGCCGATGCCCAGCAGATACTCGCCACCGTGCTCTCCCGGCTGCCCGTGGGCACTGACAATCGCCAGCATCCCGACAAAGGCCAGGCCCAACCAGAACAGTTTCTGCGCAGTGATCTTCTCGCCGAGAAACAGCGCCGCCAGGCCCACCAGCATAAACGGCTGGACGTTGTAGACCGCCGTGCCGATGGCAATCGAAGCCCGGGAATAGGAGGCGAACAGCAGCACCCAGTTACCGACGATCGCCATGCCACTGAGCACCGCCAGCAGGAAGGTGGTGCGGGTCAGGATGCCCGGGCGCAGAAAGCCCATGACGGCGCAGATCAGCAGCAAGGTCAGGGCCCCGAACAGGCAGCGCCAGAACACCACGTCCAGCACCGGCTGGCCGGACACCAGCACGAACCAGCCGATGGTCCCCGAGATCAACATGGCCGCGACCATTTCCAGCGAGCCGCTATGCAGTGATGTATTCATGAGTGAGTTCCTGTGAATAGGCCCTTGGCAGAGGGCAAAAGTATGCCAAGTCGCCTGCACGCTTCACCAGTAGCAGAAATAGGCTAGACTCTGCTTTCGCCTTTCTTATCAAGGCAATTTTAATGATTGACCTAACGAGGCAGCCATGACCGACGAAATCGACCACTTGTTGATCAGCGCCCTGATGAGCGACTCGCGCAGCTCGCTCAAGGCCCTGGCGCAGGTCAGCGGCCTGTCTTCCCCCAGCGTCGCGGAACGCTTGCGCCGGCTGGAAGAGCGTGGCGTGATCAAGGGCTACACCGTCGATGTAGAACCCAAATCGTTCGGCTACCTGTTGCAGGCCATCGTGCGTATTCGCCCCCTGCCCGGCCAGTTGCAGGAAGTCGAGCGGCAGATCCAGGCGATTCCCCAGTTCACCGAATGCGACAAGGTGACCGGCGACGATTGTTTTATCGCCCGCCTGCATGTGCGCGACATGGAGCAACTCGATACGCTGCTGGACCGGCTCAACCACCATGCCGAAACCAATACCGCGATCGTCAAGAAGACACCGATCAAGCGCCGCTTGCCGCCGATGACTTGAAATAACCGGCCCGGCGCCGTCGCGGAAAAGCAGACCCAGGCCCCGGGAAATGCGCCGTCAAGCAGGTCGCCCGACGTGCGTGAGCCGGCGACGGTACAGGGTCGGCACGCTATAAGAAGTCGCCCACACCCTGATAGGCCGAAACCTTCAACATACGTGGGGTCCAGCGGCTGGCGAAGGCCTGCGTCTGGGTTATCATTCACCCATCATCTTTCATCCACCGGATACCCTCCCCATGCCCACTCTTACCCAAGCCGTCCCCGACCGAGGCTGGTCGCTCTGGTGGAAACCGCTGCTGTTTCTCGCCGTCGCCGCCATCGGCCTGTACTACGTCAAGTGGTCGCCCTACTACGCCAAGGCCTTCGTTGCCGCCGACAGCCACAGCATCGGCGCCTCGATCATCAACGACAATCCGGCCTCGCCGGTCGCCGCTGCGCTGGCCTATGCCCAGGTGTATTTCCTGGCGATCTGGAAAGCCGCGGTGCTGGCGGTGATTCTCGGCTCGCTGTTGCAAGTACTGATTCCCCGCGACTGGTTGCTGCGCCTGTTCGGTCGCGCCGGTTTCGCCTCGACCCTGCGCGGCGGACTGTTCGCCCTGCCCGGCATGATGTGTTCGTGCTGCGCGGCACCGGTGGCCGCCGGGATGCGTCGGCAGAATGTCTCGGTGGGCGCGGCGCTGGCGTTCTGGATCGCCAACCCGGTGCTCAACCCGGCAACCCTGGTGTTCATGGGCTTCGTACTGGGCTGGGGTTTCACCGCGATCCGACTGGTAGCGGGCCTGGTGCTGGTGCTGGGGGTTTCACTGGCGGCACAACGGGTGGCTCGCCCGGAAATCCTGCCGGAAGCGGCGGTGGAAGCCGTGGTCGATGCCAGCAGTGCGGACCAGCGCAGCTTCATGGCGCGCTGGGGCAAGACCCTGTGGCAACTGTTCTGGACCACCATCCCGATCTATATCCTGGCGGTGTTGTTGCTCGGCGCGGCGCGGGTCTGGCTGTTTCCTCACGTGGATGGCGCCATGGGCAACAGCCTGCTGTGGCTGGTGCCGCTGGCAGTGATCGGGACCTTGTTCGTGATTCCGACAGCGGCTGAAATTCCCATCGTGCAGACCATGATGACCCTGGGCCTGGGCACCGCGCCGGCGGTGGCGCTGCTGATGACCCTGCCGAGCATCAGCCTGCCGTCGCTGCTGATGCTGCGCAAGGAATTCGACGCCAAGGTGCTGGTGACCGTGGCGGTGTTGACAACGCTGGTGGGTGTGCTCAGCGGGCTGGTGGCCATGCTGGTCTTGTAAAAAACGCCGCGAAACCCTGTAGGAGCGTCGACCGACCGTTCCTACAGGCTCCGTGGGTTTCCAGAAATTTGGCAGGTGCCTATTCAACCCTGTTGGCGGCGGCTCCTGAGATACTCCAGCACCGCCGCCTGCTCCCCGGAAAACTCGATCCTTTCGCCTTTGCTTTCACGCTGGAAGGCGTACATCGGGTCGTAATATTCGTTCAGCAAACCTTCGATCCAGCCCCGGTGCAGATCCACCGCGCCGCTGCCTTCCTGTGCCTCCAGCGCCGCCTGCATCAAGGCCTTCAGCCGCTGGTGCCGCTCGCCACCAAGGCGCTTGTGGATGTTGTCCAGGCTGCCCAGCAGGCGCTCGGCAAACAACTGGAAACCCTGTTCGGCATACACGCCGACAAACTCCGCGCAGAGCTCAACCACATAGTCGCGCAAGATGCGCTCGACCCGGCTTTCCAGGCTGTCCTCCAGCCAGACCACGGGAAACCGTTGCATCCCCTGGTACAGCACCAATGGCAAGGCACAACGCCCCACCATGCGGCTTTCATCTTCCAGCACAAAGGACTCGATGCCCCGCTCCTGCTTCTTCAGCAGGTCCACAGCCAGGCGGTTTTCAAAGTCGATATTCGACGGCTGGCCGGTGGCGCGTTTGCCAAAGCTGGAGCCACGATGGTTGGCGTGGCCTTCCAGGTCCAAGCTGTTTTCCAATTGGACGATCACATCGGTCTTGCCCGTGCCGGTCATGCCCCCGAGCAAGACGAAGTCGGCCTGGGCCACGGCCTGCTCGACGGTTTGCAGCAGAAAGCTGCGCATGGCCTTGTAGCCACCGCCCACCCGCGGAAAATCGATCCCCGCCTCAAAGAGCCACTGCTGGACAATCTGCGAGCGCAGCCCGCCACGGAAGCAATACAACACGCCGTCGGGATGGGCGCGGGTGAAATCGATCCAGGCCTGCAACCGGGCCGCCTTGATCTCGCCGGAAACCAACTGGTGCCCGAGGACGATGGCGGCCTGCTGGCCGTGCTGCTTGTAGCAAGTCCCCACCCGTTGCCGTTCGAGGTCGGTCATCAGCGGTAGGTTGACCACCCCGGGAAAGGAACCCTTGTCGAACTCGACAGGCGCCCGGGTATCCATCATCGGTGTGTCATTGAGAAACAAACGGCGGTAGTCGGTGATATCAACGGACATCAATACACCTCTACCGCGTGGCTCTGTCGCGCCACCAGTTGGCCAATGGGCTCCAGACTCAGGCCCAGTTCGGCGGCCACGGCGAGGAACTCGGCCTCGCCTTCGGCGTTGACCGCCACCAGCAATCCACCACTGGTCTGCGGGTCGCAAAGCACGCGCTTGTGCAACTCGCGCAGGGGGCCGACCTTGCTGGCGTAGCTGTCGTAATTGCGCAGGGTGCCGCCGGGAACGCAGCCCTGGTCCAGGTAATACTCGACCATCGGCAGGCGCGGCACCTGTTCGTAGACGATACGCGCGGTCAGGCCACTACCATCGGCCATTTCCACCAGGTGACCCAGCAGACCGAAGCCGGTGACGTCGGTCATCGCGGTTACGCCCGCCAGCTTACCGAAACGACTGCCGGGTTTGTTCAGGGTACACATCCAGTCCCGGGCCACGCCCAGGTCTTCGCTGCGCAACTTGCCTTTCTTTTCCGCGGTGGTGAGCACGCCGATACCCAGGGGTTTGGTCAGGTACAGCTTGCAGTCGGCGGTCGCGGTGTCGTTGCGCTTCATATGGCGTTTCTCCACCAGACCGGTCACCGCCAGACCGAAAATCGGCTCGGGGGCGTCGATGGAGTGGCCGCCGGCCAAGGGGATCCCCGCCGCGTCGCACACCGCACGACCGCCGCGAATCACTTCACGGGCGATTTCCGGGGCCAGCACGTTCACCGGCCAACCAAGAATGGCGATGGCCATGATCGGATCGCCGCCCATGGCGTAGATATCGCTGATAGCGTTGGTGGCGGCAATCCGGCCAAAATCGAAGGGGTCGTCGACGATCGGCATGAAAAAGTCGGTGGTGGAGACCACTCCGCGCTCTTCATCGATGGCATACACCGCGGCATCGTCGCGCGAGGCATTGCCGACCCAGAGTTTCGGGTCGAGGTTCTGCGCGCCACTGCCGGCCAGGATGACTTCCAGCACCTGGGGCGAGATCTTGCAGCCGCAGCCGGCGCCGTGGCTGTACTGGGTCAGACGAATCGGTTCGCTCATCGGTACACCTCAATCCGTTTCAAATTCGTCGAGTTTAACAGACCCACCGGCACCCGGCCCGGATCAGGCAGGGCTCAGTGCGCCTGCGACCACCAGTGTGCTTCCCCCGCCAGTTGGCACGGAGGTGGAGATCGAGGGAGGTCGAGTGAAGGATTGAACGGCGTTTTCCTTTACCATCTGCTCACTTCGCACGGTAAAGGGAGCAGCAGGCCATATGGATCAGCACACAGCAATGACCGACTGGGTCCGACGGGCCCCACAATCCAGTCCGCTGGAGCGCATTGAAGCGTTCTTTGCCGGCCATGGCTTCACCCCTCATCGTCATGACACCTACGCTATCGGCCGCACGTTGTCCGGCGTGCAGAGTTTCAAATATCGCGGTAGCCAGCGCCATAGCCTGCCCGGCGGCACCCTGGTATTGCACCCGGATGAGGTTCACGACGGCGAGGCCGGGACGCGGGATGGCTTCAAGTACCGCATGGTCTACGTGCAACCCTCCTTGATCCAGTCGGCGCTGGGCGGGCAGCCCCTGCCTTTTGTTCCAGGCGGCATCAGCGACGATCCGCGCCTGCGCCGGGCCACCGAAGCTCTGCTGCAGGGCATGGATAACGCCCTCGATCCACTGGAGGAGGAAGACGCGCTATTCGACCTGGCCCAGACCCTGAATACGCTCAGCGGCGCACCCCGGCAGCAGCGCAGCTTCGATTACCAGGCGGCGGAACGGGCCAGGGAGTACATCCACAGCGCCCTCGATCGCACGGTCAGCCTCGATGAGCTGGCCGAACACAGCGGGCGCGATCGCTGGAACCTGTCACGTGATTTCCGAATGCTGTTCGGCACCAGTCCTTATCGCTACCTGAGTATGCGCCGCCTGGACCTCGTCAGATCCCTGCTGATTCAGGGTCGATCACTCGCCGAAGCCGCATTGATCGCCGGCTTTACCGACCAGAGCCACATGACCCGCCAGTTCGGCAAAACCTTCGGCCTGTCGCCGGGACGCTGGCTGAACATGCAGAGCCTGCACAATCGTACAAGCGGTCGACGCTGAAGCGCAGCTAGGCTGGGTCTTGAATCATTCCCTCAGAGATCTGGCCCATGAATACTCCGCACCTCCCTTCGCCCATCAATTTCGCGCAGAAACTTGCTCTGTTCGATGACAGGTGGAAACCCAGGGTGATCGCCGAAATGAACGACTATCAGTTCAAGGTGGTGAAGATCGAAGGCGATTTCGTCTGGCATTCCCATGCCGACACTGATGAGACATTCATCATCCTGGAAGGCGTGCTGCGCATCGACTTTCGCGACCGCCAGGTGCATCTGGCGGCCGGCGAAATGCTGGTGGTGCCCAAGGGCGTCGAACACAAGCCGTTCGCCGAGCGCGAGGTCAGGATGCTGTTGATCGAACCACGCGGGGTGGTCAATACCGGGGACGAAGGTGGGGAAATGACGGCGAGTAATGACGTCTGGGTCTGAGATGCCTGTAGATCCGAGAGCGCCACAAAACCTGTAATTGGATGGACTCGCCCAAGCCGAGGCGTCTGTAGCGCCACGGTGGCATTCTAATGAAGCCAACGACAGCG
>NZ_JBWKUQ010000030.1:0-61038 GCF_059420925.1 Pseudomonas sp. GW821-FHT03C07
GCGAAGTCGGCGGGCAGCTCGCCGCTCAGGCGCCGCACCAACTCATTGGCTTCGGCCGGGAAGGCCGCGGAGTAGGCGGCGAAACGCTGGTCCCACTCGGCTTCCACCGCGCGACCAGTTTCCTTGGCATCCCACTCGGCATAGATCTCGGCCGGGATTTCGAACGGGCCGTAATTCCACTTCAACGCCGCGCGGGTCAGGGCGATTTCCGCGTCACCCAGCGGGGCGCCGTGGCAATCTTCCTTGCCTTGCTTGTTCGGCGAACCGAAGCCGATGGTGGTCTTGCAGCAGATCAGGGTCGGACGCTCGCTTTTGCGCGCGGTCTCGATGGCGGTCTTGATCTCTTCCGGGTCATGACCGTCGACGTTGCGGATCACCTGCCAGTTGTAGGCTTCGAAACGCTTGGGCGTATCGTCGGTGAACCAACCTTCGACTTCGCCGTCGATGGAGATGCCGTTGTCATCGTAGAAGGCGATCAGCTTGCCCAGGTCCAGGGTACCGGCCAGGGAAGCGACTTCATGGGAAATGCCTTCCATCATGCAGCCATCACCGAGGAACACATAGGTGTGGTGGTCGACGACGTTGTGGCCGGGACGGTTGAACTGCGCGCCCAGGACTTTTTCCGCCAGGGCAAAGCCGACGGCGTTGGCCAGGCCTTGGCCGAGCGGACCGGTGGTGGTTTCCACGCCCGGGGTGTAGCCGTATTCCGGGTGACCCGGGGTGCGACTGTGCAACTGACGGAAGCTCTTCAGGTCGTCGATCGACAGGTCGTAACCGGTCAGGTGCAGCAACGAGTAGATCAGCATCGAGCCATGGCCGTTGGACAGCACGAAACGGTCACGGTCGGCGAACGACGGGTTGCTCGGGTTGTGCTTCAGGTAATCACGCCACAGGACTTCGGCAATATCCGCCATACCCATGGGGGCACCGGGATGGCCGCTGTTGGCTTTTTGCACGGCATCCATGCTGAGGGCACGAATAGCGTTGGCACGCTCACGACGGCTGGGCATCGCTGATCTCCTGAGGATATTGAATTGAAAGTGAATAAAACGAAACGGAAAAAAGGCGAGCATTTTCCCTCAGGGACCGCCAAGGGGCAATGACAGATAGTCACTGCGGGGCGTTTTTCCTGCGGATAGTTGCGCATTCCTCGGGTGAAACCTTTCCGCTGTCGATCTGTATAGACCAGCGCACGCCTGAAAGTGCCACCTATCGACCAATATCAAAACTTTTTGATATTGGTCTTGCTAGGCGGGCGAGGGGTCACTAGACTGCTGGCCTTATGAATTTACGCGTGCCCACGATTCGTCATGACGCCAGCGACGACCTGTCCGCCTTGTGCAAGGCCGGCGGCGATCCGTTGCGCCTGAACGTCTTGCGGGCCCTGGCCAACGATTCGTTCGGCGTGCTGGAACTGGCGCAGATCTTCGGCATCGGCCAATCCGGCATGAGTCATCACCTGAAAGTGCTGGCCCAGGCCGACCTGGTGGCTACCCGCCGTGAAGGCAACGCGATCTTCTACCGCCGCGCCCTGCCCCACACCGAGCGCCTGGGCGGCAAGCTGCACGCGGCGCTGCTGGAGGAAGTCGACGAGCTCGACCTGCCGGGCGACGTGCAAGCCCGTATTGGCCTGGTGCACGGCCAGCGCGCCGCCGCCAGCCAGGACTTTTTCTCACGGGTGGCGGAGAAATTCCGCGCCCAGCAGGACTTGATCGCCGGCCTGCCGCAGTACCGCGAAAGCGTTCTCGCGCTGCTCGACAAGCTAAGCTTCGGCCCCCAGGCCACGGCCCTGGAAGTCGGCCCCGGTGACGGCGCCTTCCTGCCGGAACTGGCACGGCGCTTCCAGCAGGTCAGCGCGCTGGACAACAGCCCGGCCATGCTCGAACTGGCCCGTCAGTTGTGTGAGCGTGAAGCGCTGGCCAATGTCAGCCTGCATCTGGCCGATGCCTTGCAAGACGTCAGGTTGCAGGCCGACTGCGTGGTGCTGAACATGGTCCTGCACCATTTCGCCGCGCCGGCCGAGGCCCTCAAGCAGATGGCCGGCCTGCTGCAACCTGGCGGTAGTTTGTTAGTGACAGAATTGTGTAGCCACAACCAGAGTTGGGCCAGGGAGGCCTGCGGTGATCTCTGGTTGGGGTTCGAACAGGACGATCTGGCCCGTTGGGCCATCGCTGCGGGGCTCGTGCCCGAGGACAGCCTCTATGTAGGCTTACGTAATGGTTTCCAGATTCAGGTTCGCCATTTTCAGCGACCGGCTGGCACCACTCACCATCGGTAACTCAGGAAAACCATCGATATGAGCGAATATTCCGTTTTCACCTCCGAGTCCGTGTCCGAAGGGCATCCGGACAAAATCGCCGACCAGATCTCCGATGCGGTGCTGGACGCCATCATCGCTGAAGACAAGTTCGCCCGTGTCGCGTGCGAAACCCTGGTGAAAACCGGTGTGGCGATCATCGCTGGCGAAGTGACCACTTCGGCCTGGGTCGACCTCGAAGACATCGTCCGTAACGTGATCCTCGACATCGGCTACAACAGCTCCGACGTCGGCTTCGACGGCGCCACCTGCGGCGTGATGAACATCATCGGCAAGCAGTCCGTGGACATCGCCCAGGGCGTTGACCGCAGCAAGCCGGAAGACCAGGGCGCCGGCGACCAGGGCCTGATGTTCGGCTACGCCAGCAACGAAACCGCGGAGCTGATGCCGGCCCCGATCGCCTTCTCCCACCAACTGGTTCAGCGCCAGGCCGAAGCCCGTAAATCCGGCCTGCTGCCTTGGCTGCGCCCGGACGCCAAGTCGCAAGTGACTTGCCGTTACGAAGGCGGCAAGGTGGTCGGCATCGACGCCATCGTGCTGTCGACCCAGCACAACCCGGAAGTGTCCTACAAAGACCTGCGCGAAGGCGTGATGGAGCTGATCGTCAAGCACGTGCTGCCTGCCGAGCTGCTGACCAAGGACACCCAGTTCCACATCAACCCGACCGGCAACTTCATCATCGGTGGCCCAGTGGGCGACTGCGGCCTGACCGGTCGCAAGATCATCGTCGACAGCTACGGCGGCATGGCCCGTCACGGCGGTGGCGCGTTCTCCGGCAAGGATCCATCCAAGGTTGACCGTTCCGCCGCCTACGCTGGTCGTTACGTGGCCAAGAACATCGTCGCCGCCGGTCTGGCCGACCGTTGCGAAATCCAGGTGTCGTACGCCATCGGCGTCGCTCAGCCGACCTCGATCTCGTTGAACACCTTCGGCACCGGCAAGATCAGTGATGACAAGATCATCAAGCTGGTTCGCGAAATCTTCGACCTGCGCCCATACGCCATCACCACCATGCTCGACCTGCTGCACCCGATGTACCAGGAAACCGCGGCCTACGGCCACTTCGGTCGCACCCCGGAGCAGAAGACGGTCGGCGACGACACCTTCACCACCTTCACCTGGGAAAAGACCGACCGCGTAGACGCGCTGCGAGCGGCTGCCGGCCTGTAATATAGCCTGCATCACAAAAGCCCCCCATGGCTGGCCATGGGGGGCTTTTTCATGCCCATCGAAACTTGCACAGCGGGGCATGCCTGCCTAAAATCCCGCCCCCTCTCGGACCCTTTTCCCACTTGGATATTGCACGGCGCCAGTTCGAGACTTCCTTTCGCGCCGTCAATCGAACATTGAGGTTTGTCATGCGTCTTTCCACACTCGCCCCTGCCGCCATCCTGCTCGGCCTGGTCTCCCTGTCCACCCAGGCCGCCGACCTGAGCACCCTGGCCGGTGGCCTGACCTCGCAACTGGGCGGCACCGCCGCAGCGCCAGCGGCCGGCACCACCGCCGGTTCGGGCCCCTGCAACAAGCAGATCCAGGACCTGCAGGCGAAGATCGATAGCGCCAAGGCCAAGGGCGACGACCTGAAGGTCAGCGGCCTGCAAATGGCCATGGACCAGGCTTCCAAGGGCTGCACCAAGCTCAATGGCCAGGCGGCCGCTGCGCCACAACCGGCCGCGGCTACCCCCGCTGCCACCCAGGACCCCAAGGCCCAGGCCGCGGATGCTGGCATGAAGGCACTGGGCGGCCTGCTCAAGTAAGCCGACACACGCAGTAAAAAAGCCCCGCCTGCCGCGGGGCTTTTTTATGCGCGGCGTGATCTAGGCTTGGGTTTTAGTTCGAGCAAGGATGCTCAGGATGCCTCTCTTCAGTGCTTTTCTGCTGTTCGTTTTCTGCCTCGGCGCCCATGCCCAGGCTTGCCCCGACTGGCAGGCGGAACGCGCCCGAAGTGAAATCGGCGCTCTGCAGGAACAATTGGCCGAATGGGACCACAGCTACCATCGTCTGGGCCTCTCCCCCGTGGCCGATGAACTCTACGATCAATCCCGACAGCGGCTTGAACAGTGGCGCGGCTGTTTCCGACTGCCATCAGGCAAGCCCGAGACACCGGCGGGCGCGAGCGGTCCCGCTCGCCATCCGAGCGCCCATACCGGCCTCGACAAACTGCCCGATGCCGAGGCCGTCCAGGCCTGGATGCAAGGCCGCGAAGACCTGTGGATTCAGCCCAAGGTCGATGGCGTGGCGGTGACCCTGATTTATCGCCAAGGCCGACTGCATCAGGCCATCAGCCGCGGCAACGGCCTGAGCGGGCAGGACTGGACCGCCTCGGCGCGCAAGATCCTGGCGATCCCCGGCCGCTTGCCGGTGGCCCGCGACCTGGTGCTGCAAGGCGAATTGTACTGGCGGCTGCCGAACCATGTACAAGCTCACCAAGGCAGCCTGAACGCCCGGGGTACCGTGGCTGGGCTGATGGCCCGGCACCAGCTTGGCCGGGTGGAGGCGGCCGGTATCGGCCTGTTCGTCTGGGACTGGCCGGAGGGGCCGGCGACACAGGAGGAACGGCTGGACGGATTGCAGGCCTTGGGTTTCCCGGACAGTAAGACCTACAGCCAGCCCGTCGCTGACTTCGGCGAGGCGCAGCACTGGCGCAATCACTGGTACCGCCAGCCGTTGCCCTTCGCCAGCGACGGCATCGTCCTGCGCCAGAGCCGACGCCCCACCGCAAAAGCCTGGCAGGCCCAGCCACCCTACTGGAGCGTGGCCTGGAAATATCCCCACGCCCAGGCCTTGGCCCATGTGCGCAAGGTCAATTTCAACGTCGGGCGTACCGGGCGCATTACCCCGCTGCTGGAACTGACACCCGTGCAACTTGATGACCGACAGATCAGGCGGGTCAGTCTCGGCTCGCTACAACGTTGGCAGGCCCTGGATATCCGCCCCGGCGACCAGGTCGCGATCAGCCTCGCCGGCCTGACCATCCCGCGCCTGGACAGCGTGGTCTGGCGCAGCCGCGAACGTGAGCCGCTGTCCGCCCCCGACCCAGGGCACTTCCACCCCCTGAGTTGCTGGGAATATGGCCCGGGTTGCGAAAGCCAGTTTCTTGCTCGCTTGCGCTGGCTAAGCGGCAAGCAGGGGCTGGATCTGCCTCACCTCGGTGGTGGCACCTGGGAAAAACTACTGGCCAGCGGACGGGTCACGCGACTGCTCGATTGGTTGACCCTGGAAGGGGAAGAGCTTGCTACCATTACCGGCTTCGGCCCGCGCAGCCGTGCGCGATGGCTGGAGACCATCCAGTTGGCCCGGCAACGGCCTTTCGAGCGTTGGCTCAAGGCGCTGGGGCTGCCCCCCAGCGCAACGGCGCCCCTGGACCCGCCCTGGGCGGTATTGGCAGGCCGTACACCTCAGGCGTGGCAGGCGATACCTGGCGTCGGAGCCGAGCGGGCGGTGCAACTGAGCGCATTTTTCCGCGACCAGGAAGTACAGGCCCTGGCCGAATCATTACGTAATGCCGGTATCGCGGGATTTTGAGGAAATAATCCCTGTCCACTTCAGATCATTCATACAGACAGTCTTGCTATCTATTTATCAGAGTGACCTTTTTTCAATCATTGTTTCCGTTCGGAGTGTTTATGCGATTTTTCCCGCCGCTGGCGATTGTCACCTTGTGCAGTATCCTCGCCGCCCCTCTGCTGGCCGCCGAAGAACCCAGCGAACTGACCGGTTGCGCGGCGAAGCGCCAGGCCATCAGCAGCCAACTCGATAGCGCCAAGGCCCAGGGCAACGGCGAACAGCAGGCGGGCCTGGAAAAAGCGCTGGATGAAGTAACCACCCATTGCACCGATGCCTCGCTGAAAAGAGAACGGGAAAACAAGGTGCTCGACGCCAAGCACGAAGTCAGCCGCCGTCAGGCCGACCTCGACAAAGCGATGAAAAAGGGCGATCCGGACAGGATCAACAAGCGCAAGGAAAAGCTTGCCGAGTCGCGCAAGGACTTGCAGAGCGCGCTGGATGAGCTGGACAAGTAGACCAACGGAATTGATAACCTGTAGGCGCTGGCTTGCCGGCGATCAGGCCTTGAGCCTTGCGCTGCCCATAGGGACGCCATCGCCAGCAAGCCGGCTCCTGCATGACCGCGTTATCCGTCGCGATGCCCAGGTTCACGGGGATTCCGCAGGCTCCGTTGCCCTTTATCATCCGTCAGTCTCAATGATCACGAAATTCCTTATGGCAAGCATCGCAAGCATCCTCGACCTTCTCGACCGCCGGCTTCAGGGTACTGGCCTTATAGGGCTGGACCTGACTGGCCAGCCGCAGTTCGCCGGTCGCCGCCTCCAGCGAGTGCGCCAGCTCCTGGAAATGCGCCTGCTTCTGCCAAACCGTATCCCGGGCGCTGGTATGCTCCGTTTCCTTGACTTGCGGGAAGTGCTTCCATGGCTCGCGAGACAGGTTGTCGAGCTGGTTCGCACCTTCGACGAAACGCGGCCCGTCAAAGGGAATCCGGCCACGCAGCATGCCTCCCAGGTCTTCACTGGTCTTGAGCATCTGCTTGAAAATGGTCTTGCGCTGGCCCAGCGGAGAATTCGGGTCGACGCCGCCGCACGCGCTGAGGGTCAGGCAGGCCAGCAATACAACAGAAAGTCTTTTAAGAGTCATGATGGCTTCAGGTCACGGGAAACGGCGGCCAGTATCCTCGCCTGATTGGCAAAGACCAAGCGCCTGCCCCCTTCTTAACCACACTAAATCAGTGGAATTGCTGAACAAAGTCTGAACAGGCAATCACCCAAGGAATTCACCGCTGTATGAACACCACTTTCAAACGACTGGCCACAAGCCTTTGCGTCCTCGCCCTGCTCGCCGGCTGCAAGCCCAAGCAACCCCCTGCGCCCCTGCCGCCAGTGACCACCTACCTGAAGGCGGACTGGCAGGCGCTACCAACGGTGTCCGACGCGGACCTGCAAGCGGGTTTCACCTCGTGGCGCAGTGCCTGCGCCCGACTCAAGGCCGACGCCAACTGGGGGCCGACCTGTCTGGCGGCCGCCAATGTGGCCAATACCCCGGCGGCCATCCGCGATTTTCTCCAGCAGAACCTTGAGGTCTACGGCCTGCGCTCGGCGCAGAACAGTGCCGACGGCCTGATCACCGGCTACTACGAGCCCGTCTACCCCGGCAGCCTGAACCAGACCGCCAGGGCCACGGTACCGGTCTATGGCGTACCGGACGACCTGATCGTGGTGCAACTCGACAGCCTCTACCCCGAACTCAAGGGCAAGCGCCTGCGCGGGCGTCTGGAAGGTCGCGTGGTGAAACCCTATGACGATGCGGCACTGATCGCTACCCAGGGCGTCAAGGCCCCGGTGCTGGCCTGGCTGACCGACCCGATGGACCTGCAATTCCTGCAGATCCAGGGCTCGGGGCGGATTCGCCTTGATAACGGCCAGCAATTGCGGATCGGTTACGCCGACCAGAACGGCTACCCCTACCGCGCCATCGGACGCTGGCTGGTGGAACAGGGCGAGTTGAAGAAGGAAGAGGTCACCATGGGCGCCATCAGCGCCTGGGCCAAGGCTCATCCGACGCGCATCCCGCAATTGCTCGGCAGCAACCCCAGCTATGTGTTCTTCGCCCGCAACCCGGACAGCAACGAAGGACCGCGCGGTTCGCTGAACGTACCGTTGACCGCCGGCTATAGCGTGGCGGTGGACCGCAAGGTGATTCCGCTGGGCAGCTTGCTCTGGCTGTCGACCACCAAGCCGGACGGCAGCGCCCTGGTCCGCCCGGTGGCGGCCCAGGATACCGGCGGCGCGATTGCCGGCGAGGTGCGGGCAGACCTGTTCTGGGGCACCGGCGAGGCGGCGGGGCAGTTGGCTGGGGACATGAAGCAGAAAGGCAATATCTGGATGCTGTGGCCCAAGGGCATGGCGTTGCCCACGGCTCCAGACACAGGCAGCTGATCACTGCCTGATCGGGAGGCCGAGCCTTAGATCGAGACGAAAAAGAACGTCGCGATCAAGGCCATGCCGATAAACCACACCAGCGAACGCAGCATCGCCCAGTCCGCCAGGTAGCAGATGATGTAGAGCAGGCGGCTGGTGATGAACAGCACCGCCAGCACATTGATGGTCACCAGTGACGCCGTGCCGGCGATATGAGCAATGATCACCGCAGCGGCAAAGGCCGGGGTGACCTCGAAGCTGTTCAGTTGCGCCGAGTGGGCCCGCTTGGCGAAACCTTCAAGGCCGTCGAGAAAGGCCCGCGGATCATGGTTCTGTTGCGGGCCGAACTTGCCGCCACTGAACTTGGCGATGCCAATACACAGGTAAGGCAGGCAAAACGCAATAAATACACACCAGAAAGCAGCGGTCATAACCAGAGTCCTTGCAGAGTGCCAAACGGCGTCGCCGACAACACTAGCGCATAACCAGACAATCCACAGAAACCGATTCGCCAACGCGGCGCCGCTGTTTATACTGAGCGCACCACGCCGCACTTCACGCGCATAGACCTATTCCAATAAATTCCGCTTCTGCCCGATCGCTCGCGATCGGGACGGTGGCATGCGTACACCCGGCCCCGCTGCCCTGAGAGATCACCCGCATGCCACTCGCCTTGCTTGCCCTCGCCGTTGCCGCTTTTGGCATCGGCACCACTGAATTCGTCATCATGGGTCTGCTGCCCAATGTCGCCCGCGACCTCCATGTCAGTATTCCCAACGCCGGCCTGCTGATCACCGGCTATGCCCTGGGCGTGGTCTTCGGCGCGCCAATCCTGGCCATCGGCACCGCGAACATGCCGCGCAAGGCCACGCTGCTGGGCATGACCCTGATGTTCATTCTCGGCAATATGCTCTGCGCCCTGGCGCCGAATTACGCCACCCTGATGGCCGCGCGAGTGGTCACCGCGTTGTGCCATGGCGCCTTCTTCGGCATCGGTTCGGTGGTGGCCGCCAGTTTGGTCGCCCCCAATAAACGGGCCCAGGCGATTGCAATGATGTTCACCGGCCTGACCCTGGCCAATGTGCTCGGCGTTCCGCTGGGCACCGCCCTGGGGCAATACGCGGGCTGGCGCTCGACCTTCTGGGCGGTGTCGCTGATCGGGATGGTCGCAGCCATCGCGCAGTGGGCCTGGCTGCCGAAACAGATCCCCATGGACAAGGCCAACCTGGCCAGCGAGTTCCGCGTCCTGGGCAAGAGCAATGTGCTGCTGGCCCTGGGCATGAGCGTGCTGTCCTCCATCAGCCTGTTCAGCGTCTTTACCTATATCGCACCGATCCTGCAGGACGTCACCGGCGTCAGCCCCCACGGCGTGACCCTTATGCTGCTGTTGTTCGGCGTCGGCCTGACGGCCGGCAGCATGCTCGGCGGACGCCTGGCCGACAGCCACTTGCTGCCCGCACTGGTGGGCATGACCCTGGCGGTGGTGCTGGTGCTCGCGGCATTCAGCCAGACCAGCCGCTCGCTGATCCCGGCGGCGATCACCCTGGTGCTGTGGGGGATCTTTGCCTTTGCCCTGTGCCCGATCCTGCAACTGCTGATCATCGACCAGGCCCATGAAGCGCCGAACCTGGGCTCGACCCTGAACCAAAGCGCCTTCAACCTGGGCAACGCCGGCGGTGCCTGGATCGGCGGCTTGGTGGTAGGCAGCGGCATCGACCTGGCGGACCTGCCATGGACCGGGGCGTTGAGCGGCTGCGTCACGCTGCTGGCGGCGCTGCTCTTTATCTTCCTGCAGCGGCGCAATCAGCAGTTGGCCAACACTCCGGCTTAAGCGTCAGCGTTCTTCACCACAGGTCGGTATTTCAGCAGATCGCCGGGCTGGCAATTGAGCGCCTCACAAATGGCCTCAAGGGTCGCCAGGCGAAAGCCCTTGACCTTGCCCTGCTTCAACAACGAAAGGTTCTGTTCGGTGATACCAATTTGCGCCGCCAAGTCCTTGGACTTGACCTTGCGCATGGCCAGCATCACATCCAGCGTTATTTCAATCGGCATCGACACGTCCTGGCTAGATGAATTGTTGATTTTCACGGGCCATCTGGCAGGCGTTGCCCATGATCCGGGCCACCAGCATGACCGCGGCGGCGAGAAACAAGGCCACTAGCTGAGCGGGACTGAAACCGAGGCTCAGCAGACGTTCTCCCGGTGGCAGCAGCAGGGTGATCCACACGCTCATCAGCGGATACAGCAACACACTGCAAAGCACCCAAAGGCCGACACTCTTGCCTACCGTGCCCAGCAGATCAGCCGTTTCCCGGGAAAAATATTCACCTTGCGCATAGGTCTGGAACAAAGCACGCAGCGCTCCCAGCCCGCGCGTCAGGACCAGCAATGGGATGCTGCTGAGCAGCATGCCGCCACCCACCTGCCACCAGGGCATGTCAGCAATCTCAACTTCCAGTTCCCTGGCCAGGGACGTCAGGTTGAAGTCCAGCCCGTGCTCGACAAGCACCGGAAACAGCCAGCAAGCCAGGTTCAACAGCAACATGCTCACCAGCAAAACCAGGGTGGCATTGGCCAACCAACGACTGTGCCTGATCAAACGATCATCTTTCATTGAATACTCCTGTCAGTTCTTTGGCCGGATGACCCGGCAAAGAAACTAACAGGGGTTAAAATTATCGCAAAACGATAATTTATTACAAAATAACAACAACAAATAGCCTTATGCCACAACCCAACCGATCACTTCTGGGCCGCCTCGTCTTCCTTGAACTGATCCTTCACGTAGCGGATCTCGGTCCGCCCGTGGGGCGCCGGCAGGCCATCTTCGCCGAGGTTGACGAAGACCATCTTTTCCACGGTCAGGATGCTTTTGCGGGTGATCTTGTTGCGCACTTCACAGGTCAGGGTGATGGAGGTACGGCCGAACTCGGTGGCGGTGATGCCCAACTCGATGATGTCGCCCTGGCGCGAGGCGCTGACAAAGTTGATTTCGGAGATGTACTTGGTCACCACGCGCTGGTTGCCCAACTGGACGATGGCATAGATCGCCGCCTCCTCGTCGATCCAGCGCAGCAGGCTGCCGCCGAACAGCGTGCCGTTGGGATTGAGGTCTTCGGGTTTGACCCATTTGCGGGTGTGGAAATTCATGCTCACTCCTGACCGTCTTGCCGATTGATGGCAATCATCATGGCAGACCGAGCGGTCAAGCTCCACGCAGGCTCGACTATAGTCGCCATCAACAATCTTCATACAGCCGACAGAAACCCTTGGGAAGTCCGTTCCGGGCAGCTATAATCCCCACCGTTTCAAAACGGTCATCTTCCCTTGATACCGTTTTCCCGCCACCTGTCCGAGGGGCGCTGCAGCAGGTTCGACCTGTCAGGCTCGGATGGGGCGTTGTTCGCTCAGGGCTCCCTGCACGGACACTAAACGCACAACGGCGCCCATTCGCATACTACGAATGGAGGCTCTTCATGAGCGCTGTCAACACGCCTGCAGATTTCAACGACTACAAAGTCGCCGACATGTCCCTGGCTGCCTGGGGTCGTCGTGAAACCATCATCGCCGAATCGGAAATGCCGGCCCTGATGGGTCTGCGCCGCAAGTACGCCGGTGAGCTGCCGCTCAAAGGCGCCAAGATTATCGGCTGCATCCACATGACCATCCAGACCGCCGTGCTGATCGAGACCCTGGTTGTCCTGGGTGCCGAAGTGCGCTGGTCGTCCTGCAACATCTTCTCGACTCAGGACCAGGCCGCTGCCGCCATCGCCGCCGCCGGTATCCCGGTTTTTGCCTGGAAAGGCGAAACCGAGCAAGAGTACGAGTGGTGCATCGAGCAGACCATCCTGAAAGACGGTCAGCCTTGGGACGCCAACATGATCCTCGACGACGGCGGCGACCTGACCGAGATCATCCACAAGAAATACCCGGCCATGCTGGAAAAAATCCACGGCGTGACCGAAGAAACCACCACTGGCGTGCACCGCCTGCTGGACATGCTGGCCAAGGGCGAGCTGAAAATCCCGGCCATCAACGTCAACGACTCGGTGACCAAGAGCAAGAACGACAACAAGTACGGCTGCCGTCACAGCCTGAACGATGCCATCAAGCGCGGCACCGACCACCTGCTGTCCGGCAAGCAAGCGCTGGTGATCGGCTACGGTGACGTGGGCAAGGGCTCGGCCCAGTCCCTGCGTCAGGAAGGCATGATCGTCAAGGTCTCCGAAGTCGACCCGATCTGCGCCATGCAAGCCTGCATGGACGGTTTCGAAGTGGTCTCGCCGTTCATCAACGGCCTGAACGACGGCAGCGCCGCCAGCATCGACACCGCCCTGCTGGGCAAGATCGACCTGATCGTGACCACCACCGGCAACGTCAATGTCTGCGATGCGAACATGCTCAAGGCCCTGAAGAAGCGCGCCGTGGTCTGCAACATCGGTCACTTCGACAACGAAATCGACACCGCTTTCATGCGCAAGAACTGGGCATGGGAAGAAGTGAAGCCACAGGTGCACAAGATCCACCGCACCGGCCATGGTGATTTCGACCCACAGAATGATGACTACCTGATCCTGCTGGCCGAAGGCCGCCTGGTGAACCTGGGCAACGCCACCGGTCACCCAAGCCGCATCATGGACGGCTCGTTCGCCAACCAGGTACTGGCACAGATCTTCCTGTTCGGCCAGAAGTACGCCAACCTGTCCGTCGCCCAGAAAGCCGAGCGCCTGACCGTGGAAGTGCTGCCGAAGAAACTCGACGAAGAAGTGGCCCTGGAAATGGTTCGCGGCTTCGGCGGCGTGGTCACCCAACTGACCAAGACCCAGGCCGACTACATCGGCGTGGCTGTCGAAGGTCCGTTCAAGCCGCACGCCTATCGCTACTGATACGCCTGGCTCCTTGTAGGAGCGAGCTTGCTCGCGATAGCGGTGTCACTGACACTGCGCATCACGTTCATCGCGAGCAAGCTTGCTCCTACCAGAGCCAGCGTCCGGCTTTCGTGTTTCCAAGGATCCGACCATGTCCCAAGATCGTCGCTACAGCTTCGAGTTCTTCCCGACCAAGACCGATGCTGGGCAGGAAAAACTGCTCGCCACTGCTCGTCAGCTGGCCAGCTACAACCCCGACTTTTTCTCCTGCACCTACGGTGCCGGTGGCTCGACCCGCGACCGCACGATCAATACCGTGCTGCAGCTCGAGAGCGAAGTAAAGATTCCCGCCGCACCGCATCTGTCCTGCGTCGGCGACAGCAAAGCCGACCTGCGCGGCCTGCTGGAGCAATACAAGGGCGCCGGCATCCAGCGCATCGTCGCCCTGCGCGGTGACCTGCCTTCCGGCATGGGCATGGCCAGCGGCGAGTTGCTGCACGCCAATGACCTGGTGGCCTTCATTCGTGAAGAGACCGGCAGCCACTTCCATATCGAAGTCGCCGCCTACCCGGAGATGCACCCGCAAGCGCGCAACTTCGAAGACGATCTGCGGAACTTCGTGCGCAAGGCCAACGCCGGCGCCGACAGTGCGATCACCCAGTATTTCTTCAACGCCGACAGCTACTTCTATTTCGTCGAGCGCGTACGGGCAATGGGCGTGAATATCCCCATCGTGCCGGGCATCATGCCGATCACCAACTACAGCAAGCTGGCGCGTTTCTCCGACGCCTGCGGTGCGGAAATCCCACGCTGGATCCGCAAGCAACTGGAAGCCTACGGCGACGACGTCAAGAGCATCCAGGCCTTCGGCGAGCAAGTGATCAGCCAGATGTGCGACCGCCTGCTGGAAGGTGGCGCGCCAGGGCTGCACTTCTACACCCTGAACCAGGCGGAACCGAGCCTGGCGATCTGGAACAACCTGAAGCTGCCTCGCTGAAAATCGCAAGCCCCCGGAAACCCGGGGGCTGCAACCCTGCCCCCGATGCAAAACCTGTAGAGAAAACGCTCCAGAGCTTCTATTCAGCGCTCTAGCGTCGTACTCTCCAGCCATGTCCGTCATTGCCCAACTTCTGACAGCCGTGCTTTTCGCTAGCCTGAGCTTCGCCGCTCAAGGTGAAAAGCTGCGTATTGTCACTGAACCCTGGGCGCCCTACGTTTACGAAGAAAACGGCCACGCCAAAGGGCTCGATTACGAAACCACGGCCATTGTCTTCCAGCGCCTGGGCGTCGAGGTGGAGTGGCAGTTCCTGCCCTGGAAACGCTGCCTGATGCTGCTCGATCAGGGCCAGGCCGATGGCGCCCTGGACATCTTCCACAATCACGAGCGCGACAACAGCCTGCTCTACCCCAGCGAACCCTTGTCGGCAGTGGAGTTCGTGCTGTTCTACGCCAAGGCCCGCCCACACCCCTTCACCACCCTCGGCGACCTCAAGGGTCTGACCATCGGCACTTCGCCCGGTTATCTGTACAGCTCGGTATTCAAGGACACGACGGGGCTCAAGCGCGAAGACGGTCCCAGCCACGAAGCCAACTTCGGCAAACTGCTGCTGGGTCGCATCGACCTGCTGATCACCGACCGCCGGGTCGGCCGGCGCCTGCTGAAACAGCTTCAGTTGCAAGAGCAGGTCGACCAGTACCCGATGGTGATTGCTCGGGAAAGCCAGTACCTGGCGGTCCGCCGCAACGCCGGGATGGACCTGTTGATCCAGCGTTTCGGCACCGAACTGCGGCGTTTCAAACGTGAGCCGGCCTATGCCGAGCTGGCTGCCCGCTATACCGACAAGGCCAATACCGCGCAGCCTTGATGCGCACGCGGCCCCTACAAAAGAAGCGCGTATTGGCGCCACGGTAACGAAAGCGCAAACCGTTGAGCAGCAGGAAAGCGGCGCACGGCGTCAGCTCTGTTATACTCCGGCGTTCCCGCCAGGCTCACGCCCGGACGCTCGACCTTGCATCAGGTATTCCGACACTGCGACCAGCGCCGCCCAACGGCCCGCGCGAGCGGTGCGTAGAGCCTCAAGGCCCAGCAGGACCGGACGGGATGTGCCCACCAGGGGTCTGCAAGAAAACTCGCCGGGCCGCAAGACAGGCGGCCAGCTTTCCTCTTACAGAACCTGAAACGCCATTCGCGCCAGGCAAGATTCCCATCGGGCCAAGCCCTAACTGAACAGGATTACTCATGTCCTTTGCTTCCCTCGGTCTCTCCGAGGCTTTGGTCGCTGCCATCGAGGCAGCCGGCTACACCGAGCCTACTCCGGTGCAACAGCGGGCCATTCCCGCCGTGTTGCAAGGTCGCGACCTGATGGTCGCGGCACAGACAGGTACGGGTAAAACCGGAGGCTTCGCCCTTCCGATTCTGGAACGGTTGTTTCCCAACGGTCACCCGGACAAATCCCAGCGTCACGGCCCGCGCCAACCGCGTGTGCTGGTCCTGACCCCGACCCGTGAACTGGCTGCCCAGGTCCACGAGAGCTTCAAGGTCTACGCGCGCGACCTGAAATTCGTCAGCGCCTGCATCTTCGGCGGCGTCGGCATGAACCCACAGGTTCAGGCCATGTCCCGGGGCGTCGACGTCCTGGTTGCCTGCCCGGGTCGTTTGCTCGACCTGTGTGGCCAGGGCAGTGTCGATCTGTCCCACGTGGAAATCCTCGTGCTGGACGAAGCCGACCGCATGCTCGACATGGGCTTTGTCCATGACGTGAAGAAGGTCCTCGCGCGCCTGCCGTCCAAGCGGCAGAACCTGCTGTTCTCGGCGACCTTCTCCAAGGACATCACCGACCTCGCCGGCAAGCTGCTGCACAACCCGGAACGCATCGAAGTCACGCCACCGAACACCACGGTCGAGCGTATCGAACAGCGTGTGTTCCGCCTGGCCGCCAGCCACAAGCGCTCGCTGCTGGCGCACCTGATCACCGCCGGCGCCTGGGAACAGGTCCTGGTGTTCACCCGCACCAAGCACGGCGCCAACCGTCTGGCCGAGTACCTGGACAAGCACGGTCTGAGCGCCGTCGCCATCCACGGCAACAAGAGCCAGAACGCCCGCACCAAAGCCCTGGCCGATTTCAAGGCCGGTGAAGTGCGCATCCTGGTGGCCACCGATATCGCCGCTCGCGGCCTGGATATCGACCAGTTGCCGCACGTGGTGAACTTCGAACTGCCGAACGTCGATGAAGACTACGTGCACCGTATCGGCCGTACTGGCCGGGCCGGTCGTTCGGGCGAAGCCATTTCCCTGGTCGCGCCGGACGAAGAGAAACTGCTCAAAAGCATCGAGCGCATGACCAAGCAGAAAATCGCCGACGGCGACCTGATGGGTTTTGATTCCAGCGCCGTGGAAGCCGAGAAGCCGGAAGTGCGCGAGCGTCCGGATGTGCGTAACCCACGCAACAACCCACGCGGTCCGAAGGGCGATGGCCCGAACGGCAGTGGGGGTGGCGGCGGTCGCAAGGATAAAGGCAAGGACAAGGGCGGCAAGGAAAAGGCCGCGACCAACGGTCGTGGTGAGCGTCCAGCGCGTGAGCAGAAGCCCCGTGAAGGGACGCCGGCACGTGAGCAGCGTCAGCCAAGCCAGCCGCCGCGCGCGGCGGCGGATCGGGCTCCGGATGAGTTCCTGGATGACGATGTGGATAACTTTGGCAACCGCGTTGATTACGTGCCTCAGGCCAAGCCGGCTCAAGGTCGTGGTCGTCGTCCGGGGGCTCCGGCACAAGGCGGCGCTGCAGGTGCGGGCGCTCCGCGTACTGGGCAGCCGCAGGGTCGTCAGAATGGTCCGCGTAGCAGTAACGGTGCGACTACCGGTACTCCTCCGGCCAAGCGCAGCGGTCCGCGCAATGGCGCTCCCCGTGATGGGCAAGCCCGTCGTGAAGAGTCGCGTAATCGTCGTCCAAGCCGTGACGATCAGCCACGGGAAGAACCCGCGGTGCAGAACCCTCGTGGGCCGGCACCGAAGATCATTCATAAAGAGTCGAAGAGCGATCGCTTCCCGACACCTGAGCAGTTGGATCAACTGCCAGGCCGTCCACGGGGCGAGAAGCCGGCGTTGTTGACTCGCAATCGCTGAGTCGGCAGTGCAATAAAAACGCCCCCGGTTTGTGAGAGCCGGGGGCGTTTTTTTATTGGGTGTCGCGGGGGACGTCGTGTTGAATCTTGACTTGTGACTACGGACAACGCGGTCACTTTGGGAGCCGGTTTGCGGGCGATTCGATGGTGCATTCACCACCGCTATCGCCAGCAAGCTGGCTCCTACAGTCTCAGCATTACTTCGCTTTCACACCCTCAAAGGTGATGTACAACTCAACAGCATCAGACGCCGGACCCAAATCCATCATCTTGCCAAAGTCCGAACGCTTGATATGCGCTACACCTTCGAAACCAGCACGGTAGCCGCCCCATGGATCCTTGCCTTCACCCAGGAACGTAGCCTTGACCACGATCGACTTGGTCACGCCGTGCAGGGTCAGGTCGCCAGTCACGTCAGCCGTGTCTTTACCATCAGCATTCTTGCCAGTGGACTTGACGCCGGTGGAAACAAACTTGGCCTCGGCAATATTGGCAACGTCCAGGAAGTCCTTGCTGGAGATGTGCTTGTCACGCTCAGCATTGTTGGTGAACACGCTGGCGGTACGCACGTTGACTTCGATCTTGCTGTCTTCAGGCTTGGCCGCATCGAAGCTGAACTTGCCGTCCAGGTCCTTGAAGGTACCCATGATGAAGCTGTAGCCCAGGTGGCTGATCTTGAAATTGACGAAGGCGTGCTGGCCTTGCTTGTCGATCACATAATCCGCAGCCATCGCCTGACCGGCAACAAACAGGGCAGAACCGATTGCCAGAGCGGCGAGAGTCTTTTTCAACATACTTCTATTCCTTTCAAGTCGAGGTTGAACATCAGGCTTTGCGACCCAGCATGCGGGTCAGCGTCGCATCACGGTCGATAAAGTGGTGTTTCAGAGCAGCCAGACCATGGAGAACCGCAAAGATCACCACCGTCCAGGCCAGGAACGAATGCACGCTGCCCGCCACATCCGCCTGATCGGGGATACTGGAAATCAAGGCAGGCACATCGAACAGGTTGAACACCGGAATCCCGACACCTTCGGCGGTGGAAATCAGGTAGCCGGAAAACATCAGGGCAAACAGACTGAGATAGAGGAATGCATGACCGAACTTGGCGCCCAGGCGGGTCAGCCGACCATGATTGGCCGGTGACGGCGGCGGCGGACTGATAAAACGCCAGATCAGCCGCAGCACCATGACCGCGAACAGGGTCAGGCCGATGCTTTTATGCAGCTCCGGAGCCGCCTTGCGCCACTCGCTGTAGTAGTCGAGCCCGACCATCCACAAGCCCAGCGCAAAAAGACCGAACACCACCAGGGCAACACCCCAGTGCAGGAAGATACTGACAGCACCGTAGCGAGAAGATGAGTTGCGTAGCTGCATTGCCGGAATCCTGTAAGTGATGCGCCCAAGACTAATGGTTTACCTATCGAATTAAAGCGGAAAATTTTGCTTTGAAATATCGAAAAATACGATCATCAGTCTGAAACGAACGGGTTAAGAAAATATTAAGGTCGATCGCTACGGTGAACACCCGGGCGCGACCTTTTATTCGCCTCCACAGCGAGGCGACTGCGCGGCCATGGGTTGTCCTGCGGCCGCGCATTGCATAGGCTTGCGCGATTGTGTGTCCGCCTGCGTCGCGGACTGCCTGCCGGAGAGTGGAAATGAGCCTGAATAACCAGTGGATGCAACGCGACCTCGCGGTGGTCTGGCATCCCTGCACCCAGATGAAAGATCACGAGCAACTGCCGATGATCCCCATCAAGCGCGGCGAAGGCGTCTGGCTGGAGGACTTCGACGGCAAGCGCTACCTCGACGCGGTCAGTTCCTGGTGGGTCAATGTGTTTGGTCACTGCAACCCGCGTATCGGCCAGCGCATCAAGGACCAGGTCGACCAGCTCGAACACGTGATTCTCGCCGGGTTCAGCCATCAGCCGGTGATCGAATTGTCCGAACGCCTGGTGAAGCTGACGCCGGAGGGCCTGACCCGCTGTTTCTATGCCGACAACGGTTCGTCGTGCATCGAAGTCGCGCTGAAGATGAGTTTTCATTACTGGCTCAACCGCGGCCTGCCGGACAAGAAGCGTTATGTCACCCTGACCAACAGCTATCACGGCGAAACCGTGGCGGCGATGTCGGTCGGCGATGTGCCGCTGTTCACCGAGACCTACAAGGCCCTGCTGCTGGACACCATCAAGGTACCCAGCCCGGATTGCTACCTGCGCCCACAAGGCATGAGCTGGGAAGAACATTCACGCAATATGTTCCTGGTCATGGAACAGACCCTGGCGGAGAACCACGCCAGCGTCGCCGCGGTGATCGTCGAACCGCTGATCCAGGGTGCCGGCGGCATGCGCATGTACCATCCGGTCTACCTCAAGCTGCTGCGCGAGGCCTGCGACCGCTATGGCGTGCATCTGATCCACGATGAAATCGCCGTGGGCTTCGGCCGTACCGGCACGATGTTCGCCTGCGAACAGGCCGGTATCCGTCCGGACTTCCTGTGCCTGTCCAAGGCCCTGACCGGCGGTTACCTGCCACTGGCGGTGTGCCTGACCACCGAAGACGTCTACAGTGCCTTCTACGACGACTATCCGACCCTGCGGGCGTTCCTCCACTCCCACAGCTACACCGGCAATCCATTGGCCTGTGCGGCAGCCCTGGCGACCCTGGATATCTTCGAGCAGGACAACGTCATCGAGAACAACAAGGCCTTGGCCCAGCGGATGGCCAGTTCAACCGCCCACCTGGTGGACCATCCGCATGTCGCTGAAGTCCGCCAGACCGGCATGACCCTGGCGATTGAAATGGTTCAGGACAAGGCAAGCAAGACCGCCTATCCGTGGCAGGAGCGCCGTGGCCTGAAGGTTTTCCAGCACGCCCTGGAGCGCGGCGCGTTGCTCCGGCCGCTGGGCAGCGTGGTGTATTTCCTGCCACCGTATGTCATTACGCCAGAGCAGATCGATTTCCTGGCTGAAGTGGCCAGCGAAGGGATCGATATCGCCACCCGCAGCGGTATCAGCGTGGCGGTGCCGGCCAATTTTCATCCGGATTTCCGTGATCCGGGCTAGGATATTGCGGCGCCTGTAATGCCGCCTTCGCGGGCAAGCTCCGCTCCCACAGGTTTTGTATCGAGCACAACATTCAGACTCGACTCAAATACTGTGGGAGAGGAACTTGGCGGATCGCCGCACCGCCGCGAAGAGGCCCTCCCAAGCAACACATCATTCCGATATTCAGAGATTCACCATGCGACTGTCCCGCTTCTTTATCGACGCCACGCTGAGTCTCGGCGAACACGAACTACCCGAGACCCAGGCTCACTACATCGGCCGTGTGCTGCGCATGGCCGAGGGTGACGCGCTGCAAGTGTTCGACGGTTCGGGCACGGAATTCCTCGGCAGCTTGCTGGAGGTCGGCAAGAAGCGCGTGCGCGTGCAATTGACCGAAAGCTTTTCCGGGCAGACCGAATCCCCCCTGCGCATCCACCTTGGCCAGGGCCTGTCCCGGGGCGAGCGGATGGACTGGGCGATCCAGAAGGCCACCGAGCTGGGCGTGAACGAAATCACCCCCATCGTCAGCGAGCGCTGCGAAGTCCGCCTCAAGGACGAGCGCGCCGACAAGCGCCTGGCCCACTGGCGGCAGATCGCGATCAGCGCCTGCGAGCAGTGCGGCCGCTCAACGCTGCCGGTGATTCATCCACCGCTGTTGCTGGCCGAGTGGGTGAAACAGACCGAAGCCGAGCTCAAGCTGGTACTGCACCCGGTGGCCGAACCGCTGACCAGTCACCCCAAGCCGGGGACACTGGCGTTCCTGATCGGCCCGGAGGGTGGGTTGTCGGACAGCGAAGTGGCCCAGGCCGCACAAGCTGGCTATCTGCCGGCGCGCCTTGGCCCACGGGTACTGCGTACCGAAACCGCACCCGTGGTGGCCTTGGCCGTGGCCCAGCAACTATGGGGCGACTTCTGACACTACACATTTTCTGAAACACCGCAAAACCTGTAGGAGCCAGCTTGCTGGCGATGAGGCCAGTGAGTCTTGCAGCGCCTGATCGGCCGCCATCGCCAGCAAGCTGGCGCCTACAAGGGTCCGCGTTAGCCGTTGGAGCGTGGCCTCAGATCACGTACCAGGAAATCGCCACGAAGTGCAGCACGCTGCCGGCAATCACGAACAGATGCCAGATCCCATGGGCGTGCCGCAACCGATAATCCAGCGCGAAAAAGATAATCCCCAGGGTATACAACGCCCCACCAGCCGCCAGCCAGACAAACCCTGCCGTACCCAGCGCCGCGAGCAGCGGCTTGACCGCCACCAACACGATCCAGCCCATCACCGCGTAGATCACGATGGACAGGATCCGCGCTTCGGAACGCGGCTTGATCTCCTGCAACATGCCGATCACCGCCAAGCCCCAGACGACCCCGAACAACGTCCAGCCCCAGGGCCCGCGTAGTGTCACCAGACAGAACGGCGTATAGCTGCCGGCAATCAACAGGTAGATCGACAGGTGATCGACCTTCTGCATGATCACCTTGGCCCGCCCGCGCACGCTGTGATAAACCGTCGACGCGCTGTACAGCAGCAACAGGGTCACGCCATAGATCGCCACGCTGACAATCTTCCAGGGGCTGCCGTCGAGGCTTGCCACCACCAGCAACCAGATCGCCCCGATACACGCCAACACGGCCCCTACCAAATGGGTCCAGGCGTTGAGTCGTTCCCCGTGATACATCTGCCACCTACCTCGCTTGGTCGATACAACTGCGCCCAAGGCTCAGGCCTTGCGGGCAAAAGCACAAGGGTCTTTGCGTGGCACCGTCAGGAAGACTTCCCGCACAGGCACCCTCCGGTAAAAAACAAAGCGCCCACCTCCTATATATCGTTCCATTGATGAAGAAAAAAAGACCGGGCCTAGAAAATGAAATACCACGAAGGGCTGTGCCGGTGAACGACACAGGCCTTGCCGGCCAAATAACCCCAGGAGGGTTGCAGCCGAAGCGGCTTTACTGACGGCCCGCAGCCTGATCGACAACACGCTCCCTACGCCAAAATACACCACGATTTGCCGTCATGACCTCAACCCAGGAGTTCAACGGAGCCCATGCTGATGTCCGCGCCCGCCCCCTCCCGCCCGCTGCACAAGCGCGACAAGACCAGCGACCGGGTATATTCGCCCATTACAACCTGCCACCGGTTGAACCATCCGAGCCTTATAAACCTCCGGATAGCCTGTTCCAGATTCGCGCGGATGTGCGCTCGGAAGAATCGCTGACCAGCGTCTATGAGCTGCTGGAGTCAGCCGCTGCGACGGCCTATGAATCCGTGGCAAACCTGAGCGGTGCCAACCGCAAAGTGGTGCGGGGTGTGGTGCATCTGGTCGAGTTGGCGAAGGCGTTGGTGGATTCGGCGTTGAACAAGCGCGGCGGGGAATACCTGTAAGTTCCGCGGCGCCTGGACCGACCTCTTCGCGGGCAAGCTCCGCTGCCACATTAGGTTTTGTGTCGGGCACAAGATTCAGGTCCGACTCAGACATTGTGGGAGCGGAGCTTGCCCGCGAAGAGGCCGGTGAGAGCGCCAAAAACCTCTCAGGCCATTGTGCATCCATCAAGCCAGCCCCGACCCCATTCTGAAAAAGCCCCAGCCAAAACCCCAGGACTTGGGCACAATTGGGGCATTCGAATAAGAGCCCGCGCCATGCTGATCGACGAAGAGCTGACCCTGAAAAAGCTGGAGGTGTTCCTGGCCTTTATGCGTACCGGCAACCTGGCGCGGGCGGCGGCTGAGTTGCAGACCAGCAATGTCAGCGTGCACCGGGCCATCCACTCCCTGGAAAGCGCCCTGCGCTGCCCGCTGTTCAAACACGAAGGGCGCAACCTGACTCCGCTGGAAAGCGCCTATGTGCTGGAAGAACGCGCGCAGAAGCTGATCCAGGACGTCGTCGAAAGTGTGCGCATGACCCGCGAAGCCGCTGGGTTCTCCGCCGAGCGCTTCAAACTCGGATCACTCTATTCGCTAACGGTGAAAACCGTGCCGCAACTGATCATGGGCCTGAAAATCCGTCGCAGCGAGCTCAATATCGACCTGATCCTGGGCTCGAACTTCGATCTGCTCTACAAGCTCAAGAACATGGAAGTGGACGCGATCCTGGTGGCGCTGGACGACTCGACCAACGACCCGGACTGCGAACACCTGCCGTTGTTTTCCGATGATATTTTCCTCGCCGCCCCCACCGATTCGCCGTTCGACCGGCAGAACGAGGTTGACCTGGCGGACCTGCGGGACATGACCTTCATCAGCCTGACCCAGGGCTTCGCCACGCATCGGGACAGTCACCGAGTGTTCGAGCAGGCGGGGTTCAAACCGAAGGTGGCCATGCAGGTCAACGACATCTTCACGCTATTGAGCATGGTCAGCTCCGGGGTCGGCTATGCCTTGTTGCCGGGGCGAATTGCCGCGGTCTACGAAAACCGGGTGAAGCTGATCCCATTACAGGCGCGCTACCGCCTGCAACAGCATATTGGCGTGGTGTTCCTCAGAGCCAAGGAACGTGATCCCAACCTGTTGGCGCTTCTGGCGGAATGCCGGATGTATGCCAACAGGTTGAGCTGAATGCTCAGCCCAGCAAACCACGCACGATGAAGAACAGCACCGAAGGCCCCAGCAGACAACCCAGCCCGGTATGGAAGGTCGCCGTCAGCGCGCCATAGGGCACCAGCCGCCGATCCGTCGCCGCCAACCCGGCGGTCACACCGCTGACCGTACCCGCCAGACCACCGAACACCATCGCTGAGCGCGGGTTGTCCAGTCCCATCCAACGCGCCGCCACCGGCGTGCCGACCATTACCAGAATGGCCTTGATCAAGCCCGTCGCGATCGACAGCGCCACCACATCGGAAGTCGCGCCAATCGCCGCCCCGGTCACCGGCCCGACAATGTAGGTCACCGCCCCGGCACCAATGGTGGTGATGCTCACCGCATCGCGATAACCGAAGGCCCAGGCCATGCTCGCGCCGACAATAAACGGCAGCACCGTGCCCAGCAGCAACGCCAGCGCACCGATCAAGCCGGCCTTTTTCGCCTCGCTCGCCTGTACCTCGAAAGCCGTGGCGACAATGGCGAAGTCACGCAACATCGCACCGCCCATCAATCCGACGCCGGAAAACAGCGCCACATCCGCCAGGCCCTTCTGCCCGCCGGTCAGCGTTCCGCCAATCCACGCCAGCACCAGGCCGATCGCAATGGCAATCGCCGAGCCGTGGATCCGGCCATAGGTCAGGCGCTTGGACAGCACCACCGACACCCACATCACCACGCCGACACCGGCGAAGGCTGTCACCAGCCCATTCGCGCCCAGATCTTTTCCAATGAGCTCCCACATATCAGCGACCTCCCGCAGTGGTTGAGATCGGTTCAAACGTTTCCGGTTCATCCGGTAACGGATCGCCTTTATGGATCCGACTGAGCAGGGTAATCGCGCAACCGCAGACCACCACCGAACCAATCGCCGCCAGCACCGCCAGCGGCCCACCGTGCAGCGCCGCGACCACGTTCTGGTTGGCGGCCATGGCGACCACCACCGGAATGTACATCGCGCCCCAGAAACCGACGCCCAGCTCGCAATCCTTGGTCAGACCGCCGCGTTTATGCATCCACAACCGGGCGCAGATCAGCAGGATCATGGCAATCCCGACCCCGCCGACATTGGATTTGACACCCAGCAGCACGCCCAGCATGTCACCCAGAATCACCCCTGCCAGCGTACAGATCGCCAGCAGCGCCACACCGTAAATAATCATTGTTGTTATCCTCGTAGTGCATTGCCGAAGTTGTTGTTTTTGTCCTTCGAAGCAGCAGCCGGTGTTTATCGGTGACGGCGTCCCTCCTCATCCAGCAGCGCCTTGAGGCTGTCCAGCCGGGCTCCGTCGAACGCAATGACGCTGCCTTGCTCGAACACCCGGCGTGCCAGGCCGGTCAAGACCGATCCCGGAGGCAGTTCAATCTGCAGACGGGCACCACGCTCATAGGCGCTTTGCACGGTGCCGCGCCAATCGACGACCCGACGCATGTTGAACGCCAGGTCATCGCGGATCTGTTCAGCGCTATGCAGGAGCCGCGCGCTGCTGCCGCTGAGGTAGCCCAGGCGCGGTGCCTGCAGCGACACCGTGGCGAAAGCGGCGGCCAGTATCCGGGCCGGTTCGTCCAGCAACGGGCAATGGGACGGCACGCTCACCGCCAGGCGCTTGGCCACGCCGTCCTTTCCCATCAGGGCCACGAGTGCACTCATGCCCTCGTCGCTCCCGGCGATCACACATTGGTTATCGGCGTTGATATTCGCCAGGTAGACCGGTGTGCGTTCGCTGTGAACCTGGGCCAATAACTTATCCACAGCCGCCAGCTCCAGCCCGATTACCGCCGTCATACCGTAGCCCTGTGGATAAGCCTGTTGCATCAACTCGCCGCGCAGGCTGACCAGCCGCAGGGCATCGCTGAACGCCAGGCTCTCGGCCAGTACCGCTGCCGGGTAGGCGCCGATGGACAAGCCGGCGACATAGGCCGGTGCTGCAGTGTCGGCCAACAGCAGGCGAGCACTGGCCACCCCGGCCACCAGCAAGCAAAGCTGGACCGCGCGGGTCGAGGCCAGGGCATGCGGCGTATCCAGCAAGCCCACGTTCTCGCCCAGCACATCGCTCGCCTCGTGCAGGCAGCCACGCACGATCGGGGCATCCGGCAGGCGATGCAGCATGCCGGGCTGTTGCGCACCCTGGCCGGGAAACACCAATAGGCTGCTCATGCCATTTGCTCCTGGACGCACCAGGGATCGAGCACCAGTTGTGCACCCTCGACACACTTGAGCAGAACCCGTCGCGCCGGGCCCGCCCACTCCGCCAACGCCACCGCGCCCAGCGGGGTTTGCAGTTGCAGGTCGACACGACAAAACGGGTTATCGAGTTGCTGCAACAAGCTGGCGGCCTGACAACGCGACAACGCTTGCGGCGCACGCAGAATCAAATCCAGGTCGCTGTGTTGATGCAGGGCCGGCAAACCGCTGGCCAACTCGAAACCGGCACTGCCGCTGACGCCCCAGGCCAGCCTCGCTTCATTCAGCAACGGACGCAGGTAATGCAGCGCCTGCAAGGCTGGCCAGTCCTGCGCAGCGACTTCAATATCGATCAGGGCTTCGGGCCGTACGCGACGTTCAACCAGCGCCCGCGGCATCAGCGTGGCGAAACGTTGCTCACGCAAAGCCCCGCGTACGCCCACCGGCACCTGATCCACCGCGGCCAGCGCCCGACGCACCACCACCGGCTGGCCGAGGCTCAGCGCCTCGGCCACCCAGCCCGGGGCGTCCGCCGGCAACTGCGCCGGGGTCAGCCCCCAGAGCAGGTCATGAGCCAGTAAATCAGGGGGCGGGAGCTCGTCGTCAGCGCGCATCGCGGCTCACCACTGCTCGCGCAGCAGCTGCCGAACCCGGCTCGACGCCGCCCGATTGCTCGCGCCCAGGCGCCCACTCAAGTCCGTGCCCTGCTGCGCCACATCGCCGATCGCTTCGATCAGGCAGCCCCGCACCTGCGCCAAGTCGTCCACTGTCGGCTGCTCAATCTGCTCCACGCCCAGGGTTTTCCACAGCAGCCCGAGACTGGCGTAGCTGTCGATGTCATAGGCCATCGGCGGCACGCTGGCGGCCAGGGCTTCCAGCTCTTCGACACTGCGCAGGGTCACCCGCGCCGCCGATGCCTTGCCCATGGCATGCACCATCACCCCCGGATCGCGCAGGGCGATCAGCCGATTGGCCTGATAACCGTGGGCGAGGAACGCCCCGGACATCGCCTTGCCGACCAGCAGCGCGATCACCGCGTGCCCCGCCAGGCGGGCCCGGGCATAACTGTCCGCCGCACCGGCCAGGGCCTGGTGAATCCCCAACGCTTCTTCGCGACGGCCATAAGCCTGGCTCGGCACATCGACTATGGCGATCAACGCGCGCTTGTTCGCACGGCCGCTGTCGGCCTCGATCACTTCGTCCACGGCCTTGGCCAGGCCCCAACCTTCGAGCAGCCCGACCTCACCGTTGCGGGCGCGGACAAAGCGGTTGGCCGGATCGGCCACCACCGCCAGAAAGCGCACCGGCTGACCCGCGAGTTCAGCGTCGGCGACTTTCAATGAAGGCGGCAGCCCGGACACTTCGGCCGCGCCCGACGCCAATGCCTGGAACCAGTGCAAACCGCGCAGGGAATAAGTGCTCATGGGCGCTCTCCTTGGAAAAGACCACGGACCGTGGCCGGATCGATTTGCGGTTCGGCATCCAGCTCGGCCAACCGTTGCAGATACCAGTCCGCCTGGCGACTGCGCTGTACGTCGGGCAAGCCGGCCTCCAGCAATGCGGCGACCTGTTGCTGGATCAGTGCGACATCGTCGGCGACATAACGGTCCACCAGGCCACTGGCGAAACGTTGCTCGCCACCGGTCAGGCTCCAGATAAACGGTCGGTCACGGGAGTCGTACTCCTTCAGCCCCGCCTCCTGCTCGATCACCTGCGGGCCGTTGAGACCCAGGCGGGCCTCCTGGGTCACCAGCAGATAACTGCACAGCGCCGCCGCGATGGACATGCCGCCAAAACACCCGACGCTGCCGGCCACCACACCGATCACCGGCTGATAACGGCGCAGGTCGACAATCGCCGCGTGGATATCAGCGATGGCCGCCAGCCCCAGATTGGCCTCCTGCAAACGCACGCCGCCGGTTTCCAGCAGCAGCACGGCGCGGGTCGGAATGCCGTTGCGGTTGTCCTCGGCGGCCAGTTCCAGGGCGCCGGCGATTTTCGCGCCGCCGACTTCACCGAGACTGCCGCCCTGGAACGCGCCTTCGATGGCGGCGATCACCACCGGCAAGCCGTCGATGCTGCCTTTGGCGATCACCACGCCGTCGTCGGCCTGCGGCACCACGCCCTGGCGTTCGAGCCAGGGCGACATGACCCTGGCAAAGGGATCGAGCAATTCGCGGAAACTGCCACGATCGAGCAAGGCTCGGGCCCGCTGCCGGGCACCCAGTTCGACGAAGCTGTGCTTGTTCAGCAAACGCGCGCTGTCAGTCATGGCCGATCTCCTCGAAACCTTGTTCCAGGCGCAAGCGGACCACCCCGGGGGTGGCGCCGAAATCATGGATATCGATGGCCAGCGCGGGCGGCAACTGGCCGTCGAACAGGCGCTCGAACAGATGTTGCCAGCGGGTTGAGCTGCCATTCACCGAGGTTGTGACCTGGATCGACAAGGTGCCCGGATGACCGGGTTCCAGCAGCACTTCCAGGTCGCCCGAACCGACGCAGCCCACCAGCGCACGGCCCTTGGGCGGTTGCCCGGCGGGGAATTCAAAGGACAATTTTTCCATCACAAGGCTTCCTGTTCGAGGCGATCGATCAGCAGGCAGGCGGCGAGCAGATCCGCCGCGCCACCCGGTGAAGCGTTCATCGCCAAAAGCTGTTGATCCAATTCATGCAGGCAGCGCCGACCGGCCAGGCTGGCGCTACCGCCGGCCTCCAGCACGGCGCGGGCGCCCTGTTGCATGGCCTGCAACCCCGGCACGCCGGCGCGATAGAGCACGCAGGTGTCGGCCAGCTCGGTCATGATGGCGAGCAAGGCATCCAGCCGGGCGTTCTGCTCGCCATGGCCGGCGAGCCGGCTGCGTTTGAGTTGCGGCAGGCCGAGTCGGGTCACCGCCGGAAAGCCCAACTGCGCTTCCTCACGGGCACCGCGAGCGCCGTAGCGTTGGGCGACCTGGCTGCCATGGCTGCTGCTGTTGGGCGCGAAACGATCTTCCAGCAAGGCCAGGCGCGCGGCGCGCAGAGTCAGTGCCTTGGCGCTGACGGAGCGAGGCTCGAGCGCCGCCGCCGCCACCAACAGCCCCAAGGCCCAGATCGCCCCGCGATGGGTATTCACCCCGCCAGTGGTCTGCAGCATCGCCTGCTCGCCTTCGCGACCGATGCGGCCCAGTGCTTCACGCAACTCCCTGTAGGAGCGAGCTTGCTGGCGATGGGCGTCAACGATAACGCGGGGTGCCTGATACCCCGTGGCGCCTGGACCTCCATCGCGAGCAAGCTCGCTCCTACAGGGGACGGTGTATTCCGAAACGTCGCTGGCGTTATCAAGACCTTGCGCCGCTTCGGCCATCTCCTTGAACATCGGCCACAGCGACAATGCCGAGGCATGCATCAGGCCCAGATGTAGATCGCTGTGCGCACCGTTGCCGCGTCGATCCACCAACGCTGGCTTGGGCGACAGGTCGGCTTCGTCGATCAGCGCGTCCACTGCGAAGTCCGCCAGGCGCTCGGCCAGTGACAGGGGTTGGGCTAGCAGATTGAAGGCGTGCATTTACCAACTCCTGAATTTGGCGGGCGGGTTGTACAGGCCACCCGACCACTCCACCAGGTCGGCCACGCTCTTGGCCGCCAGCAGCTCGCGGCTGGCATCGGTGCGCCGAATGCCGAGGTCTTCGGGCAAGGCAATCAGGCCTTCGCGACGCATCCGCAGGGTGTCCTTGGGGTTATGCCGCAAGCCGATGGCGGTCACACCGGCCACGGCGGCGATCATCGCCTGGCGCTCTTCCAGGGAACGGGCCTTGTACAGGTAGGCGATGCCTTCTTCGGTGAGCAAATGGGTGACGTCGTCGCCATAGATCATGATCGGCGCCAGCGGCATCCCGCTTTTCCTCGCCACCTCCACGGCATCAAGCGTTTCAACGAAGGTCGGTTTGCCGCCCTCCTGGAAGGTCTCGACCATCTGCACCACCAGCTTCTTGCCACGTTCGAGCAAGGCTTCGGGCGCATCGCTGGTATTCAGGCGCATATCGAGCCAGGCCGGGGTGCCATGCCGACGACCGCGCGGGTCATGGCCCATGTTCGGCGCCCCACCGAAACCGGCCAGGCGGCCACGGGTCACGGTGGACGAATGACCGTCACCGTCGACCTGCAAGGTCGCGCCGATAAACAGGTCCACCGCATACTGCCCGGCCAACTGGCAGAACATCCGGTTCGAACGCATCGAGCCATCACGCCCGGTGAAGAACACATCCGGGCGGGCCGCGATGTAGTTTTCCATGCCCAGTTCGGTACCGAAGCAATGCACGCTTTCGACCCAGCCGCTTTCGATGGCGGGAATCAGCGTTGGGTGCGGGTTGAGCGTCCAGTTGCGGCAGATCTTGCCTTTCAAACCCAGGGATTCGCCGTAGGTCGGCAGGATCAGCTCGATGGCGGCGGTGTTGAAACCAATCCCGTGGTTGAGGGACTGCACCTTGTGTTTTTCGTAGATCCCGCGAATCGCCATCATCGCCATCAGCACATGCACCGGCTTGATATGGCGCGGGTCGCGGGTGAACAGCGGCTCGATATAGAAAGGTTTGTCCGCCACCACCACGAAGTCGACCCAGGACGCGGGGATATCCACCCGCGGCAGCTCGCTGACGTCATCGACCAGTTGATTGACCTGGACGATCACGATCCCGTCGCTGAACGCCGCCGGTTCGATCAGCGCCGGGGTGTCTTCGGTACTCGCACCGGTGTAAATATTACCGGCGCGGTCGGCCATGAAACCGGCACTGAGCACCACGTTGGGGATCAGGTCCACCACCAGGCGCGCATAGAGTTCGATGTAGGTGTGAATCGCGCCGATTTCCAGCAGGCCGTCTTCCAGCAACTGGCTGATACGCAGGCTCTGGGTGCCGGCGAAGGAAAAGTCCAGCTTGCGGGCAATACCGCGTTCGAACAGGTCCAGGTGTTCGGCGCGGCCGACGCTGGGCATGATCATATGCAAATCATGGAGCTTGGCCGGATCGGCTTTGACCAGGGAACGGGAGAGGAAATCCGCCTGCTTCTGGTTATTGCCCTCCAGCACCACCCGGTCGCCCGGCATGATCAGGGCTTCGAGGGCGGCGACGATCTTGTCGGTCGGCAACACCACGCCATCGGCGAGGCCTCGTACCTGCTCGAGACGGCGCTGCTTCTCGGTGCGCCGCCGCGTCCAGCGCGAGTCGGGGGAATTGGGGGTTGTCATGCTCACTCCACGGGTTCGCTTTCGTGGAGTAGACAGTAGAAGTGAATCGGTCCGGCATCAATCAAGCCCGCCGGCGGATCGTTACGCTCAGGGTAATGGTTCCCCGAATGGAAGCCGCGCAACACTTGATGGAAGGTCCCAATAAGGGAACGATAGGTCTCTTATTGGGACCGTTCGAAATACGTCGGCGGTGAATACGCGAAGGGTAGGCACCCGTGAGATTTTCGCGTATGGGTCAGAGTCTTCGTGGGCGAGTCCATCCAATTACAGTGCGGCGTCGATAACAAGCTTTGCGTACGACACAAACCTGAGCAGGGCTTGCCCGCGAAGAGGCCAGCAGCCATTACGTCAAACCGTCTGTCGGTTAACCGCTTCACCCTGTCAGTTCTGACAGTAGTCAAACATCCGTCTCCAGCGCCTACTAAAAACCGCGCCGCGATCTCCAATGTCCGGTTCCACGGGCAGGGTCAAAAGCGCCTGCGACCGGAGAAAAAAGATGAAGAATCTAGACGATTTTGTCGATTTCGAAGATGGAGAAAGGCACGGATGGGAAAATGATATTGGCTCTCTCGATGGGATACTCAAGACGGAAGAAGGCCCGAATACTTTCTGGTCCGGCAAGCTGGAATGCAGACCCACACACCGGTTTATGCCCTCTCTTGCCAAGATGTTTACCCTTCCTGGCGGAGAGCAAGAGAGAGGGACACTTGAAATATCCTTCAGATACCGCGTTTATCCGCCGGAGCCGGGGGAAGCAACACTGGTCGCGGTCATAATTACAGCGAACGTATCACTGGCTTATAGCGCTTTTCTTATAGATAGGAACACTCCAACCGGCAAGTGGCATCAAAATGGCGCCGGAGTTCGCTACACCGGTAACAGGGCTCATATCGTGATCGGTACGGATTTCGGAGATGGGAGTGGTGTGTCCCGTAGGGTGGACATCGATGACATCAAGGTTGTGCAAATTCCCGACAAATAAATAGACATTCACCAAGGCCGCCTGACTTGCGAGTGTTGTTACCCAGTGGAGCCAGCTCCCTCGCCACGGGTTTCAGGTGGCCCGACGGATCAGGCTGAAGTGGTTACGCTCAAGATAATGCTTCTTCTCACTCAGCAGGAATAGAGCCCAGCCATTGTTTGATCGACGACGGCCTTCAATGCAGTGGCGTTGTCGATCAACTCCGTCAGCAATCCCTCGTCTTCATCCATGTAGCCTTCATATTCCGCCAGGTTCCGGCGCTCGTGACACAAGGCGAACAAGCGAACCTGCAACTTGTTGATCCCGGCGGTATGAACCAGGCACTGGAACACCAGATAACGGCGGTCGGAACGAAAGCCCGATAAGCGCAATGCCGTGAGGGCAATGCCATGGGCGGCGTTGTAGGCTAGGTCGAAGCGACTGGCAAAGGAGAGCTGGGTACTACGTGCATCCTGCAAACGGTCACTCGCCGAGCGCATCAGACCTTCGCACTCCTTGCGGTCCGCTGGCTCGGCCTTCAGGCCGCCGCTACGTTGCAGGTTTTCCAGGCTTTGGTTTTTGTCCATCCTTAGACTCCGACGGGTTTTCACCCATGATGTTGAGCTTTTCCTGCCCCAGCACCCGCTGAACGAAGCTGTTGCCAGTGGCAAGTTTTGCGTTCCAATCCTGCAAGCTGTACAGCGTGGGGTTGATGGTGCGGCCCAGTTGTTCTTCCATGGGCAACAGCCGCTCCATCACTTCGCTGTAGTGCAGACCGTCACCGATCAGCATCAGGTCGATATCGCTGCCGGAATGGGCTTGATCCTTGGCGATGGAACCGTAGACAAACGCCCAGACCACTTGATCCGCAAACGAACCGAGCGCCACGCGCAAATGTTCAACGATACCAAACGTCTTGCGCACGATACCCAGCAGCTCCTGATAAATAGGACACGCGGGATTGGCCTGATAGTGCGTCTGATTGCCTTGCCGACTGAGGGTCAGGATGCCAGCCCGTTGCAAGCGTTCCAGCTCACGCATCAGGCTGCCTTTACCAACCTTCGCCCAACGGGCTATCTCATTGGCATAAAAACTATGGTCTGGCTTGCCAAAGAGCAAGCCCAAGATTCGCTGTTGTGTTGCAGTAAATAACGCGTCGCTGAGGGAGAGGGTTTGCATGAGCACACCAAAGAGTCCCAAAAAGGGAACCATAGGTCCCTTTTTGGGACTTATCAAGCACCTTTCAAGCCGACTTCGACTCCAACATCAGCCGCCCCACGATCCGCCCCTGATTGCCCGGCGCCAACGGACAGCCGCAAGCGGCTTCGAAGCTGATCAACCGATTTAGCAAGCAGGATTATAATTTTGTGGCGAGGCGATTTATCCCCGCTGGGTGCGCGAAGCGGCCCTCAAGCGGGCATCCCCCAATGCAAACCGTTTGTCGGTTAACCGCTTCACCCTGTCAATTCTGACAGTAGTCAAAATCCGTCTCCAGCGCCTACTAAAACCTGCTCCGTGACCTCCAATGTCCGGCTCCACGGGCAGGGTCAAAAGCGCCTGTAAACGGAGAAACGAACATGAAGCGCTTTAATGATTTTACCGATTTCACGGATGGAAATTGGAATGGCTGGCAAAACGGACGGGGATTACCCGGTGGACAGCTCAAGACCGATAAAGAAGAAAAAGGCCCGAATACTTTCTGGACGGGCAAGTTGGAAACGGATCCCGGGCATCCGTCAAAAATTCAGGCGTCGCTCTGGAAAGAATTTACCTTTGAGAGCGAAGAGGACAGGAAAGCCTACTACATAATCACTTTCGACTACCGCGTTCAAAAGCCGGAATCAGGGGAAGCCCCATGGATCACGCTCACGATTACTACAGAAAGACGACACGACTGGCTCAATAATTCGATAATAGAGCCTGATACCGAGCCCGGCAAATGGCACCACTCTCGGCCCTATCTTGGTTACCCACGAAGGGCCCGGCGGCCGTTACGCCAGAGTCCGGGTTGTCAGGCCAACCCGGACTCCAACACCAACTGCTCCAACCCCAGCAGGTCCGGTACCTTCGCCACCCACTCACCGACCTGCACCGCGGCCTTCTCGAACCGGCACAGCGGCACATCGACAAAACTCAGCTGGCTATCGAGCTTGTACGAACGCGGAATCCCCTGGATCACCAGCGCGATGAACTTCAATTCCGGCCGCCCGCCGAGGGCATTGAGCACCACGATCCGTGCCCGATCGCCCACCGCCAGCGGACAGCCGCAGGCCGCCTCGAAGCTGATCAGCGGCAATTGCTGATTACGCCAGGTCACCTGCCGCAGGTACCACGGCGGCGCATCACTGGCCGGCTCGCCGCGCTGGTAGTCGATCAACTCCGCCACCGCGACATTGGGCAACAACAGGTAACGGTCCGCCAACGGCAGCATCAAGCCCGTCAGGCTGCTGGTGCTGTGCTCATGCATGAAGCTGGCTCCAATGGGCGATGCTTTCCAGCAACGCCGACTCCTGGTACGGCTTGCCCAGGTATTCGTTGACGCCAATGGCCATGGCCCGGTCGCGATGTTTCTGGCCGGTGCGCGAGGTGATCATGATGATCGGCAGATCCTTGAGCCGCGCATCGTTGCGGATCCGCGTCGCCACTTCGAAACCATCCATGCGCGGCATTTCAATGTCCAACAGCATCAGGTCCGGGGTGTGCTCCTCCAGCAACATCATGGCATCCACCCCATCCTTGGCCGTCAGCACGTTCATGCCGTTGCGCTCCAACAAGCGACTGGTGACCTTGCGCACGGTGACCGAGTCGTCCACCACCATGACCAGGGTCGGACGCAGCGGCGTCGCATCCACGCCGTTGCCACTGGACATGGACGGTACCGGCGGCCGCGCCAAGGCGTTGCGTACATGGGCGATCAAATCGAGAATCAACACCACGCGACCGTCGCCAAGGATAGTCGCCCCCGACAACCCCGGTACCGCGGCGAACTGTGGCCCGAGGTTCTTCACCACGATTTCCCGCGACCCGGCCAGGGCGTCCACTTGCAGCGCCATGCGCTGGTCGTTGCAGTGCACCAGCAACACCGGCAGCGCCAGGTTCTGGCCGAGCAACTTCGGTTTACCCACGGTTTGCAACAGCTCACCGAGATAACACAGTTCGTAGGTCTGTCCGGCGTACTCGTAGCGCGGCGGATCCAGTTGGTAATAGCTTTCCAGCTCACCCGGCAGCACCCGCACCAGCCCTTCGACGGTGTTCAACGGCACCGCGTATTGCTCGTCGGCGCACTGCACCATCAACGCACGGTTCACCGAGACGCTGAACGGCAGGCGGATCTGGAAGTGCACGCCCTGCCCCGGGATGGAATCGATGCGCATGCTGCCGCCCAGTTGCCGCACCTCTTCATGGACCACGTCCATGCCCACCCCGCGCCCAGAAATCTGGGTGATTTTTTCCGCCGTGGAAAAGCCCGGCTGGAGGATGAACTGCAACACGTCGCGATCGCTGATCGGCATGTCCGGCTCCAGCAGCCCGCGCTTGATCGCCTTGCGCCGCACCGCTTCGAGCGGCACCCCGGCACCGTCGTCACGAATATCGAAGACAATGTCACCGCCTTCGTGGGACAGGTCCAAAGTGATCAGCCCCTGCTCCGGCTTGCCGGCGGCACGCCGGCCTTCGGCATTTTCCAGCCCGTGGTCGACGGCATTGCGCAACATATGCTCCAGGGGCGCGACCATGCGCTCCAGCACATTGCGGTCCATCTCGCCCTCGGCATTGCCGACGACGAAATCGACCTCCTTGCCCAACTCCCCCGCCACCTGCCGGACGATGCGCTTGAGACGCGGCACCAGGCGCTCGAACGGCACCATGCGCGTACGCATCAGGCCTTCCTGCAACTGGGTGTTGACCCGCGCCTGTTGCGCCAGCAGGTTTTCCGCATCCTGGTTGCGCCCGGCCAGGGTTTCCTTGATATCCAGCAAGTCGGAGGCGGATTCGAACAAAGCCCGCGACAATTGCTGCAACTGCGAATGCCGGTCCATTTCCAGCGGATCGAACTCTTCATAACCCAGGCGCTCGGCTTCCACCTGCTGGCGGCTGAGGATCCGCCCCTGGGTCTCGGTGTCGAGGCGGCGCAGCTGGTCGCGCATACGCTCGATGGTGGTCTCCATTTCGTTGAGCGCGATCCTGGCATCGTTGACCTGCTGTTCGATACGGCCACGGAAGATCGAGGTTTCGCCCGCCAGGTTGACCAGGTCTTCGAGCACATCCGCCGAGACCTTGACCATATCCTGGGCCGCCCGCTCGGCCTCGGCGACCGTCGGCGCCTCGGGCTTGGGCGCTGCCGGCGCGACAACCGGGGCCAGGGCCGGCAGGTTGACCGGCGACTGTCGGCCAAACGCCTGGATATCCTGGATCAGCGCAGCGGCGGGTAGCACTGGCTGTTCGGCATGCACCGCGTCGAGCATCTGCGCCAACCGATCGTGGCCGGCCTGTAACAAGCCGAATAGCTCGATACTCGGTTGCAGCAGGCCCGCCGACAGCCCTTCGTAGAGAAACTCCAGCTCATGGGCCAGGTCGCCGATCGGCACGATTTCCACCATGCGCGCACTGCCCTTGAGGGTATGCAGGTCGCGCAACAGGGTTTCCACGTCCTGGCGATTCGCCGGCTCAGCCTGCCAGCGCAGCAAGGCCGCGCCGGAGCTTTCGAGGATGTCGAAGCCTTCTTCGAGGAAGATCTCCAACAACTCCGGGTCGTTGCTGGTCACGGACTCCGGCGCTTCGATGGCTTCGCTGACTTCCGGCGGCGCACTGCTGCCCTGGCGGAACAGGCGCAAGCTCTCGATCAGCGCACTCGGATCGCCCAGGGGCTGATGCCCCTGGAGCTGGTCGAGCAGGACCGCCAGGCGGTCATGGCTTTTCTGCAACAGCAGCGCCAGTTCGGGAGAATGACTGAAGCGCCGGTCCACCAGCCCTTCATAGAGATTTTCCAGCTCGTGGGCCAGATCGCCCACCGGGCCGATCTCGGCCATCCGCGCGCCGCCCTTGAGGGTGTGCAGATCCCGTTGCAGGGACAGCAGCGGCGTGGCGTTGTCCGGCTCGTCGAGCCAGCGCAGCAGGGCCGCGCCGGCACTGTCGAGGATATCCGCAGCCTCTTCGAGGAAGATCACCACGATCTCATCGTCGAGCTCCACTTCATCAAGAGCCTGGCTCGCTTCAGCGGTGGCGGCGCCCAGTTCGGCGATGCTCAGGGCGCGGCTGCCATCGGTCTTGATCAACCCGGTGGCGGATGGGTCGAGAGCCTCGTCGAGCAGCTCGCGCAGCGCCCGGAGCCGTTCCGGCCGCGCCTTGATTTCCTGGCCGGCGGCCAGTTCGTCGAACATATTGATCAACGCTTCATGGGCGTTCTGCGCCTCATGGAAAAACCGCTCGCTGACCGCCAGGCTGCTTTCTTCGACCGCGCCGTACAGGTCGAGCAAGGCTTCGCAGAGTTCGTCCACCGGGTGCAGGTCGGCACTGTGGGCGCCCTGGCCGAGGGTGGTCAGTTCGTCGAGCAACTCGTTGAGTTCCTGCCGCTCGCCGGGGTGCTGTTGCCAGCGCAGCAGCAGGTTTTCCGCGTCCAGCAGGATGTCCATGCCCTGCGCCAGGAAATTATTGATCAGTTGCGGATCACGCTTGGTGCTGCTGGAAACGCTGAGCAGGGACTCCAGCCGGGCCGCGAGCAGCGCCTCGGCACGCCGGATCAGCTCCGGGGCGCCATCGATGGCCGCCAGCGGATCGTCCGCCAGTTGCTTCAACCCTTGGTGCAACAGGACCTCGGCCTCCAGCAGCAACTCGACCTCATCCAGGTCCAGTGGCAACAGATGGGCCTTGAACTCACGCACCAGGTGATAAAACGGTGCCGCCAGTTCGGCGATCGGCCGCACGCCCGCGACGTAGGCGCTGCCCTTGAGGGTATGCAAGGCCCTTTGCAGTTCGTCGCTGGCGGCCAGTGGCAAATGTTCGGTGGCCTGTTCGAGGAAATGGTTGAGGCTGTCCAGGTGGGTCTCGGCCTCGTTGCGGAAAATCTCCAGCAACTGCCGGTCGATGGACTCATCCGCGGTTTCGCCCTCCTCTCCGCTCCTGGCCTCACCCGAACCCGCCAACTCATGGGCGCGGGCGGCCAACAGGTCGACATCGTCGCGCTGACGCTGGGCCTGTCCGGCAAACTCGCTGACCAGTTCCGGCAACACCCGCAGCACATCGTCGAGCAATTGGTGAACCGGCGCATCGGCCACGACGCTGTGTTCGAGCACGCGGTTGAGCAGGTTCTCCACGGCCCAGGCCAGTTCGCCCAGCACCAGCGCCCGGACCATCCGGCCGCTGCCCTTGAGCGTATGGAAAGCACGGCGCAACTCGGTCAGGGCCGATTTGCTCTCGGTATTCAGCGCCCAGCGCGGCAGGTATTCGCGCAGCACATCGAGCACTTCCGCGCATTCTTCAAGGAAGACTTCACGCAACTCATCGTCCACCGGCGCCTCGTCGTCCGGTGGCGGCAGCAGGCTGCCCGGGACCTGGCGGGCCGGCGGGTTGAGGACGGACACCGGGCTGGCCAGGACATCGGCCAGCGACTGCACCACCCGTGGGTTGTCCAGCGTCTGCAAATCCTGCATCACCAGGGCTTCGTTGGGGCTCAGGACATCCTCGAGCACCGGCACGTCCTGCTCGGCAGGCGTATAGCCGAGAGCGTCAAGGCTTTCCTCGGCCATATCCAGCACCCGCTCACCCGGGGCCTCGTGGTCTTCGCCCAAACGTTCGAGGTAGTACTCGATGCTGGTCAGGGCATCGGCCAGGCGGTCGAGTTGCTGCCAGGACGGCGGCTGCGGGTCGTGCAACAGATGATCGTGGATATAGCGATTACAGGTTTCCAGCAAGCTCGCGGCCCGGCCGAGGGGAATCATCGACAAGGCGCCACGGACCTGGGTCAGCAGCTCGGGCAAGGGCAGCAGGCGCTCGCGGTCCCAGTCGGCATCGATGTACTCGATGATCAGGTCCTTGGCCTGTTGCAGGCAGATCCGCGATTCCTTGACCACCAACTGGTGGATCTGGGTCAGATCGGTGGTCGGCAGGCGGCTTTCTTCGCGGCTTTCCGGCTCCACGGTGCCGATCATCCCGGCCAGGGTCGCCTCGACGTAGAGCAAGGCCCCAGCGACGTCCATCAGCACCGCGTCATTCGGCTCGCGCTGGCCCTGGACCAGGCCCAGGACCACCGCTGTCTGGTCGATAATGACCTTGCGCGGCTGGCCGAAGCCGAGCACCGCCAGGGTATCGGCGATCTGCCGCAAGGGCGCCAGCAAGCTCGACAGTTCGTCGGTGTGCTGGCGGTCGCCACGCACGAACAGGTCCAGGCGTTCCTTGACCCGCACCAGTTCCTCGCACAGCGCCGCGACCACCGAACGCATGGCATCGCGGTCCGGACCGGCCAGGCGTGCCCGTTCTTCGTCGACCACCGCCGTGTCGGGCAGGGCTTCATCGAGGCCATAACGTTCTTTCAGGGCGAGCATCTGCGCCGTCGGCTGTTGCGCCTTGGCGATATAGAACAATAGGCTCTTGAGCAATTCTTCCGGGGCCGGCTGGTTGATTCCGATAATGCCCTGCTCCAGCAGGCGCTTGAGTTCCTTGTCGGAATCCTTGAGCAGGCTGCGCAGCGCCGGGCTGTTGGCGATGACCCCGGCGAGCATGCCCTCGACCAGCGCCGAAGCCACTTGCCAGAGCGCGCCCAACGGCGCCGCCAGGCAGAGGCTTTCCAGACGCACGAAAACCTTGGCCATATAGCCGAGGTTAGTCTCATCGTCCTGTTCGCGCAGCAAGCCAACCAGCGCGGTCTGCAGCATTTGCCGCAGCTTGCGCAACAAGGCCGGCAGTTCCGCCGGGGTCAGTTCGGCGAGGGTGGCCTCGTCCAGCGGCGGTACCTCCGGCAGCGTCGGGCTGAACAGGCTGGTTTCCGACAGCAGGCTTTCACCGCGGGCGCTGCGCAGGTCGTTGAGCAGCGGCAGCACCACCAACGGCAGATCACGGCGCGCACTGTGGACCCGATCCAGATACAGCGGCATCTGGCCCAGGGCCTGGCGCAGCAATTTCAACGCTTCCGGCAGATCGACCACCCGCCCTTGTTGCACGGCCAGGGCCAGGGCTTCGGTTTCTTCGGCGAGCAGGGCCGCGCCGTAGAACTCGACCATCTGCAAGCTGCCATGGACCTGGTGAATGCATTCCAGGCACTCGGCGATGTCCTGGGCCGCATGCAGCGGCTCATCGAAGGCATCCAGAGCCTGGCGCGCCTGTTTCAGGGTATCGGCGATTTCGCCCTTGACCCATTCGAGGGCCACATAGTCGTGCTGATCGCTCATGACGACTCCACTAACGGGTTTCACGCGCATCTGGCGCCGCGGGCAGGGTGAAGCCGGAGACCGAGCGCCGCAGTTGGCTGGCCATTTTCGCCAGGTTGCCGATGCTCTCGGCGGTGGCGGTCGAGCCGGACGACGTCTGGCTGGTGATTTGCTGGATCACGTTCATGGTCAACGAGATCTGCCCGGCCGACGAGGTCTGTTGCTGGGCCGCGTTGGAGATGCTCTGGATCAGCGCCGCCAGGGTCTTGGACACGCCTTCGATCTCTTCCAGGGCCACCCCGGCATCCTGCGCCAGCCGCGCGCCGCGCACCACTTCGGTGGTGGTCTGCTCCATGGAGATCACCGCCTCGTTGGTGTCGGTCTGGATCGCCCGCACCAGGGTTTCGATCTGCCGGGTCGCCGCCGACGAACGCTCCGCCAGGCGCTGGACTTCATCGGCCACCACCGCGAAACCGCGCCCGGCATCGCCAGCCATGGAGGCCTGGATTGCCGCGTTGAGGGCGAGGATGTTGGTCTGGTCGGCGATGTCGTCGATCAGGCTGACGATATCGCCGATTTCCTGGGAGGACTCACCGAGGCGTTTGATCCGCTTGGCGGTGTCCTGGATCTGTTCGCGAATGTTGTCCATGCCGTGGATGGTGTTGTGCACCACCTCGTTGCCCTTGTTGGCGATTTCCACCGAGCGCTCGGCCACCGCCGACGACTCGGCGGCGTTGGCCGAGACCTGGTCAATGGACTCGGCCATGTCGCTGATGGCGGTGGACGCTTCGGAAATCTGCTGGGCCTGGTGTTCGGAGGCCTCGGCCAGTTGCATCGCGGTGGCCTGGGTTTCCTGCACGGCGGCGGCAACCTGGCCGGCGGTGAGGTTGATGGTGGCCACCAGATCGCGCAACTGGTCGACGGAATAATTGATGGAGTCGGCAATGGTCCCGGTGAAATCTTCGGTGACCGAGGCGGTGACGGTCAGGTCGCCGTCGGCCAGGTCCTCGATTTCGTCCAGCAGGCGCATGATCGCGTGTTGGTTGCGCTCGTTCTTCTCGGCGGTCTCGTGCAGTTGCCGGTTGGTTTCGCGGACCATCACCAGGCCGATCAGGATGATCGAGGTCAGGGCCAGCAGGCCGAGGACATAACCGCCAATGGTGTCCAGGGAGCGTTCGCCGGCGAGGTTTTCAAAACCATTGGCCAGATGCGAGGCTTCGTCCAGCAGGGTTTGCGACAGGCTGAAGATATTCCCGGCCGATTCGCGGACCTGGAACAACTGCGGCGAGGTTTCGAGGATTTCATCCACCGAGCCGGAGACGAACTCGAACAGCTCGGCGATATCCCCCAGGCGGGCGCGGGCGTCCTTGTCTTCGACCTGGGTGATCTTCAGGGTCGCATTGCCCTGGAGCATGCCGTTGAGGACCTGGCCGAAACGCGCCGCGTCGCGACCGAAGGCATCGGCGGCCTGGGATGAGGTTTCGTCGCCGGCCAGTACCGTGTTCACCGCGCCAAGGATCCGCTCGGCAAGCAACGACTGGCGCTGGGCCATGGCCACTTGCGCCGCCGGGGCGCCGCGTTGCAGGAGGATCTCCACGACCTTTTCGTATTCGACCTGCAACTGCGGCACGGTTTCGGCCAGGGTCGCGGCCACCTGGTGCAACGACAGCACGGTCTGTTCGCTGGCGAGGATGGCGTCGGTGTTGCGCAGCAGGTTTTCCCAGTCCTGCTGCACCGCGTGCATTTCCGTGCGCACCACGGGTGGCGCGGCGGGCAGACCGGTGGCCGGGTCGCCTTTCTTCAGGTAACCCCAACGCTGGGCGAAATCGTTGCGCGCATCGCTCAGCAGCTTGAACGCCGCAGCCTTGCCGGAAGCGGCTTCCGTGGCGTTCTTGGCGATACGCTGGGACAGCACCCGCAGCTCGCCGGCATGGCTGATGTATTGCTTGTCGTAGGTGGACTGGGTGTTCAGGTAGGCGAAGTTGGCGAACAGCAGCATGATGAACACGATCAGGGCGATAAACAGCACGATGATCTGCGAACGACTGCGCGAAGCCTCCAACGGTTTGCCGGTTTTAGCGTTTGTCATCGATCAGGCCCCTGCCTGTAAGGCCACATCCAGAAACCCCGGCGCCTGCGCCAGGGCAAACGGGCTGAACACCCACCAACTGCGTTCACGCTCGAAACGGCCCTGGACAAAGGGCGCCACCGCCGCATCCGGCGGCGGGAGCGAAAGCCCCTGCTGCCCACCTTGGGGAAAGTGCTGCAGGCCGGCCACTTCGTCCACCATCAGGCCGGCGAACACGTCTTTATACTCCACCACCAGCACCCGCCGCTGCTTGCGCAACGCGCAAAGCTCATGGCCGAAAAAACCACACAGGTCCATGATCGGCAGCAGGCGCCCGCGCAGGTTGGCCACGCCCTTGACCCAAGGTTTCACCCCTGGCAACAGGGTGTGGCGCGGCTCGTGCAGGACTTCGCCGACTTCGCCCATCGGCGCCACATACCAGTGCTCGCCAAGGCGGAAGCCGATCCCGCTCCAGGTGTCCTGACGGGCCTGCTGCGACGGCAGGTCGGCCGCCAGCAGGCGACAGCGCTGGTCGATTTCCAGCAGCAACTGAAAGGCGGTCTGCGATGGGCTCATGGGCGCGGGCCGTCAGCCGGCGAGGACGCTGTTCAGGGTCTTGATCAGGGTGTCTTCCTCCACCGGTTTGGTCAGGTAGTCGCGGGCGCCCTGGCGCGTGCCCCAGACCTTGTCGGTTTCCTGATCCTTGGTGGTGATGATGATCACCGGGATATGACTGGTTTCACTGTCCTTGGTCAGTTGCCGGGTGGCCTGGAAGCCATTGAGGCCCGGCATGACGATGTCCATCAACACCGCGTCGGGCTTTTCCTGGCGGGCCAGGGCCACGCCATCGGCACCGTTCTCGGCCTTGAGCACCTCATGACCGTGCTTTTCCAGCATGCCGGTCAGTTTGTACATTTCAGTCGGCGAATCATCGACGATCAGGATACGTGCCATGGTGTTCCCCACTGCTTATAAGACGGGCGGCCAGGCGGCCGACCGTCAATGTGCTTGTTCTACCGCCGCGAACCCCGGCACATGGGCCTTGATCGCGGCCAGCAGTTCTTCCTTGCTGAACGGCTTGGTCAAAAACTGATCAGAACCGACGATACGCCCCTTGGCCTTGTCGAACAGGCCGTCCTTGGAAGACAGCATGATTACCGGCGTGGACTTGAACGCACGGTTGTTCTTGATCAGGGCGCAGGTCTGGTAGCCATCCAGGCGCGGCATCATGATGTCGACGAAGATGATACCCGGATGATGATCGGCGATCTTGGCCAGCGCATCGAAGCCGTCGATGGCCGTGATCACTTCGCAACCCACGTGTTTCAACAGCGTCTCGGCGGTTCGGCGAATCGTCTTGGAGTCGTCGATGACCATCACTTTCAAGGCTGTGGAATGCTGTTCCATATCTGCTCTACCATCGCCACAGCGACTCGATTGACTGCATTTAAGCGCTTTTCAGGCGCGAAGCCCTTGATGTGTAAGCGCTTCGAGCGGTATGCGAGCCTTTTTAGCACAGTCTCAAGATGCAATCTATCAACCGCCCCCGACCCCACCGGGACCGGCGGTTTTTCCTTGACCGGGAATCGGTGTAGCGCCACTCTGACGCCACTTTTTCAAGCCATTTCGGCCATCACGGCCCATAGAGGATATAGCCCATGAGCGTTCGTCTCGGGATTGTCATGGACCCCATCGCCAACATTTCCTATAAAAAGGACAGTTCCCTGGCGATGTTGCTGGCCGCCCAGGCGCGCGGCTGGACCCTGTTCTACATGGAACAGCAGGATCTGTACCAGGATGCCGGCGTGGCGCGGGCGCGGATGCGGCCGCTGAAAGTGTTCGCCAACCCCGAGCACTGGTTCGAACTGGAAGCCGAGACCGACACGGCCTTGAGCGACCTGGATGTGATCCTGATGCGCAAGGACCCGCCCTTCGACATGGAGTTCGTCTACTCCACCTACCTGCTGGAACAGGCCGAGCGCGCCGGGGTGCTGGTGGTCAACAAGCCGCAGAGCCTGCGCGATTGCAATGAAAAGCTCTTCGCCACCCAGTTCCCGCAGTGCACGCCGGCGACCCTGGTCAGCCGGCGCGCCGATGTGTTGCGCGAGTTTGCCGCCAAGCATGGCGATGTCATCCTCAAGCCGCTGGACGGCATGGGCGGTACCTCGATCTTCCGCCACCGGGTCGGCGATCCGAACCTGTCGGTGATCCTCGAGACCCTGACCGCCCTGGGCAACCAGCAGATCATGGCCCAGGCCTACCTGCCGGGGATCAAGGACGGCGACAAGCGCATCCTGATGGTCGATGGCGAGCCGGTGCCGTACTGCCTGGCGCGGATCCCCGCGGCCGGCGAAACCCGCGGCAACCTGGCGGCCGGTGGTCGTGGCGAAGCCCGTCCACTGACCGAGCGTGATCGCTGGATCGCCGCCCAGGTCGGCCCGACCTTGCGCGAAAAAGGCCTGCTGTTCGTCGGCCTCGACGTAATCGGTGAGCACCTGACGGAAATCAACGTCACCAGCCCGACCTGCATCCGCGAAATCGACAACGCCTTTGGTACCGATATCGGCGGTCTGCTGATGGATGCCATTGAGCGCAAGCTGCAAGCCCGTTGATGTAGAACAGCCGAGAAAAAACCAACATTGCGTTATCATGCCGGGCTCTTGATACGTGCGATGTTGGTTTCCTGGTCATGACGCTTCCCGCCGATCTGCCTCCCGAACTTTCCCGCGCCGGCGTACGCCCGGCGGATCGGCTCGGCTTCACACTTTTCCTCGCGGCGCTGCTCCACCTGGCACTGCTCCTCGGCGTGGGTTTCACCTTTATCGAACCCAAGCAGATCAGCAAGACCCTGGAAATCACCCTGTCCACCTTCAAGAGCGAGAAGCCGCCGGAAAAGGCCGACTTCCTTGCCCAGGACAACCAGCAGGGCAGCGGTACCCTGGATAAAAAGGCGATTCCCAAGACCACCGAGGTCGCGCCATTCCAGGACAACAGCATCAACCAGGTCACCCCGCCACCGCCGGCCAAGCAGGAAGTGACGGAAGCGGCGCCGAAAGCGGTGGTCACCACGGTGGCGCCGAAGCCGAAGAAAGCCGTGATCAAGCATGAACAGGTCAAGACCGAGGCGGCGCCCCAGGAACAGGCCCCGACATTCGACAGCTCGCAACTGACCAGCGACATCGCCAGCCTCGAAGCGGAACTGGCCAAGGAACAACAGCTGTACGCCAAACGCCCGCGCATTCATCGCTTGAGCGCGGCCTCGACCATGCGCGACAAGGGCGCCTGGTACAAGGATGACTGGCGCAAAAAGGTCGAGCGCATCGGCAACCTCAATTACCCCGAAGAAGCCCGGCGCCAGCAGATCTACGGCAACTTGCGGCTGATGGTCTCGATCAACCGCGACGGCTCGCTGTATGAAGTGCTGGTGCTCGAATCCTCCGGGCAGCCGCTGCTGGACCAGGCGGCGCAACGGATCGTGCGCCTGGCGGCTCCGTTCGCGCCCTTTACCGGCGACCTGTCGGACATCGACCGCCTGGAAATCATCCGTACCTGGCGTTTTGCCCGGGGCGACAAGCTTTCCAGCAATTGACCGCATCCAATTGAATTCCCCTGGCGGGCCTCGAACCTGTGGGAGCGGAGCTTGTCGGATCGCCGCACCGCCGCGAAGCTTTTAGCGATATCAAGGGCGCCTTCGCGGGCAAGCTCCGCTCCCACAGGTTCCGCGCCCGAAGTGCAAGCGTGCCGCATCAAGCGCTTGATCCGCTTGTCAGGTCGGCCGCCCACAGCCACACTAGGGCTCATGAAAAACCTCACCCCGATGTACCTCAAGCATCACTTCCTGATCGCCATGCCGCATATGGCCGACCCGAATTTCGCGCAGACCGTCACTTATATAGTCGAGCACAGCGCGAACGGTGCCATGGGGCTGGTGATCAACCGCCCACAATCGCTGAGCCTGGCCGATATCCTTGAACAGCTGCGTCCGGACATCGAGCCGCCGGCCCTCTGCCAGCATGTGCCGATCTATACCGGCGGCCCGGTGCAGACCGACCGCGGTTTTGTCCTGCACCCCATCGGCAAGACCTACCAGGCCACCGTCGAACTGGAAGGCCTGGCGCTGTCCACCTCCCAGGACGTGCTGTTTGCCATTGCCGACGGCGACGGCCCGTCGCGCAGCCTGATCGCCCTCGGCTACGCCGGTTGGGAAGCCGGGCAGCTGGAAGCGGAACTGGCCGACAACGCCTGGCTGACCTGCCCGTTCTCCGCGGACATCCTCTTCGAAACCGACAGCGACGCACGCCTGGCCGCCGCCGCCGCGCACCTGGGCATCAACCTCAGTTTGCTCACCAGCCAGGCGGGGCACGCCTGATGGCCGCCATCCGCCTGCTGCTGGGTTTCGACTACGGCACCAAACAGATCGGCGTCGCCGTCGGCCAGATGATCACCGGGCAAGCCCGCGAGCTGTGCACCCTGAAAGCGCAGAACGGTATTCCCGACTGGAACCAGGTCGAAGCCCTGATCAAGGAATGGAAACCCGACGCCGTGGTGGTCGGCCTGCCGCTGAACATGGATGGCACGCCCAGCGACATGTGCGTCCGGGCGGAGAAATTCGCCCGCCGGCTCAACGGTCGCTACAACCTGCCGTTCTTCACCCAGGACGAACGCCTGACCACTTTCGAAGCCAAGGGCGAACGCATGGCCCGGGGCGGCCAGAAAGGCACCTATCGCGACAACCCGGTGGACGCCATCGCCGCCAAGCTGCTGCTGCAAAGCTGGATCGAAGAACACCCGACGCCCGCCGAATCCTGAACTGCGGCGGTGCCCGAACGTTTCACCCTCGCCTTGATTCCCCGCAAGGGCCCTTGAAGGAGCAACCATGAGCCTGCCCAATCCCGCCGACCTGATCAGCCAGATGGCCGTCGATCTCAACGCCCACCTGAGCAAACGCGGCATTGTCGAGCCACGTTTCATCGGTATCCGTACCGGCGGCGTGTGGGTGGCCCAGGCGCTGCTCAAGGCCCTCGGCAGCGCATCGCCCCTGGGTACCCTGGATGTGTCCTTCTACCGCGACGATTTCAGCCAGAACGGCCTGCACCCACAGGTGCGCCCGTCCGAACTGCCGTTCGAGATCGAAGGCCAGCACCTGGTGCTGATCGACGACGTGCTGATGAGCGGCCGGACCATCCGCGCCGCCCTCAATGAACTCTTCGACTACGGCCGCCCGGCCAGCGTGACGCTGGTCAGCCTGCTCGACCTCGATGCCGCCGAATTGCCGATCCGCCCCAATGTGGTCGGTGCAACACTGTCGCTGGCTCCCACGGAACGGGTAAAATTGTCCGGCCCCGCGCCGCTCCAACTCGAACTTCAAGACCTCGCCCCTTAAGAGTCCTTTGCGATGACGCCTCTAGACGCCAAGCGCCCGCTGCAGCTCAATGATCAGGGCCAGCTGCGCCACTTCCTGTCGCTCGACGGCCTGCGCCGCGAGTTGTTGACCGAAATCCTCGACACCGCCGACTCCTTCCTCGAAGTCGGCGCCCGGGCCGTGAAAAAAGTCCCGCTGCTGCGCGGCAAGACCGTGTGCAACGTGTTCTTCGAGAACTCGACCCGCACCCGCACCACCTTTGAAATGGCCGCCCAGCGGTTGTCGGCCGACGTGATCACCTTGAACGTGTCCACTTCCTCGGCGAGCAAGGGCGAAACCCTGCTCGACACCCTGCGCAACCTCGAGGCCATGGCCGCTGACATGTTCGTCGTGCGCCACGGCGACTCCGGTGCCGCGCACTTCATTGCCGAGCACGTCTGCCCGCAGGTGGCGATCATCAACGGCGGCGACGGCCGCCACGCGCACCCGACCCAGGGCATGCTCGACATGCTGACTATCCGTCGGCACAAGGGCAGCTTCGAAAACCTCTCGGTGGCCATCGTCGGCGACATCCTGCACTCGCGGGTGGCGCGTTCGAACATGCTCGCGCTCAAGACCCTCGGCTGCCCGGATATCCGCGTGATCGCGCCGAAGACCTTGCTGCCGATCGGCATCGAACAATACGGGGTGAAGGTCTACACCGACCTGGCCGAAGGCCTGAAGGACGTCGATGTGGTGATCATGCTGCGCCTGCAGCGTGAACGCATGACCGGTGGCCTGCTGCCCAGCGAAGGCGAGTTCTACCGCCTGTTCGGCCTGACCACCGCGCGCCTGGCCGGTGCCAAGCCGGATGCCATTGTCATGCACCCGGGCCCGATCAACCGTGGCGTGGAGATCGAATCGGCGGTGGCCGACGGTCCCCATTCAGTCATCCTCAATCAAGTCACCTACGGCATTGCCGTACGCATGGCCGTGCTGTCCATGGCCATGAGCGGGCAGACCGCCCAGCGCCAATTCGACCAGGAGAACGCCCAGTGAAACTCAGCATACTTGGCGCCCGCGTCATCGATCCGAGCAGCGGCCTGGATCAAGTGACCGACCTGCACCTCGAAGCCGGCAAGCTGGTGGGCATCGGCGCGGCCCCGGAGGGTTTCGCCGCCGTTGAAGTGATTGACGCCAAGGGGCTGGTGGCCGCCCCCGGGCTGGTGGACCTGAACGTATCCCTGCGTGAGCCGGGCTACAGTCGCAAGGGCAGTATCGCCAGCGAAACCCGCGCGGCGGCGGCCGGCGGCGTCACCAGCCTGTGCTGCCCGCCCAAGACCAAGCCGGTGCTGGACACCTCGGCGGTGGCCGAACTGATCCTCGACCGCGCCCGCGAAGCCGGCAACACCAAGGTGTTTCCTATCGGCGCCCTGAGCAAGGGCCTGGAGGGCGAGCAACTGGCCGAGCTGGTGGCCTTGCGCGATGCCGGTTGCGTAGCGTTCGGCAACGGCCTGGAGAGTTTCCGCAACAGCCGCACCCTGTGCCGGGCGCTGGAATATGCGGCGACTTTCGACCTGACGGTGATTTTCCACTCCCAGGAGCATGATCTGGCCGACGGTGGCCTGGCCCACGAAGGCCCTACCGCCAGCTTCCTCGGTTTGCCGGGGATTCCGGAAACCGCCGAGACAGTGGCCCTGGCCCGGGACCTGCTGCTGGTGGAGCAGAGCGGCGTGCGTGCGCACTTCAGCCAGCTGACCAGTGCCCGTGGCGTGGCTCTGATCGCCCAGGCCCAGGCCCGTGGCTTGCCAGTGACCGCCGATGTGGCCCTGTACCAGCTGATCCTGACCGACGAAGCGCTGATCGACTTCTCCAGCCTCTATCACGTGCAACCACCGCTGCGCACCCGCGCCGACCGCGACGGTTTGCGCGCGGCGGTGAAGTCCGGGGTGGTGAGCGCCATCTCCAGCCATCACCAGCCCCATGAGCGCGACGCCAAGCTGGCGCCGTTCGGCGAGACCGAGCCGGGCATCAGCAGCGTCGAGCTGTTGCTACCGCTGGCGCTGACCCTGGTGGAGGATGGCCTGCTGGACCTGCCAACCCTGCTCCAGCGCCTGAGCGCCGGTCCTGCCGAGGCCTTGCGCCTGCCAGCGGGCAAGCTGGCGGTGGGCGCGGCGGCGGACCTGGTGCTGTTCGACCCGAGCACCTCGACCGTGGCCGGTGAGCACTGGTTGTCCAAGGGCGAGAACTGCCCGTTCCTCGGCCATGCGTTGCCGGGGAGCGTGCGTTATACGCTGATGGATGGGCGCATCACGCACCAGGCCTGATCCGCCCCCCTGTAGGAGCGAGCTTGCTCGCGATGGACGTCAACGATGACGCGGGGTATCTGATCCCCCGGGGTGTCTGAACCACCATCGCGAGCAAGCTCGCTCCTACAGTGAGGGGGCCGTGTTCAACCCCGCCCGCTGTTCCTCAACGACACTTGGTCATTCAGCGTCCAGAAGTCATACAGCACCCCCAACCCCAACAACCCACCCGTTACCAGATAGAGCAACCCGGTCAGCCATTTGCCCATGTACATCCGATGCACACCGAGCAGCCCCAGGAACGTCAGCAGCAACCAGGCGACGTTATAGTCCAGCGGCCCGGCGGTGAAACGCAGGTCCGCCTCGCGATCCATGCTCGGAATCAGAAACACGTCGATCAACCAACCGATGCCGAACACCCCAAAGGTGAAAAACCAGATCGTCCCAGTGATCGGCTTGCCGTAATAGAAGCGGTGTGAACCGGTAAAACCAAAAATCCACAGCAAATACCCGAGTAAAACGTTGTGGGTATTCACGGGTGTGCCGTCCTGCCGATAGGTGTTCATCAACGCCTTCTCCGAGCCCGATAGATAAATATTTCGTAATTTCGTGTGACTTTTTTACTGTCTCAAAACATGTAACAAACCCTTACCGAAAATCGCTGAAAGCCTTGTGGGGCCTGACTTTCACGTGACCCACGGGTCGGATTCCACAGCCTCTGGCCATTTTAAACCCCTGTATTGATTCGACAAACGGGGCCAGAAGTGACCAAAAAGCTGTTATAAAGTTGCGCGATCACCTATTTAGAGCCTTGCCTAATGCGACCATTTTTCAAGACATGGCTAACCATTTGCCTATTAATGCCACTGGCCGCCCACGCCACCAACCGTGAGCAACGTCTTCCTTCCGTCAACGGTCACACTGCCAAATCACCGGTTTCCGTTGCCCATGCTACCGATCTGACAGCACCTGTCGTCAAGCGCCCTGGCAAGCACAGCAGCCATGGCAAAGCCCATCATAATACCGTCGCGGCGATCAATCCGGCCGCACCGAACGCCAAGCAGAGCAGCGCCGTGCTCAGCCGTGCGGTGAATGTGTTGGGAACGCCGTACCGTTGGGGCGGCAGCAGCCCGAGCAAGGGCTTCGACTGCAGCGGCCTGGTCAAGTATGCCTTCAACGGCGTAGCCGCCAGTGACCTGCCGCGTACCTCCAATGCCATGGCCGCCGGCCACGGGCAGAAAGTCGCGCGCAAGGACCTCAAGCCTGGCGACCTGCTGTTCTTCACCCTCAAGAGCCGCAAGGTCAACCACGTGGCCATCTACCTGGGCAACGACCGGTTTATCCACGCGCCGCGTCGCGGCAAGTCGGTGAGCATCGACACGCTGAAGAAACCCTACTGGGACAGCCATTACGTGATTGCCAAGCGGGTGATCCCGAAAGAGCAGAATCATATGCAGGTTGTGCAGCGCTGATCGGATTGGAGGTGTGCCTGTGAAGCTTTGGGCGCTCTCAAGGGCCTCTTCGCGGGCAAGCTCCGCTCCCACACTAGATTTGAGTCGTGCCTGAGTCTTATGTACGACTGAAAACCTGTGGGAGCGGAGCTTGTCGGACCGCCGCACCGCCGCGAAGAGGCCAGAACAGCCACCACAAGGCTGCTAGGCCGGCCCCAGGCTCAAGCTATCCGCCCCTTCGCCACCCGCCCCCTTCTCCAGCTTGATCATCAGCCGCAAGTCATTGGCTGAGTCGGCGTACGCCAGCGCATCGCGATAGCTGATCGCGCCCTCCCGATACAACGCATACAACGCCTGGTCCAGGGTCTGCATACCCTGTTCGGTCGAACGCTTCATCAACGCCTTGAGCTCCTTGATCTCGCCCTTGCGAATCAGGTCGGCCATCAACGGCGTATTCAGCAACACCTCCACCACCGCGCGCCGCCCCTGGCCATCCTGGGTCGGAATCAACTGCTGGGCGACAATCGCCCGCAGGTTGAGTGACAGCTCCATCCAGATCTGCGGATGCCGGTCCACGGGAAAGAAGTTGATGATCCGCTCCAGCGCCTGGTCGGCATTCGGCGCGTGCAGGGTCGCCAGGCACAGGTGCCCGGTTTCCGCGAAGGACAGGGCGTGGCCCATGGTTTCCCGGGTACGCACTTCGCCGATCATGATCAGGTCCGGGGCCTGGCGCAGGGTGTTTTTCAGTGCCACTTCATAGGAATCGGTGTCGATCCCCACTTCGCGCTGGGTAATGATGCAGTTCTGGTGTTCGTGGACAAATTCGATGGGATCTTCGACCGTGACAATATGGCCGCTGCCCTGTTGATTGCGGTGGCCGATCATCGCCGCCAGGGTGGTCGACTTACCGGTCCCGGTCGCCCCGACCAGCATCACCAGCCCACGTTTGAGCAGCGCCAATTGCTCGATGGCCGGCGGTAGTTTCAGCGTTGCCAACTCGGGAATCCGCGTTTCGATGCGCCGCAACACCATGCCCGGTTGGCTGCGCTGGTAAAAGGCACTGACGCGGAAACGCCCCACGCCCTTGGGATGGATGGCGAAATTGCATTCGTGCAGGTGGGTGAAGTCGAGCTTCTGACGCTCGGTCATCAGCCCGAACACCGCGTCCTGGGTCTGCTCCTGGGTCAGCGGGGCGCGGGTCACCGGCAGGATCTGCCCATTGACCTTCAACGACGGCGGCAGGCCCGGGGTGATAAACAGGTCGGAAGCGCCCTTCTCGACCATCAGGCGCAGCAGTTTCTCGAACTCCATGAGCTTCTCCGCGTCGAATCAGGCACACACGTGTGTGACAGCGTAGAAGCTCGTGGGGTTTACGTCAGAAGTTGTCCGGGATCTTGGCCTTCTCCCGGGCGTTGTCACGGGTGATCAGGCCCTTGCTCAGCAGGTCCTTGAGGCACATGTCCAGGGTCTGCATGCCCAGCGAACCGCCGGTCTGGATCGAGGAATACATCTGCGCCACTTTGTCCTCGCGGATCAGGTTACGGATCGCCGGGGTACCGAGCATGATCTCGTGGGCGGCGATCCGCCCGCCGCCAACCTTCTTCAACAGGCTCTGGGAAACCACCGCCTGCAGGGATTCGGAGAGCATCGAGCGGACCATGGACTTCTCTTGTGCCGGAAACACGTCGACCACCCGGTCGATGGTCTTGGCCGCCGAGGTGGTGTGCAGCGTGCCGAACACCAGGTGACCGGTTTCCGCAGCGGTCAGCGCCAGGCGGATGGTTTCCAGGTCGCGCATCTCGCCTACCAGAATCACATCCGGGTCCTCACGCAGGGCCGAACGCAGGGCCGCGGCGAAACTCTGGGTGTCGCGATGCACTTCACGCTGGTTGACCAGGCACTTCTTCGATTCGTGGACGAACTCGATCGGGTCCTCGATGGTCAGGATATGGTGATGCTTGTTGTTGTTCAGGTGATCGATCATCGCCGCCAGGGTGGTCGACTTGCCCGAACCGGTCGGCCCGGTCACCAGCACCAGCCCGCGCGGCACCTCGGTGATCTTGCGGAACACCTCGCCCATGCCCAGGTCGCTCATGGTCAGGACTTTCGAGGGAATGGTGCGGAACACCGCGCCCGAACCCCGGTTGTGGTTGAAGGCGTTGACCCGGAAGCGCGCCACACCCGGCACCTCGAAGGAGAAGTCGGTCTCCAGGAACTCCTCGTAGTCCTTGCGCTGACGGTCGTTCATGATGTCGTAGATCAGGTCGTGGACCTGCTTGTGGTCCAGCGCCGGCAGGTTGATCCGCCGGACATCGCCGTCGACCCGGATCATCGGCGGCAGGCCCGCCGAGAGGTGCAAGTCCGACGCGCCCTGTTTGGCGCTAAAGGCCAGCAGCTCGGTGATATCCATGAGACTCCCCAATACAGGTAGAATGCCGCAGACTTTTGACCTGCTGGCGAATTTGAATGACCACGATAGCAGACAACATCACCGCCGTTGCAGCCCGCATCGCTGCCGCCGCACAGGCCGCTGGCCGTGACGGTGCCAGCATCGGCCTGCTCGCCGTGAGCAAGACCAAGCCCGCCGCCGCCGTGCGCGAAGCCCATGCCGCCGGCCTGCGGGACTTCGGCGAGAATTACCTGCAGGAAGCCCTGGGCAAACAGGCGGAATTGACCGACCTGCCCTTGTGCTGGCACTTCATCGGCCCCATTCAATCGAACAAGACTCGCGCCATTGCCGAGCATTTCGACTGGGTGCACTCCGTGGATCGCCTGAAAATCGCACAACGCCTGTCCGAACAACGCCCGGCCAACCTGGCGCCGTTGAATATCTGCATCCAGGTCAACGTCAGTGGCGAGGCCAGCAAGTCCGGCTGCACCCCGGCCGACCTGCCGGCACTCGCCGCAGCCATCAGCGCCTTGCCGAACCTGACCCTGCGCGGACTGATGGCGATCCCCGAACCGACCGAAGAGCGTGCCGAACAAGACGCCGCGTTCGCCACCGTGCGGACTTTGCAAGACAGCCTCCACCTGCCGCTCGACACACTTTCCATGGGCATGAGCCACGATCTCGAGTCGGCCATTGCCCAAGGCGCCACCTGGGTGCGGATCGGTACCGCGCTGTTTGGCGCCCGCGATTATGGCCAGGCCTGAAATGGCCTCACACACTCGTCTTAAGGATCCGTCATGAGCAAGAATCGCATCACTTTTATCGGCGCCGGCAACATGGCCGCCAGCCTGATCGGCGGCCTGCGGGCCGAGGGCCTGGACGCCGCACTGATTCGCGCCAGCGATCCCGGCGCCGAGACCCGCGCGCGGGTCCAGGCCGAACACGGTATCGAAGTGTTCGCCGACAACGCCGAGGCCATCCTCGGGGCTGACGTGGTGGTGCTGGCAGTCAAGCCGCAGGCCATGAAAGCCGTGTGCGAAGCCTTGCGCCCCAGCCTGAAAGCCCATCAACTGGTCGTGTCGATTGCCGCCGGGATCACCTGCGCCAGCATGAACCGCTGGCTGGGCGAGCAGCCAATCGTACGCTGCATGCCGAACACCCCGGCGCTGCTGCGCCAGGGCGTCAGCGGCCTGTTCGCCACCGCGCAGGTCTCCGCCGAACAGCGCCAACAGGCGTACACCCTGCTGTCGGCGGTGGGCAGCGCCTTCTGGCTGGACGAAGAGCGGCAACTGGACGCGGTCACCGCGGTGTCCGGCAGCGGCCCGGCGTATTTCTTCCTGCTGATCGAAGCCATGACCGCCGCCGGCGAAAAGCTCGGCCTGCCGCGTGATATTGCCCGCCAGCTCACCCTGCGGACCGCCCTGGGCGCCGCCCATATGGCCGTCTCCAGCGACGTCGAGGCCGCCGAACTGCGCCGTCGCGTGACGTCGCCTGCCGGCACCACCGAAGCCGCGATCAAGGCCTTCCAGGCCGGAGGCTTCGAAGCCCTGGTAGAACAGGCGCTCGGCGCCGCCGCCCATCGTTCGGCCGAAATGGCCGAGCAACTCGGTCAGTAATCCTCGAGGGAACACTTAATGTTTGCATTCAATAGCGCTGCCATTTTTGTCATTCAAACCCTGGGCAGCCTTTACCTGTTGGTGATTCTGCTGCGTTTCATCCTGCAACTGGTCCGAGCCAATTTCTACAACCCGCTCTGCCAGTTCACCGTCAAGGCCACCCAACCGCTGCTCAAGCCGCTGCGGCGGATCATTCCGAGCATGTTCGGCCTGGACATGTCCTCGCTGGTGCTGGCGATTGCCGTGCAGATGCTGCTGATGGCGGTGATCCTGCTGCTGAGCAGATCGAGCTACAACATCGTCTCCCTGCCGATCTGGGCGGTCATCGGCATCACCTCGCTGTTCCTCAAGGTGTTCTTCTTCGCCATGATCATCAGCGTGATCCTCTCCTGGGTCGCTCCCGGCAGCCATAGTCCGGCCGCCGAGTTGGTGTTCCAGATCAGCGAACCGGCCCTGGCGCCGTTCCGCAAGATCGTACCGAACCTGGGTGGCCTGGATATCTCGCCGATCCTGGCGTTCCTGGTGATCCAGTTGATCCAGAGCTACGTGATTCCACCGCTGGCCTTCATGAGCGAGATGCCGGACGTGCTGTTCCGGTTGATCTGATCAGCGGTGGGAGCGGAGCTTGCCCGCGAAGCTTTTAGCGATCTCAAGGGCCCCTTCGCGGGCAAGCTCCGCTCCCACACAAGCTCATACACCACAGCATGGTTCGACACGGCTTTGTGGGAGCCGGCTTGCTGGCGATACGGACGCCGCGGTCTCCCTGCTTGCCGCTAACCCCCCCGCTCATTAGACTTACGCCTCATTCAAGCGTGAGCAGGGTCGATGTCCACTGTCTTTCCCCACGATTCCGTCGGGCTGGTCGTGCCGCAAACGGCACATTTCAGCGAGCCCCTGGCCCTGGCCTGTGGCCGTTCCCTGCCGGCCTACGACCTGATCTACGAAACCTACGGCACTCTCAATCCCGCGGCGAGCAACGCCGTGCTGATCTGCCATGCCCTTTCCGGGCACCATCACGCCGCCGGTTTCCATAGCCCCGACGAGCGCAAGCCCGGCTGGTGGGACAGCTGCATCGGCCCCGGCAAGCCCATCGACACCCACAAATTTTTCGTCGTCAGCCTGAACAACCTCGGTGGCTGCAATGGCTCCACCGGCCCGAGCAGCCTCAACCCCGAGACCGGCAAACCCTTCGGCGCCGATTTCCCGGTGCTGACCGTGGAAGACTGGGTCCACAGCCAGGCCCACCTCGCCGACCGCCTCGGTATCGGCCAATGGGCCGCGGTGATCGGCGGCAGCCTCGGCGGCATGCAGGCCATGCAATGGAGCATCACCTACCCCGATCGCGTGCGCCATTGCGTCGCCATCGCCTCGGCCCCCAAGCTGTCGGCGCAGAACATCGCCTTCAACGAAGTGGCGCGCCAGGCGATCCTCACCGATCCGGAGTTCCACGGCGGCTCCTTCCAGGAGCGCGGTGTGATCCCCAAGCGCGGCCTGATGCTGGCGCGCATGGTCGGGCACATCACCTACCTGTCCGATGACTCGATGGGCGAGAAATTCGGCCGTGGCCTCAAGAGCGAAAAACTCAACTACGACTTCCACAGCGTGGAATTCCAGGTCGAAAGCTACCTGCGCTACCAGGGCGAGGAGTTTTCCGGGCGTTTCGATGCCAACACCTACCTGTTGATGACCAAGGCCCTGGACTACTTCGACCCGGCCGCCAATTTCGACGACGACCTGGCGAAGACTTTCGCCAGCGCCACGGCGCGCTTCTGCGTGATGTCCTTCACCACCGACTGGCGTTTCTCGCCGGCCCGCTCGCGGGAAATCGTCGATGCGCTGATGGCCGCGCGCAAGGACGTCTGCTACCTGGAAATCGACGCCCCGCAAGGTCACGACGCCTTCCTGATTCCGATCCCGCGTTACTTGCAGGCGTTCGGCAACTACATGAACCGAATTTCGCTGTGAGGACGCCATGAGAGCCGACCTGGAAATCATCCAAGACTGGATCCCCGCCGGCAGCCGCGTGCTCGACCTCGGCTGCGGTGACGGCGAACTGCTGACCTGGCTGCGCGACCACAAGCAGGTCAGCGGCTACGGCCTGGAAAACGACCCGGACAATATCGCCACCTGCGTGGCCAAAGGCATCAACGTCATCGAGCAGGACCTGGACAAGGGCCTGGGCAACTTCGCCAGCAACAGCTTCGATATCGTGGTCATGACCCAGGCCCTGCAAGCCGTGCACTACCCGGACAAGATCCTCGACGAAATGCTCCGGGTCGGGCGCCAGTGCATCATCACTTTCCCCAACTTCGGTCACTGGCGCTGCCGCTGGTACCTGGCGAGCAAGGGCCGGATGCCAGTCTCGGAATTCCTTCCGTACACCTGGTACAACACGCCGAACATCCACTTCTGCACCTTCGAAGACTTCGAAGCCCTGTGCAGCGAACGCTCGGCCAAGGTCATCAATCGGCTTGCCGTGGATCAACAGCATCGCCATGGGTGGGCCAGTAAGCTATGGCCTAATCTATTAGGGGAGATCGGCATTTATCGTGTCAGCAGTCCGGGACTCGCCGATCATCGGATCGCGGTATAAACCGCACGATTTTCGAGGAGAACGATCATGCTGCGTTCAGTTGTGTTTCTAGTGGCGGCCTGTTTCGGCGTCACGGCCATGGCCGCCGATGCCATCAAGGGCGAGCGCCAGGAAGTGTTCGGTGATCTCACCGTGCACTACAACACCTTCAATTCCACCTACATTCAACCGAAGATTGCCAGTGAGGTGGGACTGGAGCGTAGCAAGACCAAGGGCGTCATCAACATCTCGGTACTCAAGGCTGACAAGCCGATGGTGGCGCAGGTCATCGGCACGGTGAAAGACCTGACCGGCGCGAACGTCAAGCTGGAGTTCAAGCAGATCACCGAACAAGGCGCCGTCTACTACCTCGCGCAGTACCCAGTACCGCAGCAGGAAAACCGCACCTTCGACATTACCGTCACCCTCGGCGGTGATGCCCACACTTTCAGCTTCAATCAGGAACTTTTCCCAGCCGAATGATGAACTTCAGCCAACTGGTACTGGCCAGCCACAACGCCGGCAAACTCAAGGAACTCCAAGCCATGCTTGGTGGGTCGGTGCAACTGCGCTCGATCGGTGAGTTCAGCAGCGTCGAACCGGAAGAAACCGGTTTGTCGTTCGTTGAAAACGCCATCCTCAAGGCCCGCAATGCGGCCCGTATTTCCGGCCTGCCGGCGCTGGCCGATGACTCGGGCCTGGCGGTGGACTTTCTCGGCGGCGCGCCGGGTATCTATTCGGCCCGGTACGCCGACGGCCTGGGTGATGCGGCGAACAACGCCAAGCTGCTCGAGGCCTTGCAGGACGTCCCCAGCGCCGAGCGCGGCGCACAATTCGTCTGCGTGCTGGCCCTGGTGCGGCATGCCGACGACCCGCTGCCGATCCTCTGCGAAGGCCTCTGGCACGGACGCATCCTGACCGCCGCCAGTGGCGAACACGGTTTTGGCTACGACCCGCTGTTCTGGGTGCCGGAACGCGACTGTTCCAGCGCCGAACTGGGTCCGGTGGAGAAGAACCAACTCAGCCACCGCGCTCGCGCCATGGCCCTGTTGCGCCAGCGCCTGGGCCTGCAATGACCCAGTCCGACTCCGCGCCGCCGCTGATCCACGGCAGTGCACCGACACCACGGGCGGCTCTGCCACAGCTGCCACCCCTGGCGCTGTACATCCATATTCCCTGGTGCGTGCGCAAATGCCCGTATTGCGACTTCAACTCCCACGCCGCCAGTCCGGTGCTGCCGGAAGAAGAGTACGTCGACGCGCTGCTGGCCGACCTCGACCAGGACCTGCACGCGGTGTACGGCCGTGAGTTGAGTTCGATCTTCTTCGGTGGCGGCACCCCCAGCCTGTTCAGCGCCCAGGCGCTGGGACGCTTGCTCAAGGGCGTCGAAGCGCGCATCCGCTTTGCCGCTGATATCGAAATCACCCTGGAAGCCAATCCCGGGACCTTCGAGCAGGAAAAATTCATCGCCTATCGCCAACTGGGCATCAATCGGCTGTCCATCGGTATCCAGAGCTTCCAGGAAGACAAGCTCAAGGCCCTCGGCCGTATCCATAGCGGCGGCGAAGCCGTGCGCGCGGCGGACATGGCGCGCCAGGCCGGCTTCGACAACTTCAACCTGGACCTGATGCACGGCTTGCCGGACCAGTCCCTGGAGGATGCCCTGGGCGACCTGCGCCAGGCCATTGCCCTGCGGCCCACGCACCTGTCCTGGTATCAGCTCACGCTGGAGCCGAACACGGTGTTCTGGAACCAGCCGCCGACGCTGCCGGAAGACGACACCCTGTGGGATATCCAGGAAGCCGGCCAGGCCCTGCTGGCCGAGCACGGCTACGCCCAGTACGAAGTCTCGGCCTACGCCCAACCCGGACGGGCGGCGCGGCACAACCTCAATTACTGGAGCTTCGGCGATTTCATCGGCATCGGCGCCGGCGCCCATGGCAAGCTCAGCCACCCGGACGGGCGCATCGTGCGGACCTGGAAAACCCGCCTGCCGAAGGACTACCTGAACCCGGCCAAGGCCTTCCAGGCCGGGGAGAAAGCCCTGGCCAATGAAGAGTTGCCGTTCGAGTTCCTGATGAATGCCCTGCGCCTGACCGCGGGCGTTGACACGGTCTTGTTTGCGCAACGTACCGGGCTTAGTCTCGACAGCTTGAACGAAGCACGCGCCGAGGCCGAACAAAGTGGCCTGTTGCAGGTCGAACCGTCACGCCTGGCGGCCACCGACCGTGGGCAACTGTTTCTCAACGACCTGCTGCAATACTTTTTGACCTAAGGAAACCCCATGGACCTGGTACTCGACCTGCTCGCCACGGTATCGCGTTGGAGCCGCAGCAACCTGTCGGAAATCGCCCTGGCGCTGGTGGGCTGCCTGCTGGTGCTGTTTGGCGCGGATATCAAGGGTTGGATCGATCAACGCCTGGGCAGCATCGCCGGCGCCTTGCGCGTGCCGCTGCTGGCCTTGCTGTGCATGATCGGTAGCGGCGCGGCCTTGATCTACGCCACGCCCTGGGTGGTGCGCGGCTTGAGCCAGTTCAACAACTACAGCCTGGCGCCGGTGTTGTTGGTGGTGCTGGTGTTGATCGGGGTGGTGGCGGATCGGCGCTGACGCTGAAGGCTAACGCGGTCAGTGTAGATACCGTCTTGACCCTCATCGCGCAAGCGCGATGTTTGGGTCAAACGGTACGCCTGATTTGAGCACCCC
>NZ_JBWKUQ010000031.1:0-59751 GCF_059420925.1 Pseudomonas sp. GW821-FHT03C07
CAAGGCCCGATTCTCCCGGAAATCGCCAAGGTGCTTCCGGAAGCGCACGCGGCACGGATCAAGCGTCCCGGTGTGGTCAATGCCTGGGAATATGCCGACTTCCACAAAGCAGTGCTGGCCACAGGGCGCAAACATCTGATCATGGCCGGTGTGACCACCGACGTTTGCCTTATCTTTCCGGCAATCGATGCCGCGCTCGAAGGCTTTGCCGTACAGGCCGTGATGGATGCTTCGGGTTCGCCGAGCGATCTTTCCGAGGAGTTTGCCCGTCAACGCATGCACGATGCCGGCGTCGTGCTCACCGCCACCAATACGCTCATGGCTGAAATCGGCCAGGATTGGTCCACACCTATCGGACAGCAGCTGATTGGCCTGTTGTTCACCGATGTATTCCCGGCCCTGGGTGCTGGCATCCAGTAAACCGCGATCCCGTCGCGCTGCTCGAAGCGCATGGCACTTCGGGCAACGCGAAGGTTCCCGGATCAGTTGGCTGTCGCATAGCGAAGATATTCGGCGCTGATCCGATTTGAATGGCTGACCAACCCGCGGACGAAGGGTAATCGTGCTTCTTCATAGCGGGCCAGCACTGCGGCAATGGATGCTTCTGCACCTCGCTCTGCGAGCTTTCCCGCCAGCATCGCGGCATCTTCCACTCCGGTCAAAAAGCCGCGCCCGGTCATCGGTGACACAACGTGGGCGGCGTCCCCGATGATGGCCAGTGCGCCACGTGCCAACCGCTGCGGCTTGTATTCGGCAATCGGAGCACCGCTCAATACATTCGCTGAGCGCACACCGACTGTCACCACCTCGGCCCACATCGCCGGCCAGACCCGTGGGACCTGGGCGACCAAGCCAGACCTGACGTCTTCATCGATCGTGCCGCGTCCGAGTGTGCCGACGATGTGGCCATCGGCGGTCAGGCAGCCGGTGCGCCGGAGCAAGGCTTCCTGATGCACATCGAACCAGGCGAAGGTGATTTGCCGCTGACCTGGCTCCAACGAGCCGTCGCGCCCCGGAAGTACAGCGGCGACCAGGCGATATCCGCCGACGAACTCAATCCATAGGCCGCCATCCGACGGCCAGGGTACGGGACGTGTCAGTGTTCGCTCCTCGACCAGCCCACGCCACACGAGATAACCGGCATAGCTGGCAAGCGGCGCATTCGGTGTGATCGCCTGGCGAACGATGCTGCGATAGCCGTCCGCCCCGATCACCGCGGCGGCGTCCCGCTGGGTTCCGTCGGCCAAGGCGATTTGTGCCCGATCGCCGAGGTCTGCGACCGAGGTGACGGTTTTGCCTTCTTCGAGGACGATGCCAGGTGTTGCGACAGCCCGCTCCCGTAGCCAGCTGTAAAGCGCTGGCCAGGTCGTCAGTTCGCGATAGGCGGGTACCACGGGCAAAATGGGCGCGGCACGCGGATCATGGCCAACCGTCGCCGCGAGCAGGTCAAGATCGATGCTCAGGCTATCGCCACCGTGCACGCGCCCGACAGAGCGCTCAACGACACGAACGGACACGCCCCTGGCCGCGCAGGCGAGCGCCAGCGTGAGGCCGGCAAGGGATCCGCCGACAATAATGATTTCCGGGGAGGTGGCGTTCATCGCGTGTCAGCACTCATGGCATCAAGGTTCGAGAAAGTATTCCGGTTTATTTGAAGGTCTTCTGCATGACCGAAATGATGAGCGCAATCAGCGCCACGCCGATCACGACCCAAAAGTATTCCAGGCTGGCGACCAGGGTCGATTGCTGCTGCAGCATTTGTGCGTGCATCGCTACCGAGATTTGATTGGCTGTCGTGGTGCCGACTTCGGATGACAAGGCTTGCGCCAGCTGTTGAGTCTGCTCCACATAGAGAGGGTCGCTGGCGCTGAAATGCACGTTGAGGTTGTTGTATTGCGTGGTGCTGCGCCATTGCAGAAACAGTGTGGCCGCCGTGGTGCCCATCGCCATGGCGATCTGCCCCATCATGCTTTTGATCTGGTAGGCATGCGCGAACAGCTTCTCCTCTTGCATCACGTCCCGAAAGGTTTGCATGGCGGCAGTCGGCAGGACCAACATCACAAAGCATCCATTGAGAATCAATGCCGGCAAAATGTTCAACCACATATTGGCGCTGGGCGTCAGCGAGGACAGCAGGCTGGCAGAGCCACCCAGGGTGACGAATCCGAGAATGAAGAACTTCTTCGGGGCAGGGTACTTTGGAATGATATTGGACACGATTGCCCAGGTGAACAGGGAGCCAGTCAGCCCGATGGCCTGGAAGGTACCAATGGTATCCCATGAATAGCCCAGTCCCGTTTGCAGCAGGTACGGCAAGATGTAGTTATTGGCGCCCAGTACAACGTAGGCATAGCAAAACAGCGCCACGCCCTGGAGGTAACGTGGCTGCATCAAGTCCCTGACGTTCAGGAAGGGCGTTACCTTGTTATGCTCGGCATGGAAGAAGCTGTACACACCCAGTGCTGCCAAGAGTGCGCAGCCGAAGAGGATGAAGGTTTCGTTATAAAAGTCGTAGTAGGACCGCTGTAATATGTAGAACAGAAAGAAACTGCTGACCGACAATAAAAGAATACTCGCCAGGCTTGAGGGGGTTCGGTCCCGCTCTGGGATAGGTGTGGTAGGCAGAAAGCGTACACAAAGTGCTGCGGCGACCAGAGCGCCGGCAATCAATATCCAGAAGATGGCGTGCCAGGTGTTTTCGGCAACGACCCACGATGAGATAAAAGGCGCCGCGGCCGTCCCGCCGGAGAGCCCGGTGGCAAATACCTTGATACCCGTGAACCGGCCAGGGCCAGGGGGGAGCAGGTTGATCATGAGGCGTGCCGAGGTCATGAATGAGGCCCCACCCAAGGCCATGACCACTCGGCCGACGGTGAAACTGGTCAAATCAATGCTCACGCCACAGACGAAGGCGCCCAGCACGTAAATGCTGATCGAGCCGAGCATGAAGTTGCGCCAGCCCAGGCGCTTTATCAGCCAATACTGTTTCGAGATCACCGCCACGGCAATACAGGCATACAGGGCGGTAACCAGACTGAACTCTTCAGGGCTGGCCTCGATTTCGCCGCGAATCGGTGCAGAGGCAAAAGCAATCATGCCCGCCTGCAAAAACTCCAGCGCACAGAGCAGGCCCACAGTGAACAACAGGGCGGCGTGTTTTCTGTACATGATCGCCCCGTCAAAATTTCAGGTTTTTGGGGTCATGGTCACTGCCTTCATTGGCACTGATCACGCGCTCCACCATTTCATTGGCGTCCTGCAGTTCGTTTTTGAAAATCTCGGTGCTGTAAATCGGTTGCTGTGCGACCGTCTTGTTCAGGACCGGGCCATGGCGATCGGAGGTATCGACCGTAACCCGCATGGACAACCCCAGGCGCAACGGGTTCTGTGCTATTTCCTGCGGGCGCAAGGCGATCCTTACTGGCACCCGTTGGGTCACCTTGATCCAGTTGCCGGTCGCGTTCTGGGCCGGCAGCAAGGAGAAAGCGCTGCCAGTCCCAGCATCCAGGCCGACAATGGTTCCGTGGAATATGACGCTGCGGCTGTAGGCATCCGCGCGCAGTTCAGCGGGTTGGCCAATGCGCAGGTGCTCTATCTGCGATTCCTTGAAATTGGCATTGACCCAGAGTTGATCCATGGGTACCACCGACATCAGCGCGACGCCCGGGTTGATTCTTTGTCCGACCTGGACACTGCGTTTGGTGATGACACCTGCAACCGGTGAATGGATTTGCGTGCGCTGCAAGGCGATGTAGGCGTCGCGCAGGTTGCTTGCCGCGACCAGGACATCCGGGTGAGTACGCAGCGTGGTGTTGTCGACCATCGCGAGCCGCACGGCGAGGGCGTGTTTGCTGCCTTCAAGTCCTGCGATTGAGTTTTTCAAGACCTCGGCGGTGTGACTGATCTCTTCCCGAGAGACGGCACCGCTGGCGGCGAGCTGGTTGCGTCGACGCGCATCGTCCTGGGCCTTGCGCACGTCGTTCTGACGCTGCTCGACTTCAGCCTGCAGCTGCTGGGCTTGATAGTATTGGGTACGGGCCTGACGAACCGCGCGGGCCAGGTTCGACTTGGCGCGCTCGTACTGGATTTCGGCATCCACGGCGTTCATGGTGACCAGTAGCGAGTTGCTGTCAACCTGATCGGTGTTGTCGCCGCCGATTGCCGTCACGGTACCGCTGACTTGTGAGGTCACCTGAACAACGTTGCCGTCGACATAAGCATCGTCCGTGGATTCGGAATCCAGTCTCAGCAGGTAGCCGACGCCCAGGGCAACGGCCAGCAGGACCATGGCCACGATCAGCAGCAATGTGGGACGGTACGACGTTCGTTGTTGAGGGGGCGTGGCCGGGGAAGGCGTATCTGTGGTCATAGCGTCATTTACCTGCCCAAGAGGAAGTGGTGTTGTCGGGAGCAGGGATTTCGGGTGTGTAGCCGCCTCCCAAAGCCAGGCTCAGGTTGGCTTGAAGGGATAGCGCTTTCGATTTCAGATCGACCAGTTGGCGTTTTTCAGTCAACGTCGAGTTTTGACTTGCCAGTACCTGCAGATAGGTTGCCAGCCCCGCTGCGTACCGTTTGTTCACCAGGTCGGCGGCGGCCTGAGCGGTGGCTACTGCTTCATGCTGCTGGGCCAGACGTTCTTTTATCCAGCGCAGGGAGGACAGCTGGTCGGCGATATCGCGCAGGGCATCGATGACCGTCTGGTTGTAGTTCTCGACGGCCAAGTCGTAAGCCGCGTCCTGGGCGCCCAGGTTCCCACGCAATCGACCGCCCTCGAAGATCGGCAGGCTGATCGCGGGGGCGAATCCCAGTATGCGGCTGCTGTGTTCGCTGAAGGTATCGAAGCCAAGACTTTGCAGGCCGATGAAAGCCGTCAGGTTAACGTCGGGATAGAAGCGAGCTTTTGCCACATCGATTTCATGACCCGAGGCTTCGACGCGCCAACGTTGCGCAACGACGTCCGGGCGATGCCCTATCAACTCGGCTGGAAGGTTGGTCGGCAGCGCCACGGTATCGCTGGAGTGAAGATGGGGCCTGGTAATCGTTCGTCCGCGGTCGGGTCCTCTGCCCAGCAAGGACGCCAGCTTGTTCTGGTTGAGTTCGATCAACTCCTTCAGCGCGGCAATGTTGGCCCTGCTGGCGGGCAGAGAGGCTTGGGACTGCTTGATGTCGATCTGGGTATCCAGTTCGGCGGCGAATCGCAGTCGGGTCAGTTTTTCGATGTGCTCTTGCTGCGCCAACAGTGTTTGCGCCACATCCATTTGTTCGTAGGTGTTCTGCAATGCAATGTAGGCTTGCACGATCGATGCAGTCAGCATCAGTGCCGCCGCATGCTCATCGACTTCAAGTGCATGTCGACGGCCTATGGCTGCCTCGACAGCCGAACGATTTTTGCCCCAGAAATCCAGCTCGTAACCCACATTCAGGGTGGCCTGATCGACGTTCTGCCAAGTGCCCCTCACCGGCGAAGGTGTGGTGCCGTTGGAGCTGAAGCGCTCGCGGGTCGTGCTCATCGCTGCGTCGACATGAGGCAGTAGCTGAGCCCCTTCGATCGTTTCCAGGGCGCTGGCTTGTCGTACTCGCGCGGCTGCTGATCGCAGGGTAGGGCTGCCCGTCAGGGCTTCCTTGATCAGAGCGTTGAGTTGCGGATCCTTGAAGCTGGCCCACCAGTTTTCAGCAGGCCAGGCTGCCGGGGACAGCGTGACTGTGCTGTCGGCGAGTGTCTCGTTGACATCGCTGGGCGCGAGCAGGCGCGACTGTGGCTTCAGGTCATTGAAAGAGCACCCGCCGAGCACGACCAGCAGCATCGCCAACGACGCTCGTGGGGTGAGCCAATGAGGGGATCGAACAACCGTTGTACCCTGTGGTTCTGGACTGTTCATGAACGATATTCTCTGGCTCAGAAACGCCCTGGACCTGGGGCTCTTTCGATCATTCAACGAGGTTGCAGCTTTCCGAACGCACCACGTCGGTAGCCTTCAACGGCCTCGGCCAATGCTTGTGGGGAGGCTAGCGCCAACGGCCCTTGCCAATACACGGGTTGAATCAGGTTGCGGTTGCCCAGCGCGTCGCGGTTATCAATGCCGGTCTCGGAATCAAGAAACAGATAGGACACGGCTGAGAAACCGGCATGTGGGTGTGGTGGAAAGGTGGGTCCGCTGATCCAGGCATGATCAACCGCGAGGAAGGGGTCGATAGGCTTGGCGAACTGATCTCCACGCAGATTGAAAGCTCGGAACTGACTGCCGTGATTCATGCGCTGCAAACGTGCGATGGATAACATCGTCAGGCTCCTCAGGAGTGATGGGACCATCATTGATCAATCCGGACCCGGGATAAACCCGGTAAAACTGAAATGACTAATCCACTGGTGGGATAATTCCTCTCCTGCCAAAGGGGGCTCCGCTGAGCCCTCTTCAGTTCATTTTGCGATTGGCCTCAGGTCGATAGACGCTTGTTGAACATCGAAACAAACGGCTCCACTTTTCCTGAGGGGCCGTTTAGAGTCGTTGGCTTTTGGGGAGGGTGACAGGCTTTCCCCTGACTGCTTAGGGAAGAGAGTCATGCAACGCTTTGATCGCAGTTCCGTGCCACCACCGAGTTTGTTGCAAGGTCCGGAGGCCAGGGCCAACAGGGAAGCGCTGGCCAAGTACTTTCAGGCGGCCCAGATGAAGAGGGCACAGACTCGGGCTCCAGAGTTGATCCTCGATCTGGATGATGCATCCGTTCACGCTAGCCTGAGCCGGTTGTTTCATGACAAGTGCGCGTTCTGTGAAAGCAAGGTCCCCACGCTTTCTTACCGATTTCGTCCTGGTACAGGTGTCAGTCCAGTCGAGCAAACGCCAGATGCCCATCTGTATTACGTCTGGCTGAGCAGCGTCTGGGAGAATATCTATCCCCTATGCAAGGATTGCAGGCCCGACCGGCCGGACTACTTCCCTGTTCGGGGCAAACGTGCGCCTTTGCCGACAGCGCTTCAGCTTAGAGGTTATGTGGCGGAGAGTTTGGGGACATGGCATGACTATCCGCTTAAGGAGCATCACCTCCTGCTCGATCCTTGTGAGCGAGTCAGTCTGGCCAATCACCTATCTGTCGATCTTTCGGGTGAGCTATTTGCGCTGACAGGGCGCGGACGTGAAACGATCTCCCACTTCAAGCTCAATCGCAGTCAGTTGGTTGAGCGGCGTAGAAGCAGACTGCAATTATATTTCGATGAGCTGTTCAACTTCGAGCTCCCTCAAGCGGAGGAGGATAAGGTGTCATTTCCGCCGGTCCTTGACTTTTCCACACTGGAGTTCGGAGGTCTTTGGTACTTGCTGTGCCGTCGTATCCTTTTGGCGCTTTCTCCGGAAAAACTCCAGCCGCTGGCACTTTCGCGTCGTCGTATTAACTGGACGTTTCACACCATTGCTCTAAATCCAGGTTTTGAATATTGGAGTGAAGGACTTGAAGCCAGACTGGCACTCGCGGTTGTGAAAACGTCCGCACAAACGCCGAAACGGCCGCAATCCTTGCCTCGGGAGCACTCACCCCTGGCATCGATTCACTTGAGTAACTTCAAGGGAATCGAGCAACTCGAACTGGTGATGCCACTTGCGCAGGAAGGACACGCGCCGAACTCGAAGCCCACTCGACCCGCCCTGCTGATCCTGGGTGAAAACGCCGCCGGCAAAAGCTCCATCCTCGAGGCCACGGCCCTGGCGCTCTGCACCGAAGAAGCACGCGCGCAACTACCGGTCGACATTGCCTCGCTGCCCCTCGATCCCGAGCTGTTGGGCGCGGGGCAGGTCCCGCGATGCACCTCGGCGACGGTGACCGTTACCTTCGAGGATGCCAGCCAACGAGAGCTGACCATCGCCGGCGCAGGCTACTGGCCCGCAGGTACGCCCATCGCGCCGCCGGTGTTTGCCTACGGCGCCTTCCGCCAATACCAGAAACAGGTGCGGCGCTACAGCCCGGGCAAATCGGTCATCAACCTTTTCGACGCCACGGCCCTGCTGTCCAACCCGGAGAAATGGCTGTTGGGTCTCAAGCAGGTCGAGTTCGACAGCGTGGTGCGCGCCTTGCGGGATATCCTCTCCATCGAGGGCGGGTTCGAGGTCATGGAACGCGATTTTGCCAACCAACGCTGCCTGATCGTCACGGCGGCTGCCGGTAGCCAGGCCCTGTGTCGAACCCCGCTGAGCCTGGCGTCATCAGGCTATCGCTCGGTACTGGCGATGGTCTGCGACATCATCCAGGGCCTGATGAACCGGCGCATCAATCCCTGCTTCGACAGCCTGGAAACTGCCCAGGCCGTGGTGCTGATCGACGAGGTCGAAGCCCATCTGCACCCGCGCTGGAAAATCCAGATCATGAGCGCGCTGCGCAGCGCCTTGCCGAACGTCACCTTCATTGCCACCACCCACGATCCGCTGTGCCTGCGCGGCATGCAGGACGGCGAGGTGATCGTCATGCAAAGGGTCGCCAGCGAGGCCAATCCCGACAGCGATTGGCCGGTGATGGTGGAGCAGGTGATCCGCCTGCCCAACGTCAGCCAGCTGACCATCGAGCAATTGTTGACCTCGGACTTTTTCAGCCTCACCTCCACCGACCAGCCGGACACCGAGCGCGAGCTGGCGATGTTCGCCGACCTGCTCGCCGCCCGGGAGCAGGGTCAGCCGCTGAGCGAGGCGCAGCAGCACGCCTGGAGCCGCTTCCAACGGGATATCAGCGACGCCTTGCCGGTGGGGGCCAGCGAAGTCCAGCGGCTGGTACAGGAAGCAGTGGTGGAATACCTGCGCAACCGCCGCCAGGCCAGTGCGCTCAAGCTCGGCGAGCTGCGCAAGGACGCCAAAAAACGGATCCTCGCGGTCCTGGAGGGGATCTGAAGCATGCGCGCCGTGACCCGCAACACTGCCAAGGCACCGGAGGCTCTGTCCGGAGCCGACTCGCCCGCCGCCAAGGAATTGCAAAAGTTCAAGGCCTGGTTCGCCGCGCCCAACGGCAGCCCACCGGCCTTCGCGGTGTACAAGGCCGACAGCGTCAAGCAGCAGCTCGACGCACTGTTCCACGGCAAATGCGCCTATTGCGAAAGCTTCTTCGCCTCGACCGCGCCGGTGGATGTCGAACACTACCGCCCCAAGGGCGCGGTGTCCGAAGACGCCAGCCATCCTGGCTATTGGTGGCTCGCCATGGACTGGGACAACCTGTTGCCCAGTTGCATCGACTGCAACCGCAAGCGCAAGCAGGTCAGCCCCAGGCTGTCGGCCAAGTTGCTGACCCTGCGGGACGACCGCCAGGGTTTCAACCAGGGCAGCCTGCTGCTTTCCGGCAAGAAAGACAGCTTCCCGATCCTCGGCCAGCGGGTCATGTCCGCCACGCAGGACTTTGCCGACGAGTACCCGCTGCTGCTCGACCCGTGTCGCGACAACCCGGACGAACACCTGAAATTTCATATCGACCGGAGCAATCTGATCGGCCTGGTGCTGCCCAGGCCGCACACGGGAGCCGACCTGCCACCCATGGCTGCCGCCCTGGATGGCAACGTCGAGGAAGCCTTGGCGGCCGGCTTGAGCCTCAAGGGCAGCGTCTCGATTCATGTCTACGGATTGAACCGGCTGGGCCTGGTGCAGGAGCGCACGCGACTGCTGCGCCAGTTGGAGTTCCTGGAAATGCTCGCGTTGGAAGTGGGGGCGATGGCGGACGAGCTTTTACCGGATCCCGAGGCGCCGCCCTCCGCCAAACTGGTCAGTATCGCCAAGCGCCTGTACTTCCTCCAGGACCAGATTCTCGGGGAAATGAAACGCATGGCCCGGCCCGAGGCGCCTTATTCCGCCATGGTCCGGGCCTGGATCGAGGACTTCAAGGTACGGCTCCAGGCCTGACTAGGGCGCTGTTTCGACGCTGCGCAGGCCCTGGTGCTCGGCCACCACGCGCAAGGTCCTGAGGCTGACCATCGGTGCATCGATCACAAACTGATTGGCCAGCCAGGACGGGATATCGCCGGCCGGCTCGGCTTGCAGCTCATAGGTCACGCGGGTTTGCGTGTCGCTTTCCGGGTGCAGGGTCCAGGTGCCTTTCATCTGCCTGACGCGGATCTGTCCCGGCACGCTGGGTACGAAGCCGGGCACCGCCTCCAGATGCCGGGTCAGGCTGCCGTCGTCGGCGCGCTCACTGTGTACGTGAATCACCATGTCGCGGGTCTGCGCCGGCCACGGCAACGCGGTGGTCAGATAGACCCAGGTGTCGTCGCCGTCATTTTTCAGCAGGCGCATATCGGCGCAGGCGTACAGCCATTTGCAGGCGACCCGGAGGTTTTCCTGCAGGTTGCTCAGGGTGCCGACATCGGCGTTGATCCGCGTCACGCCGCGAAAGCTCTGGTAGCGCGAGCCCGGGACGTGGCTCAGGTACACCTGGATGCCGTCTTCGTCCTTGGCCAGGCGCCAGTCCGGGGGCGCCGCCAGTGTCGAGGTGCAGAGGAGGGCACTGGCCAGCGCGGTCGCAGATAACAGGATGTTCATTCGGATCTCCGGGTTGCACGGCCGATTGTGCCTGGCTACCCGGATATAACACCCCTGGCCCGGGTTTTATTCAATGGGCGCCAGCGGCTTTATTCAAATCGCCTTCGCTCCATTGGGTATAGACGCAGGCATCGGCGCTGGCCCAGCGTACCCGCAGCGGATCGCCGGCCTTGAGTGGCATGCCGGTGGCCGACAGCGCCTTGACCGTCATCGCCGTGCCGCCGTCGGTGACCACGCTGCAGGTCTGGCTTTCGCCGAGGAAGAGCATTTCGCCGACCTTGGCCGGCACCTCGTTCCAGCCCGCCGGCAAGGGTTCGGCGGCGGCCTGTTCGAGGCTCAGTGCCAGGGCCTTCTCCGGACGCACCATCAGCAGCAGCGGCTGCTCGCTGGACACCCCGGAAGTCGGCCGGATCGCCAGGGCCTGGCCCTCGAAGTCCGCCACGGCGTTGCCGCGGGCCTTGAGCTTGAGGAAGTTCGAGTTGCCGAGGAACGAGGCGACAAAGGCGTTCGGCGGGTTCTGGTAGAGGTCGTAGCCGCTGCCCAGGCCGACGATCTTGCCATGGCTGAAAATCGCGATGCGCTGGGACAGGCGCATGGCTTCCTCCTGGTCATGGGTCACATAGACGATGGTGATGCCCAGCCGCCGATGCAGCTGGCGCAGCTCATCCTGCAAGTCTTCGCGCAGCTTCTTGTCCAGGGCACCGAGGGGTTCGTCCATCAGCAGGATGCGCGGTTCGTAGACCAGCGCCCGGGCAATCGCCACGCGCTGTTGCTGGCCGCCGGAAAGCTGCGAAGGGCGTCGATGGGCAAAGCTTTCCAACTGCACCAGCTTGAGCATGGCCTCGACCCGGCGCTCGCGTTCGGCGCTGCTGAGCTTGCGCAGGGTCAGCGGGAAGGCGATGTTGTCGCGTACCGACAGGTGGGGGAACAGCGAGTAACGCTGGAACACCATGCCGATATCGCGTTTGTGCGGCGGGACCTTGACCAGGGACTGTCCGCCCACCAGGATTTCGCCGCTGCTGGGCGTTTCGAAACCGGCCAGCATCGACAGGGTGGTGCTTTTGCCCGAGCCGCTGGAGCCGAGGAAGGTGAGGAATTCACCCTCCTGGATATCCAGGGAAATATTGTCCACGGCGGCGAAGTCACCGTAGTGCTTGTTCAGGTTGCGCAAGCTGACCAGGGGGCGGTCGTGGGACTGCGCGGGGTCTTTGATCACGGCACTCATGTTTTACTCCAGGGCGCTCAGGGGCGCAGTTCATTGCGCCGGCGCAGGGCGGCGGCGAGCACCATCACCAGCACCGACAGGGCGATCAGCAGCGTCGACGCGACGGCGATCACCGGGGTCAGGTCCTGGCGCAGGGTGGTCCACATTTTCACGGGCAAGGTTTGCAGGGTCGGGCTGGCCATCATCACGCTCAGCACCACTTCATCCCACGACACCAGGAAGGCGAACAGCGCGCCGGCGACCATGCCGGGACGAATCGCCGGGAAAGTCACTTTGAACACCGCCTGCAGGCGTGAAGCACCGCAGATCACCGCGGCATCCTCGATCGACTGGTCGAACAGCTTCAGCGAGTTGATGATCGAGATGATGGTGAAGGGCAAGGCGACGATCACGTGGCTGACCACGAAGGCGAACAGCGTCCCGGTGTAGCCGAGCTTGAGAAACAGCGCGTACACCGCCACGGCGATGATCACCAGCGGCACGATCATCGGCAGGGTGAACAGGCCGTAGAGCAATTCCCGGCCGGGGAAGCGCCCACGGACCAGGGCGAAGGCGGTCGGCAGGCCAAGGGCGACGGCGCAGAAGGTGGTCAGGATCGCCACCTTCAAACTGGCCAGGGCGGCATTCATCCAGTCCGGGTTGGAAAAGAACTGGGCGTACCATTTCAGGGTCCAGCCCGGCGGCGGAAACACCAGCCACTGCGAGGAGCCGAACGACAGCAGGACAATGAACACGATCGGCAGCAGCAGGAACAGGGCGATCAGTCCGGTGGTCAGGTAGAGGCCCAGGCGCAGGCGCCGGCTCATGGCATTGGGAGTCAGGAGCATGACGACTTACCTCGCGTTACTGGCGCCAACCGGGGATTCCGGCTGGAGTTTCAGGTAGAAGTAGAACAACACCAGGGTGATCAGCACCAGCAGGGCGGCACCGGCGCTGGCCAGGCCCCAGTTGAGGAACGACTGCACCTGTTGAATGATGAACTCCGGCAACATCATGTTCTGCGCGCCGCCCAGCAGGGCGGGAGTGACGTAGTAACCCAGGGACATGACGAAGACCATCAGCCCGCCGGAAAACAGCCCCGGCCGGCACAACGGCAGAAATACCCGCAGGAAGTTGCGCCAGGGACTGGCCCCGCAGATGGCGCCGGCCTGCAGGATCATCGGGTCGATGGCCTGCATGGTCGCCTGCAACGGCAGAACGATGAACGGGATCATGATGTAGCTCATGCCGATCACCACGCCGGTCAGGTTGTGCACCATCTCCAGTGGCTGGTCGATGATGCCCATGGCCATCAACGCCTTGTTGATCACCCCCGAGGCCTGCAGCAGCACCAGCCACGAATAGGTCCGCGCCAGCAGGCTGGTCCACATCGACAGCAGCACGATACTCAGCAGCCAGCGGCCCCAGCCACGCGGCACCAGGGTGATCGCCCAGGCCAGGGGAAAGCCCAGCAACAGGCTGAACAGCGTGACCAGCCCGGCCACCGAAAAGGTGTTGAGCAGGACCCGCGCGTAGGCCGAGTTGGCGAACAGTTGCTGATAGTTCTCAAGCCCGGGCGTGGGCTCCAGCACGCCGCGCAGCAACAGACCGATCAGCGGCGCGAGGAAAAACAGGCCGAGGAACAGCAGGGCGGGTAACAGGTTGCCCGCCCCCCGCCAGCGCTGCGCATACGTGGAAGACTGCTGCATGACCGCCGCCTTGCTGCTGGCCAGGCCGGCAGCACCAGGGGCGCTCCCGGTCGGACGGGTGTCAGGGGAAAGCGTGGCCGCCAATTTCATTTGACCAGCCATTCGTTCCACCGTGTCGCAATGGCCGGACCGTTCTTGGCCCAGTATGCGAAGTCGAGGGTGATCTGATCCTTAGCGTAGGCAGTCGGCAGGTTCGGTGCCAGTACCGAGTCCAGGCGCGCGACGCTGTCGACGTTGACCGGGGCATAGGCGGTGAGGTTGGAGAAATCGGCCTGGCCCTTGGCGCTGCTGGCGTTGGCCAGGAACTTCATGGCCGCCGCCTTGTTTTTGGAGCCTTTAGGCACGACCAGGATGTCGGCCATGACCAGGTTCTGTTTCCAGCTCACACCCACTGGTGCGCCGTCCTGCTGCAGGGCGTAGATCCGACCGTTCCAGAACTGGCCGAGACTGGCTTCACCGGAGGCCAGCAGTTGCTGAGATTGCGCGCCACCGCCCCACCAGACGATGTCTTTCTTGATGGTGTCGAGTTTCTTGAAGGCGCGATCCAGGTCCAGCGGGTAGAGCTTGTCGGAGGGGACGCCGTCGGCCAGCAGGGCCAGCTCCAGCACGCCGGGGCTCGGCCATTTGTACAGGGCACGTTTGCCCGGGTAGGTCTTGGTGTCGAACAGCGCGCTCCACTCCTGCGGCTTGCCGGCGCCCAGCTTGCCTTCGTTGTAGCCGAGTACGAAGGAGAAGTAGAACGAACCGACGCCGTGGTCGGAGACGAAGCGCGGGTCGATCTTGTCGCGTTGGATCTGGCTGAAGTCCAGCGGTTCGAGCAGGCCTTCGGCGGCGGCGCGCAGGGCGAAGTCGGCTTCGACGTCGACCACGTCCCACTGCACGTTACCGCTTTCGACCATGGCCTTGAGCTTGCCGTAGTCGGTCGGACCGTCCTGGACCACGGTGATGCCGCTGGCCTTGCTGAACGGGTCGGCCCAGGCCTGTTTCTGCGCGTCCTGGGTGCTGCCGCCCCAACTGACGAAGTTGACGCTGTCGGCGGCCATGGCGAAGGAACTGCCGATTGCCAGGAAACCCGCGAGCAATGTCGCGCTTGCAGCTTTGTTCAACACCATTTTCACGCCCTCATTTGTTGTGTTTTTGAGCGGGTTGTTGATGCCCGCCTATCGGGAGCAGTAGGTCCATCGGGGCCTGTTAAGGCGACCGTGCCAAGGGCATTTTCTTGTGCTTTCCCTGTCGGGGGCACTTGGCAAATATCTCCGGTCTACGGAATATCATATTATGGTATTCCAAACTTTCTGCAAGCACTTTGCCTTACCGGTGATCCGGCCTTGACGCTTTTTTGTGGGAGCCGGCTTGCCGGCGATGATGTCTGGACAGTCGATGCAAGACTCGCGGTCCTCATCGCTGGCAAGCCAGCTCCTACAGGGGGGGCGGGGGTGACGCTATCTTGCTGTGCACCAGGGCCTAATGTGGGAGCCGGCTTGCCGGCGATGACGTCTGGACAGTCAGTGCAAGACTCGCGGTCCTCATTGCTGGCAATCGAGCGTCGACCGGCGCTCCCACAGGGTGACGGTGGTCTCAGGGTTGCGGGAAGGGGATGCTCTCCACCACCTGCAGATCGTAGCCGGTCAGCCCGGCATATTTGAGCGGCGGCCCGAGGTGGCGCAGTTGGCCGACACCGAGGTCCTGCAGTATCTGTGCCCCGGTGCCGATCTCCGAATAGATCCGCGATTGCGAACGGCTGTATTGGCGCGGCGGCCGGGTCAGTTGCGGTACACGTTCAAGCAGGGCCTGGGACGATTCATGGTTGGCCAGCACCACCACGACGCCACAGCCTTCCTCGGCGACCCGTTGCAGCGCGGCCCACAGCGTCCAGTTGCTCGGCCCGTGGTACTCGGCGCCGACCAGGTCACGCAGCGGATCGATGACGTGAACCCGCACCAGCGTCGGGGTATCGCGGCGGATATCGCCCATCACCATGGCCATGTGCACGCCGCCTTCAATGCGGTCCTCGAAGGTGATCAGGCGGAAGGTGCCGTGCACCGTCGGCAGTTCCCGTTCACCGATCCGCAGCACTGTGTGTTCGGTGCTGAGGCGGTAGTGAATCAGGTCGGCGATGGTGCCGATCCGGAGGCCGTGTTGACGCGCAAACACTTCCAGGTCCGGACGTCGGGCCATGCTGCCGTCATCGTTCATCACTTCGACGATCACCGAGGCCGGGGTAAAGCCGGCCAGGCGCGCCAGGTCGCAGCCGGCCTCGGTGTGCCCGGCGCGAGTCAGCACGCCGCCTTCACGGGCACGCAGGGGGAAAATATGCCCGGGTTGTACCAGGTCTTCGGCGCGGGCATCGGCGGCCACCGCGGCTTCGACGGTGCGGGCGCGGTCGGCGGCGGAAATACCGGTGGTCACGCCGTGGGCGGCCTCGATGGACACGGTGAAGGCGGTGCTGAACGCACTGCCGTTACTCGGCACCATCTGTTCCAGGCCCAGGCGCCGGCAATGCTCGTCGGTCAGGGTCAGGCAGATCAGCCCGCGCGCCTCACGGGCCATGAAGCTGATAGCCTGGGCGTTGCAGCAGTCGGCGGCGATCAGCAGGTCGCCTTCGTTTTCGCGATCTTCGTCGTCCACCAGCAGGACCATCTTGCCCTGGCGGTAGTCGTCGATGATGTCCTGGATACGGTCAAAGGCCATGCCGGTGCTCGCTTTGTATGAAAGTGTGGATTATGGTATACCATAATACAAAATAAACCCGCAATGAGGTCATTGATGAAGGCTTACTGGATTGCCCATGTGGATGTCACGGACGCCGAGCAATACACCGAGTACACCCGCCGCGCGCCAGCGGTATTTGCCCTTTACGGCGGACGCCTGCTGGCACGGGGCGGACGCGCCGAGGCGTTGGAGGGGCGGGAAACGCCACAGCGCAATGTGGTGATCGAGTTCGATTCCTACGATCAGGCGCTGGCCTGCTATCGTTCGGCGCAATATCAGGAGGCGCGCGGACACCGCGAAGGCGCGGCGCGGGCTGAAGTGATCATTGTCGAGGGGATGGCGCCCTGAAGGCGCTCAGCGGATAAAGTGAATCTTGCCGCTGTCGTCGTTGCCGATGTAGATGCCGTAGACCCCGGCCTGGCGTTCCTCGATGTAGCGTTCGAGGATCTGCCGGATCGCCGGGTAGTAGATGCTGTCCCAAGGAATATCCTCGGGCGCGAAGAATTGGTAGTCCAGGGTTTCCGGCCCGAACTGGCCGGTGATCTCCAGCGCGATGGCGCGGAAGATGATGTACACCTCGCTGATTTTCGGCACGCTGAAGATCGAGTAGGGCGAGAGGATTTCCGCGCGCACGCCGCTCTCTTCCCAGACTTCGCGCAGGGCCGCCTGCTCGGTGGTCTCGCCCGCTTCCATGAAACCCGCCGGCAGGGTCCAGGTGCCGGGCCGTGGCGGGATCGCCCGTTGGCACAGCAGGTACTGGCCGTCGCGTTCGATGATGCAGCCGGCGATGATTTTCGGATTGACGTAGTGAATGTAGCCGCAGCCCCCGCACATCAGGCGTTCATGGCTGTCGCCCGGCGGCACTTGCCGGCCGAGGTCGGCAGCGCCGCACTGCGGGCAGAAGCGTGGGCTGGACATGTCAGCGGCCCATGCGTGGTTCTTTGAGGGCGATGGGGGCGGTGATCTCGGGGGCCGGACCGGCTTCGTCCTGCTTGCGCTTGAGGTACTCCAGCGCCACCTTGGCCGCCGCGCGCACGTGGTCAACCGAGGCCTGGTGGGCGGCCAGCGGGTCGCCGCTCTTGATCGCCTCGACGATGCGCTCCATTTCCTGGTTGCTCGCGCCGCGCCGGTTTTCCTGGGACACCGAGGTGGCCCGCAGGTAGCTGATCCGGGCCTGCAACTGGCGCAGCTGGGTGGCGGCAACATGGTTGCCCGAACCTTCGAGCAGCACGTCGTAGAAGCCTTGCACCGAATCGATTACCTGTTGCAGTTCGCCCTCCTTGAGGGTCTTGCGATTGACCTCCAGGGCCTTTTCCAGGGCCTTGATGTCCTTGGCCTTGGCTCGCAGGGTGAACAACTGGACGATCAGGCCTTCCAGCACGCAGCGCAGTTCGTAGATATCGACCGCATCCGCCAGGGTGATGACGGCGACGCTCGGGCCCTTGGCGTCGGCGAAGGCCACCAGGCCTTCGGACTCCAGGTGCCGCAGGGCTTCGCGCACGGACGTGCGGCTGACGCCGAGGCGTTCGCACAGATCGCGCTCGACCAGGCGGTCCCCCGGCATGAGTTGGAAGTTCATGATGGCGCTTCGCAGCTTGTCCAGCACGATTTCGCGCAGGGTAACGGGGTTGCGATTGACCTTGAAGCTGTCGTCGAGTGGCAGGCGTTTCATGGGATCCGCTCTAAAAGTTCGTGGGGCCGATCGAGGGCCGAAATCATCGGCAAGCTTATCATGCGGCGTTCATCCGCGTCGGCTCGCGCCAGGGCAAAAGCTCAGGCCAGCGCGGGCAACGGGCCGAGCTTGCCCTTGTGGTAGATCATCGGTGTCACCGGCTGCTCGGGCAGGATCAGGTGTTTGACCGCGCCGACGATGATGGCGTGATCGCCACCGTCGTATTCGCGCCACAGTTCGCACTCGATAATCGCCGTGGCGTTGCGCAGCAGTGGATTGCCCAGGGCGCTCAGGTGCCAGTCGATGCCGCGGGCCTTGTCCTTGCCTTTACCGGCGAACGCATAGGCTTCGGCGGTCTGCTCGGCGGACAGCAGATGAATCGCGAACTGCTTGCTGTTGCGCAGGATCGGGTAGGTGTCCGAGGCGTAGTTGGGGCAGAACAGCACCAGCGCCGGGTCGATGGACAGGGCGCTGAAGGCACTGGCGGTGATGCCGACGATGCCGCCCTCGGCGTCCAGGGTGGTGACCACCGTGACGCCTGACGGGAAGGAGCCCATGACTTCTTTGTAGATACCGGGTTCGATCATTTCGTCTGCCTCCTAGCGCATCACGAAGGGGTCGGGCATCGGCGCCGACGAGAGGTTGATCCACACGGTTTTCAGCTCGGTATAGGCCAGCACCGAATCGATGCCGCTCTCGCGACCGTAGCCGCTGTTCTTGAACCCGCCGATGGGCGCCATGGCCGAGACCGCGCGGTAGGTGTTGACCCAGATGATCCCGGAGCGGATGTCCCGGGCCAGGCGATGGGCACGGCCCAGGTCACGGGTCCAGATGCCAGCGGCGAGGCCGAACTGCGAGTCGTTGGCGATGGCCAGGGCCTCGGCTTCGTCCTTGAAGCGGATCACCGAGGCCACCGGGCCGAAGACTTCTTCCTGCATGATCTTCATCGAGTTGCGGTCGCACTCGAACAGGGTCGGCTCGTAGAACCAGCCTTCACCCAGGTTCTCCGGACGCTTGCCACCCAGGCGCAGGCGCGCGCCTTCGGCCAGGGCGTCGGCGACCAGGCCTTCGACCACCGCCAGTTGCTGCGCGGTGGCCATGGGGCCCATCTCGCTGCTGTCGTCCTGCGGGTTGCCGATGCGGATACGTTGGGCGCGGGTCACCAGGCGTTCGACGAACTCGTCATAGATCTCGTCCTGCACCAGCAGGCGCGAGCCGGAGACGCAGCTCTGCCCCGACGCGGCGTAAATCCCGGCGATGGCGCCGTTGATCGCGCTGTCCAGGTCGGCGTCGGCAAAGATGATGTTCGGCGACTTGCCACCCAGTTCCAGGGACAGCTTGGCGAAGTTCTCGGCGCTGCTGCGCACCACATGCCGCGCCGTGGCGGCGCCGCCGGTGAAGGCGATCTTGCGTACCAGTGGATGGCCGGTGAGGGCGGCGCCGGTGCTCGGGCCGTAACCGGTGACGACGTTGACCACGCCCGCTGGAATGCCGGCTTCCAGGGCCAGGCGGGCCAGCTCCAGAATAGTCGCCGAGGCGTGCTCGGATGGCTTGATCACGATGGTATTGCCGGCCGCGAGGGCCGGCGCCAGTTTGATCGCCGTCAGGTACAGCGGGCTGTTCCAGGGAATGATCGCCGCGACCACCCCCATGGCTTCGTGCACGGTATAGGCAAACAGGTCGGGCTTGTCGAGGGGCAGGGTACCGCCTTCGAGTTTGTCAGCCAGGCCCGCGGTGTAGTGGAAGAACTCCGGCAGGTAACCGACCTGGCCGCGGGTTTCGCGGATCAGTTTGCCATTGTCGCGGCTTTCCAGCTGGGCCAGTTGTTCTTTGTTTTCGGCAATCAAATCGCCCAGGCGGCGCAGCAGTTTGCCGCGAGCAGTGGCGCTCAGTCCACGCCAGGCCGGGCTGTCGAAGGCGGTCTGCGCGGCTTGCACGGCGCGTTCGACGTCGGCTTCGTCGGCGTCGGGCAGTTCCGCCCAGGCTTGGGCCAGGGCCGGGTTCAGGCTTTCAAAAGTCTTGCCGGACAGGGCATCGACCCATTCACCGTCGATGCACATCTGGAAGCGGGTGAGTGTCATGCAACGATCCCCTTTATCTGGTTTGGGCGGGCGTGGGCGCTGGCAAGAAAGTCCAGCAGCACCTGGTTGACCAGGCGCGGCGACTCCACGGGCATCATATGCCGTTGCTCGGCGAGCACGGCAACCTGGGCGTGGGGAATCCGTTCGGCGAGCTGCCGGGCCATCTGCGGGGTCGAGCCCGGGTCCAGTTCGCCGGTAGCGATCAGGGTCGGCGCCTGGATGTCGTGCAGATCGTCGGCACGGTACATGTCCTGGGTGGCGAACAGCTCGTAGGTGGTCAGGTAACCCTGGGGATCATTGCCGGCCAGGGTCTGGCGGATGGCGGCGATCTGCGCTGGGTTCGCCGCCTGGTACTCGCGGCTGAACCAGCGCGACAGGGCCGCCTCGGCATTGGCATCCGGACCATGTTGCGCCGCCTGGCTGGTGCGGGCGATCACCCCGGCCCGCTGTTCGGCGCTGCGGTTGAACACGCTGTTGAGCACCACCAGACTTTGCAGCTGTTGCGGGTAGTGCAGGGCGAAGGCCCGGGCCACCAGGCCGCCCATGGAAAAACCGATCACGTGGGCCGCCGGCAACTGCAGGTGTTCGAGCAACTCATGCAACTGCTCGGCATAGCCGGGCAGCCCGCAGTCCGGGTCGGGGCGCGGGCTGGCGCCGTGGCCGAGCATGTCGTAGGCGATCACCCGGTAGTGCGGTGCCAGACCGACGACCTGGCCGCCCCACATTTCTTTGTTCAGCCCTACGCCGTGGATCAGGACCACGGGTGGGCCGTCGCCGGTCGCCAGGTAACTGGTGCCGGCCGGGGTGCGTTCAGCGGTGTGCCGAATCATGGAGCGCTCCTGCCTTTCTTGTTGATTACCGGGCTTTCTCGGCGGCCAGTTCTTCCAGGTCGATATAACGGTTGCCGATGCGCGGGTGCAGGCGGCCACCGTCGGCGCAACCGAGGACGACGACGATCTCGTCGGCACGCGGGGCGTCTTCGATGCGCATTTCCAGGGTGATGTAGTGCGAGCGCAGGCCTTCGTCGTCCTTGTGCATCATCGGGATCTGGATCGAGGTGCCGGGACCGCCGCGCTTGTTGGTAAAGCTCAGGTAGCTCTTGGCCTGGACCGCTTCGCGGTAGTGGTTGCCGAAGCGCAGGGTGTGGATCACCGCCGAGGCGTGTTCGATTTCGCCGTCGGCGCCGACCACCGCGGCCTTGCCGTAGGCTTCGATGCGTTCGGCCCCGCCGATGGCCGCCACCAGGCGCTCGACCATCATGGCGCCGAGGTCGGAGCAGTTGGCGCGGATTTCCGGCTTCAGGTCTTCGACGAAACCGCGACCCAGCCAGGGGTTTTTCATCACCACGGCGAGGCCGATCATGGTCACCGGTTTGTCCGCGGCCTTGCCGCCTTCGATCAGGGTCTGTTCGGCATAGCTGACGATCTTGCGGATTTCGAAACTCATAAGGGGGCTCCTGGGTGCACGTTGATCAGATGGTATGATGGTATACCATAATATTGACTGTGCAAGCCCCCTCTGTAAGTTTGTGAGTCCTGTCTGCGTGTGGGATTTTGAAAATGCCCAGAAACCGGTAGGAGCCAGCTTGCTGGCGATGAGGCCTGTCAGTCTTGTACCGACTTCGGGGCCGTCATCGCCAGCAAGCTGGCTCCTACAGGGGGGGCGGTGTTTTTTAGCGACAGCCGGTCAGCGTGACCTTGCAGGTCGAGGGCGTTCCGCCCGATTCCGCGGCGTAGCGCTGGCAGTTACCCATCGCTTTGGCACTGGCGTTTTTCACGTTCGGTCCCCAGGCCAATCCGCCATCCCCCTGCGTCGGTACCGCCTTGGCGTAGCAGGCGTAACCTTCGACCGGGGTTTGCGAACCTCTCCCCGAGCAGCCGGCGATCATTGAACATCCGATCGCCAGCATCAGCAGGCAGAACAGGGGCGGGGCGCTTCGTGAAAGCTGTACGTTCATGTCTATTGTCGCTGTTGCAGAGTAAGTCCCGCTTATTGTCCCGCCTTATTGATGACTCGGATAGTCCCTTTGCAAAGCCAGGTTCAGGGTCAGCACGTTGACTCGCGATTCGCCGAACAGCCCCAGCGTCGGTGCCTGGGTATTGGCCTGGACCAGCGCCAGCACATTGTCCAGCGCGGTGCCACGTTGTTGCGCCACGCGGGTGGCCTGCAAGGCGGCATTGGCCGGGCTGATGTCCGGGTCCAGGCCGGAGGCCGAGGTGGTCAGCATATCGGCGGGCAGGGGCTGGCCGGCCAGTTCCGGCTGGGCCTGTTCCAGGGCATGCCGGTCGGCGCTCAATCGATCGCTCAGGGCCTGGCTGGTCGGCCCCAGGTTGGAGCCCGAGGAACTGGCCGCGTTATAGGGCGACGGCACGGTTTTCAGCGGGTCCTTGGGATCGGTGTCGGTAGTGGCCGATGGCCGCCCATGGAACCACTGCGGGGCATCCCATTGCTGGCCGATCAGTGCCGAGCCGATGACCTGGCCTTCGGCGCTTTTCACCAGGCTGCCGTTGGCCTGTGCGGGAAACAGCAGTTGCCCGATTCCGGTGACGGCGAAGGGGTAGATCAGGCCGCAGAGCACGAAGGTGACGGCGGTGACACGCAGCGCCGGTGACAAGAACTTGATCATGAGCCGATCCTCCTACAGGAAGGGTGCCAGGCACAGGTCGATCAGCTTGATGCCGATAAAGGGCGCAATCAGCCCGCCGACGCCGTACACCAGCAAGTTGCGATAGAACATGGTTTCCGCGCTTTTTGGCATGAAGTTGACGCCGCGCAGGGCCAGGGGAATCAGTGCCGGAATGATCAGCGCGTTGAAGATCAGCGCCGACAGGATGGCGCTTTGCGGCGTCGCCAGGTGCATCAGGTTCAATGCCGCGAGGCCCGGCAGGGCGACCATGAACAGCGCCGGCAGAATGGCGAAGTACTTGGCCACGTCGTTGGCGATGGAGAAGGTGGTCAGGGCACCGCGGGTGATCAGCATGCGCTTGCCGATGGTGACCAGGTCCAGCAGCTTGGTCGGGTCGGAGTCCAGGTCGATGATATTCGCCGCTTCCTTGGCCGGCATGGTCCCGGTGTACATGGCCAGGCCGACATCCGCCTGGGCCAGGGCCGGGGCGTCGTTGGTGCCGTCGCCGGTCATGGCCACCAGGTGCCCGGCCGCCTGTTCGCTGCGGATCAGCTTGAGCTTGTCCTCGGGGGTGGCCTGGGCGACGAAGTCGTCGAGGCCGGCCTGGGCGGCGATCACGCTGGCGGTGGTCGGGTTGTCACCGGTAACCATCACCGTGCGAATCCCCATGGCGCGCAATTGCGCGGCCCGTTCGCGGATCCCCGGCTTGAGCACATCGGACAGGTTGATGATGCCCAGGATTTGCCCGTCGATGGCCACCGCCAGGGGCGTCGCGCCTTGCTGGCTGACGCCGAGGGCAAGGCGCTCGAGGTCGGCGGGAATGGCGCTGCCATAGCTGTCCCTGACGTAGCTGACCAGGGAATCCACCGCGCCCTTGCGCACGACACGACCGTCGGCCAGGTCCGAACCACTCATGCGAGTTTGCGCCGAGAAGTCCATGCCCACGGCTTCTTCCAGACGGCTTTCCTCGTGGATGCCCTGGGCCTTGGCAAAGGCCGTGGTGGACTTGCCTTCCGGGGTGCTGTCGAACAGCGAGGCGAGGTAGGCCGCCTGTTGCAGTTCCTGGCGGGTAACGCCCCTGACCGGCAGGAACTCGGTGGCCTGGCGGTTGCCGATGGTGATGGTGCCGGTCTTGTCCAGCAGCAGGGTGTTGACGTCGCCGGCGGCTTCCACGGCCTTGCCGGACATCGCCAGCATATTGAAGTGCAAGGTGCGGTCGATACCGGCGATACCGATGGCCGAGAGCAGGGCACCGATGGTGGTGGGAATCAGCGCGACGATCAGCGCCACCAGGTCGGCGACGTTGATCTGCGCATTGAGGTAGCTCGCCACCGGGGCAATGGCGGTGACCACGATGACGAAGATCAGGGTCAGCACCGAGAGCAACACGGTGAGGGCGATCTCGTTCGGGGTTTTCTGTCGTTTGGCGCCTTCCACCAGGCTGATCATGCGGTCGAGAAAGGTGTTGCCCGGCGAGGCGGTGACCAGGATCACCAGTGAATCGGAGATCACCTTGGTACCCCCGGTCACGCTGGAGTTGACGTCCGAGCCGGACTCCTTGATCACTGGCGCGGATTCACCGGTGATCATCGACTCGTCGACATAAGCGGCGCCTTCCACCACTTCGCCGTCCATGGGAATCAGCTCGTCGCGGTTGACCTTGATCAGGTCATCCTTGCGCAGTGAAGCGGCGGACACCACTTCCATACGACCGCCGGGGAGCAGCCGCGTGGCACTGAGCTGCGTGGTGGTTTGGCGCAGCGACGCCGCCTTGGCCTTGCCGCGACCCTCGGCCATGGCTTCGGCGAGGTTGGCGAACCACACCGTGATAAACAGGATGAAGGTCACCACGCCGTTGTACAGCGAGGTCGCATTCGACGGCCCGAACAGTTGCGGGTTGAGGGTCAGCGCGGCGGTCACCAGGGTGCCGATCCAGACCACGAACATGACCGGGTTCTTGATTTGTACCCGCGGGTCGAGCTTTTTCAGCGGTTCGACCAGGATCAGCCGCAGACTTTCCTGGCGGTCGTCTGCGCGCGGCGCCTTGCGGGCTGCGACAGGGGGCGACAGCGGGGCCAGTGGCAATGCTTTTTCAACTTTCATCTCAGTCTCCTCACCCTTAGAACAGCAAGTGCTTGTTCATGGCGAAAAACTCGGCGATCGGTCCAAGGACCAGCGCCGGCAGGAAGGTCAGTGCGCCGACGATGACGATCGTCGCCAGCCACCAGATGCCGAACAGCGGGGTATCGGTACGCAGGGTGCCTATGCTGGGCTGCAGGGTCGGCTTGGCGGCCAATGAGCCGGCGACCGCCATCAGGAAGATGATCGAAGGGTAACGACCGATGATGATCACGCAGGCGATGGCCAGGTTGTACCAGGGCGTATTGGCGTTCAGGCCGCCAAAGGCCGAGCCGTTGTTGGCGGCGGCGGAGGTGAAGGCATAGAGCACTTCCGAATAGCCATGCACCCCGGCGTTGCCCAGCGCGGCCACACCGTAGGGCATCACCATCGACCAGGCCGAGGGCGCGAGGATCACCAGCGGGTGAATCAGCATGGCCAGCGAGACCAGGATAATTTCCCGTTTCTCGATCTTCTTGCCGAGAAACTCCGGGGTGCGCCCGACCATCAGGCCGGCGACGAAGATCCCGATCAGGCCGTAGATCAGGAAATTGAGAAAGCCCACGCCCTTACCGCCGAAGACGCATTGCAGCATCATCTGCACCAGGGTCGAGAGGCCGCCCAGCGGGGTGAAACTGTCGTGCATCGAGTTGATCGAACCGGTGGTGAACGCCGTGGTGTAGGCGGCGTACAGTCCGCTTTCGGCGATGCCGAAACGGACTTCCTTGCCTTCCATATTGCCGCCGGCCTGCAGGGCGCTGGCGTGGGTGTCGATACCCAGCTGGCTCAGCAGCGGCGTGCCGGCCTGTTCCGGAATCACGCAGAGCAGCAGGAAACCCACCATCATCAGGGCCATGACGCTGTAGATCAGCGTGCTCTGGCGACGGTTCTTGATCATGTGGCCGAACATCACCACCAGGGCGGCGGGCAGGCTGGCCATCAGCAGGAGCAGCACGAAGTTGGTCAGCGCGTTGGGGTTCTGGAACGGGTGTGCGGCATTGACGTTGAAGAAACCGCCGCCGTTGGTCCCCAGGTTTTCAATGGCTTCCTGTGTGGCGACCGGGCCCAGGGTCAGGGTCTGGTGGCCGCCTTGAAGGGTGTCGGTCACCACGCTGGCATCCAGGGTCTGCGGTACGCCTTGCCAGATCAGGAACAGGCTCAGCACCAGCACCACCGGTAGCAGCACCCGGGTGGTGAAGCGGATCAGGTCGCGGTAGAAGTTACCGAGATTGGCGCCACCGTCAGTGACCAGCAAGGCGCGAATAAAGGCAATCGCCACCACGAAGCCGGTCGCCGCCGAGGTGAACATCGGAAAGGTGATGGCCGCCATCTGGCTGAAGTTGGACAGGGTGCTTTCGCCGCCATAACTCTGCCAGTTGGTGTTGGTGATAAAACTGATGGCGGTGTTGAACGCCTGCATCGGTTCCATGCCGGCGAAATGCTGCGGGTTGAGCGGCAGCACATTTTGGAAGATCAGCACCAGGTAGATCAGCAGGGCCATTACCAGGTTGGTCGCCAGCATGTGCAGGGTGTAGCTTTTCCAGTTCATCGCCTGGCTGCAGGCCTGTTTGCCGATCAGCCGGTAGAGCAGGTTGTCCAGCGGATCGAGCGCCCGGTCGAGCACGGTTTTCTGATCAGTCACCACCCTGGCCAGATAACGTCCCAGCACCAGGCTCAATGCCAGGGTGGCGATCAAGGTAATAATGATTTGTTGCCAGAGGTGTGACATTGCATTAACTCCTGAATCAACGGACTTTTCTGGAGTGCTCCATCAGGCAGAAACAGGGCAGTCAGAACTTCTCCGGGTTGATAACGGCGTAGAACAGGTAGATCACTACGCCGACCACCAGCGCCAGTAACAGATCAATAGCCATATCGAGTCTTCCATGTTGTCGTGCTTGAGTGGGGCCGCGGGCGAAGAGCGCCCGCGGCGGTGCTTTAAATCGCTCGGCGAGCCGTTTTCAGGGTCAGTTTCGGCTGTGCCGGTTCTGCAGCACAGGCTTGATATCCGGGGCTTTCGAGGGCGTTATGACATTATCGGCAAAGTAGACGACCAGCCCGCACAACAGATAGAAGCCGATGATCGCTGCAAACAGGAGTGCGCTGAGTAACATGACGTTAGTCCTCGATACCTGTAGCGTTAGTGGGCACTTTCAATCGGCTTTGCCGATCTCGGTGGGTACAGTTCAAGTATAAGTAGAGGCTTATTCGGGTCTGATAAGGCCTGTGTCTTTTTAGGCTTTGGCGCTATCAATTTTCCGTAAAAAAACTTGGCGAATTGATACGTGGGGTCCTAACTGACATCAAGGCTATAAACAAAGCATTCAAGGTGGCGGTCATGCTCAAACTGGAACGGCTGGCACAGGGGGTTATCGGGCCCGCGCGTGATCCACTGGCCCCCGATACACGGGCCCATACGCTGCTGGTCGGTCTGCTGGCCTGGGCGGGCCTTGGCGCCAGCGGCCTGGCTTCGGTCAGTTATGGCCCGGAGAGGGCCTATCTGGCGCTGGGAGCCCATCCTGAGTTGGGGGTGTTCCTGGCCCTGGCGACGCTGCTGACCGTTTGGGTCCTGTCGCTGGCCTACCGTCAGGTCGTCGAACTGTTTCCTTCGGGCGGCGGCAACTACAAGATCGTCTCGAAACTGCTGGGCCCCAGGCTTGGCTTGGTGGCCGGTTGCGCTTTGCTGGTCGACTATGTGCTGACCGTTGCGGTTTGCCTGGCCAGCGGCACCGATGCGTTGTTCAGCCTGCTGCCCGTGGATTTCCAGAGCCACAAGCTGGTGGTGGAAATCGGTCTGGTGCTGCTGCTGATCCTATTGAACCTGCGCGGTATCGCCGACTCGATCCGCTTGTTGCTGCCCCTGACGCTGGGGTTTGTGTTGGTGCACGTGGGGCTGATCGTCTATGGCGTTGCCTCGAAAGCCGGTGACCTGACGGGTACGCTGGTCCGCAGCTCCGCTGACACCGTGGCATTGTCCGGGGATATCGGCTGGCCGCTGCTGGTGGCCCTGTTCCTGCGCGCCTATTCCCTGGGCGGCAGTACTTACGCGGGGTCCGAGGCGATTGCCAACAACGTCAACCTGCTGGCCGAACCCCGGATCAAGACCGGGCGTATCGCTTTGCTCTCGGTCGGTTTTTCCCTGGCGTTCATGGCCGGCGGCATGATTCTTTTGTACAGCCTCTGGGGCGCGCAACCGACCTATGGGCAGACCCTGAACGCGGTGGTGTTCAAGTCCGTTATCGAGCAACTCGGAGTCGCCCCGGGCGTCAGCCACGCACTGCTCCTGCTGACCCTGGCGCTGGAAGGCGCGATTGTGTTCGTGGCGGCCAATTCGATCCTGATCTTCGCCCCCTCGCTGCTCGGTCGCATGGCTGCCGATTCCTGGCTGCCTCACCGTTTCTGCAACTTGTCCAACCGCCTGGTCAAGCAGAACGGGGTGGTTTTCGTCGGGGCCTGCGCGCTGTTTATCCTGTTGTTGTCCCGGGGATCCCTCGGGTTGTTGGTGGTGCTCTACAGCATCAATGTGTTCCTCAGCCTGGCCCTGGCCAAGGCCGGGTTGTGCCGGCACTGGTGGCAGCATCGCCGCGAAGGGCCTTGGCTCGGGCGGATGCTGGTGGCGGTCACCGGCTTTTGCGTGGCCTCGGGCATTCTGCTGGTGACCCTGACGGAAAAATTCTTCGAAGGCGGCTGGGCGACCCTTTGCCTGACCCTGCTGGTGATCGGCGGTTGCGCCCTGGTTCGGCATCACTACGCCAAGGTGGAAACCCTGCGGACGCAGATGGATAGCGAATTCACTCTGCCGGCGCAGGTGCTGGCAACGGTCACCCGCATCGAGCCCTCGCCGGATGCACCGACGGCAGTGATCCTGGCCACCGAACATTGGGGCGCGGCGATCCATACCTTGCTCTGGGTGCAACGCCTGTTCCCGAATCGTTTCGCCAACGTGGTGTTTGTCGGTATCGTCAAGGTGGAGGGCCATGTGTGGGGGCGGATTGACGGTGTGCAACGGCGCAAGACCCGGCTCGACGAATCCATGGATCAGTTGGAGGCCTTCTGTGCCCAGGCCGGTATCAGCGCCACACGGCGGATCGGCTACGGCACCGACCCGGTCGCCGAACTGCAGAAGCTGCTGGGCGAGGCGACCCGGCACTACCCCGGCTGTGTGTGCTTCAGCAATAAGCTGATCCTGCAGGACAGTTGGGGCTTCAGCGAGTGGTTGCACAACCAGACGCCGCTGTTATTGCAACGCCGGCTGCACCTGGATGGCATTCCCTTGGTGATTTTGCCCCTCAGATTGAACGGGTCCGAGCATAAGAGTGTGATGGTCTGAGTGCTCCGGAATGTTTATTTTGCATTAAATGTAAAAAATAGACAGTTTGTATAATTCTGCGTATTCTCAGTCCAAGGCCTGTTGTCCCTGACACGAGGGCCGTGACTTGAATCGACCTGGGGAACAACGCATGGCCACACTTCCGGATTTTCGACTGGAGACCTACTTTTCCAAGTGGGAATTCTCCGCGCGCTACCATATGACCGCGTCCGATGCGCAAAGCCTGACCATCAAGGACCTGCTGGCGCTGGCCGACGCGCCGGACCGCGAAGCCTTCGAGACGCTGTCCCTGGGCTACACCCAGACATTCGGCGCGCCCGAGCTGCTGGACGTGATCGCCTCGACCTACGAGCGCCAGACCCCGGCCAACCTGCTCTGCTTCGCCGGAGCCGAGGAAGGGCTCTACGTGGCCATGCATGCGCTGCTGGACAAAGGCGACCATGCCATTGTGGTGACGCCCAACTACCAGTCTTCGGAAACCATCCCCTTGAGTCTCTGCGAGGTGACGGGCGTGGCCCTGGACCCGGAGCAGGGCTGGACGCTGGATATCGATGCGCTGGCGGCGGCGATTCGCCCCAACACCCGGCTGATCTCGATCAATTTCCCCCATAACCCCACTGGCAAGATCCTCGAACGCGAGCGTTTTGACGCACTGGTCAACCTGTGTCGCCGGCACGGTATCTACCTGTTCAGCGACGAGGCCTATCGCTTGCTGGGCTTGGGTGAGGGCGGGCAGTTGCCGGCGGTGGCCGATGTCTACGAACGCGGCCTGTCGCTGGCGGTGATGTCCAAGCCCTATGGCTTGCCGGGGTTGCGGATCGGCTGGATTGCCTGCCAGGACCGTGAGTTGCTGTCGCGCATGGAACGCATGAAGCACTACCTGTCGATCTGTAATGCGGGCCCCAGTGAAGTGCTGGCGCGGATCGCGCTCAAGGCCCGCGAGCCGATCCTGGCGCGGATTCACCAACTGATGCGCCACAACCTCACGCTGCTGGACGGGTTTTTCCGTGAGTTCGAAGGGCTGTTCGAGTGGTATCGCCCCGATGGCGGTTGTATTGCCTACCCGCGTTACCTGGGTGCCGAAGGGGTCGAGCGTTTCACCACCGACCTGGTGGAACGCACTGGCGTGCTGTTATTACCGTCGAGCATCTATGAATCGGCACTGGGGCCGGTGCCCCAGGATCGCTTCCGCATCGGCTATGGCCGGGCGCATATGGAGGAGGGGCTGGAGGTGTTTGCCGACTACCTGCGCGGTCGTCGCCCATGAGCCCGATAGCGCTGCCGGTCTACGGCTTGGGCGAGTTGCGCGACGTGCTGCTGCGCAAGGATATGTTGCGAGTGGTGCGTGAGGCTTTTATCCGTCATGCCGAGGGTGAAGTCGTCGCGCCCGGTGGCGGTGAGTTGCTGTTCCAGGATCCGCCGGGGGATTGTCATATCAAGTTCGGCCATTTTCGCGGTGGCCAGATGTTGGTGGTCAAGGTGGCGATGGGCTTCTATGAGAACGCCGCCAAGGGGCTTGAGACCAACAACGGCCTGATGTTGGTTTTCGATGCACGGACCGGGGCGACGTTGGCTGTGCTTAATGATGAGGGCTGGTTGACCAGTTGGCGGACCGCCGCGGCCGGGGCGTTGGCGGCCAAGGCCGGCGCGCCGTCGAAAATTTCGGCGCTGGGCATTGTCGGTACGGGGCATCAGGCCGAACACCAGGCGCGCTGGGGCGCCGAGATGCTCGGCATCGACCGGGTGTTTATCTGGGGCCGAAGCCCGGAGAAAGCCGCGCGGCTGGCGGCCAGTCTCAGCCATCAGGGCTTGATCGCCCAGGCGCTGCCGAGCGTGGAGCAACTGTTCGAGTGTTGTAACGTGGTGATCACCTGCACGCCTTCGACGGCAGCGCTGGTCCCGGCTTCGGCGGTGCGGCCCGGCACCCATATCGTCGCGCTGGGGGCCGACAGCCTTGGCAAGCAGGAACTGGACCCGGCGATTCTGGCCCGGGCCCGGGTGATCATGACCGATGATCGTCATCAATGCGCCGAGCGGGGCGAGTTGGCCCATGCCCTGGCGGCGGGGCTGGTTGAGTCCGGGGTCGATGTTTCACTGGGGCAGGTGCTGGCGGGCAAGGTCCCGGGACGCTTCAGCGACGAGGACGTGACCGTGGCCGACCTGACGGGATTGGCGGCCCATGACATCGCCATTGCCAGCCTGGCGATCGAGTCGCTGCGCAACGCCGAGCGCTAGGCGCCGTTGTAGGCGCAACCGGTCGACGCTCGATTGCTCGCGATGGGCTCAAGAGCGCCGCGTGTACCTGATAAACACGCGTTATCGTTAACGACCATCGCGAGCAAGCTCGCTCCTACAGGGGGCATTGCGTACAATTTCCACTTATTTTCAATGGCCCGGCTCCTCTATGGTCGATATCGCCTTTATGAACGCCGCCGCCGAAGGCTTTGCGGCGTTGCTGTTTCCCGACCTCGAAGCGGTGGTCCACGATGTTCGCAGCGCACGGATCACTCATATCGCCAATGGCTTCTCCCGGCGCAAGGTCGGCGATCCCTCGCTGCTCGACGACCTCGCTGAACTGGAGCAGGGCGCGGACGTCATCGGCCCCTACGAAAAAAACGGGGCCAACAACCGCCAGTTGCGCTCCATCAGCATCGCCGCGCGCGCCGACAGCGGTGAGATCGTGGCCCTGCTGTGCCTGAATTTCGATGTCACGGCCCTGTCCCAGGTGCAGAAGTTGCTCGGCGGCTTTGCCGCCGGCCTCAAACCACAACCACGCCCGCAGGCGTTGTTCAACGCCGACTGGCGGGAAAAACTCAACGATATCGTCGAGGCGATCTCGGTCCGCCAATCTGTGCGCCGCAGCGATTTCGGCCGTGGGGAAGTCCGCCTGGCGCTGATCGAGGCCAAGGCCTGCGGGCTGCTGGATATCCGCAATTTCGTCGATTATTTCGCTGAATACTTCGAGATTTCCCGGGCGACGGTTTACAACTACCTGAAAGCCATTGCCGCCGACGACGGAAACGGATGATCCAGCGGGCGCATTAATGGCATCATGGCGGACTGTCGAGGCGCACTGGCTTGTGCGCTTATCTTTAGAGCCTGGAGAGTTGATGAATGGCTGTGCAGCAAACCCTCACCGTGATCCCGCCGAACGCGCCCCTGAACGGAAAGGTGACGCCGCCCGGTTCGAAGTCGATCACTAATCGGGCCTTGTTGCTCGCCGCCCTGGCCAAGGGCACCAGCCGCCTGTCCGGCGCGCTGAAAAGCGATGACACCCGCCACATGTCCACCGCCCTGCGGCAGATGGGCGTGCAGATCGACGAGCCGGACGAAACCACCTTCGTGGTCACCGGCAATGGCAAGCTGCAAGTGCCGGAGCAACCGCTGTTCCTCGGCAATGCCGGGACCGCGGTGCGCTTCCTGACCGCGGCGGTGACCACGGTGAACGGCCGCGTGGTGCTGGACGGCGACCACTATATGCGCAAGCGTCCGATCGGCCCGCTGCTCGAAGCCCTGCAACGCGGTGGCCTGGATGTCGCCAGCGAGACCGGTTGCCCACCCGTGATCGTGAATGGGCGTGGTGGCGTGCAGGCCAAGCGTTTCGAGATCGACGGCGGCCTGTCCAGCCAGTACGTATCGGCATTGCTGATGCTGGCGGCCTGCGGCGAGGCGCCGATCGAGGTGGCGCTGACCGGCAAGGACATCGGTGCCCGCGGTTACGTCGACCTGACCATCGCCTGCATGCAGGCCTTCGGTGCCCAGGTCGAAGTGCTCGACGAGACCCTCTGGCGCGTCGCGGCCACTGGCTACCATGCCTGTGACTACCGGATCGAGCCGGATGCTTCGGCGGCCACTTACCTGTGGGCGGCGCAAGCCCTGACCGACGGCCATATCGACCTGGGCGTGGCCGGCGAAGACTTCACCCAGCCGGACGCCAAGGCGCTGGAAGTGATCCAGCAGTTCCCGCATATGCCGGCGCTGATCAACGGTTCGCAGATGCAGGACGCCATCCCGACCCTGGCGGTGCTGGCGGCGTTCAATACAACCCCGGTGCGTTTCGTCGAGCTGGCGAACCTGCGGGTCAAGGAATGCGATCGGGTCCAGGCGCTGTTCGATGGCCTCAACGGCATTCGTCCGGGCCTGGCGAGCGTGGAAGGTGACGACCTGCTGGTGGCTGCCGATCCGGCCCTGGCTGGCACCACCTGCGATGCCCTGATCGACACCCACTCCGACCATCGCATTGCCATGTGCTTTGCCCTGGCCGGTCTGAAAGTGGCGGGTATCCGTATCCAGGACCCCGATTGCGTGGCCAAGACCTACCCGGATTACTGGAAGGCCCTGGCTTCGCTGGGCGTACAGTACGCCTGACGGATTCGCTCAGGCCTGGACCAGCGCCAGGCCCTGATCGTTGATATCGATGGCGACCTGGCGGTAATCGGCCAGCACCCGGTGCGGGGTTTCCATCGGGTGGGCGTGGGTGGCACTGATCACCACCACCCGGGCCTCAGCCGCTTCGCCGGCGCTAATGCCCGCCGGGGCATCTTCAAATACCAGGCAGTCTTGTGGGCGAACGCCCAAGCGCCGCGCCGCCAGCAGGTAGCAATCGGGCGCCGGCTTGCCGTGGGCGATATCCTCGGCGGTGATTACCAACGCTGGAAAGTCCAGGCCGGCCGCGGCCATCCGGCGTTCGGCCAGGGCCCGTGGCGCCGAGGTGACAATCGCCCAGCGCTCCGCTGGCAGGCTGGCGAGAAAGGCTTTCGCGCCCTCGATGGCGATCACACCTTCGACGTCGTCGATTTCGGCCTGGGTGATCGCCGCGGCTTCACGCTCGGGATCGACGCCCGGCAGGTTCTGGCGGCGCACGGTCTCGATACTGCGGACACCGTGAATGGTCGGCAGGAAAGTTTCCACATCGAGGCCGTGGCGCTCTGCCCACCGGGCCCAGACGCGCTCGGCGGCGGCGATGGAGTTGAGCAACGTCCCGTCCATATCGAATAGAAACGCCGCGAATCGCTGACCTTCAACCATCTCTGTTCTCCATGATCAGCCCTTGCCTCAGGGCAAAACGCTATGCTAACACGGGCTTTTCAGATGTTTTTTGGCGGCCGGCCACACAGCAACCTGTGCCTGCATTGCCTACACTGAAATTGACAGCCCGGGTGGTCCGGGCTGCTGACGCGAGGTGCGTATGGACACTCAACCTGCTTCCCCGTTCACGGCATTTGCGTATTCGCGCGTCCAGGCCATGCCCTGGCGCCAGGTGCCGATCCCGGATGAGGATCAAGAACCGCCCAGTGAGAGCCCGAGCGACGAAACCGATGAGCAGGTGCCACCGCAAACCTGGAAACACCCCGACGACGGCAAGAGCCTGTCGGAGCTGGATGAAGAACTGCCGCTCAAACCCTGAGGCACACGGCCCGGCGCAAAGCCGGGCGGTGCCGTTGGTCTGCCGCTGAAAACCCGGACCCGATCAACGCCGCGCCCGTGGCGAATGCGCTCCTTTGACTTGAAGGCGCCGGGGCAAGGGCTCATGATCGCACACGACCTCATCTCCCTTGATTCCAGGAAATTCCATGAACCATGAAATTCGTGTTGTGGCCATCCTTCATGCCAAACCGGGCAAGGCCGCGGAGCTGGAGCCCCATCTCAGGGCGTGCGTAGTACCTTCCCGCGCCGAGCCCGGCTGCCGTGAATATATCCTGCATGTCGATCAGGCCGACCCCGAGCGTTTCGTCTTCGTCGAGCGCTGGATCGATCAAGCTGCCATCGAACACCACCGCAACACCGCGCACTACCGGGTGATGGCCGTGGCAATCGGCGATTTGTTGAGCGCGCGCCAGGTGCTGCAGCTGGATGAGGTCCCTGGGCAGTAACGCGGATGAACCTGGCTGGCAAGCGCCAGGTTCGCGGTCGGTTTTCTAGAAGCGCACCGTTGCGCCGACGTTCGGCCTGCTTGCCGTAGAGCTGCCAATTGGACGGATAGCGCACCAGATGCACCGCGTTTTCCCGGGCCCAATCCTCGATTTCGCTGCCCAGGAACTGGTTGCCGCCGTGGATCAGCACGCCCATCTTGTGGGTCCGGTGATAGGCCTCCAGGATCTTCCGGCACATGGCGGCATTGAGGTCGTAGCGCCCGGCGCAGATCAGGATGCGCATGGGTAGTTGTCCTTGTCGGTCAAGCGCTCGTGGTGGAGTTCAAGGCCGTGCCCGGGCCCTGGCGCCGGCGCGTTCGCGCCCAGGGGCCGGGCTTCCAGGGCGCGTTCTCCCGAGCGTTCGAGAACCGGATAAGCCAGCGCCGCGATGTGGTGGTGCACGCGCCGGTAATCGCGCAGCACCCGCTGGAAAATATCTCCCGATTCGGCCCAGGTGCTCTTGTCAGCACTGAGTTTGCGAAAGTGCTCGCGGCTGGCACTGGCTTCCAGGCGGCGAATCACTTCCTTGCGCTCGACCAGGCGGTGGGCGGTAACGATGTCTTCGCGCAGGAACACCGTGACCGCCAGGCTGAGGCTTTCGCGCAGTTCCTCGTGCAGCGGATAGATGTGCGCCAACTCGAACGCCGAGAAGCGTTCGCCACGGCGGCGCCGACGTGCCGCCAACTGGGCGAGATTGCTGGAAAGAATGTCGCCGGCATGTTCCAGGTTGATCACGAACATGAGGATTTCCTGGGCGCGGTCGGCATCCTCGTCGCTCAGGCCGTCCTGGCCGATATCCGCCAGATAAGCGCGGATCGCCGCGCTGAGCAGGTCCAGGGACTGGTCGAGCTGACGGATATCTTCGGCCGACACTTCGCCGGGTTTCTGGAACAGTTGCAGCACCCGGTCGAGCATCACCGCGAGCATGTCGGCGATCCGCAGGGCTTCGCGCACGGCGTTCGACAGGCCGATATTGGCCACTTCCAGGCCGGCCTCGTCGAGGTACTGCGGCATGCCCGGGTCGGCGGCCTGCTCCGGTGTTGGCAGCAGCCGGGTCAGGCCGTTGGCGAGCCAGTCCACCAGGCCGATAAAGCCCAGGCCCAGGAGCAGGTTGAAGGCGATATGCAGGTAGACCACCAGATGGGCGGGAGCGACGGCGGTGTCGGCCAGGCTTTTGCCGAGCAGCGAGGCGAACGGCAGCACCAGCAGCGCGCCGAACAGTCGCACCAGCAGGTTGCCCAGGGGCAGGCGTCGGGCGACCGGGGTCGTGGCATTCATCACCGAGGGCAGGGCGCCGCCGATATTGACCCCGAGCACCAGGGCCAGGGTGGTGACCGGCGACATCAGCCCGGTACCGGCCAGGGAGGCGATCAACAGGATCAGCGCGACGCTGGAATGGCACATCCAGGTCAGCACTACCGCCACCAGCAGGGCGATCAACAGGTCGCCGTCCAGGCCTTGCATGAGCACATGGAACAGTGGCGTGCTTTCCATCTGCCCGAGGGCGGCGCTGAGCAGGCTCAGGGCGAGCAGCATCAGGCCCAGGCCGATCAGGGCACAGCCGACGCTTTCATAGCGCGAATCGTCGCGCAGGCGAAACACCACGAAGCCCGCCAGCAACACCAGGGGGATGGCGATCGAGGTGTCGAAGCTGAGCAGTTGCACGACCAGGGTCGAGCCGATATTGGCCCCGAGCATCACCGCCAGCGCCGGAGCGAGGCTGAGGGTGCCGGCGGCGGTGAAGGAGGTGGCCATCAGGCTGACCGCGGTGCTGCTTTGCAGCACGCTGGTGATGCCGATGCCGCAGAGCAGGGCCTTCCAGCGTTTATCCAGATTGCGGCCCAGGCCATTGCGCAGCTGGGTGCCAAAGCCGCGTAGCAGGGCGGTTGAAATCATATGGGTGCCCCACAGCAACAGGGTTATGGCGCCGGCGAGGTGGATCAACAGAGCGGTTCCAGACATGAGGATTCTCCACGTACTGGTTTTTTACTTTCCGGAAATACAATGGTGTGAACGCCACGAACCCTGTAGGAGCCAGCTTGCTGGCGATGAGGCCGGGGAGTCTTGCATCGACCTTGCGGACGCTATCGCCAGCAAGCTGGCTCCTACAGGTTCGGTGTCATCCTTGGCGTCGCGTTAGAACCACTGCTTGAAGCGGCGGATATAGAACGTCTTCATGCCCTGGGCCACCACGCAGTAGGCCAGCAGGGTGCCCACCAGCCATGGGAAATAGGCCATCGGCAACGGCACCAGGCCCACCAGCGTGCCCAGTTGCGAGAACGGCAGGTAGATACCGATGGACACCGCGAGGCAGGTCATGACGATGATCGGCAACGAGGCGGTGCTCTGGAAGAACGGGATTTTCTGGGTCCGCAGCATATGCACCACCAGCGTCTGCGACAGCAGGCCTTCGATAAACCAGCCGGACTGGAACAGTGCCTGGGCTTCCACGCTGTTGGCGGCGAACACGTACCACATCAGGGCAAAGGTGGTCATGTCGAAGATCGACGAGGTCGGCCCGATCCACAGCATGAAGCGGCCGATGTTCTTCGCATCCCACTTGCGCGGCTTGCGCAGGAATTCCTTGTCCATCTTGTCCCACGGCAGGGCCAGCTGGGAGATGTCGTAGATCAGGTTCTGCAGCAGCAGGTGGATCGACAGCATCGGCAGGAACGGGATAAACGCACTGGCCACCAACACCGAGAACACGTTGCCGAAGTTGGAACTGGCGGTCATGTTCAGGTACTTCATGATATTGCCGAAGGTTTCGCGGCCCTTGAGCACGCCTTCTTCCAGCACCATCAGGCTCTTTTCCAGCAGGATGATATCGGCCGATTCCTTGGCGATGTCCGTGCCGCTGTCCACCGAGATGCCGACATCGGCATCGCGCAGGGCCGGTGCATCGTTGATGCCGTCGCCGAGGAAACCGACGGTGTGGCCGTTGGCTTGCAGGGCCTTGAGCACCCGGGACTTCTGCAGTGGGGTCAGTTTGGCGAAGACCGTGCGTTCCTCGACCCGCAGCTTGAGGGTCGCCTCGTCCATGTGTTCGATGTCCTGGCCGAGCAGCGGCAGGCCCGGCTCCAGACCGACTTCGCGGCAGATCTTGCAGGTGACCACGGCGTTGTCGCCGGTCAGCACCTTGACCGTGACACCGATATCGCGCAGGGCGGCAATCGCCGGCCCGGCGGTTTCCTTCGGTGGATCGAGGAAGGTCAGGAAGCCACGGATGACCAGCTCACGCTCATCGGCGGTCTTGTATTGCGCCTTGGTTTGCGGCTGGAGAATGTCGCGGGTCGCCAGCAGCAGGACGCGGAAACCGTCCTTGTTGTAATCGTTGGCCAGGGCCAGCAGGGTCTTGCGGCGCTGCTCGTCCAGGGCCACGACGTTATTGCCTTCCATGACGTGGCTGGAGATGGCGAGCATTTCCTCGACCGCGCCCTTGCACACCAACAGGTGATCGTTGCGGCTGTCCTTGACGATGATCGACAGGCGCCGACGGACAAAGTCGAAGGGCAGTTCATCAACCTTGCTGTAGGCGAGCGGTTCCTGGAAGTTGGGATTCTCCCGGGAGAACTGCAGGACCGCCTGGTCCATCAGGTTCTTCATGCCGCTCTGGTGATAGCTGTTGAGCCAGGCCAGCCCCAGCACTGCTTCGTCGCGTTGACCGACGGCGTCGACGTGGTGCTCGAGGATGATCTTGTCCTGGGTCAGGGTGCCCGTCTTGTCGGTGCACAGCACGTCCATGGAACCGAAGTTCTGGATGGCGTTCAGGCGTTTGACCACCACCTTGCGTCGGGCCATGGCCATGGCGCCCTTGGCGAGGTTGGCGCTGACGATCATCGGCAGCATTTCCGGGGTCAGGCCCACCGCGACCGCCAAGGCGAAGAGCAGGGCATCGCTCCAGTCGCCTTTGGAGAAGCCGTTGAGCAGGAACACGATCGGCACCATCACCAGCATGAAGCGGATCAGTAGCCAACTGACGCTGTTCACCCCGCGGTCAAAGGCGGTCTGCACCCGCGAGCCGACAATTGCCTTGGCCAGCGAGCCGAAGTAGGTGCGCGCACCGGTGGCGACCACCACGGCTTTGGCGGTGCCGCTGACCACGTTGGTGCCCATGAAGCAGATGTTCTGCAGGTCCAGCAGATTGCTCTGATCGGTGTTGGTGGAGGCGGACTTTGCCGCGACATCGCCGAGGGTGTCGTACTTTTCCACCGGCAAGGCTTCGCCAGTGAGCACCGCCTGGCTGATAAACAGGTCACGGGACTCGATCAGGCGGATATCCGCCGGAATCATGTCACCGGCCGACAGGTGCACGATATCGCCGGCCACCAGGTCGCGCATCGGCACTTCGCGCAGTACCGGCTTGTTGCCCAGTTGTTCGCGACGCAGCACGGTGGCGGTGGTGCGGACCATGGCCTTGAGGGCTTCGGCGGACTTGGCCGAACGGTGTTCCTGCCAGAAGCGCAGGGTACTGCTCAGGGTCACCATGGTCATAATGATGATGACCTTGGTCAGGTCACCTTCTTCGCCAGCACGCTCGGCCAGCCAGAAATCGGTGAAGAAGCTGATGCCGGCGAGGATCAGCAGTACGTAGATGAAGGGGTTGTTCAGCGCCTGGAGGAACTGGACAAGCGCGTGTGGCGGCTTGTCGTGGGCGACTTCGTTGAAGCCTTCGCGTTGCAGGCGGCCGGCGGCATCCAGTTCGGTCAGGCCATCACGGCTGGCGTTGACGTTGCTGAAGGTGGTGGCGAGGGTGTGTTGGGCTTCACGAGCGGCGCGCATCGACAGCTTGCTGTCTTCCTTGGCGCGGTTTGCGGTTGGCCGGATAGGGTCTTTGACTGCGTTCATAGCGATGCCTCTGTCACCTCTGCGTGACCGGGCATATAGACGACTCACCTATTCAACAGGCGAACGAATACAGGCCGAGTCACGCCGGGGCGATGGATTCGAATAAGAGGGTTTATAAGGTTTTAACGTTCGCTGCCCGTCCACGAAAGAGTAACGGACAGCGAACCGTCTACTGGCTTCGTCCATAATGAAGTGCTCAAGTTTTAATAATTAAGGATATGACAATGCCGTGCACTTCCAAGTTGGAAATGCTGTTGCGGTAGTTGTCAGTGTCAGCGCCAGGCGATTAAGCGGCGCGGGCCTCGACATACAGGTTCAGGGTCAGGCCGGCGCGCTGGAACAGCTGCGCAAGCCCAAGACTCTGCGGGTCCTGGCTGTCATCGAAATTCCAGCGTTGCTGCAGCTGACCGGTGGCCGGGCAGATACGCCAGCCGATGGAGGCGCGTGCGCAAGCCTTGGAGGAGGCGGGGGCGGCGAACAGGGCATGGCCGCGCGCCGATTTCACCGGTTCGCGGGACAGTTTGACGCGCATGTTCGAAGCAAAGGCGCGAACGCCGGGCATTACAGAGGATTTGAAAGTCATAACACACCTCGCGACCGGACTGGCGCCGGCAGAGGCGAGTTACGGAAAGAGCATCAAGCCCTGGCGCAGCTCACCCGACCTGTGCGTCGAGTCCCGTCATTTTCTGGGTTAAGCGTCCGGTGAGCCGCATACGCGGGAACCGGACAGCGTCTAGATACTGTGTCCATTGGGTTCTTTTGTGAGTTAAAAAAAGGCCTGAGCAGCAGGCAGGGGAAATTTACTCAACGAAGTGCTTGAAGTCAACATCCAATGTGGCGTTTTGTTGGAGTAACCTGAATATAAGCTGACGTGATGGAAATGAGTTTCGGGCATTGAGTTCTGAAGTTGTTTTGTTGCCATGAAATGAATATGTACCGAGCTGTTTGGGTGCATATTCATGGGGACGTTTAACCAGGCTGATGTTTTCAGCCTGGCAGCGGATCATTTTCGCGGTTGCAGCAACAAGGCCACCAGCGCGCTCCAACCGGTCTGATGGGAGGCGCCGAGGCCGCGTCCGCTGTCGCCGTGGAAATACTCATGAAACAGCACCAGGTCGCGACTCGCCGGGTCGGCCTGCAACTGTGCATAGGCCGCCATGGTCGGCCGCCGGCCGTCCTCGTCCAGCAGGAACAGCGAGGTCAGGCGCCGGCCCAGGCCGTCGGCGACTTCGCCGAGTGACGACAGGTAGCCGGAACCGCTGGGGTACTCCACGGAAAAGTGATCATCGTAGTAACGGTGGAATTCGCGCAGCGATTCGATCAGCAGGTAGTTGATCGGCATCCACAACGGCCCGCGCCAGTTGGAGTTGCCACCGTACAGGCGCGAGTCGGACTCCGCCGGCTGATAGCGGGCGCTGAGGAGCTTGCCGTCGAGCTGCAGGGCCAATGGCTGTTCGGCAAATGCCTTGGACAGCGAGCGGACGCCGAAGTCGGAGAGAAACTCGGCCTCATCGAGCATGCGCTTGAGCAGGTTCTTGGTCCGTTCGCCGCGCAGCAGGGCCAGCAGCAGGCGATTGCCGTCGCCGGGTTCGTTCCAGCGCGAGACCAGGGCCGCGAGATCCGGCCGGTGGTGCAGGAAGCCCAGCAGCCGCTCACGCAGGCCGGGCAGGCCTTCGTGTTCGCGCTGCTCCAGCACCAGCACGGCGAACAGTGGCATCAGCCCGACGATGGAGCGCAGGCGCACCGGTTCGCTGCGCCCATCGGGATGTTGCAGCACGTCGTAGAAGAATTCGTCCTGGCTGTCCCACAGGCCTTCGGCGCTGTCATCGACCCGGTTGATCGCCCCGGCGATATAGAGAAAGTGCTCGAAGAATTTCACCGCGATATCGACATACACCGGATTGCGCTTGGCCAGTTCCAGGGCCATGCGCATCATGTCCAGGGCATAGGCGGCGACCCAGGCGGTGCCGTCGGCCTGATCCAGGGTGTCGCCGGGCGGCAGGTCGTCGGAGCGGTTGAACAAGGCAATATTGTCCAGCCCCAGGAAGCCGCCCTGGAACAGGTTGCGGCCCTCGGCGTCCTTGCGGTTGACCCACCAGGAGAAGTTCAGCAGCAGCTTGTGGAAGATCCGTTCGAGGAAATCCAGGTCGCCGGTCCCCATCAGTTCCTTTTCCCGCTGGTAGACCCGCCACGACGCCCAGGCATGCACTGGCGGGTTGGCGTCGTCGAAACGCCACTCGTAGGCGGGCAACTGGCCGTTGGGGTGCATGAAGCGGTCTTTGACCAGGAGCAGCAACTGCTGCTTGGCGAAGCCCGGATCGATCAGGGCGAAGGCCACCGCCTGGAAACCCAGGTCCCAGGAGGCGTACCAGGGGTATTCCCATTTGTCCGGCATGGAGACAATGTCGAAGTTCGACAGATGCCGCCAGTGTTTGTTGCGGATATGCAGGCGTTCGGCCGGCGGTTGCGGTTGTGTCGGGTCGCCGTCGAGCCACTGGTTCACGTCGAAGTAATAGAGCTGCTTGGACCACAGCAGGCCGGCCAGGGCCTGGCGCTGGACATTGCGCGCGTCGGCGTCGGCCAGGTCATGTTGCAGGGCGGCATAAAAGTCATCGGCTTCCTGGCGGCGCTTGGCGAACAGCTGACGGGCATTGATTTTTTCGCTGTCGGGCGCGGCGAAGCGCAGGTAGACCGTGCGGGTTTCATCCCCTTGCAGTGTCAGGGAAAAGTGCGCCGCCACCCGTGTCCCGGCATCGCGGCGAATGCTCTCGGCGCCGTCGACCACATGGTCGTTGATGCCATCCTTGAACGGGCCGTCGGCTTGCGAACCGTTCAGTCGCCGGGTGTTGGTTTCGTTTTCGCAGAACAGCCATTCGAAGCTGCCATCGCCCCAGGCACTGGCTTGCATCGGGTCACAGCCGGCGTGCTGGGCGATGACCCGGTCGCCTTCCAGGGTCAGGCTCGGCCGCCGGGCATGGAGGCTCCAGCTCCAGTCATTGCGCGCCCAGAGATGCGGCAGCACCCGCAGGCGCGCGGGTAGGTGAAAGCGGTTGTGCACGCTGACCCGCATGACGATGTCGTTCGGCCCCTGCTTGGCGTACTCCACCGTGATATCGAAATAGCGATTGTCCTCGAACACCCCGGTATCGAGGATCTCGTACTCGGCATCGCCCAGGCCGCGCCGGGCATTTTCCGTGACCAGGTCGTTGTAGGGGAAGGCCGCCTGCGGGTATTTGTAGAGCATGCGCATGTATGCGTGGCTGGGCACGCCGTCGAGGTAGAAGTACAGCTCCTTGACGTCTTCACCGTGATTGCCTTCGGCGTTGTTCAGGCCGAACAGGCGCTCCTTGAGAATCGGGTCGCGCTCGTTCCAGAGGGCCAGCCCGAGGCACCAGTGCTGGGACCTGTCGGAGAACCCCGCCAGGCCATCCTCGCCCCAGCGATAGGCGCGGCTGCGGGCGTGATCGTGGGGGAAATAGGCCCAGGCATCGCCGTCGGCGCTGTAGTCCTCGCGTACCGTGCCCCATTGCCGTTCGCTCAGGTACGGTCCCCATTCGCGCCAGCGGGCGGCATCCTCGCCCGCCAGGCGCTGGCCTTCAAGGGTGTCGAGAAGCGTCGCTGCTGGTTTGGCCGTCATCGGGTCTTCCGTCGCTGGGGGACTGAGCAGCAGTGTAGAACGCACCGGCTCCCTTGCGGGAAGTCGGTTGCCGTCAGGCGAGCACCGCCACTGATTTGATCTGCGCCCAGAGGGCCTGTCCCGGCGCCAGCTTGAGCTGGTCGCGCGAGTAGCGGGTGATCCGCGCCAGCAACGGCGTGCCCGCAGCCTCCAGCCGGACCAGCACGTGGGCGCTGTTGTCGGCGGGGGCTTCCCCGGTGATGGTCACCGGCAACAGATTGAGGATGCTGCTGTGTTCGCCTGGTTGCCGGCTGAGGCTGACGTCGCGGGCCTGAATCTTGATGCGCAGACGCTTGCCCGGGGCCAGCGGTGCGTGGGCCACCCGTACGTTCAGCAGGCTGTCGGGCAATTGCAGGGTCAGCAACTGATATTGGGGGTCGTAGGCGCTGACCGTGCCCTCGATCACCACGCCGGCGTCGTCGCCCAGGGCCAGGGGCAGGTCGAGCCGGGCCAGGGTGTCGCCGATGGGGCCGCTGGCCAGGGCCTTGCCTTCGCTGAGCAGGACGATATGGTCGGCCAGGCGCGCCACTTCGTCCTGGGAGTGACTGACATAGAGCAGCGGGATATCCAGTTCGTCATGCAGGCGCTCGAGGTACGGCAGGATCTCGTTCTTGCGCTGGCTGTCGAGCGCCGCCAACGGTTCGTCCATCAGCAGCAGTTGCGGGCTGGTGAGCAGCGCCCGGGCAATGCCGATGCGCTGGCGCTCGCCGCCGGACAGGTGCTGTGGCTGGCGGTCGAGCAAATGGCCGATCCCCAGCAACCCGGTGGCGTGGGCCATGTCGACCCGGCGTTGGGCGCGGGGTATGCGGCGCAGGCCGAATTCCAGGTTGGCGCGGACCGATAGGTGCGCGAACAGGCTGGCTTCCTGGAACACATACCCCAAAGCGCGCTTGTGCGGCGGGACGAACAATTGGCGGCTGCTGTCCTGCCAGACCTGGTCGTTGATCTGGATAAAGGCCTCGGGGGCTTTTTCCAGACCGGCGATACAGCGCAGGCAGGTGGTCTTGCCCGAGCCCGAGTGTCCATACAGGGCGGTGACGCCACGGCCGGGCAGTTGCAGGTCGAGATCCAGGGAAAAGTCCGGATAACTCTGGCGCAGACGGACCTGTATCGAAGACGTCATGGTTCAACTCCAGCCCATTTTGGTCTTGCGGCTCGAGTACAGCGCCAGCAACACGAGAAAGGAAAACACCAGCATGGCGCCCGCCAGCCAATGGGCCTGGAGGTATTCCATGGCCTCGACGTGGTCGTAGATCTGCACCGAGACCACCCGGGTCTTTTCCGGGATATTGCCGCCGATCATCAGGACCACGCCGAATTCGCCTACGGTATGGGCGAAGCCGAGAATCGCGGCGCTGATAAAGCCCGGTCGTGCCAGGGGCAGGACCACGCTGAAGAAAGTGTCCCAGGGATTGGCGCGCAAGGTCGCCGCCACTTCCAATGGGCGAGTGCCAATGGCACTGAAGGCGTTTTGCAGCGGCTGCACGACAAAGGGCATCGAGTAGATCACCGAGCCGATCACCAGCCCGGTGAAGCTGAAGGTGAGGGTGCCCAGCCCGATGGACTGGGTGAACTGGCCGATAAAGCCGTGGGGACCGAAGGCGAGCAGCAGGTAGAAGCCGATCACCGTCGGCGGCAGCACCAGCGGCAGCGCCACCAGCGCGCCGACCGGTCCGCGCAGCCAGGAGCGGGTACGGGCCAGCCAGAGCGCAATCGGAGTGCCGATCAGCAACAGAATCAGCGTGACCAGGGACGCCAGTTTCAGGGTCAGCCAGATGGCGGTGAAGTCGGCACTCAAGAGCGGCATTTAGAGCTGATAGCCATAGGACTTGATGATGGCGGCGGCTTTCGGGCCTTTCAGGTACTCGACCAGCGCCTTGGCGGCGGCGTTGTCCTTGCCCTTGGCCAGAATCACCGCGTCCTGCTTGATGGCCTCATGCATATCGGCCGGGACGATCCACGCCGAACCGCTGGTGACCTTGCCGTCCTTGTAGATCTGCGACAGGGCGACAAAACCCAGCTCGGCATTGCCGGTGGAGACGAACTGGTAGGCCTGGGTGATGTTCTGGCCGGTGACCAGCTTGTCCTTGACCTTGTCGGTCAGGCCCAGTTTGGCCAGGACCTGGGTGGCGGCCAGGCCGTAAGGCGCGGCTTTCGGGTCGGCGATCGACAGATGCTGATACTGGTTGTCCTTGAGCACCTGGCCCTTGGCGTCGACGTAAGCGTCCTTGGCCGACCACAGGGCCAGGGTGCCGGTGGCGTAGGTGAAGCGCGAGCCGGCGACGATATCGCCTTCTTTTTCCAGCTTGGCGGGGGTGCTGTCGTCGGCGGCGAGGAACACTTCGAACGGTGCGCCGTTCTTGATCTGGGTGTAGAACTGGCCGGTGGCGCCGTAGGCCGCGACCAGCTTGTGGCCAGTGTCTTTCTCGAAGTCAGCGGCGATGGCCTGGATCGGCGCGGTGAAGTTGGCCGCGACAGCCACCTGGACTTCAGCGGCCTGGGCTGCGCTGAAAGCAACTACGCTGAGCAGGGCGGCCAGACAAGTCGGGGCAAAGCGTGAGGCACGAATGATCATGAAGCGGCTCCGTTCAAAGGAAAGGGACAGGTAAATGCACCGCTTGTTATAAGACGTGCGCGGCGCTTAGAGGGATGAATCGCTATATAAATAAATATATAGCGATTCTATTCCTGTGGCGAGTGGGCATGCCCTAATGCCGTTCAGGCTTCCTTGGCTGAACGACATTAGGGCCGATCCGCGCAGTTCGTTACCGTCCTTTCAAGATCGTCTGGGCCCGTTCCGCCAACTGCCGGGTCAATGCCTCGGCCGGCAATTCCACGCCCAGGCGCAACGCCTGGCCCGACCACAGGTTGCTGAAGTCCGCCTCGCCCTTGGCCCGCAGTGGCAGCAACGCGCCGCCGGCCAGGGGAAACGCCGGCGCCATATCGCTGATCGGCCCCAGTTCGCGCATCACCCGGTTCATGATGCCCCGCGCCGGCCGGCCGGTGAACAGGTTGGTCAGGGCCGTCTCGCTTTCCTTCGCGCTGCGCAGCGCCTGGTGATGCGAGGCCGAGATCTTGGCCTCCGGGGTGAACAGATAGGCCGTCCCTAGCTGTACCGCCGAGGCCCCGAGCATAAAGGCCGCCGCGATGCCACGGCCGTCGCCGATACCGCCGGCGGCAATCACCGGAGCATCCACCGCATCGGCGATCTGCGGCACCAGGGCAATGGTGCCGACCTGGGTGTTGAGGTCGTTGCTGAGGAAAATGCCGCGATGGCCGCCGGCTTCATTGCCCATGGCGATGATCGCGTGGCAGCCGCGTTCTTCCAGCCAGCGCGCTTCATCCACGGTGGTGGCGCAGCCGATAATCGTTGCGCCGGTGGCCTTCACCCGCTTGAGCAGGGCCTCGGGCGGCAGGCCGAAGTGGAAACTGACGATCTCCGGCTGCAGCTCTTCCACCAGTTGGCAGCTGGTTTCATCGAAGGGCGCACGGCTGGACACCGGCGTCGGCGCATTGAAGTCCACCCCCAGTTCACGGTAGTAGGGCGCCAGGCGCTCTTTCCAGCGTTTTTCCCGTTCGGGGTCCGAAGCCGGCGGTTGGTGGCAGAAGAAGTTGACGTTCAATGGCGCCTGGGTCGCGCTGCGAAACACCTGCACTTCCTGGCGAATCTGCTCCGGGGTCAGCATGGCGCACGGCAGGGAGGCGAGGCCGCCGGCCCGGGCCACGCCGATCATCATGGAGGACGTGGTCGCCCCGGCCAGCGGCCCCTGGATGATCGGGAGGTCGATGCCGAACAGGTCAAGAATACGGGTATCAGGCCAGGTGCTCATGACGACTTTTCTCCGGGGCAGATAAAAGGATAACGACGAGAACAGGGCTGGTTTGTATCAGGAATAAGGTCTGCAAGGCCAGCGGCCGTCTTATTTGCATACGCAAAAAATGCTCCCGGGTGACGGCGCCGCAGAATCCACCTAAAGTTGTCGCACTTCAAAACACCCGCTCAGGAGCACAATTCAGATGGATGTGAAACGCATGGAAGTGGCGGCTTTCCAGGTCTCCGGCCCACAGGTCCGCACCCGCAATCAGGATGAACAGCAACCTCGGACGGCAAGGATCGGCGGGCTGTGGGGCAGCTTTTTCGCCGAGGGATTGGCCGAGCGCATCAGTACCCGGCAGCCCGACTCGCCGGTGTATGGCGTCTATTCCGGTTACGAATCCGATGCCAGCGGCTATTTCGATGTGACGGCCGCGGTGGCGGTCAGCGCGCCCGCACCGGGCTATAAGACGCTGCTGGTACAGGCGGGTCCCTACCTGGTCTTCGAGGGCCGTGGTGCCATGCCGCAAACCGTGATCGACACCTGGGGCCGGATCTGGTCCTACTTCGAGCAGCATCCCGGGCAGCGCCGTTTTGCCACGGATTTCGAAGTCTATACCGGGCCTGACAGCGTGGCGGTGTATATCGGCGTCGTCGATTGAGCCGGGACTCTATCTTTGGTCGTATGTATTTTGTAGTCAGTCGGTCTATATTGTCTCCATGACCTCGATAACCCCTGCACCGCGCAAGCCTGGCCGTCCGCCGAAGATCCCCCGGGAGAACCTGCAAACCCGCGAGATGCTGATTCGTTGCGGCACCGAGATCCTCACCGAGCAAGGTTTCATGGCCACGGGGATCGATACCGTGCTCAAGCGGGTGGGGGTGCCCAAGGGCTCGTTCTACCATTACTTCGACAGCAAGGAAGCGTTTGGCCAGGCAGTGCTTGAGAGTTACGCCGGGTATTTTGCCCGTAAGCTCGACCGCTGGCTGCTGGACGAGTCCATGGCGCCGTTGCAGCGCCTGCGCGGTTTTGTCGACGAGGCCAAGGCCGGCATGGCCCGGCATGAATTTCGTCGCGGTTGCCTGGTGGGCAATCTCGGGCAGGAAGTGACGCTGTTGCCGGACAGTTACCGCGAGCAGCTGGAGGCGGTGTTTCGCAGTTGGGAGTTGCGTCTGTCACGCTGTTTGCAAGCGGCGCAAGCCGCGGGCGAGTTGGCGGCGGATGCGGATTGCGAGGCCTTGGCGAGTTTTTTCTGGATCGGCTGGGAAGGTGCGGTATTGCGCGCCCGGCTGGTGCGCAGCGATGCACCGTTGGAAATTTTCATGCAGGGATTTGTACGCAGTCTGGCAGGTTGATTTTTTGGGTTTATTTCTAGGCGATCGGTCTAAATTGGAGGCAAGCATGTTCAGTGGCATCTTGATCGAAAAGGACGCGGACGGTTATCGGGCCAACCTGGCGTCCATCAGCGAGGCTCAGTTGCCGGAAGGCAATGTGACGGTGCGGGTGGCCTACAGCACCTTGAATTTCAAGGATGGCTTGGCAATCACCGGCGCAAGCCCGGTGGTGCGACAGTTTCCGATGGTGCCGGGTATTGATCTGGTGGGAACGGTGGAGCAGAGCAGTCACGCCGATTATCGGGTCGGCGATGGGGTGCTGCTCAATGGCTGGGGTGTCGGCGAAGGGCATTGGGGTGGCCTGGCGCAGAAAGCCCGGCTCAACGGTGACTGGTTGATCCCGATGCCAGCGGGCTTCACCCCGGCGCAGACCATGGCCATCGGCACCGCGGGTTTCACCGCCATGCTCAGCATCCTGGCCCTGGAGCGCAATGGCCTGACGCCGGATCAGGGCGATGTGCTGGTGACCGGGGCCAACGGCGGCGTCGGCAGTTTTGCCGTGGCCTTGCTCGCGCGGCTGGGCTATCGGGTGGTGGCCTCGACCGGACGTACCGCCGAGCATGCCTACCTGCAACAGCTGGGCGCGGCCGAGATCATCGATCGCGAGACCCTGTCGCAGCCGGGCAAACCACTGGCGAAAGAGCGTTGGGCGGCCGCTATCGATTCGGTGGGCAGTCACACCCTGGCCAACGTCTGCGCCGGTATCCGCGCCAACGGCACGGTGGCCGCTTGCGGCCTGGCCCAGGGCATGGACTTTCCGGCCTCGGTGGCCCCCTTCATTCTGCGCGGCGTGACCCTGGCCGGGATCAACAGCGTGACGCAACCCAAGGCGCAACGAATCCTCGCCTGGGAGCGCCTGGCAAAAGATCTCGACCGTGGGCTGCTGGCGCTGATCAGCCAGGAAATCAGTCTGAGCGAGGCGCTTGAACTAGCACCGCGATTGCTCGCCGGGCAGGTGCGCGGCCGGGTGGTGGTGGACGTCAACCGCTAAGCCACAGGCGGCTAACCGGCGCTGCGCAAGGTGAAGTTGAGGCGTTCGGCCCCCATCTGTGGGTGGTGACCTTCCTTGATCGGCAGGACGCCATGAAAGCGCAGTCGGTCGACGCCGCCCCAGACCACGACATCGCCGTGAAACAGCGGGGTGCGTTGGGATTTGTCGCTGCGTTCATGGCCGCCAAACAGGAAGATCGCCGGCAGGCCCAGTGAGACCGAGACCACGGGCGCGCTGAAGTCGCGCTCGTTGCGGTCCTGGTGCAGGGACATCTTCGCCCCTGGCAAATAGCGATTGATCAGGCAGGCATCGGCACAAAAGTGTGCAAAGCCCGCGGCCTGGGCCGCCTCCAGCGCCAGTTGGCGGAACACCTCGGGCATTGCTGGCCAAGGCCGGCCGCTCTGCGGGTCGACGCGGGTGTAACGGTAGCCGTCGCGGTCGGTGGTCCAGCCCCATGTGCCGCAACTGCTCAAGCTGGCGGACATGGTAAAGCCGCCCGGGGTGACCATCTGCCGAAACGGCGCCTGTTCCAGCACCTCGGCCAGGGCCGGCAGCAGACGCTCGACCCAGGGCAGGGCAAAGCCGCGCAGCACGCAGGACTGTGCGCCGATGGCTTCGAAGCGTTCGGGTTGCTGCAGGTCGGCGTCGGCAAACAGGTCGAGGGTCATGGCAGACGGTCGCGCGTTCTTACAGCGCCTTGCTGGCTTTCACGTCGCTGATGACCGCGTCACTGTCACCATGAATGGCTTTCAGCGCGGCCAGGGCTTGTTCGTCGCTGCCGTTTTCCAGTTGGGCGAATTCGAAGCGACGCTCACCGTTGAGCTTGTATTTGATGACGTATTTGGTGGTGGGTGTGGTGTTCACGGCGATTCCAGTAACGAGAAGATGGACAGCGGTGGCGATTCAGCGCAGTTTCGAGCTGGAACGACGGATGATGCGAATCGAGTGCGTCAGGTTCGGCTTGCGGGTGACGCTGATGGCGCGCTTGGTCACCACGGTATCAATGGTAATGTTCCAGAAACCGGTGCTCGGGATGGTGATTTTCGCCGGAAAGGTATCAAATGCGCCGCCGTGGTAAGTGTGACGACCGCCATTCTTGAAGCTGCGAAAGTTGGCGTCGTTCATCAGGCGGATGTTGCACGTCTGGGAGCATTCGATCACGACGATGTCGTCTTCGTTGAGGTGCTCGCGCTGGTGGATGAATTTCAAGGGCGTCTCCAGAAGGCTTTTTCTACAAAATCAAAAAGATAGCATGTGGAACAGGGTGTTTTTAGCACGGTAGCCGATTTATTCGACCGCTACGCCTCCCAGTCTGACGGATTGCGTAGCCTTGTCGCCATAAAGTTTGGATTAAATCCTTGGGCGCGGGAGAAAAATCGCCCGGACGCTGTCCTACCGTCTTTGTCGGAGATTTGCTTATGAAGTGGGGTGTGTGGGCATTGGTTGCTCTGGTCATGAGCGGATGCGCGAATGTATCGGATATCGAGCAGTCACCGCCGACGATGGCCGTGATCTCCGGCAAGAAGCCCATGGCCTATGCGCAGTGCTTCGATTCGCGGCTGGCCAAGGACCGTGGGCCTTCATTGATCGAGCCTTATCACAAGGACGGGGTCAAGGTGATCGTGCGTGACCGTTTTTCCACCCATCCGTCGGCGGTGCTGTTTATCGAGGAGCGCTCCAGCGGCAGCAGCATCAAGGTCTTCGAGAGCATGTCGAATTTCCCGTTGCGCTCGCGAGCCGTGCTCGATGCGGCGGAGCACTGTATTTCAGGCTGAAGCACCTGGCGCCTGGCTATTTACACACCACCGTCACTGTGCGGCTTTTGAAATTGCCGACATCGATGCCCAGGGTCTTGTCGCTTTCCTTGGGCGAGGGGGTGCCATCGGTGCCGACGATGGTGTAGCCGGTACCGGCACAGGAGGCATCGGCCTTCTCATAGCACTTGGCCCAGGACATGGCTTCGCCCGAACAGTCGATGGCCAGGCCCTGCTGGCCGTTGTTCAGGTAGGTCTTGGACGCCGTGGCGCAGCCGCCCAGGGCCAGCAGCGCAATCAATACCAGGAATTTGTTCATGCCGGTATTCAGTCCTTGTTGCCACGACGCCGGGCGGCGGGGGCGGGGGTATCTTCGAAGACCGAGGCCACTTCAATGGCCAGTGTTTCGCTCGGAAAGGGGCCGGCGACCGGTTCGCCATCGGCACCGGTCAGCCACCACTGGCCGTCTTTTGCTTGATTGATCAGGTAACCGTTCACGTTCTTTGCTGCCGACATCGATCTGTCTCATGGGCTGATGAAAGGTGCTGATGATAGCTCAGATCAAGGCATAAACCGTCAATAGCCGCTAGAGTTGATGGCCGAAGCACAAAGACCGACGATTGACCCGCTCGGTGAGCGCCAGATGTAGCAATATTTGACACAATCCCGGAACTATCTGCCGTCAGGTTTCTCTATGTTGGCGTCAGTCTGCTATCAGCCGGGCATTGTAAGGTGGCCGCTGCCTGATTAGACTGCGCCGAAACTTGTACACACCGCCCTTTCAAGGACTTATATGATCAAGAAATGCTTGTTCCCAGCAGCCGGTTACGGTACTCGCTTCCTCCCAGCGACTAAAGCCATGCCCAAAGAAATGCTGCCGGTGGTGAACAAGCCACTGATCCAGTACGGCGTCGAGGAAGCGCTGGACGCCGGCTTGACCGAGATCTCGATCGTGACCGGTCGCGGCAAGCGCGCGCTGGAAGACCACTTCGACATCAGCTACGAGCTGGAAAACCAGATCAAGGGCACCGACAAGGAAAAATACCTGGTCGGTATCCGCAAACTGCTGGACGAGTGCTCGTTCTCCTACACCCGTCAGACCGAAATGAAAGGCCTGGGTCACGCGATCCTGACCGGCCGTCCATTGATCGGTGACGAACCCTTCGCCGTGGTACTGGCGGACGACCTGTGCGTCAACCTCGAAGGCGACGGCGTCCTGACCCAGATGGTCAAGCTGTACAAGCAGTATCGCTGCACCATCGTCGCGATCCAGGAAGTCGATCCGCAGGAAACCAACAAGTACGGCGTGATTGCCGGCGACCTGATCGGCGACGACCTGTACCGCGTACGCAACATGGTCGAGAAGCCGAAGCCGGAAGATGCACCGTCGAACCTGGCGATCATCGGTCGTTACATCCTGACCCCGGACATCTTCGCCCTGATCGAACAGACCGAGCCAGGCAAGGGTGGCGAGATCCAGATCACCGACGCCCTGATGAAACAGGCCCAGGACGGTTGCGTGATTGCCTACAAGTTCAAAGGCAAGCGTTTCGACTGCGGTGGCGCTGAAGGCTACATCGAAGCCACCAACTTCTGCTTTGAGCACTTCTACAAGACGGGCAAGGCTTACTGATAAGGCCTGTTGTTTTATAGAAAAAAGCCACCTCACGGTGGCTTTTTTATGGGCGCTGCTTCCAGGCTTCTTGTAGGCGCGAGCTTGCTCGCGAAAAAATGGCCAACGATGACGCGGGCGAGCTGACGGGGTGCGGTGCGGCGGCTCTCTTTCGCGAGCAAGCTCGCGCCTACCGTTTTATATTTCATCTGAATGCCCTTATAGACTCCTGACGCTGACCCAGAAGGCTACAGCGGGTATGCTGTGCACCTGCCGAGGAGATTGAAATGGCCTACGATTTTGACCTGTTTGTGATTGGCGCCGGTTCCGGCGGTGTGCGTGCGGCGCGGTTTGCCGCCGGGTTTGGCGCCAAGGTGGCGGTGGTCGAAAGCCGCTATCTGGGCGGGACCTGCGTCAACGTTGGCTGTGTGCCGAAAAAACTCCTGGTGTACGGCGCGCATTTCGCCGAGGACTTCGAGCAGGCCCAGGGCTTTGGCTGGTCACTGGGTGAGGCGGACTTCGACTGGGCGACCCTGATCGCCAACAAGGACAAGGAAATTCATCGCCTCAATGACATCTACCGCAGCTTGCTGGTCAACAGCGGCGTGACCTTGCTCGAAGGCCACGGCAAGCTGGTGGATCCGCATCAGGTCGAAGTCAACGGCCAACGCTACAGCGCCAGGCACATCCTGATCGCCACTGGCGGCTGGCCGCAGATTCCGGATATCCCCGGCAGCGAACACGCCATCAGTTCCAATGAAGCCTTCTTCCTCAAGGAACTGCCCAAGCGCATCCTGGTGGTCGGCGGCGGCTACATTGCCGTTGAGTTTGCCGGGATCTTCCACGGGCTGGGCGCCAAGACCCAACTGCTCTATCGCGGCGACCTGTTTCTGCGCGGTTTTGACGGTTCGGTGCGCCGTCACCTGCAGGAAGAACTGACCAAGCGCGGCCTGGGCCTGAACTTCAACGCCGATATCGAGCGGATCGACAAACAGGCCGACGGCAGCCTCAAGGCCACCCTCAAGGACGGTCGCGAGCTGGAGGCCGATTGTATCTTCTACGCCACCGGCCGACGGCCGATGCTGGACAACCTGGGCCTGGAAAACACTGCGGTGAAGCTGGACAAGAACGGCTTTATCCAGGTCGACGAGCAATACCAGACCAGCGAACCGTCGATCCTTGCCCTGGGCGATGTCATCGGTCGTGTGCAACTGACCCCGGTGGCCCTGGCCGAAGGCATGGCGGTGGCCCGGCGTCTGTTCAAGCCCGAACAGTATCGTCCGGTGGACTACGCGATGATTCCGACGGCGGTCTTCAGCCTGCCGAATATCGGTACCGTCGGCCTGAGCGAAGAGCAGGCGCGGGAGCAGGGCCACGAGGTGCAGATCTTCGAAAGCCGCTTCCGGCCGATGAAGCTGACCCTGACCGAGTGCCAGGAGCGGACCCTGATGAAGTTGGTGGTGGACGCCAAGACCGACAAGGTGCTGGGTTGCCACATGGTCGGGCCGGAGGCCGGGGAAATCATCCAAGGGCTGGCCATTGCCTTGAAAGCTGGCGCCACCAAGCAGCATTTTGACGAAACCATCGGTGTGCATCCGACGGCGGCTGAAGAGTTCGTCACCCTGCGCACACCGGTTGCTGGCTGAACCATGGCGCTGGCTACACCGCCGGACCTGAGCGACACCGACAGGCCGCTGCAACCCCTGGCCCGGACTTACCCGCGGGGCTTGTTTATCGAGCCCCACGCGCATGTCTGGGGCCAGTTGCTCTATGCGATGTCGGGGGTGATGTGGGTCGAGACGCCCCACGAGGCCCTGGCGGTCCCTCCGCAGCGCGCGGTGTGGTTGCCGCCCGGCGTTCCCCACGGGATCCGGGTGGTGTCGGACCTGCAGATGCGCAATATCTATCTACGTCCGACGTTGGCCGAAACCCTCGAAGACACGGTCCAGGTGATCGAGGTCGGCGGGCTGCTGCGCGAGTTGATCGTGCAGTTGGTGGCGTTGGCCGAGGATCCCCAGGGTGACTATTACGAAACGCTGGTCAACCTGGCGCTGCTGGAGCTGAAGCGGGCGCGGCGTGCGTTTCTGAAAGTTCCGATGCCGTCGGACAGTGACCGTCGGCTGATGAACCTGTGCCAGGCAGTCATGAGCGCACCGTCGTTGGATATTTCTTTCGAGCAGCACGCGCAATCGGCCGGGGCCAGCGTGCGGACCTTGGCGCGCTTGTTTCAGGGCGAGTTGGGCATGGGCTTTGCCGAATGGCGGCGCCAGGTGCAATTGGCGACGGCCGTGGTGGAGCTGATCCAGGGCGTGCCGGTCAGTCGTATCGCTCGGGAGTTGGGGTATTCGCCCAGCAGCTTCAGCGATATGTTCCGGCGTGCACTGGGCGTGGCTCCATCCCACTATCCGGCGAGCTAGCGACTGCCCTCCAACAATAACGCGTACGGTCTGCCCCTGTAGGAGCGAGCTTGCTCGCGATGGTGGTCCGGGCACCGCGGGGTATCAGGTTTTCCGCGTTATCGTTGACGTCCATCGCGAGCAAACTCGCTCCTACAAGTTACGTAAGCGCTTTGGCCGAAATACAGAAGCCTTTGACCGACGCCCACGCTTTGCCGGTCATAGACTCTGGGTATTCCCTCATCGAGCCCGGCGTTGATCATGAGCTACCTTATCTCTCTCGCTATCGGCATCGCCGTCGGCCTGCTTTACGGCGGGCTCGACTTCCGTTCCCCGGCACCGCCCGCCGTGGCCCTGGTCGGCCTGTTGGGCATGCAACTGGGCGAAAAGGCCTGGCCCCTGGGCAAGCAACTGGTCGCCGGCTGGCTGTCCTGAATCCCACGTTTTTTTCTGACTGGATGCGTATTTCATGAAAGCCCTGCAATTTGCGAAAACCGGCGATCTCTCGGCCCTGCAACTGGTCGACGTGCTCACCCCTGTGCCGGCTGCCGGTGAAGTCCTGGTGCAGATCAAGGCGGCCGGCCTGAACCCCAGCGATGTGAAAAATGTGCTCGGGCGTTTCTCCTACACGACATTGCCGCGGATTCCCGGTCGGGACTTTGCCGGTGTGGTGATCGAAGGACCGCAATCGTTGCTCGGCCAGGAAGTCTGGGGCACTGGCAAGGAGTTGGGGTTTACCGGCGACGGTTCCCATGCCCAATACCTGACCTTGCCCGCCAGTGGCGTGGCGATCAAACCGACGCACTTGAGCTTCGCCCAGGCCGCCAGCCTCGGCGTGCCGTTCACCACCGCCTGGGACGCCCTGGAGCGCAGTCTGGTGAAGGCCGACACGCGCTTGTTGGTAATCGGTGCCAATGGCGCCGTCGGCAGCGCCGCGCTGGCCCTGGCGAAGATTCGCGGGGCGCGGGTGTTGGGCGCGGTACGGCGCGCGGAGCAGGTCAAGGCGCTGCGGGACAAGGGTTTTGACGCCATTCAACTGGACCAGCCGGAAGACCTGGCGGCTTCGGTCAACGGCGTCTTTCCCGGTGGCGCCGATGTGATCTTCGACACCACGGGTTTCTGGCTGCCAGCGGCCGTGACGGCCCTGGCGCCCTTCGGCCGGATCGCGATCATCGCCGCACCGGTAGACGGTCATGTGCAGTTGCCGGCCCTGGCGCTGTATCGCAAGGGCGGTTCGGTGGTTGGGATCAACTCGCTGCTGTATGGCACCGAGGCCTGCGCGCGGATGCTCGAGCAGTTCGGGCGCTTCTTTGACGAGGGCTTGCTGGAACTGCCGACAGGGTTGCTGGAGTCGCCGCTGTCCGAGGGCCTGGCGCGTTATGCCGAGGTTAATCAGGGCGGCAGTGACAAGGTGATCCTGCTGCCTTGAGGTTGTTGCACGCGTTGTCGTGGGGACTTGAAAACGCCACAAACCTGTAGGCGCCGGCTGGCTGGCGATGGCGGCCGATCAGGCGATGCAAGGCTCACTGGCCTCATTGCCAGCAAGCCGGCTCCTACAGGTCTCATTCCAAACGGTCCATTCCCAGGGGGCCAGATCCCTGCGCAAATATCGGCGGCTTGAGCTACAACTGTCTTGCTCATTCAAGGAGACAACCCGATGTTCGCTCACTGGTCCCTGGCCGCACTTCATCTTCTGGCGTTTGGTATCGCCCTGGCGGCGGTATTCGGACGTGGCGGGGCTTTACGCCGCCTCACCGGCACCAGCCCGGCCGAGCTGCGGCAGGTGTTTATCTGGGACAACCTCTGGGGCATCAGCGCCGGGGTCCTGCTGGTGACGGGTGGCCTGCGGGCTTTCGCTGGTTTCGAGAAAGGCACGGATTACTACCTGCACCAGCCGCTGTTCCACCTCAAGCTGACCTTGTTCGTGATTGTCCTGCTGCTGGAGCTGGCGCCGATGATCAACTTGATCAAATGGCGTATCGCCCAGAAGAAGGGCGCGGTCATCGATATCGGTCGCGCCCGGCTATTCGCCCGGATCAGCCATATCGAAGCGCTGCTGATCATGCTGATCGTGATTGCCGCCAGTGGCATGGCCCGGGGATTCCTGGTCGGATAGAGGGGCCACACTATCTTTGTAGGAACTGACTTGCTGGCGATGAGGCCGGTGAATCTTGCATGCCTGTTCGACCGCCATCGCCGGCAAGCCGGCCCACAGGGGGATATCAGGGCTGCAGGCGCAAACTCGCGCGGATGCCGTTGACCACCGGCTCGACGCTCTTGTAGCCGTCCGCGGAACCGGCATAGAGCAAGGAGTAGGCCTTGCCATCGCGGGCCGCGGCCACCAGGGTCTGGGTCATCACGTGAGCGCCGTTCTGGGTGATGGTGCAGGTGGTTTCCACCGCGGCCATGCCGCCCAGCGTGCTGTCGTGAATGCGGTTGCAGACACTCATGAAACCGCGCTCGACAAAGTTCTTCTGGACCGCCTTGCGCATCTCCAGCAACACCCCGGGGAGGTTGACTTCATGGCCGGGATTGAGCGCCGACTCGGTCAACTCCATGACCATCAACGGGTCGCCATTGGCATCGTTCTTCACCGCGCGCTGGCGCAGGCCGCTGATCACTTCGCCCGCCGCGTTCTGGGCCGGGGGCAGGGTCTGCACCTCCCAGTCGCCGGGCCAGGTGATGATCAGATCGTCAGCCAGGGCCGACAAACTGCCCAGGAGCAGGAGAAGGACGGTAAAACAGGCACGACATTGCACAGAGGTCATGGGAAGGCACTGATCGAGAGTCTGGAATTGATTGTTACAGTGTATCAATACTCCGTGGGCGATGGCTGATAAAACTGCGCGAGCAATCGACCGTTACTCAGCTAACCCTTTGCTTCTTAAGCTTAATCCCGGACAATCGCGCCCCTCTTATGGCCGGGGCGCTGCCAGTGACATGCTTTTTATCCGCCCCGGTCGCGTGGTAATGACCGGCTAACGGAGATTCGACCGGATGAATGACCAGGCCAACAGCGTCGACGAACGCTATGAATCGGCCCCCGTTGCACTGAGCAACTGGAACCGCCAAGACACCACCTGGATGCTGGGCCTGTTTGGCACGGCCATCGGCGCGGGCACCTTGTTCCTGCCGATCAACGCGGGGCTGGGCGGCTTCTGGCCGTTGCTGGTCCTGGCGGTGCTGGCGTTCCCCATGACCTTCTACGCCCACCGTGGCCTGACCCGTTTCGTGCTCTCCGGGCGCGAGGGCGCGGACATCACCGAAGTGGTGGAAGAGCATTTCGGGATCAAGGCCGGGGCACTGATCACCTTGCTGTATTTCTTTGCGATCTTCCCGATCCTGCTGATCTACAGCGTGGCCCTGACCAATACCGTCGGCAGTTTCCTTGAGCACCAGCTGCACCTGGTGCCGCCGCCCCGGGCACTGCTGTCGCTGATGCTGATCCTCGGCCTGCTGGTGGTGGTGCGTTGCGGCGAGCAGGTGATCGTCAAGGCCATGAGCCTGATGGTGTATCCGTTTATCGTCGCCTTGCTGTTCCTGGCGGTTTACCTGGTCCCGCACTGGAACGGCGGCATCCTCACCACGGCCGGCAACCCGCCCGAGCCGTCGGCCTTGCTGCACACCTTGTGGCTGGCGATTCCGGTGATGGTGTTCTCCTTCAACCATTCGCCGATCATCTCGGCCTTCGCGGTTGACCAGAAGCGCCGTTATGGCGCCCACGCCGAGGAGCGCAGTACGCAGATCCTGTCGCGGGCCCACCTGTTGATGGTGGTGATGGTGATGTTCTTCGTCTTCAGTTGCGTGCTGACCCTGTCGCCGGCGCAGTTGGCCGAAGCCAAGGCGCAGAACCTGTCGATCCTGTCGTACCTGGCCAACCACTTCAGCAACCCGACCATCGCCTTCGCGGCACCGTTGATTGCTTTCGTGGCCATTTCCAAGTCCTTCCTGGGACACTACATCGGGGCCAGCGAGGGCCTCAAGGGCTTGGTCGCCAAGAGTGGCCGCAAGCCGGGCGCCAAGGCTCTGGACCGGATGACGGCGGCCTTCATGCTGGTGGTCTGCTGGCTGGTGGCGACCTTGAACCCGAGCATTCTCGGCATGATCGAGACCCTCGGCGGGCCGATCATCGCGGCGCTGCTGTTCCTGATGCCGATGTACGCGATTCGGCGGGTGCCGGCAATGCGGCAGTACTCGGGGCAGATGTCCAACGTGTTCGTCACGCTGGTGGGCTTGGTGGCGATTTCGGCGTTGATCTATTCGTTGTCGGCTTGATTCGATGCGCGTTCTGTCTACGGGCGGAACGCGATCCCCTGTAGGCGCCAGCAAGCCGGCTCCTATGTATGGACTCGCCCACCCTGTCAACACGCTTTTGAACACTGCTACCCGGTTGCATCTATGT
>NZ_JBWKUQ010000032.1:0-49050 GCF_059420925.1 Pseudomonas sp. GW821-FHT03C07
CAGGTCCGGCCTCCTGTGGCGACTGTTCGATCGCCATCGCCAGCAAGCTGGCTCCTACAGGGGGCGGGTGTTCCAGCACAGAGACAGCGTCGTGCCCGGTCTTTGTAGGAGCCGGCTTGCCGGCGATGGCGGCCGCATGGGCGCTGCAAGGCTCAAGGGCCCCATCGCCAGCAAGCTGGCTCCTACAGGGGGCGGGTGTTCCTGCGCACAGAGATAGCGCCGTGCCCGGCTTCTACAGGCCGGCGTAGCCAATAAATCCCAGGCATAAAAAAACCACCTCTGCAGGTGGTTTCTTTATTAGCGGGCGGATCAGCCAAAGCGACCAGTCACGTAGTCTTCGGTCTGCTTCTTCTTCGGATTGGTGAAGATAGTGTCGCTCATCGCATGCTCGATCAATTCACCCATGAACATGAACGCGGTGTAGTCCGACACCCGCGCCGCTTGCTGCATGTTGTGGGTCACGATGATGATGGTGTACTGCTCTTTCAGTTCAGTGATCAACTGCTCGATGCGCCCGGTGGAGATCGGGTCAAGCGCGGAAGTCGGTTCGTCCAGGAGCAAGACCTGTGGCCGCAAGGCGATGGTCCGTGCGATGCAAAGACGCTGCTGTTGACCGCCTGAAAGGCCCTGTGCGCTTTGCTTGAGCTTATCCTTGACCTCGTCCCACAGCGCGGCACCACTCAGGGCCTGCTCGACACGCTCATCCATCTCATGCCGGGACAGCTGCTCATGGTGACGCACGGCGTAGGCCACGTTGTCATAGATCGACATCGGAAAGGGTACGGGTTTCTGGAAGACCATGCCGACATGGCTGCGCAGGCGATTCATCGAGTAGCCCGGCGCAAGGATGTTCTCGCCGTTGAGCAAGACCTCGCCACGCGCCTCCTGCTTCGGATACATGGAGTAGATCCGGTTGAATACCCGCAGCAGTGTCGACTTACCGCAACCTGAAGGCCCGATGATCGCGGTGATGCGTTTCTCGGGAATATCCATGTCGATGGACTTCAGGGAGCGCTGGTTGTTGTAAAAAAACTCCAGGCCACGAACGCGAATTTTGGTTTTTTCGTTGCCAAGGTCACGGCTATTCATCAAGTCAACCTATTGCGCAAAAGGATCAAACGGGACAGAAGGCTGAGGATCAGTACGAACAAGGTCAGTACCAACGCACCCGCCCAGGCCAGGGAGTGCCAGTCCTCGAAAGGGCTCATGGCGTACTGGAAAATGACCACGGGCACGCTGGCAATCGGCTTGAGCAGATTGCTGCTCCAGAACTGGTTGCCGAACGCGGTAAACAGCAGCGGCGCTGTTTCGCCGGTGATCCTGGCCAGCGCCAGCAAAATGCCGGTCAGCACACCGGCTTTCGCCGCGCGCAGGACGATTTGCAGCGTCAATTTCCACTGCGGTACACCCAACGCCAGCGCCGCCTCGCGCAGGGTGGTGGGTTGCAGTTGCAGCATCTCGTCGGTGGTCCTGACCACCACTGGAATCACCAGGAGTGCCAAGGCCAGGGCCCCGGCGATCGCGGAGAAACCGGACTGGTGATTGGTCAGCAGGTTCAACGGCAGGATCACTGCGGTGTAGACGAACAGGCCCAGCACAATCGACGGTGCCGACAGCAGGATGTCGTTGATAAATCGGACGACGTTGCCCAGGCGCGAATGGCGTGCGAACTCCGCCAGCCAGATGCCCGCCATCAAGCCGATCGGCGTGCCGATCAGCAGGGCGATCGCCGACATCAGGGCACTGCCATAAAATGCGTTGGCCAAGCCGCCTTCGACACCAGGTGGCGGTGTCATCTGGGTAAAGAGACGCAGATTGAGCGCCTGAAAGCCGTTGATGACCGTGGTCAGCAGGATCCAGACCAACCAGACCAGGCCGAAGACCGTGGCGCCACAACTGAGCACCATCGCCAGCTGATTCTTGAAGGCGCGGATTCGGTAGAGACGTTCGTTACCGCTCATACACCCTCCTTGCGTGAAAGCCGCATCAGTAAGAGTCGCGCCAGCGCCAATACGATAAAGGTGACGATAAACAGCAAGAAGCCCAGTGCAATCAGCGCCGAGCGATGCAGGTCGGTATAGGCTTCGCTGAACTCATTGGCGATCACCGAAGCGATGGAGCTGCTGGGCATCAGCAACGAGGCCGAGAATTGCTGGGCGTTACCCAGTACGAAGGTCACCGCCATGGTCTCGCCCAGCGCGCGTCCCAGTCCGAGGAAAATACCGCCGACCACTGCGGAGCGGGTGTAAGGCAGGACGATGTCCCAGACCACCTCCCAGGTGGTGCCGCCCAGTGCGTAGGCAGACTCCTTGAGTGGCGTGGGAACGCTGCGAAACACTTCCTGCATGACCGAGGAGATAAAGGGCATGATCATGATTGCCAGGACGATGCCGGCGGTCAGCATGCCGATGCCCAGGGGTGGGCCCTGAAACAGCGAACCGACCAAAGGTAACGAGCCCAGGTAGTCATTGATCCAGGGCGACAGGTGTTCGGCCATGAACGGGCCGAACACGAACAGGCCCCACATGCCGTAGATAATCGATGGAATCCCCGCGAGCAATTCAACCGCCGAGGCGACGGGCATCCGTAGCCAGGGGGGGGCGACCTCAGTCAGGAAAATCGCAATGCCAAAGCTGACGGGAACTGCAATCAGCAAGGCCAGGAAAGACGTCACCAGGGTGCCGTAAATCGGCACCAGGGCACCAAAGTGGTTATTGACCGCGTCCCACTCGGTGCTGGTCAGAAAGCCGAAACCGAAGGTCTTGAGCGCAAGACTGCCGCCCCAGAGTGTCGAAGCCGCGATGCTTGCCAGGAGCAACAGCACCAGCATCGCCGCGCCCATCATCGAGCGCTTGAACCAGAGATCATGACGATGATCGCGAGTCGCACGCGCATCACTCGTCACTTCGCCTGCGTAAAGGGTCATGGCCGGGGGTTGGACTATATCGTTCATCAGAAGTCTGCTCACAAACAAACCCCTTCACTCGGCAAAGACTGCCCGAGGAAGGGGTGTTTTAGCTATTGCTGGATCAATGGGCGAAGTCAGACTTCCAATAACCTTCGATGCGCTTGACGAGGGAGTCAGGCAGCGCCACATAGTCCAGCGCCGAGGCCTGTTGCTGGCCATTTTCCAGCGACCATTTGAAGAAGTTGAAGGCCGCCTGGCTTTGCTCGGCATTCTTTGGCTGTTTGTACATGATGATCCAGGTGGTCGCCGTGATCGGCCATGCGCCGTCGCCAGGCGCGTTGGTCATGATCAGGTTGAAGTCTTTGGCGTTGGCCCAGTCGGCGGTGTCGGCAGCGGCCGCAAACGCTTTGGCGTTAGGTTGGATGAATTTCCCGGCGGCGTTTTTCAGCTGCGCGTGAGTCATCTTGTTTTGCAGGGCGTAGGCGTACTCAACATAGCCGATGGAGTTCTTGATCTGCTTGACGTAGGCGGAGACACCTTCATTGCCTTTACCACCGACACCGACCGGCCAAGGCACGGTGGTACCGAAACCGATTTTGGATTTCCAGCCATCACTCACTTTGGCCAGGTAGTTGGTGAAGTTGTACGAGGTACCCGAGCCGTCGGAGCGGTGCACCACGGTGATTTTACCGCCAGGCAGTTTCACGCCTGGGTTCAGGGCGACGATGGCCGGGTCGGTCCACTCAGTGATTTCACCCAGGAAGATTTTCGCCAGGGTCTCACCGTCGAGCTTCAGTTGGCCCGCCGCGACACCCTCAATGTTCATTACCGGCACGATGCCGCCAATCACGCTAGGAAATTGACCCAGGCCGCCGGCCTTGAGGTCATCCGCCGACAGCGGGGCATCGGAGGCACCAAAATCCACGGTGGCCGCCTTGATCTGGGCAATACCGCCACCCGAGCCGATCGACTGGTAGTTGATGCGATTGCTGGAGTCTTTGCTGTAGTCCTGCGACCACTTGGACAGAACCGGATAGACAAAGCTGGAGCCAGCGCCGGTAACATCGGTCGCGTGAGCGACACCGCTCAGGCAGAGAGAAGCCAGCAGGACAGACAGGCTTTTTTTAGTCAGCAACATCACGACAACACCTCAATGAAAGGGTTAAGTGGAGTGACCCACCTATAAAGAGACGTTACGATTTAATTCCTGAAATATTTCTGTCTGATGACTGTCGTGTGATTTTTAGTAATATTTTGAAATGAAGAATCATTCATTGGTCTTGGTTCCCTTGGGCGCCGCAGAATAGACAGCGCCCTGTTCGCCCCCTCAGACCCTGAAGCGTTTGACCAGCAGCCCCAACTCTCGCGACAGCTGATCCAGCTCGACACACATTTCGTTGTTGCGCGTGGTGATGGCCTGGGTGTCGTTGATGTGCTGGCTGATTTGCGCCAGGCTCTGGTTCACCTCCGCGCCAATGCTCGACTGCTCTTCCGCGGCGGTCGCGATCTGGTTGTTCATGCCATTGATCTCGGACACCGCATGGCTCACCTGAGCCAGGATCTGGCCGGTACCGTTGACCTTGGTCACCGCCAGCTCGCTGCCACCGAGGCTGCTTTGCATGGTGCTGACTGCCGCCCGGGCACCCTGTTGCAGCTGGCTGATCTTGCTCTGGATTTCCTGGGTGCTTTGCTGGGTACGCTGGGCCAGCGAACGGACTTCGTCGGCCACCACGGCAAATCCGCGACCCTGTTCACCTGCGCGAGCGGCCTCGATGGCGGCGTTGAGGGCCAGTAGATTGGTCTGCTCGGCAATGCCGCGGATCACATCGAGGATGGAACCGATGGATTCCACATCGTTGCCCAGGGTCTGGATATCCTGGGCGGCCTTTTCGATATCCTGCGCGAGGCCGCCGATGGCATCGACGGTGTCGTTTACGTTGGTGTGCATGGCCTGGGCCTGCTCATCGGTATGGCGGGTCGCCTGGGCGGCATTTTGCGCTGACTCCGCGACGTTATGGGTGGCCAGGGCCATCTGCTCCATGGCGTGGGAGACCTGCTCGGCGTCGCGGGTCTGGCGCATCAGCGCATCGGCAGCATGCTGGGCGCTCTGCTTGAGCTGTTCATTGCGCTCCTGCAACTGCTGGGCGCAGCGGGCCAGGTCCAGCACCATATGGCGGATTTTTCCGGCGAACTGATTGAAGGCACTGGCCAGCTCGGCGGTTTCTTCATTGCCATCGATGGGTAACTGGCGGGTGAGGTCGCCGTCTTCGCTGGCCAGCTCTTGCAGGCTGCGCGTCAGCAAACCGAGTGGCCTGACGATGCTGCGGGCGACATAAGCGGCGGCGATGCTGAGCACGATCAGCAGCACCCCCATGATGCCCCATTGCTTCCAGCGCAGGGCGTCCATGGCCTGCTGCTGGTGTTGCGTCTGCGCGGCGATCAGGGCGTCCAGGCCGTCGATATAAAAACCGGCGCCGACGACCCAGTTCCATTTGTCCAGAGAGATGCTGTAGGACAGCTTGGGATAGGCGGTGTCGTCATTACCGGGTTTGGGGAAGTAGTACGTGACGAAATCACCACCGCGTTTGGCGGCAGCGATCAGCTCTCTGATCAGATAAGTACCGTGGCTGTCTTTCAGGTCCCAGAAGTTTTTCCCATCGTCTTTGCCAGCGGCCAGAAAAATCCTGTCGCCCTTGTCGTTGTAGCCGAAGAAATAGCCGTCTTGCCCATAGTGAAGGTCGCGTAGTCGACGCTTGGCTTCCTCCTGGGTGGCCGGGCTCATGGCGTCGGCTCCTTCATAAAGCGGCTTGATGGCGCTGTAGGCGAGATCAAGGTAGTGCACCAACTCGTCCTTGCGGGTTTTTATCAGGGTCTGCCGGGTCTCCTCGATGCTTCGCTCGCCCATGGCCTGCTGCTCGGAAAAGGCCAGGAGTTGAATTATCAAGGCCAGCAAGAGGGCCGGAATCACGGACAGCAGCAGAACCTTGTTGCGTATTTTCCACTTCATAGGAAATCCCGGGTCGAGGAGCAAGCGTGTTATGTTTTTTGTATCGGCTCACAGGCATGATCGTTCAGTTCCGTGAGTCGGACTTTTCAAGGAGCGTCGCTACTGTGGTGACGATATCCGCCCATGCGGGCCGGAACATTGACGCAGATCGACTGTACTCACGGCCACGCATACTCTCTTTATTCAGTGGAAGAGGCGATATGACTATCGACTGGCTTGACTTTACGCCGTGGTCGGCGCTGGCCGGGGGCGCGTTGATCGGGCTCGCAGCGGCTCTGTTCATCCTCGCCAACGGCCGTATTGCCGGCATCAGCGGCTTGCTCGGCAGCCTGCTTCAACGCGGCAGCGAAGGGCGCGGTGAGAAGGCGTTGTTTTTGCTTGGCTTGCTGCTGGCACCGTTGTTGTGGGGCGTGTTCCATGCCCTGCCGCCGATCCGCTTCGAGACCGGCGTGCCCGGCCTGGTGCTGGCGGGCCTGCTGGTGGGATTGGGAACCCGTTATGGCTCGGGTTGCACCAGTGGGCACGGCGTGTGTGGTATTTCACGGCTGTCGCCACGCTCGATTGTCGCCACGCTGTGCTTCATGGCCGCGGGATTTGCCACGGTCCATGTCCTTCGCCATGTGTTGGGAGTCTCGCTATGACCAAGCTGACGGCTTTTTTGGGCGGCCTGATATTCGGCATCGGCCTGCTGCTGGCAGGTATGGCCAACCCGGCCAAGGTCTTGGGGTTTCTTGATTTGGCGGGGGCCTGGGATCCTTCCCTGGGGCTGGTCATGGCGGGAGCGGTGGCCGTCGCAGCCTGGCCATTTCGCTGGGCCGGCAAACACCGGCAGTCGCTGTTGGGCGCGCCGATGCAGATACCGCTCAAGCGCGAGCTGGATGCGCGGTTGATGGGTGGTAGTCTGCTGTTCGGCGTGGGCTGGGGGATCGCCGGCATCTGCCCGGGACCGGCGGTGGCGATTCTGCTGACCGGGCATTGGCAGGTCATTGTGTTCGTACTGGCCATGTTGGCCGGTATCCAGCTGTTTGCGTTGCTGGACAAACGCCAGGCGATGCGTTGAGCCGGCGGCCTACTTGTCGTCCTCGCAGGCCGAGAACGTGGCGCTGGTCAGGCCGACGGTCAGCAACCATGAAGTGACGGTTTTGATCAGCACGCCAACCGTCCTTTGACCGTGGTGATGATCTCGGCCAGATACTGGGCGAAACCGTTTCGCCACCTTGATCCTGGCGTTGCTCATTGGCGCTTCTTCGCCGATCTGCAAGGGAGCCGGCGCGTGCAGGGAAAAATAGTTGTTCAGTTCCCGGGCGATACGGCCACTGCCGTATTGGCTCTCCTGGGCCGCGAGACCGAGGATGTTCTCCACTGGCACGTCCAGTTGATCGGCAATCGGCTGGCAAGCCGCTTTGTGTTTGCTGACGAAGGTGACAGCAATGACGTTGTTACACAGCCTGGCGCTCAAGATTATTCCCTTAATATGACGAGTCGATTCCATGGATACCGGATGAAGCCGTCGACAGCATAGGCCAGTGCCGCGTCGCGCTCGATGCTGGCAACTCTTTGTCCGGGTCTCAGGTTTTCGCGGTGTCTGACGATACCCTGATGGGGATAACCCGAAAGTCCGCTATCGCGGGCTGAGGTGTGTCTCGAGCTGTCAATCAAGCCTCTATAGCTTTTGCCGCTACGCTTGGCAAAAGGTCGGGTTTTGCCTGCAATTTTGTACGATGCTGTAAAGTTGCTTGATGGCAAAATGCCGTTAGTTATTATCTGCGCGCGAAGGTGGCAGGGAAGCTGAACCCGCTCTGGTGATTGCCCACGGGCTCATCTTCTATTTCCCACAACAGGAATCTCGATGCTGGCGTATCACCAAAAAAACTTTCTTATCGTCGATGATTTCTCCGATTTCCGCAGTTCAGTCAGGTCCATGCTGCGGGAGCTGGGAGTCAAGGAAGTGGACACTGCCGACACCGGGGAACAGGCGCTGCGTATGTGTGCGCAGAAACGTTACGATTTCGTGCTGCATGACTACCATCTGGGCGATGGCAAGAAGAACGGCCAGCAGGTGCTCGAAGACCTGATGACCGACAAGCTGATCAGCCACGAAAGTGTGTTTGTCATGGTCACCGCCGAAAGCAGCCAGGCCATGGTGCTTTCGGCCCTTGAGCACGAGCCCGATGCCTACCTGACCAAGCCGTTCAATCGCGCTGGCCTGGCTCAGCGCCTGGAAAAGCTGGTACAGCGCAAGAACCTGCTCAAGCCGATCATGCAGGCGCTGGACCGCGATAAGCCGGCCGAAGTACTGGCCGCCTGTACCCGTCTGACCCAGCAGGACAGTCGTTTCGCCCCGTTGTGCCTGCGCTACCGCGCCGACGCGATGTGGAACCTCAATCAGTTCGAGCCCCTGGAGCGTTTTCTCACCGGCATCCTCGCCGACCGCCCGTTGCCCTGGGCCTACGCGCGCATGGGGCAGTTGCTGCTCAAGCGCAACCAGACCGTCCAGGCCAAGGTGCTCTACGAGACTGCGCTCAAGGCCTTTCCGATGATGCCGGCGCTCTATGACGGTCTGGCCGAGGTGCTGGTGCAGGAGGGCGATACCCGGCGCGCGCAGAGCGTGCTGGAAGAGGCCGTGCGCTTGTCGCCGCTGGCGGTACGCCGGCAATCGTTGCTGGGCAAGCTGGCCCTGGCCAACGAAGACTTTGAAAGTGCTTCCCGGGCCTATCGCCAGGCCGTGTCCCAGGGCGAGCAATCGCGCTTCAAGGACCCGGAAAGCAATCTGGGCCTGGCCCATGCGCTGATCAGCAAGGGCAGCGAGCGTGGCCTGGACACCCGCACCCGGCTGGAGATCAACCAGACCCTGAGCGCGGTGGCCAAGGAAAACGCCAACGACCAGGGCTTGCAGGTGCGTGCGCGCTTGATGAAGGCCACCAGCCTGCTGCTCAACGATGCCGAAACCGCCGATAAGCTCACCGAGCAGGCGATGTCGCGCCTGGACGGCATGGAGAACTTCATGAGCGCCGAGGCCGCGCTGCTGGTGGCCAAGCAGCTGCAGCAGCTGGGCCAGGCGGAGGCCGGGGCGACGATGCTCAAGAGCTGCGTGGAGATCTATGGCGACGATCCGACGGTGATGAAAGGTATTGCCAAGCTGACCGACGATCCGCAGATCCTCGGTGGCGGCAAGGCGGCCATCGATCTCAACGTGCAGGGCGTGCGCAGCTACAAGGGCGGCAACCTGGACGAAGCCGTGGAGCTGTTCCGCCGCGCCCTGGCGCTGCAACCGAAGAACATCAGTATTGCCTTGAACGCGGCCCAGGCCCTGCTCGTCATTGCCCAGAAGGGGGGCGATGCCGGCGTGCTCGAGGAGTGTCGCGGCTGTCTGAAAATGGTCGGCAAGATGCCGGACAGCGACCCGCGTTATGAGCGGTATCAGAAATTGCGCACCCGGGCGTTCGGCGAATGAGTGATGGTCACGAGGGGCTGGATTTTTCCACGGTGATCGCCTCCACCGTGCATGACATGAAGAACTCCCTGGCGATGCTGACACAGGCCCATGGCCAGTGGCTGGCGCGCTTGCCCAACGCCCAGCGTGAAACCCCCGAGCACAGCGTGATCGAGTATGAGTTCGCGCATCTCAACACCATGCTGGTGCAATTGCTCGGGCTGTACAAGCTGGGGGTCAACCAGCTGCCGCTGCGGCCGGATTACCATGAGATGGACGACTTTATCGGCGCACAGTTGGCCGGGCGCCAGGAGCTGTTGAGCAGCCGTGGGATCGTCGCCAGTTGCGAGGTGGACGATTTCAGCCCGCTGGGTTTCTTCGACCGGGAACTGATCAGTTCGGTGGTTGGCAACATCATTACCAATGCCATCGGCTACGCCTGTCATGCGCTGCTGGTCAGTGTCCGCGAAGAGGGCGAGCAGTTGGTGCTGACCATCAACGACGACGGTCCCGGCTATCCGGAGCAGATGGTCGAGCGCCAGGCCGATTATGTCCAGGGCATCAATCCGGCCACCGGCAGTACCGGCCTGGGGCTCTATTTCGCCGCGCGGATTGCCGGGCTGCATGAGCGCAGCGGCGTGCGTGGAAGGATCGAGATCGCCAATGGAGGGACCTTGGGCGGGGCGCTTTTCCGTCTTTACCTGCCCTGAGCGCGAGGGTGCAAGCTGATTGCACTGTCAGGTTTTTCTGTGTGTCCTGCTTGAAATTTTGAACGGGTGATGCGTATTTTGTACGGGACGCCGTTAGCGGCCCGCACAATAACAAGGATTGAGTCATGACGACCGATGGCCAGCGTTCACTCGCCCAGCGACTGACCGGCATTGATGAGATTGAGTGTGTCACCCCGGACCTCAATGGTGTCCCGCGCGGCAAAGTGATGACCGCCGAGGGCTTTCTCGAAGGGCGGCGCCTGCAGATGGCCCGTGGGGTGTTGCTGCAATGCATCATGGGCGGTTATCCGCCGGCGCGTTTCTACGGCAGTGACGACGGCGACCTGGCACTCAACGCCGATCCCCAACAGATTCACCGCCTGCCCTGGAGCCGGCAACCGCGTGCCCTGGCGATCTGCGATGCGGACGAGCTGAGCGGCGAAAGCTCCAACCTGTCGACCCGTGGTCAACTCAAGGCGGTGATCGCGCGTTATGCGGCCCGTGGCCTGGCGCCGGTGGTCGCGACCGAACTGGAGTTCTTCGTCTTCGCCCCCAACCCTGATCCGAGCCAGGCGTTCCTGCCGCCGGTGGGCCTGGACGGTCGTCGCGAGGAGGGCCATTCGGCGTTCAGCGTCAGTTCCAACAACGGCCTGCGTCCGTTCTTCAGCGAAGTCTACGAATGCATGGCCGCCCTGGGACTGCCGCGGGATACCTTCATGCATGAAATGGGTGTCAGCCAGTTCGAGATCAACCTGCTGCATGGCGATCCGCTGCTGCTGGCCGACCAGACTTTCCTGTTCAAGCACCTGCTCAAGGAAGTCGCCCTCAAGCACGGCCTGAGCGTGGTCTGCATGGCCAAGCCGCTGGCCCACACCCCAGGCAGTTCGATGCATATCCATCAGAGCGTGGTGCAGGCCGACGGCGGACGTAATGTGTTCAGCGATACCAAGGGTGAGCCGACGGCGACGTTCCGCCATTTCATCGGTGGGCAGCAGGCCTGCCTGGCGGACTTCACTGCGCTGTTTGCGCCGAACGTGAACTCCTACCAGCGCCTGTGTCATCCCTTTGCCTCGCCGAACAATGCCTGCTGGTCCTATGACAATCGCTCGGCCGGCTTGCGTATCCCGGCCAGTGCGCCGGTGGCACGACGTGTGGAAAACCGCCTGCCGGGGGCCGATGCCAACCCCTATCTGGCGATCGCCGCGAGCCTGGCGGCGGGCCTGTACGGGATCGAGCACGAGCTGGAACCGACGGCGGCCATCCAGGGCGAATTCGAAGTTCCGGATTCTTTGTCGTTGCCATGTACCTTGCATGCCGCGCTCGAACGTCTGAAACGTAGTCCGTTGGCCAGGGAGCTGTTCGGCAGCGTGTTCATCGAAGGTTACATCGCCTCGAAGAGCCTGGAGCTGACCAGTTTCCTGGATGAAATTACCCCCTGGGAGCGTCGTGTTCTGGCCTCCCAGGCATAGCTGTAGTCGTCCCGTTCGGGCTATCTTGTCGGATAGCCCGATACCCTATTCAAGGAGCCGCTCGGAACGCCGATGCGCCAAATCTGGAAACCCTTTCGAGCGCTGTATTTCGCCTCGCTGATGATGTTGATCGGCTCCGGCCTTTTGAGTACTTACCTCGCCCTGCGCCTGGCCGCCGGGCATGTCGACAGCCTGTGGGTGGGCGCCTTGATGGCCGCCAACTACTTCGGCCTGGTGCTGGGCGGCAAGATCGGCCACCGGCTGATTGCCCGGGTCGGCCATATCCGCGCCTATGCCACCTGCGCCGGTATTGTCGGTGCGGCGGTGCTCGGTCATGGCTTGATCGACTGGCTGCCGGCCTGGTTGTTTCTGCGGATGATCGTGGGCCTGGGGATGATGTGCCAGTACATGGTCATCGAGAGCTGGCTCAACGAGCAGGCGGAAGCCAAGCAGCGCGGCGTGGTCTTCAGCGGCTACATGATCGCCTCCTACCTGGGGTTGATCCTCGGGCAGATGATCCTGGTCCTGCACCCGGCCCTGGGCCTGGAACTGCTGATGGCGGTGGCGATGTGTTTTGCCCTGTGCCTGGTGCCCGTGGCCATGACCCGGCGGATTCACCCGGCGCCGTTGCATCCGGCGCCGCTGGAGCCGCGCTTCTTTATGAAGCGGGTGCCGCAATCGCTGACAACCGTTCTCGGTGCCGGGATCATCGTCGGCTCTTTCTACGGTCTGGCACCTTTGTATGCGTCCCAGCAGGGGCTGTCCACCGAGCAGGTGGGGATGTTCATGGGCTGCTGCATTTTTGCCGGCTTTTTGGTGCAGTGGCCGCTGGGCTGGGTGTCGGATCGCTATGACCGGGCACTGTTGATTCGCAGCATCGCCTTTCTGCTGGCCTTGGCCTCATTGCCGCTGGCGATCATGTCCCATGCGCCGCTGGAGGTGTTGTTCGCCGCAGGCTTCGTGGTGTCCTTGCTGCAGTTCTGCCTGTATCCGCTGGCGGTGGCCTTTTCCAACGACCATATCGAGGGCGATCGGCGGGTCTCGCTGACGGCCATGCTGCTGATGACCTATGGCATCGGCGCAAGCATCGGGCCCCTGGTGGCCGGTGTGCTGATGAAGCTGTTCGGCAGCCAGATGCTCTACGCGTTTTTCAGCTTCTTCGCCTTGATGCTGGTGTGGCGGATCCGACCTGCGGCGGTGACCAACCTGCATCAGGTCGAGGATGCGCCCTTGATGCACGTGGTCATGCCGGAAGCCATGTCGCCGCTGGGCGCGGCGCTTGACCCGCGGGTCGATGAGCAGATCGTGCTGGACCAGATGTGCGACAGTGTCGTGGCCACGCCACCCGAGGCCGAGGTGGCGTCCGAGGTGGACGAGTCGGACCCGGAGCCGGCGTACAAGTCGAGCAACTGAAACGTTGGGCATAAAAAAACGGGCCACCTGATGAGGATGGCCCGTTTTTTTATGGTGATTGCTGGATCAGAAATCGTCGTCTTTATCGAAGCGCCGCGCTTCACGCTGCAGCTGATAGACGAAACGCTCGACCTGGCGTTGGACCAGGCCGCTCATGTTGTGGAAGCGCACGCCGGCGAAGGTGGTGTTGATCCTTTCTTCGAAGTGCAGGTGGCGCAGCTCCACGGGGGCGGTCATGGGCCCGAAGGGCAGGGCGGCAATGAAGCGTTCGTAGACCTGGCCCAGTTGCAGGCGCTCGGAGATATCGCCTTCGAAGCGCAGTTTGCAGCCGGTGGCGGAAATGTCCAGCAGCTTGCCAGTCAACGGCGCCTTGAGCTTCTCGCCGCCCAGTTCGACATTGACCAGCGCGGCCAACTTCAAGGCGGCGCGGAAGGCATTGCGACGTTGGTGATAGACCACTTCATTGGGCATCGAGCCACGGTAGCAACCGTTGGTCTCGTCGATGGTCATGGGTTGCGGCTGTTCCCAGGCGATTCGCACACCTTCATGGAAGCCTTCGACGCGAAAGGGCTCACCGGCGGACAGGAAACGTTCGCCGTCGCGCGGCATCATTTCGTCCAGGGCCAGGGTGCCGGTTTCACGGTCAACATCGATCACAAAACTCTGGAAGCGCTGGCTGCGCTCATGAAAAGTGATGATCAGCGGGTCGTGACTTTCCTGCAGCATCCGCAGGTTGGCGGAAATTTCCAGAGGCGTGCTAAGCACCTTGGGTGGCTGCGGAGCATCTTCCGCGCTTGAGGCATTGGACACGGTTCATCAATCTCCAGACAAAATACGACTGCACGCAAAGGCTAGCATTTTGCCAGCATGTTGCGCGCCTTGATAGAGCACGCGCAAGGCCCGGTTCAAGCCTGACTGAGCGGACGCGGTTTCATGGACATCGCCGTTGAGCCGCGCGCGTCATAGAGGGCGGGGGTTTCGCCGCCGGTCAGGATCTTCAACTGGTTTGCGGTTGTCGCTTGCTGAACCTGGATATTACGGCCGTTGAGCTCGTTTGCGGTTTGGCAATCGGCCAGCAATTGGGTCAGTACATCGCTCTGACTCAGCAACTGCTCGCCAATGCTGGACTGCGCGGCGAGTTGTTCCAGTCCGGTACGGTTACTGGGCAAATTGAGGTCAGCCAGTAGCTGGCTGCGCTTGCGGCCGTGTTGTTCCAGCAGAACGATCAACGCTTGCTTGCGGGCCAGAATCTCCTCCAGCTCGAACATGTTGCGGCCATGGAGCGCCAGGGATTCGGCGCGCAGCAACTCAAGCAGGTCTTGAGCGGGGGCAAAATCGTCGGTGATCAGTTGCAGCAGAGTGTTGTCGTGCATGGCTGGCCTTGGTTTTTAAGCGTCCAAAAGCCTGACGCAGGCCGAAGCCTAGCGCTGGGCTTCGAAGTTGAGCAGTTTGCTGGCTACGCGGTTGCTGTCGACTTTGTAGCTGCCATCGGCAACCGCCTGTTTCAACTCGGCCACACGGGCACTGTTGACAACAGGTTGGTCGCGCAGCTTGTCAGTGACTTGTTGCAACTGCTGAGCCTCATTGCTGAGGTGTACCGATTCCCCGCTTTGGCTGACCGAGGCGGCCGGAGTGCTCACGGCTGCGGATTTGCCGGAGCCGTCGGCTTCCTTGCTGGCGCTGGTGCGCGTACTGCCTGTCAGTGACGGGGCGTTATTCAAACGACTGAAATCGATGACCATGATGGAAAAAACCTCTGGGTATTTGGACGCTTGCCTTGTTTTCGGCCATACCCGGGAAAACTTTAGGCTCATATGAGCATGAGTCTGCGTGTGTCGGCGGTGTCCCTGCCTGGGACACAGTTTAGGAAAAGCTGCCGCTTAACGCCAGTTCTCTACAGCGCGACTTCCACCTGTCCCGGCGCGGTTACCCGTGCCTTGATCACCCGTTGGGAGTTCAGGTTCTTGATGCGGATCTGTTCGTTCAGGCCGCCGTTGGACAGGGCTTCGCCCGGCATCTTGACCACCAGGCCGCCGCTTGTCGCACTGATGACCACCTGGTCGCCCTTGCGGACCACTTCGGCCTGTTCCAGATGAACCAGGGTGACGACCTGATCCATGACCATTGGTCGGACAAGTTTCTGCCCGATGGCCTCCTCCGTGGTCGTCAGGAAGCCCTGGTTGATCAGGCTGATGTCGCGTTCGCGCAGGGCGACATCGCCGGGCTCGATGATTCCGGCGCGTTTCAGCGGGCGCGTGCTGACCACCACATTGCGGAACAGCTTGACCTGGGCCGGTACGAACACGGTCCAGGGCGAGTTACCTTCGCAGCGGATCTTGACCGTGACCCGACCAATGGGGATGGCAGGGCTTTCCAGGCTGGCTGTCAATTCCTTGTCGCAAGCGGCCAGGCGTAGGCGCGGATCGAGCTGGTTGACCTGGATTTCGTAGCGTCCTTCGGTTTGACTGGTCGCCAGATAGTCTTCTACGGTGAACTCAAGAAAGCCTTGGGTCACGCCGATAAGCTGATCAGGCAGGGTCGCTGAGTCGGCAAAGGCAGGGCCGCCGGGGTTCAGACTGCATAAAACCGCCAAGACCCAGAGCAATCTGCGGTACTGTGATGTCAGGCGTCGAAAAAATGTCGTTTGTGCTTTCATAACAGTATAAAAAGCAAGGCTCGTGCCGTTTAGTGCTGAATAAGCGTCGGATCATGAAGCTTGTGTGAGAGGTGGCTGGCATGGCGGGTGTGATGGATTCGGTGAACCAGCGTACGCAACTGGTCGGGCAGAATCGCCTTGAACTGTTGTTGTTTCGTCTGGACGGTCAGCAGTTGTACGGGATCAACGTGTTCAAGGTGCGGGAGGTGCTGCAGTGCCCCAAGCTGACCCTGATGCCCAAATCCAGCCCGGTGGTCTGTGGCGTGGCGAATATCCGCGGGGCAACCATTCCCATCCTGGATCTGGCGATGGCCACCGGGTCGGGCGCTCTCAAGGATCAAAGTAATCCGTTTGTGATCATTACCGAGTACAACACCAAGACCCAGGGTTTCCTGGTGAAGTCGGTGGAGCGCATTGTCAACATGAACTGGGAGGAGATCCATCCGCCGCCCAAGGGCACCGGACGCGATCACTACCTGACCGCCGTGACCCGGATCGACAACCAGTTGGTGGAAATCATCGACGTCGAGAAAATCCTTGCCGAAGTTTCGCCGACCTCCGAGTCCATCTCTCATGGGGTGGTCGATGTCGAGACCCAGGCCAAGGCGATTTCCATGCGGGTGCTGACGGTGGATGACTCGTCGGTGGCGCGCAAGCAGGTCACGCGTTGCTTGCAGACCGTGGGCGTGGAAGTGGTGGCGTTGAACGACGGCCGGCAGGCGCTGGACTACCTGCGTAAGCTGGTCGAGGAGGGCAAGAAGCCGGAAGAGGAATTTCTGATGATGATTTCCGACATCGAAATGCCTGAAATGGATGGCTACACTCTGACGGCCGAGATCCGCAACGACCCACGCATGCAAAAACTTCATATCATCCTGCATACTTCCTTGTCAGGGGTCTTTAATCAGGCAATGGTCAAGAAGGTCGGTGCCGATGATTTCCTGGCCAAGTTCCGACCCGATGACCTGGCAGCACGGGTAGTCGGTCGGATCAAGGCAGCAGAATAAGCGATCAGGGACCTCCGTTCCTGACGGTACGAACGATTGTAGAGGCGGCATCATTTGTCTACGGGTAATTTGGATTTTGAACAGTTCCGGGTCTTCCTGGAAAAGGCCTGTGGCATTCTGCTCGGTGAAAACAAGCAGTATCTGGTTTCCAGCCGTCTCAATAAATTGATGGAACAGCAGGGGCTCAAATCCCTTGGCGAATTGGTCCAGCGGATCCAGACCCAGCCCCGCAGCGGTTTGCGCGAGCAGGTGGTGGATGCCATGACCACCAATGAGACCTTGTGGTTTCGCGACACCTACCCCTTCGAGGTCCTGAAGAACAAGGTGTTGCCGGAAATGATCAAGGCCAGCCCCGGCCAGCGTCTGCGGATCTGGTCGGCGGCCTGTTCGTCGGGGCAGGAACCCTATTCGATCTCGATGTCGATCGACGAGTTCGAGCGGACCAACATGGGGCAGTTGAAGGGGGGCACGCAGATTGTCGCCACCGACCTGTCCGGGCTGATGCTCACCAACTGCAAGAGCGGCGAGTACGACAGCCTGGCCATCGGCCGCGGCCTGTCGCCCGAGCGTCTGCAACGCTTCTTCGACCCCAAGGGGCCGGGACGCTGGGCGATCAAGGCGCCGATTCGCAGCCGGGTGGAATTTCGCTCGTTCAACCTGTTGGACAGCTATGCGAGCCTGGGCAAGTTCGACATCGTGTTTTGCCGCAACGTGTTGATCTACTTCTCCGCCGAGGTGAAGAAAGACATTCTGCTGCGTATCCACGGTACCTTGAAACCGGGAGGCTACCTGTACCTCGGCGCCTCGGAAGCCTTGAATGGGCTGCCGGATCATTACCAGATGGTGCAATGCAGCCCGGGAATCATCTACCAGGCCAAGTAGGCGCCAAGTCCTGCACGAAACGGGAACCCCGACGGGTTCCCGTTTTTTTTGCGACGCTTTTGCCGCTTTACCGGCACTCGGCGGAAATGCCTTGCCGCTTTTCTGGCATTGCCGCCCGCCACCTGCCCGCAAGCCCTTGATTTACCAGCATTGAAAAACTGGCATGGGCCTTGCTTTGTCACTTGCAATGAAAAGCCTGTTTCACAAAACCAGGTCAACCCGCTAAAGGTTTCCCGACATGAGCATCAACTTCGATAAAGCGCTGGGTATCCATGAGCAAGCCTTGGGCTTCCGCGCCCAGCGCGCCGAAGTTCTGGCGAACAACATCGCCAACGCCGATACCCCGAACTACAAGGCTCGGGACATGGACTTCTCCTCGGTGCTCGCTGAGCAGAGCGACAAGGCCAAGAACGGCAGTTTCGCGCTGAACACCACCAACACACGCCATATCGAAGCCGAAGGTCTGAGCAACGGCGATGCCACGCTGCAGTACCGCACGCCGATGCAGCCGTCGCTCGACCAGAACACCGTGGATGCGCAGATCGAACAATCGAACTATGCGAAGAACTCGGTCGATTTCCAGGCCAGCTTCACCTTGCTGAACGCACGATTCAAAGGGCTGGTTTCAGCCCTGCGTGGAGAATAAGTCATGTCCCTAGCCAGCGTTTTCAACATTGCCGGTACCGGCATGAGTGCCCAGACCACTCGCCTGAACACCGTCGCCAGTAACATCGCCAACGCCGACACCGTCTCGTCGAGCATGGACCAGACCTATCGCGCCCGGCACCCGGTGTTCGCCACCATGTTCCAGAACGGCCAGGGTCAGACTGACAACTCGCTGTTCCAGAACCAGGACGGGGCGGGTGCCGGCGTCCAGGTCATGGGCGTGGTCGAGGACCCCAGCAACCTGGAGGCCCGTTATGAGCCGAACCATCCGGCGGCTGACGCCAACGGCTATGTCTATTACCCGAACGTCAACGTGGTTCAGGAAATGGCCGACATGATTTCCGCCAGCCGTTCGTTCCAGACCAATGCGGACATTATGACTACCGCCAAAACCATGATGCAGAAGGTCCTGACCCTCGGTCAGTGATAAGGGACGATTCCTATGACGGTTTCCAGCACTTCGTCGAGTGGTAATTCGACACTTGATACGATCATTGCCAACTCCCAGAAGGCGAGCACCGGCAGTACTGATGCGCTGGGCAATGCCATCAGCAGCGCCGCCGGCGGCCAGACCCTGGGCAAGGACGCGTTCCTGCAATTGCTGGTGACTCAGCTGAAGAACCAGGACCCGCTCAACCCCCAGGACAACAGTGCCTTCGTCGCGCAGTTGGCCCAGTTCAGCAGCCTGGAAGGTATCCAGACGCTCAACACCAGCGTGAACAATATCGCCAGCTCCTTCACGTCGTCCCAGGCGCTGCAGGCCTCGTCGATGGTTGGGCGTTCGGTCATCGTGCCGACCTCCCAGGCCGTGGTCGATACCAGCAAGACCTTCAGCGGTACGGCAGTGGTTCCGAGTTCCGTCAGCGATGTGACCCTGAAAATCAGCGACTCCAGCGGCACCGTGGTCCGGACCATCGACATGGGCTCCCAGGCCGCTGGCAACGCCGCGTTCACCTGGGACGGCAAGAACGATGCCGGTACCCTGCTGACCAGCGGCACCTACACCTTCAATGCCACCGCGCCGATCAGTGGCACGGCCACGGCGCTCACGACCAACCTGCCAGCGACGGTCAGCAGCGTGACCCTGGGTCAGAACGGCGGCGAAATGATGCTCAACCTGGCGGGCCTGGGCAGTATTGCTCTGTCCAAAGTCCAGACCATTGGCCTGTAAGAGCCGACCAACACGAAGTAAGGAGTGAACCATGTCTTTCAATATCGGTTTGAGCGGTCTCTCTGCGGCCAGCAAGCAACTTGACGTCACCGGCAACAACATTGCCAACGTCAACACCACCGGCTTCAAGTCGTCCCGTGCGGAATTCGCCGACGTGTACTCGGCGACCAAGCTGGGCACCGGCGCCAAGAGCATCGGTAATGGTGTGAACCTGGCCAACGTCTCGCAGAACTTCGGCAACGGCGGCATGGACAGCACCGGCAACGTGCTGGACATGGGCGTGCAAGGCAACGGCTTCTTCGTCCTGAGCAGCAACGGTTCGCTGAGCTACACCCGTGCCGGTACCTTCAAGACCGACAAGGACGGCTACGTCACCAACACCGATGGCACCGCGAAACTGCAAGGCTATGCCGCCGATGCCAACGGCAACATCATTCCGGGTGTACTGACCAACCTGCGGATCGACACCTCGAACCTGTCGCCGCAGACCACTACCAAGATCGGCTCGACGCTTAACCTCGACTCCACGTCGGCGGTGATTGCCGCACCGTTCGATGCGACCAATACCGCGACCTACACCAAGCCGTTCAGCACCACCATCTATGACACCCAGGGCAATTCCCACTCCCTGGACCAGTATGCGGTCAAGACCGGTTCCAATACCTGGAACGTCTATTCTTTGATTGATGGTCGCAACCCTGACGGCACGGCAGCAACGGTGGGTGGCGCCACCGACCCTGTTCCGGTGGCTGTGACTTTTGACTCTGCGGGCAAGTTGGCGAGCATCGGCGGTGTCGCCGGCCAGACCAGCATCACCGTTACCGGTTGGGTGCCCGGCACCGTGACCGCGGGTGTCTGGGCCGCGAACGGCGCGAGCGCGAACGCCGCCGGCATTGCCGTCGACTTTTCGAAAACCACCCAGTTCAACGCCACCACCGCCCGTAGCGCCATCACCAACGATGGTTATGCCACCGGCCAGATCACTGACATCACCATCGATGCCACCGGTGTGATCTCCGCCAACTTCAGTAACCAGCAGCACAAGGCGATTGGTCAGGTGGCCCTGGCCAGCTTCACCAACGAGCAAGGCCTGCAGGCGGTCGGCGGTACCAGCTGGAAAGAGACGTTCTCGTCCGGTCAGCCCGCCTTCGACGGCGGTACGGTCGGCACCAACGGTTCTATCCTTTCCGGTTCCCTGGAAGCTTCGAACGTCGACCTGACCAGCGAGCTGGTGGACCTGATCAAAGGCCAGAGCTACTACCAGGCGAACGCCAAGACCATCTCCACCCAGAGCAGCATCATGCAGACCATCATCCAGATGGCGTGATGCGGCTTGGCTGAAAACGCTGAACAAGAAAGCCCCTTGAATGGGGCTTTTTTGTGCCTGCCGATCTTACCAGCGAAGCTTTTGCTGGCCTGGAGGGCGCCATCGCCGGCAAACCGGCACCGGCAAAAAAGGCAGGCAAAAGAAAACCCCCGCCAAGCCCAAGGCCTGATGGGGGTTTCTCAACCCGCGCGGTAAGGCGCGGGTCTCGCTCAGCTTATTGGCAAGCTTCGCAATCCGGCTCGTCGATTGCACAGGCCTTTGGCACCGGGGCCGGACCGGCTGGCGCGGTAGGTGCCGCCAGGACCGAATCGTCGCCGTGGTTGCCGCCGCTGGAAACAGCGTTCAGCTTGCCGGTGTTGATGGTCGACTTCTCGGTGCTGGTTGCGGCCAGGGCACGGAGGTAGTAGGTGGTCTTCAGGCCACGGTACCAGGCCATGCGGTAGGTCACGTCGAGCTTCTTGCCCGAAGCGCCGGCGATGTACAGGTTCAGCGACTGCGCCTGGTCGATCCACTTCTGGCGACGGCTGGCGGCATCGACGATCCACTTGGTTTCCACTTCGAAGGCGGTCGCATACAGCTCTTTGAGCTCTTGCGGGATGCGTTCGATCTGTTGCACGGAACCGTCGTAGTACTTCAGGTCGTTGATCATGACCGAGTCCCACAGACCGCGAGCCTTCAGGTCGTGAACCAGGTACGGGTTGATCACGGTGAATTCGCCCGACAGGTTCGATTTCACATACAGGTTCTGGTAGGTCGGTTCGATCGACTGCGAGACGCCAGTGATGTTGGCGATGGTCGCGGTCGGTGCGATGGCCATGATGTTGGAGTTACGAATGCCTTTCTGCACACGGGCGCGAACCGGTGCCCAGTCCAGGCTTTCGGTCAGGTCGACATCGATGTACTTCTGGCCACGGGACTCGATCAGGATCTGTTGCGAGTCCAGCGGCAGGATGCCCTTGGACCACAACGAACCCTGGAACGTCTCGTAGGCGCCACGCTCGTCGGCCAGGTCGCAGGAGGCCTGGATCGCGAAGTAGCTGACCGCTTCCATGGACTTGTCGGCGAAATCGACGGCGGCATCCGAACCGTAAGGGAGGTGCTGCAGGTACAGCGCGTCCTGGAAGCCCATGATGCCCAGGCCGACCGGACGGTGCTTGAAGTTGGAGTTCTTCGCCTGTGGCACCGAGTAGTAGTTGATGTCGATCACGTTGTCGAGCATGCGCACGGCGGTGTTCACGGTGCGTTGCAGCTTGGCTTTGTCCAACTGGCCGTTGACGATGTGGTTCGGCAGGTTGATCGAGCCCAGGTTGCAGACGGCGATCTCGTCCTTGTTGGTGTTCAAGGTGATCTCGGTGCACAGGTTCGAACTGTGTACCACGCCCACGTGCTGCTGTGGGCTGCGCAGGTTGCACGGGTCCTTGAAGGTCAGCCATGGGTGGCCGGTTTCGAACAGCATGGAGAGCATCTTGCGCCACAGGTCCTTGGCCTGGACGACCTTGAACAACTTGATCTTGTTGTACTCGGTCAGGGCTTCGTAGTACTCGTAGCGCTCTTCGAAGGCCTTGCCGGTCAGGTCGTGCAGGTCCGGCACTTCCGATGGCGAGAACAGGGTCCACTTGCCGTCATCGAAGACGCGCTTCATGAACAGGTCAGGGATCCAGTTGGCGGTGTTCATGTCGTGGGTACGACGACGATCATCACCGGTGTTCTTGCGCAGCTCGATGAACTCTTCAATGTCCATGTGCCAGGTTTCCAGGTAGGCACAGACCGCGCCCTTGCGCTTGCCGCCCTGGTTGACCGCCACGGCGGTGTCGTTGACTACTTTGAGAAATGGCACGACGCCCTGGGATTTGCCGTTGGTGCCCTTGATGTACGAGCCCAATGCGCGCACCGGGGTCCAGTCGTTGCCCAGGCCTCCGGCGAATTTCGACAGCATGGCGTTGTCATGGATCGCGCCGTAGATGCCCGACAGATCGTCAGGCACGGTGGTCAGGTAGCAGCTCGACAGTTGTGGCCGCAGGGTGCCGGCGTTGAACAGGGTCGGGGTCGAGGCCATGTAGTCGAAGGACGACAACAGGTTGTAGAACTCGATGGCGCGATCTTCACGTTGCTTTTCTTCGATCGCCAGGCCCATGGCCACGCGCATGAAGAAAATCTGCGGCAGTTCGAAACGCACGCCGTCCTTGTGGATGAAGTAACGGTCGTACAGGGTCTGCAGGCCCAGGTAGGTAAACTGCTGGTCGCGCTCGTGGTTGATGGCCTTGCCGAGTTTTTCCAGGTCGAACTCGGCCAGGACCGGATTCAGCAGTTCGAACTCGATACCTTTGGCGATATAGGACGGCAGGGCCTTGGCGTACAGCTCGGCCATTTCGTGGTGGGTGGCACTGTCGGCCACTTCCAGGAAGCTCAGGCCTTCGGCACGCAGGGTGTCCATCAGCAGGCGGGCGGTCACGAAGGAGTAGTTCGGCTCGCGCTCCACCAGGGTCCGCGCGGTCATCACCAGGGCGGTGTTGACGTCTTTCAGGGCCACGCCGTCGTAGAGGTTCTTCAGGGTTTCGCGTTGGATCAGGTCGCCGTCGACTTCTTCCAGGCCTTCGCAGGCTTCGCTGACGATGGTGTTCAGGCGGCCCATGTCCAGTGGCGCGACGCTGCCGTCGGCGCGGGTGATGCGGATCGACGGGTGAGCGTTGACCGGCTCTTCGGACGGCGCGCGGATGGCGCGTTCCTTGGCCCGCGAATCACGGTAGATCACGTAGTCGCGCGCGACTTTCTGCTCGCCGGCGCGCATCAGGGCCAGTTCGACCTGGTCCTGGATTTCCTCAATGTGGATGGTGCCGCCCGAAGGCATGCGCCGTTTGAAGGTCGCGCTGACCTGTTCGGTCAGGCGGGCAACGGTGTCATGGATGCGCGACGAGGCGGCGGCGGTGCCGCCTTCAACTGCGAGGAACGCTTTGGTGATGGCGACGGTGATCTTGTCATCGGTGTAGGGAACGACAGTGCCGTTACGCTTGATCACGCGCAGTTGGCCCGGCGCGGTGGCGGACAGATCCAGATTCGAATCGGCGGCCTGCGGCACGGTGCCTTGCGGGTTCTCGCGAGTTGTGTCGGTTTGCATGGGTGTCTCCACGTTCTCTATGTTTGTTTGGGCACCACGAAGGTGCCCACCGTTCTGTCCTGAAGCACTACAACCGAACGATGTCGGGCATAACCACTTCGGGACAGAGGAAGAGGGCTTTCGGGCGCCGCTTCCATGCCGAAGTTTTCAACGCTGCGGGTCGCTGACCCGAAGCGGTATTCCTGGTGGGTGACAGTTTTGTCCTGCAACACCCGTACCGTTTTCCCACGCAAGGGGGAAGAACGGCTGCCATCCGCGTATGCGGTTTGGGCTTTCAAATCGGTGTTTAGTTCAACCCCGCGGATGCAAGAAAAGAGCTTGAGTTCCTGACGCGAAATGTGGTTGGGGATTTTGGGTGAAAACCCTACATGTTGGGTTTTTTTGCTGCCGAGATACAAGATAATGCGTTTTGGGGGCCGATTGCAACGTGCTGCCTGTGGATAAATCTGTGCGTAATTTGTGTATGAAAGCTTGAAAACGCGTGTAGGCCGCGGCAGGCCGGGATTGCACCGCCCATCATTGTTTTTTACTGCCGCAAACCTTGCGCGCGGATTTTTGCGGGCGCGAACCCTATCACAAAAAAAGCCCATGACCGAGCGCCAATCCTGGCGTGTGTGCGACGAGCGTGTCGTTGCTACAATCGGTCCGCCTTACCCTTTCTATATCCACCAAAATCATGACAAAAAGACGGGTGGATCCTTTCAACGCTGAACATTGACACGCAGAGGTCGCCCCGTGGAGCAAGCCTGGCAGGTATTGATAGTCGAGGATGACCAACGTCTGGCCGAATTGACCCGTGAGTACCTGGAGAGCAATGGCTTGCGGGTCTCCGTCGAAGGCAATGGCGCCCGGGCCGCCGCGCGGATTATCGCCGAGCAGCCCGACCTGGTGATTCTCGACCTGATGCTGCCGGGCGAGGATGGCCTGAGCATCTGCCGCAAGGTGCGCGAGCGCTACGACGGGGTGATCCTGATGCTGACCGCGCGCACCGATGACCTCGACCAGATCCAGGGCCTGGACCTGGGCGCTGATGACTACGTCTGCAAGCCAGTGCGCCCGCGCCTGTTACTGGCGCGGATCCGCGCGTTGCTGCGGCGCGGCGAGCCGCTGCCGGGAGCGGTCGAGGAAAAGGTCCGGCGTCTGCAATTCGGTCCACTGCTGATCGACAACGCCTTGCGCGAGGCCTGGCTGAGCGGGGCAGGGATCGAACTGACCAGCGCCGAGTTCGATCTGCTCTGGCTGCTGGTGGCAAATGCCGGGCGGATCCTCTCTCGCGAAGAAATCTTCACCGCCTTGCGCGGTATCGGCTATGACGGCCAGGATCGCTCCATTGATGTGCGTATTTCGCGTATCCGCCCGAAAATCGGCGATGACCCCGAGCACCCGCGACTGATCAAGACCATTCGCAGCAAAGGTTATCTGTTCGTTCCCGAAGCGTGCGTAGACCTGCCGTCGTGAACTCGATCTTCCTGCGCATCTACGGTGGCATGTGCGCCGCGCTGGTACTGGTGGCGTTGCTCGGAGTGCTGGCCCTGCACCTGCTCAACCAGGTGCGCGGCGAGCAGTATCGTGAGCACCTGGCCCATGGCACCTTCTCGCTGATGGCCGATAACCTGCGGCCGATGAACGAAATCGAGCGCCGTCGGGCCCTGGCGGTGTGGGAGCGCTTGCTCGGTATTCCGCTGGCCTTGCAGTCGCTGGCCGATGTGCACCTGGATCTCGGCCAGCGGACCCGGGTGCTGCGTGGCCAGGCCCTGGTGGAACAGACCGGGCCGTATGCGGCGAAGATCTATCGGCTGGTCAGCGACCCGGAGCAGTTGGTGCTGACGGGCGAGGTCCAGCAGATCAGCGAGCAGTTGGCCCGGGCGACCATCTACCTGTTGGCCGACGAACTGGTGCGCTACCCCGATGCCGAGCAGCCTGCGCGCCTGGCGACGCTCAAGCATGACAAGGGCTTTGACTTCGACATGAAGCTGGTCACCCTGGACCAGGCCGATATGGATGAAGACCAGCGACGGCGGATCAGCGAAGGCGATACGGTCATGGCCCTGGGCAAGGGCGGCGATTCGATTCGGGTGTTTGCCGGCCTGTCGGGGACGCCCTGGGTCCTGGAAATCGGCCCGCTGTACCAGATGAATCCCTATCCGGCGCAATGGCTGGTGTTGATTGCCGCGCTTGGCCTGAGCCTGATCGGCCTGATCGTCTACCTGTTGGTGCGGCAGTTGGAACGGCGCCTGCGCGGGCTGGAGTCGGCGGCCACGCGCTTGGCCCAGGGCAACCTGGAAACCCGCGTGCCGGCCGCTGGCGCGGACTCCATCGGGCGTCTGGCCGCGGCGTTCAATGGCATGGCCGAGCACCTGCAGCGGTCGCTGATGATCCAGCGCGAGCTGGTGCGAGCGGTTTCCCACGAACTGCGTACGCCGGTGGCGCGCCTGCGTTTCGGCCTGGAAATGATTGGCGATGCGCAGACGCCCGAGGCCCGGCACAAATATATGGAGGGCATGGACGGCGATATCCAGGACCTCGACCGGCTGGTGGACGAGATGCTGACCTACGCCCGCCTGGAGCAGGGCACCCCGGCGTTGAATTTCCAGCGGATCGACCTCAGTGCTCTGGTCGACCAGGTGATCGGCGAGTTGGCGCCGTTGCGGGTGGAGGTCAGGGTGACGCGCGGGCTGTGCTTTCCGCTGGCCGGCGGGGATGAGGTGTGGGTCGACGCCGAGCCGCGTTACTTGCATCGGGCCTTGCAAAACCTGGTCAGCAACGCGATGCGTCATGCCCAGTCGCAGGTCTGCATCAGTTACCAGGTTGGGCCCTTGCGCTGCCGGGTGGATGTCGAGGACGACGGCCCCGGCGTGCCGGAAAGTGCCTGGGACCGGATCTTCACGCCGTTCATGCGCCTGGATGACAGTCGGACCCGGGCCTCGGGTGGGCATGGCCTGGGGTTGTCCATCGTGCGCCGGATCATTCACTGGCACGACGGCCGGGCGCTGATCGGCAAGAGCCAGTTGCTCGATGGCGCGTGCTTCAGCCTGAGCTGGCCGCGTTATCAGGACAAGGCCTGAGCCGAGGAGGCGTCGATCATCGATTTTGTGATCGACCGGTTTCCCCTGTGGGAGCCCGGCTTGCCGACGATGGCGGTCGGAAGGGCGCCGCCAGGCTCAAGGGCCCCATCGCCGGCAAGCCGGGCTCCTACAAGGAGTTGCGTTCAGCTTGGGATGGCGACCAGACTCAGCAATTGTCCGTCATGCAGGCCGAACTGCGCCTGCAGTTGCGTGCCATTGCACCATTCACTGGACAGGTCGGTCAGCAGGCGCAGGCGCACCTGTCCGCTGATATCCCATTCGAGCACTTCGGCGTGCTCGAAGTAAAAGCGTTTGCGCACCAGCGGGTAGAGCGCCTTGAACAGGCTTTCCTTGACCGAGAAGGTCAGGGTCACCAGCAGGGCGATCTGCTCGGCGCAGCCTGCGGCCATGCGCTGCATCTCGGCCGGGATAAGGATTTCGCCGGCCAGGCGCTCGGCTCGCTCGGCGCTCAGCAGGTCTTCCAGGTCCATGCCCAGGCCTTGCCAGTGGCGTTTAGGCGCGACGATGGCGGCGGCCCGACCGCTGCCGTGGGTGATGGAGCCGCTGACATGAACCGGCCAGATGGGCGCACGGTCTTCACCGATGGCCGGCACGCTGTCAGTACCGTCCAATTGCCGCAGGGCCGCGCGGGCACAGAGGCGCCCGGCGAGGAATTCGGCCTGGCGCTTGGCCACCGAACGTTGAATGCTCGCTGGCGGGTCGATGCGGCTGCGCTGGAAATCGTCCGCGGCCAGCTGCGACGGGTTGAACCGGGTGCTGAGCAAGACACAATGCGCCAGCGCCTCGGGCAAGGGCCAGTGGGCGTCGAGTGGGGTGCAGCAGGCAGGCAGGGCTGGGAGGCTGTTCATGCCCGGTATTTTGCCGGGCAAGGTGGGATCAGCCAAAGATTTTCTTCAGGAACGCCTGCATATCCGCCCAGGAGCTTTCATCGGCGGCCTTGTTGTAGCCGATATCCGGGCCACCATGATCGCCGTGGCTCAGGCGATCCGCGTCCGGATTGGTGAAACCGTGCTTGGCCCCGGCCAGGCTGACGAAGCGGTAGTCGGCGCCGGCCTTGTCCATTTCCGCCTTGAACGCGCTGACGTTTTCCGGGGTGACCATGCTGTCCTTGGCGCCATGTTCCACCAGGATCTTGGCCTTGACGCTGCCCGGCGTGGCCGGTGTGTTGGTCGCCAGAGCGCCATGGAAACTGACCACGCCGGCCAGTGGCACGCCCTGGCGCGCGGCGTTGAGTACCACGCCACCGCCGAAGCAATAGCCAATGGCGGCCAGTTTGCCCGGATCGGTCTGCGGCTGCTTTTTCAGCAGGTCGAGCCCGGCCTGGAAGCGCGCGCTGGCGGCCGCGCTGTCCTGGGTCGCGGCCTGCATGAAGGCCATGGCGTCCTTCGGGTGTTCGGTGTTCTTGCCTTCGCCATACATGTCGATGGCCAGGGCGCTGTAGCCGAGGGCGGCGAGGTCACGGGCGCGCCGCTTGGCGTAGTCGTTGAGTCCCCACCACTCGTGCACCACCACCACGCCGGGCCGCGCACCCTTGATCGCGTCATCATAGGCCAGGTAGCCGATCATCCGCGTGCCGTCGGGGCTCTGGTAGGGGAGGGTCCGGGTCTTGATCTCGGCCTGGGACAGCGTGCTCAGGGTGAGTAGAAAAACAGCAAGTAACAGCCGCATCGCAGGTTCTCCAGCAAAAAAGACACTACCGACCAAGCCTAGCCGATCCAATGTGTTCAGGGGGAGTTCAGGGCTACTTGTTTACTCTGTAACAATGATGATGCGCGAATCTGCTGCTAACCGGCCGGCCGTGTCTTTCATGAAACACTTTCGCGGAACTGAGTTACCGTTATGGGCGAAGCGATGCCGGTAGCGTTGGGAGAGCACTATGAAATTGCTGGTGGTAGAAGACGAGGCGTTGTTGCGCCATCACTTGCAGACCCGCTTGAGCGACAGTGGTCATGTGGTCGAGGCGGTGGGCAATGCTGAAGAGGCGCTGTACCAGACCGAGCAATTCCATCATGACCTCGCGGTGATTGATCTCGGCCTGCCGGGCATGGGTGGATTGGACCTGATCCGCCAGCTGCGCTCGGGCGGCAAGGTCTTCCCGATCCTGATCCTCACCGCGCGTGGCAACTGGCAGGACAAGGTCGAAGGCCTGGCCGCCGGTGCCGACGACTATCTGGTCAAACCCTTCCAGTTCGAGGAACTGGAAGCGCGGATGAATGCCTTGTTGCGGCGCTCCAGCGGCTTCACCCAGTCGACCATTACCGCCGGCCCGCTGCTGCTGGACCTCAATCGCAAGCAGGCCTCCCTCGACGACCAGCCCCTGGCCCTGACGGCTTACGAATACCGGATTCTCGAATACCTGATGCGGCATCACCAGCAGGTGGTGGCCAAGGACCGCCTGATGGAGCAGTTATATCCGGACGATGACGAGCGTGATCCGAATGTGATCGAAGTGCTGGTCGGGCGCTTGCGGCGCAAGCTGGAAGGGCCGGTCGGGTTCAAGCCGATCGACACCGTGCGAGGCCTGGGCTACCTGTTCAACGAGCGCTGCCGGTGATTCGGTCGCTGCGGGTGCGGCTGATGCTGGCCGCCACCATCCTGGCGATATTGTTCATGCTGGCCCTGCTGCCGGCGATGCAGGGGGCGTTCAGCCTGGCGTTGCAGGACTCCATCGAGCAACGCCTGGCCTCGGATGTGACCACGCTGATTTCCGCGGCACGGATCGAAAAACAAAAGCTGCAGATGCCCGATCTGCTCCCCGACGAAAAATTCAACCTGCCCGACAGCCGCCTGCTGGGTTATATCTTCGACCGCGAGGGACGGCTGGTCTGGCGTTCGCGGGCGACCGAGGAAGAACACATCAATTACCGCCCGCGTTATGACGGGCGCGGCAACGAATTCGCGAAAATCCGCGAGGACAACGGCAACGAGTTCTTCGTCTACGACGTGGAGGTCAAGTTGCTCGGTGGCAAGAGCGCGGCCTACAGCTTTGTCGCCTTGCAGCCGATGCGCGAATACAACATGACCCTGGCCGGTCTGCGGGAAAAACTCTACCTGGGCTTCGGCGCGGCGTTGTCCGTGCTGCTGGCGCTGCTCTGGCTCGGCCTGACCTGGGGCCTGCGCGCGTTGCGGCGGCTGAGCCAGGAACTGGACCAGATCGAGAGCGGCGAACTGGAAAGTCTCAGCGAGGAACATCCGCGGGAACTGTTGCGTCTGACCGGTTCCCTCAACCGCCTGTTGCGCAGCGAGCGCGAGCAGCGCAGCCGCTATCGCGATTCCCTGGACGATCTGGCCCACAGCCTGAAAACGCCCCTGGCGGTCCTGCAAGGGGTCAGCGAGGGGATGGCTCGACGGCCCCAGGATCGCGATCAGGCCAGGGTCCTGCAGAGCCAGATCGAACGGATGAACCAGCAGATCAGTTATCAGTTGCAGCGCGCCAGCCTGCGCAAGAGCGGTCTGGTCCGCCATCAGGTCGAACTGCGCCCGGTGCTCGACAGCCTGTGCAGTACCTTGGACAAGGTTTATCGCGACAAACAGGTTCTGGTCGTCATCGATGTGCCGCAATTCAGTCATGTGCCGATCGAACAGGGGGCTCTGCTGGAACTCCTCGGCAACCTGCTGGAGAACGCTTACCGGTTGTGTCTGAGCCAGGTGCGGGTCAGCCTGCGTCGGGGGTTGCAGGGGATCGAGGTGTATGTCGAGGACGATGGGCCGGGGGTCCCGCCCGACCAGCGCGAGCGGATTCTGCAACGCGGTGAGCGCCTGGATCGTCAGCATCCGGGGCAGGGCATCGGGCTGGCGGTGGTCCAGGACATTATCCAGAGTTACGACGCCGAGATGACCCTGGGGGATTCGACCCTGGGGGGGGCCTCGTTCCGTATTCATTTCCCGCCCCAATAACCGCTGCGGCCGGCTCTACAGTTCCTGGGCGCGATAGGCGCCGGGGGTCAGGCCGGTCCATTTCTTGAACGCCCGGTGAAAGGCCGAGGGCTCGGAAAAACCCAGCTGTTCGGCAAGCTGTTGCAACGACAGTTCGTTACGGCCCAGGTGGTAGATGGCGATGTCCCGCCGCAGTTGATCCTTGAGCGCCTGAAAACTCGTGTCCTCCTCGCGCAAATGCCGGCGCAGGGTCTGCGGGCTGATATGCAGGTGCTGGGCGACGGCTTCCAGGTCCGGCCAGCGGCTGGCATCCCGACTGAGGAGGCGCCGTAGCTGGCTGCTCAGGCTGTCGCCGTCGTCGGGGCGGGCCAGCAGGTCGGCGGGGGCACGGCCAAGGAATTGCTTGAGCGTACGTTCGTCCTGCCGCAACGGCATGCCCAGGTAGCGGCTGCTGAACAGCAGGCTGCTGCTGGCGGCGTCGAAGCTCAGGGGGCAGGGAAACAGCAGGTCGTACTCACTGGCATGCTCGGGCCTCGGGTAGCCGAAGCTCGCTTCAAGCAGGCGAATGCGCTGGCCGATCAACCAGCTACCCAGGCGGTGCCAGATCACCAGCAGGCACTCGCTGAGAAAGTGATCCGGGTCCCACAGGTTCGAAGCGTCCAGGCTCAGGCGCACGCAGTCGCCTTCACGGTCAAGCCGCAGGCGCGGTGCATCGGGAAACAAGCGGTAGAACAGCAAGCCGCGGTTCAGGGCTTTTTCCAGCGTCGGACAATGAATCAGCGCGTGCATCATCATGGCGAAGGTGCCGCGCCGGCAGCGGCCCTGGCCGAACCCCAGGTACTCATCGTCCAGCTCCAGCCAGAGCCCTTGCAGCAGCTGGGTGAACAGCTCCGGCGCCAGGCGTGCCCGCGGTTCGTCGAGCCACTGCGCGGCGATACCCAGCCGTTGCAGCAGTGGCGCGCAATCGTGACCCTGGCGACGCGCACCCTCCAGGGCGGCGCGGGCGAAGTGGCTGGCGATGCTGCGTTCACGCATGGGGCGATTCCGTCCATTGAGTGGTCGATGTTAGTCACGGAAATGACGCAGGGACAAGGCGGATATCCGCCAAATCCTCGGCTGCTTTGGGGTGGATAGGCGGAAAACCGCCATCTATGCTGTAGGGGGTATAGTGCGATAACCCCCTCCAGGCATGATGGCTAAAGGCTTTGCTGCGATTTGGCAAAAGTGGCACGGGCTTTGCGAAGTATTAGAGGTCTGCCCACGCAGTTTGACAAACAACAAAAATCCCTCCGGTGCAGGAGGGTTCGTGCTTCAGGTCCCATGGCCGCTGATGGATAACGGGCGTGTGATCTCTTGAGGAACTTTGCAATGACGACTCGTCAGCCACTGTACAAATCCCTGTATTTCCAGGTGATCGTAGCCATCGCTATCGGCATCCTGCTCGGCCATTTCTACCCACAGACCGCCGTGGCCCTCAAGCCACTGGGTGACGGCTTCATCAAGCTGATCAAAATGGTCATCGCTCCGATCATCTTCTGCACCGTTGTCAGCGGCATCGCCGGCATGCAGAGCATGAAAGCGGTCGGCAAGACCGGCGGCTATGCGCTGATGTACTTCGAAGTGGTTTCCACCATCGCCCTGCTGATCGGCCTGGTCGTGGTCAACGTGATCCAGCCGGGTAACGGCATGCACATCGACGTGGCCACCCTGGATGCCTCGAAAGTCACAGCCTATGTCACCGCCGGTGCAGACCAGAGCGTGGTTGGCTTCATCCTGAACGTGATCCCGAACACCATCGTCGGCGCCTTCGCCACGGGTGACATCCTGCAAGTGCTGATGTTCTCGGTGATCTTCGGTTTCGCCCTGCATCGCCTGGGTGCCTACGGCAAGCCGGTGCTGGACTTCATCGATCGTTTCGCCCACGTGATGTTCAACATCATCAACATGATCATGAAACTGGCGCCCCTGGGCGCGCTGGGTGCCATGGCCTTCACCATCGGTGCCTACGGCGTGAGCTCCCTGGTGCAACTCGGCCAGTTGATGATCTGCTTCTACATCACCTGTATCCTGTTCGTGGTGGTGGTGCTGGGCGCCATCTGCCGTGCTCACGGTTTCAGCGTGTTGAAACTGATTCGCTACATCCGTGAAGAGCTGCTGATCGTACTGGGGACCTCCTCTTCGGAATCGGCCCTGCCACGCATGCTGATCAAGATGGAACGCCTGGGCGCGAAAAAATCGGTAGTCGGCCTGGTGATTCCGACCGGTTACTCCTTCAACCTCGACGGTACCTCGATCTACCTGACCATGGCGGCCGTGTTCATCGCTCAGGCGACTGACACCCATATGGACATCACCCACCAGATCACCCTGTTGCTGGTGCTGCTGCTGTCCTCCAAGGGCGCCGCGGGCGTGACCGGTAGTGGCTTCATCGTCCTGGCGGCGACCTTGTCGGCCGTAGGTCACCTGCCGGTGGCCGGCCTGGCGCTGATCCTCGGTATCGACCGCTTCATGTCCGAAGCCCGTGCCCTGACCAACCTGGTGGGCAACGCCGTGGCGACCCTGGTGGTGGCCAAGTGGGTCAAGGAACTGGACGAAGACAAGCTGCACACCGAGCTGGCTTCCGGTGGTCGCGGTATTGAAGACGAGCGCGTAGAGGACGACCTCGGCGTGGCCGAAGGCTCGGCGCCAAGCGCCAAGTAAGCTTCAGCGTTAAATAAGAAAACCCATCTTCGGATGGGTTTTTTTTTATGCCTGGGCATTACCCCCGATATGGCTCCTGCACGGGGGATCAATGTTATTGAGCGTTTGCGTCAGGACTGCTGAGCAGTGTGGTGCTTGTCGCCGGGGAGCCGGCTGCCTACGCTGGCGACTGTCGATCTGGAAAAGGGCAAGCCCATGCACGGTCCGTTGGCCTCACTCAAGGTGCTGGATTTCTCGACATTGCTGCCGGGGCCGTTCGCCTCGCTGTTGTTGGCGGACATGGGCGCCGAGGTGCTACGTATCGAATCCGCCGCACGCCCGGACCTGTTGCGGCTATGGCCGCCCCACGACCATGGGGTTTCCGCCAGTCACGCCTGGCTCAACCGCAACAAGCGCAGTCTGGCCCTGGACCTGAAGCAAGCCGAAGCGGTGGCGGTGATCCATGACCTGGTGCGCGAGCATGACATCGTCCTGGAGCAGTTCCGTCCCGGGGTGATGGAGCGGCTGGGCCTGGGCTATGAAGCCCTGAAGGCGATCAACCCACGGTTGATCTATGTATCGATCAGCGGCTACGGCCAGAGCGGTCCTTACCGTGAGCGCGCCGGGCATGACATCAACTACCTGGCGTTGTCGGGGTTGGCCAGCTACACCGGGCGCCGGGACGGTGGGCCCGTGCCCCTGGCAATGCAGGTGGCGGATCTGGCGGGCGGTTCGCTGCATGGGGTGGTCGGCTTGCTGGCGGCGGTTATCGCCCGGCAGCAGACGGGGTTGGGGCAGTACGTCGATGTCAGCATGACCGATTGCGCCTTCAGCCTGAATGCCATGGCCGGGGCGGGCTTCCTCGCTTGCGGGGTTGAGCCGGGGCCGGAGGAGCAGATGCTCAATGGCGGTGGCTTCTATGACTATTACCGTAGCCGGGAAGGGCGCTGGTTGGCCGTGGGGAGTCTGGAGCCGGGGTTTATGCAGCAGTTGTGCGGGGCCTTGGGGCTGGCGGAATTGGCGGCTCAAGGGTTGTCACCCGAGCCCAGGGCGCAACAAGCGTTGAAGCAGGCCTTGCAAGTCGAGTTCGAAAAGCGTGATTTCGCTGAGCTGTGCGCTTTGTTTGCCGGGCTGGATGCCTGCGTCGAGCCGGTGCTCAGTCTGGGCGAGGCGGTCGAGCATCCACAGTTACAGGCGCGGGAAGTGGTGGTACAGGTGCCCCGTGGAGACGGCAGCCACCAGGCACAGATGGCCTGTCCGTTGAAGTTTTCTCAGGGCTTGCCGGCGCCTCAGCATATCGGTGCGCGGCTGGGCGAACATGCTGATGAGGTGTTACGTGAACTGGGCTACAGCGAAGAGCGCATAGCCGTGTTGCGAGAGGCGGGTGTCATAGCCTGATGTCATGGCGCCTGTTCCATGGCTTTCGCGGGCAAGCTCCGCTCCCACAGGTGCTAGGGCGTGCACAAAATCTGGATTCGGCCGGGACCTTGTGGGAGCGGAGCTTGCCCGCGAAGAGGGTGGCAAGGCCGGCATCGCTTGGAAAACTCACTCCACTCGCATTTCACCGCTGAACACCAAGGTGTTTCGGCAGCGCCGGCACAGATAACGTCGCCCTTCGCCCACCAGTCGATGACGCTGGCCGGAAAACGCAAAATCACTGTCGGCGCATGGGCAGCGGTAGATATAGCGCGTCATGCGACGGCGCTGGACTTCATAGGTGTGGCAGCGATTGGGCGGCAGCTCGTAGACCCCGCGCATGATCAGTTGCCATTCCTCGCCATGGGGCTGGATACGTTCGCCGAACAGTTGGTGGGCGATCAGGTGCGCGACCTCGTGGGCCACGGTCTGCTTGAGGAAGTCTTCGCTGTTTTCCCGGTATAGCTGCGGATTGAAGCGCAGCAGGTTTTCATGCAGGTGCGCCACGCCGGCTTTCTGGCCACGGAGCTTGAGGCTGACCAGCGGACGCTTGAAAGGGCGTTTGAAAAAGGATTCGGCTTGTTGGAAACAGTCTTCGACGCGGGTCTTGAGTTGCTCGAGCATGCTGTACGGATCTCCAGAAAGACGAGTATGCCGTAAACCCGGGGATTTCCAAATCCGCCAGGCGCCGAATGGTCGTGGCGCGTTAAAAGGCCGCCTTGCGGCGGCCTGTGTTGGCAGTTATGGCTTTGTTTTATTCAGTTGGTGTACACCGGGCCGACGCCCAGCCCCCAGACAATCACGGTAAAGGCCATGATCGCCACCAGCACCACCAGGCCGACGGCCAGGACGGAACTGGAGAACAGGAACCCTTCGTCCGAAGGGATGTTCATAAAGGTCGGCAGGCCGACGTACAGCAGATAGACGGTGTAGCAGATGGCCGCCGTACCGACGATCATCCCCAGCCACATATGCGGGTAGAGCGCCGCAAGGCCGCCGACGAACAGCGGTGTGGCGGTGTAGGTGGCAAAGGCCACGCAACGGGCCAGGCTTGGGTTGGCGTCGTAGGTGCGGGCCATCCAGTGGATGAACGCGCCCATCACCGCCACACCGCCGAGCATGGCGATATAGGACATAAGGGTCATCCAGATGGCGCTGTCCTGGGTCAGCATCACCGGCGCGCGGTTGCCGATGACCCAGCCGATCCGGGTGGTGCCGATAAACGCCGAAATGGCTGGGATGGCCGCCAGGATCAAGGTGTGGGTCAGGTACATGTGGCCGATGCTTTCCTCGGCGTCGCCACGGATTTGTCGCCATTCCTGATCAGGGTGGGTGAACAGTCCGACTACGTGATGGATCATGTCAGTCACTCCTTTTGTTTTTGCCATCGCCCCCCGGTGGAGCGCCTGCGGGCCAAGTGGCCGAAGTCAGGTCTGGATTTATATGCGACCTTATGTCGCAGTATAGGGAGGCTGAGGGGCGCGCTTTAGAGCAAATCGAACTGTCGGGCGGGGCTGTAATCGCATTGTCGTATTTGTGTGCCGGACCTGTGAATCTATGAGCCTGTGGGAGCGGTTCCCACACAAGCAGCTCCCACCCCCAAGCAGCCCTGCCACCACGGAGTCTTCGCCTGTCGTGGGTTTATGCGTAAAATAATTGGCTTTTCGACACACCTCGCGCGGATTTCAAGGGTTAAGGCAAGAGCTATGGGCACTCTTTCGGTCAATCAGAACAAACTGCAGAAACGCCTGCGCCGGCAAACGGGTGAGGCGGTCGCCGACTTCAACATGATTGAAGAGGGTGACAAGGTCATGGTCTGCCTGTCCGGCGGCAAGGACAGCTATACCCTGCTCGACGTTCTGATGCACTTGCAGAAAGTGGCACCGATCAAGTTCGACATCGTCGCCGTGAACATGGACCAGAAGCAGCCCGGTTTCCCCGAGCATGTGTTGCCCGCCTACCTGAAAGAACTGGGCGTGGAGTATCACATCGTCGAGAAGGACACCTACTCGGTGGTCAAGGAACTGATCCCCGAAGGCAAGACCACCTGCTCGCTGTGCTCACGTCTGCGTCGCGGCACGCTGTACACCTTCGCCGATGAGATCGGCGCGACCAAGATGGCCCTGGGGCATCACCGCGACGATATCGTCGAAACCTTCTTCCTCAATATGTTCTACAACGGTTCGCTCAAGGCGATGCCACCCAAGCTGCGGGCCGACGATGGGCGCAACGTGGTGATCCGGCCGCTGGCCTATTGCAGCGAGAAGGACATCCAGGCCTATTCGGACTTCAAGCAATTCCCGATCATTCCCTGCAACCTCTGTGGCTCCCAGGAAAACCTGCAACGCCAGGTGGTCAAGGAAATGCTCCAGGAGTGGGAACGCAAGACCCCCGGGCGTACCGAAAGCATCTTCCGTGGCTTGCAGAATGTCGTGCCGTCGCAACTGGCCGACCGCAACCTGTTCGACTTTACCCACCTTCGAATCGATGAGACCGCCGCGTCGCGCTTCGTTAACGTAGTGAACCTCTGAATGCGCGATTACAAATGGTTGCACGAATACTGCCTGAACCGCTTTGGTTCGGCGGCGGCGCTGGAGGCCGAATTGCCGGTGCCGGCCAGCCCACGGCAACTGCGTGAGCTGCCGGACGACCGGTACCTGTCGATGATCGCCTTGCGGGTTTTCCGCGCCGGCCTCAAGCACAGCCTGGTGGACGCCAAGTGGCCGGTGTTCGAACAAGTGTTTTTTGGCTTCGACCCGGAAAAAGTGGTGTTGATGGGCGCCGAGCATCTGGAGCGGCTGATGCAGGATGCGCGGATCATTCGTCACCTGGGCAAGCTCAAGAGCGTGCCGCGCAATGCGCAGATGGTGTTGGACGTGGCCAAGGAGAAGGGCAGTTTCGGCGCGTTGATCGCCGATTGGCCGGTGACTGAAATCACTGGATTGTGGAAGTACCTGGCCAAGCATGGTCATCAGTTGGGCGGGCTGTCGGCGCCGCGTTTTCTGCGGATGGTGGGCAAGGACACCTTCGTTCCGACCTATGACGTGGTGGCGGCGCTGAATGCACAGAAGATCGTCGACAAGGTGCCCACCAGCCTGCGCGACCTGGCGATCGTGCAGGATGCCTTCAACCAGTGGCATGCCGAAAGTGGCCGGCCGATGTGCCAGCTGTCGATGATGTTGGCCTACACCACCAATCATTGAGCCTGCCCCTACAAAAAATCGTGGCCTTGATACCCTTTATCGCCATGCCCGAAACCTTGTAGGAGCCAGCTTGCTGGCGATGGCGGCCGCTCAGGCGATGCAAGGCTGACTGGCCCCATCGCCAGCAAGCCGGCTCCTACAGGACCGTGTTCAGCCTTTACGCCGCTTGAACCTGGCCTTCCCCGGCCAGCCGCCGATTCAACTGGTGACGCCAGCGCACATACACCATCGCGCTGCAGAACACCGCCACGCTCGCGCCCATCTCCAGCACGCCGAACAGCTGCCGATTGGGATCGAACGCTGCCAACGCCCCCTTGAGGAAGTACAGGTTCACCACATAACAGGTGAACGAGTGCCCGCGCGCGCTGCCCATCAGCATGCCGGGCAACAAGGGCAGCAGCGGCGCCAGCTCGATCAGCAAGATGACCCAGGGCCGCGCGCCGTGCAGGTCGGCGAACACCAGGTCATAGACGCTCAACAAGACCATCAGACCGAAAAAGCACACCAACGCCAATGCACGGCTCCAGCGCACGCGCGGTTCTAGCCAGGCCTGGGGTGGCAACACCTTGGGCTTTCTAGCCACGGCCATTCTCCAGGCTCAGGGCGGTCTTCGCCAAGCGCAGGCCGAGGGCCCGGCACAAGGCGATTTCATGCTCGTCCAGGGCGCGCTTGCCGTCGACCCCGGTATGGTGGCTGGCGCCATAGGGCGTGCCGCCACCACGGGTGTCGAGCAAGGCCGACTCGCTGTAGGGCAGGCCGGTGACCAGCATGCCGTGGTGCAACAGCGGCAGCAGCATCGACAGCAAGGTGCTTTCCTGGCCGCCATGCAGGCTGGAGGTTGAGGTGAAGACCCCGGCCGGCTTGCCCACCAGGGCGCCGGTCAGCCACAGGTTGCTGGTGCCGTCGATAAAGTACTTCAGCGGCGCCGCCATATTGCCGAAGCGGGTTGGGCTGCCCATCGCCAGGGCCGCGCAGTTCTTCAGGTCGTCGAGACTGGCATACAGTGCGCCTTCCTCGGGGATTTCCGGCGCCACGGCTTCGCACTGGCTGGATATCGCCGGTACGGTGCGCAGGCGCGCCTCCAGGCCGGCCTGCTCGACGCCGCGGGCAATCTGCCGGGCCATTTCGCGGGTCGAACCGTTACGGCTATAAAACAACACCAGAACGTAAGGCGCGCTCATGGCAGGATCTCCAGCACATTCTCCGGTGGACGACCGATGATTGCCTTGTCACCGGCCACCAGGATCGGCCGTTCCATAAGCCGGGGGTGTGCGGCGATGGCGGCGATCAGTTGCGTTTCGCTGAGCTGGCTGTCGGCCAGGTTCAACTGCTTGTACTCGTCCTCGCCGGTGCGCAGCAATTGCCGTGCGCCGATGCCGAGCTTGTCCAGCAGGTCCTTGAGCTGCGCGGCGTTCAGCGGGGTTTCCAGGTAGTGCACGACGGTGGGGTTGAGGCCACGGCCCTGGAGCAGTTCCAGCGCACCGCGGGATTTCGAGCAGCGCGGGTTGTGATAAAGCGTCAGATCGGTCATGTGCGGGTCGCATCTTGCGTAAGGTGGCGGGTATTCTACCTGCCTGACGAGTGCTCCTGAACCTTGTGAGGTAAAGGGGCGCAGTCGATGACTCAATTGATGGGGGATTGTGCACATGGCTAGGCGATGGGTCGCCGCATTGGCGATGATGGGGGCGTTGCTGCTGAGCGGTTGTGGCAACGATTACGGCGTTGACCAGAACGGCCGGAAGGTTGCGTCCGAGCGCCTGGATAAACAATGGAAAGTGGTCAACTACTGGGCCGAGTGGTGTGGTCCGTGCCGGACGGAAATCCCCGAGCTGAACACCTTGTCCGAGCAGCTCAAAGGGCAGCCGGTGGAAGTGTTCGGGGTCAACTTCGACGGTTTGCAGGGCGATGACCTGCGCAAGGCCGGCGAAACCCTGGGCATCCGTTTCACGGTGCTGGCCCAGGACCCGGCGGACTTCTTCGACCTGCCGCGCAGCGAAGCCTTGCCGGTGACCTACATCATCGACGACAAGGGCAAGGTTCGCGAGCAGTTGATGGGCGAGCAGACCGCGGCCGGGGTCCTGGCCAAGCTCAAGGCGTTGCGTGGCTGAGTCTCAGCCTTCTTCCGACCAGAGCCGCAGCGGCTTGCCTTCCTGTGGCCAGAAACGCACTTGCTCGATGGGCGAGATATCCCAGCGCTGGACATTCTCCAGCGCCTGGAGGAAGCGCTTTTCCTGCTCCATCAATGCGGGTGCGCAGCGCTTGCGGGTGCTGCCGACCTTGCCGAAGCTCAGGTTCCCGCCGTCCAGGGTGTAGGGCGCGAACCAGTGGTTGCAACCGCCGGTGCCATAGGCCCGGCCATCGTCACCGAGGGTGATGGTCAGATGGCTGTTGTCGATCAGCGGACGTTCGCCGATCCACTCCAGCACGTAGCTGTGATCCTGCTGCAATTGCACCTGTTCGCCGGCGCAGCCGTACAGACCGGCCCCCAGCATTCCCAGAATCACCGCGCGTTTCATTACTTTGCCTCCTGGCATCTCGGGCAAAGGTGTTTCTCGCCCTGTGTCGTCCAGCCCAACTCGGCGATACGCGCCGTGGCGGCTGGTTTTTGGGCGGGGTTGCCGAGCTTGGCGTCCACCGCGAATTCAAAGTTCAGTTGCTTGGCGCAGCTGTCGCAGTTGACCTGCCACTGGTGGATCGCCAGTTCGCCGAAGACCGGCCCCTTGGCCACCGCGACCCATTGGCCTGGCGGATTGATCAGGTGGCGAACGGTGTCCACGGTCAGGCGCATAGACAAGTCCTTGCTGCCCTTGAGGGTCACCAGCAGGACATCGTCGGCGCGGATCGAACCACCGTTGCCGGTGACCTGATAGCGTCCCGGCACCAGGGCGCGGCATTCGGTGAGGGTGTGTTGCGGGTTCATCAGGCTGTAGCGGAAATCGTGTTCGACCATGGGTCCTCCAAATATGGCCGGTATGCTAGCACGCAGACGCCGCGCAAATGGCAGCGGCGTATGACCTTCGATCCGCTTACTCGGGATCAGGCACTGACACGGGCCTCGGCGGCGAGGCGGGCGATGGCGATGTCCAGTTCGTCCAGGGCCTGGCGGGCGTTGGGCGCGTCTTGCTTGAGCAGGGTTTCGCTGCGCTGGCAGGCCGCGCGCAATTGCGGCACGCCACAGTAGCGGGTGGCGCCGTGGAGGCGGTGTACCCGCTCGATCAGGGCGTTGTGGTCGTTGGCGTTGCGGGCCTGGCGAATCGCTTCGCGGTCGGCTTCCAGCGAGGCCAGCAGCATGGCCAGCATGTCGGCGGCGAGGTCGGGCTTGCCGGCGGCCAGGCGCAGGCCTTCTTCCGGGTCGAGCACCAGCAGCTCGCTGCCGGCGCGGTTGTGTTCGCCGCCGCGTTCCGGTCCCTGGTTGCGCAGGGCCAGGCCGGTCCATTTGAGCACCACCTGGGCCAGTTGCCGCTCGCTGATGGGCTTGGTCAGGTAGTCGTCCATACCGCTTTGCAGCAGGGCGCGTTTTTCGTTGGCCATGGCGTGGGCGGTGAGGGCGACGATGGGCAGCGGCGTGCTTTGCCGTTCATGCTCCCATTGGCGAATCGCCTCGGTGCTTTGCCGGCCATCCATGCCGGGCATCTGCACATCCATCAGCACCAGGTCGAAGGCTTCGCGCTGCACCGCGTCGATCGCCGTGTAACCGCTGTCCACTGCCAGCACCCAGGCGCCCATGTCTTCGAGCAGGGTCTGTACCAACAGCAGGTTGGCCGGGTTGTCGTCGACGCAGAGCACCCGCGGTGCCCGGCTGCCCAGGGGCTCGATGGGCTCCAGGCGTGCTGGGCGCGGGGTGATCAGTTCCGCCAGGGCCCGGCGCAGCTTGCGCGTACAGGCCGGCTTGGCCTGGAGCTGGCCGTGGGGGTTGGGCACGCAGAGCTGGAACAGCGTCTGTTCGGTGGTCGGGCACAGCACCAGGACCTTGCAACCGAGGTGTTCGAGGTCCCAGATGTGCTGGCTCAGTCGTTCCGGCGGCATTTCCTGGGCGGTGACGCCGAGGACCGCGAGGTCGATGGCCTGGTCGGTCTGGTGCGCCCCGGTCACGCCATTGGCGAGGTTTTGCAGGCTGTTGAACGGGGTCACTTCCAGGCCGCAATCCTCCAGTTGGTGCTGCAGGGCCTGGCGTGACAGTTCATGGTTTTCCAGGACGGCCACGCGGCGCCCGAGCAAGGGGGGCGCGGGCAGGTCTTCAATGTCGTCGCGGGTCTTGGGCAGGCTCAGGCTGATCCAGAACTCGGAGCCTTCGCCCGGGGTGCTGTCGACGCCGATCTCGCCGCCCATCTGTTCGATCAAACGCTTGGAAATCACCAGCCCCAGGCCGGTGCCGCCGGGTTGCCGTGAGAGGGAGTTGTCGGCCTGGCTGAAGGCCTGGAACAGCGCCCGGACATCCTGGTTCGACAGGCCGATGCCGGTGTCCTGGACACTGATGCGCAACTGCACGCTGTCTTCGTGTTCTTCTTCGAGCATGGCCCGGGCGACGATGGTGCCTTCGCGGGTGAACTTGATCGCGTTGCTCACCAGGTTGGTGAGGATCTGCTTGAGCCGCAGCGGGTCGCCGATCAGCGAGAGCGGGGTATCGCGATAGACCAGGCTGACCAGTTCCAACTGCTTGGCGTGGGCCGCCGGGGCGAGGATGGTCAGGGTGTCCTGGAGCAGATCGCGCAGGTTGAACGGAATGCTGTCGAGCACCAGCTTGCCGGCCTCGATCTTCGAGAAATCGAGAATTTCGTTGATGATCCCCAGCAGGCTGTCGGCGGATTTCTCGATGGTGCCCAGATAGTCGAGCTGGCGCGGGGTCAGTTCGCTTTTCTGCAACAGGTGGGTGAAGCCGAGGATGCCGTTGAGCGGCGTGCGGATCTCGTGGCTCATATTGGCGAGGAACTCGGACTTGATCCGGCTGGCCTCCAGGGCCTCCTTGCGCGCCAGGTCCAGTTCGATGTTCTGGATCTCGATGGTTTCCAGGTTCTGCCGCACGTCCTCGGTGGCCTGGTCGATGCTGTGCTGCAATTCTTCCTGGGCGTTCTGCAGGGTCTCGGCCATGCGGTTGATGCCCGAGGCCAATTGATCCAGTTCCTGGCTGCCGAGCGGTGGCAGGCGGGTTTCCAGGTTGCCTTCCTTGAGCTGGGCGACGGCTTGCTTGATCTTGCCGAGTGGCGCGTTGATCGTGCGGCTCATGCGCAGGGCCAGCAAGGCGGTGCCGAGCAGACCGGTGGCAATCAGCAGCAGGCTGGCGAACAGGCTGCGATAGCCGCGCAGCAGCATGTTGTTATGGGACAGTTCCAGCTCGACCCAGCCCAGCAGGCGGTCGGCTTCTTCCGGCACCACTTCGCCGGAGATGTTGCGGTGCCGGCCGAAGACCGGCAATAGATAGCGGGTGGCATCGTTGCCGGTGCGCTGCAACAAGTGGCTGCTGTTACCGATGGGCGGTTGGTTGAGCATGCTCGGGCCGGCATGGGCCAGTTGCTCGCGGTTGGCGCCGAGAAAGGACACGGCGCGCACGTCGGCCTGTTCCAGGGACTGGGTGGCGATACGCTCCAGCAGGTCGACATCGTTGTGGCCCAGGGCCGGCGCGACCAGCGGCGCGAGCTGTTCGGCGATCATCTCGCCGCGTTGCAGCAACTGGGTCTGCAGGTCGGACTGTTGCAGCCAGGTGAAATACCCGCCCAGTACCAACGCCATCAAGGTGGTCGGCAGCAGGGTGAGCAGTAGTACGCGGCCTTTGATGCCCAGGTTTTTAAGCACGCAACAGTCTCCGTCAGATACAGCGTCCGGCAGATACGCCCATCTTCGATTCTCGGCGTGCGCATCCTGCGCCCGCTCCACTTGCGCAGTGTAGCCATTTGCCGGGGGCGAAATCTCGCAAAGTTTGTGCTTGGGCAGGTGAGGGCTTGTGATCCGTTGAGAGCCGCCGGGCCGATTTTTTTCTGTCGGCTCTGAACGATCAGGCGTCCTTCGTGGGGGAGGGACCGTTTGTCTGAACTGTCATTTCTGACAGGTAGGCAAAACGCTCCGGATGTTTAGTCTTGGAAAGCAGTCTTGTTTTTCTATTTTCTCAAGAGGAGTCATGGATTATGAGCGCAAAAAAATCCTTCAAGTCGCCCCGTAATGCAACAGGTTCAATAACAGCTAGTGTTGTTGCGGGGCATCCGAGGTTTGAGTTTTCCTCGGTTGAAGTTGATTATTTTTCGGATTTTACCAACCGTTTCGCTGGGCTCGATAAAGATATTAATTTTGTTTCTATTGATCCCGATGACGTAGGCGGTCCAGGAAAATATGAAGTCGGTTTTAGAAAGCCCGTTGGTATTCAATTTGATATGGGCGAGTATACAAATGCTGCAGAGAGTGGCGAGATTGTTTTTGAAAGCTATATCGAGGGACAACAGGCGAAAGGCACTTTCAGCGTTGTGCTTTTTTCGACAGGGCAACACGTACACGGCGTCTTTGAAATCAAGAAGAAATGATGTTGCCGTGCAACGCTAATGGATACAGTCGTCCAGGGGGCAAAAAATGTGGGGGGGCACGACGACAGGCGAGCGGGGCGCTGGGCTTGTTCGGGTTATATCGTTCAGTTGTAGGCAGTGCATTTTAGTAATAGGGAGCGCCGGCGTTTGTCGGTTTGGTTCATGCCCGGTTTGCCAACCTGCGTACAGTCGCACCCTTTTTATACAGTCACGACTTTCCGCCCCCTGAAATTAAGGAGTCATAGATAATGAAGGCACCCTTGAAACTCTCTGTCATGGCTTTGCTGGCGTGCGCGCCTTTTCTCCATGCGCAGGACAGCATGGATATATCGGCAGGTCATAACGCTACGAATGATTCTATGGCTCCCTTGTCGGCGCGCAACCCTGAATGGTATTCAACTATCATTGGTCAAAATAAGGCCATTGTCACTCGGCACCGGGAGGAGCAAGGGTATTTGATAGAAAATGGCCGATTCAGAAATGAAAAAGGCGAGGTGGGGTCGATCGTGATGGTGAGTTCACCTGATCAGGATGTGTTGGCAATCACGGATTTTCCGAATGATAGTAAAGTAATGATAATCAATAGATCGAAAGGAAAGAGAGTTGTTGATCTCGGCAAACATAAACTCTCTTATGAGGGGGATACGGTGCCGAGTGCGGAAGGTGATTCGTTTGTTTCGGAAAATAGCTCGTCCCCCCTGGAAAACAAGAGTATAGAAATTCTGGTCGCCTATTCCACCTATGCACTGGGTAAGTTGGATGTGGATCCTGTGGCCTATGCGCTGGCACAAGTTGAAATGGCGAGAGAAGGGCTGGATAACTCCAAGATACTCGGTATTACATTGTCATTGGGGGGGGTGTTGATTTTCGATGCCGGAGCGGGTTATGACACCACTGGATCCGGGTTGAAGAAATGGCAGGATAGCATGGCGCCCTATCGCAGCCTTTTCAGAACGGACGTGAATATGGCAATCACAGGGACAGGTTCAGGCCCTTCTGGTATGGCCTATGTGAGCGGATACACATCGGCTAATGGCTGGTTTGCTGCTGCAGCCTTTCGTCATGAGTTAGGTCACAATGTGGGCGGCTCTCACTGCAATAGTGGCTCCGATAGCTATAAATTTGGTTATAGCAACGGAAAATCAAAAACCTTTTTGTGTGGTAATAACGCACCCTATTATTCCGCTCCTGATGTTAAAGATGATTATGATTTGCCTCTGGGGAATAAACAGACGGCCGATATGGCAAGGCTCTGGCAAGAGCAAGCTGGCAGGATGGCTGGTTATAATGCCCCTCTGGAGGGTGTCAAATTGATTTTCGTCAGCCGTGGCGAAAGCCACGTGATTAAACATCGCTTGAATACATCAAGTGCGGCGGCTGCGGCAGGCTTCGTTGCCTTGTCGCCCGAGGTCGGCCCAACTGAATTAGCCGCAAACCCAAGCACTGGATATAGTCCGCTGACAGTAAAGTTGAAAGACTTCCAGGGCGCGGAGCATGTTGTGAAATTCAGAGGGCAGCGTGCTATTGGTGGGTGTGTCTATGGGCCGATGAATAAAAATTCCGCTTGCTCGGGAGGAGGTGGCCTGCATTTAAAATTTTCCTATGATCCCGTCGACAATACAAGCTTGGCGCAGGGAACCTATAATGGGTTGTTGCAATTGCGTGCTAAAGATAGTCGTGATGCGAGCTACAATATTCTTGTCAATATTCCAATTGCGCTGGAAAAATAGATTTGCTCTAGCAGCTTGCCAAGCCTTGTCAGAGGTGGAGTTAGGGGGAGGTGGGGCGGGCGTCGATATAAAGAAGCACCGCTATTCGCGGTGCTTCTTTAGCTGTCTTTCTCGGGTCTGTTAGTTACCGATCGGGGCTCGCCGTCATCGCGGATCAGATGGATCGAATGCGGATGTCGTCTATATTGACTGCGTAGGGGGTTCCTGTTCCTGATATAACAATTTAAAAATTTCGACCGTTAGCGTTGAACGCCGCCGATTTGGTTTTCCAGCTAGGACTACTTGCTTGGTCGGTGTGTGTTCGCAACTATCACCGTAGACCAAGGCCAGCCTTTTTTATTTTTTCAGCTATATCAGTCGGTTAGCCGTTAAGTAAGTGCTATTCAAATCAGTCACCTTTTCTTGGAATCAATTAGTCAATTGCTCGCCGTTGGTCGACGGTGCTTGCAGAACGGACGGCTACCAAGGAAGCCAATCAAGAACGTGTCGGGATAATGCCCAACTGATGTCCTCCTGCCATGGATGCATAGAGATAGGTGCCTGTTGCACTGTGGTTGATGTGGACCACGCCGCTGCCTGTCAGTTCGTCAGGTATTGGGATGCTGGGCATAAGCGTTAGCGTGGCCGTATTAATAACCGCTATGAGACGATGATGATATCCATACAAATAGACACGTGTGACATCTGGACTGCTTGTGAGCCTAAACCAGGAGACTAGGTCTGCATTCATTTCAGGCACGTTGATATTTGTAATAATGCGTTCCGTCGTCGTGTCCAGAACAGACACTGAGTATCCACCGCTACCACCATAATGGTTGGGGTTATGTCCCACATATGCGCGGGTACCGTCTGGGCTAAGTGCCAGGGAAGTGGCATATACGGTCGGAAGGCTAATGCTGCGTAACACGGAATGAGTCACGGTATCGAGAACCTCGACCGTACTTGGACCGGTGCCTAAGGCCGATGTGTAGTAGCCGCGAGCGCCCGTTGGACTGAAACTGATAAAATTTTGGTCAACGATGCCAAGCAGAGCGATTGTTCCAATCACTGAAAGTGTGATTGCGTCATGTACAGATATGAAGCCGATTCTCCTGACATATAGCTGAGCCCCGTCTTTTGTCAGCGCTATGGCGTCGGTTGTGGCGGGCGGAGCAATCCTTTCGCTTGTGAATGAATAAGTCGTCAGGTCAAGGGTGCGAATGGCGTGCGGGCCTCCTACAAAGTTGGTTGTTAGATAGACGTAGGCCCGTCTGCCGTCCGGGGAAATGCAGATGTCGTTCGGACCGAGCGTCGGCTCTGGCGAGTCGAGGGTTCTTACGACCGTATAAGTCGCTGTGCTGACCACCGCGATTTTTCTGGCCTCAAAGATACAGACATAGAGATAGGCCCCGTCAGGACTCAACGCGTGCCGGGTTGGGCTGATTCCGACATCGATGCTGACGGGCGCTTTGACCATTACATTGTAGGTGCGCAGCGGGAAGACAGTGGCCTCACTCTCCGTGCTGGAACCGTTGAAGGTGACCTTGAGCTCCACCGTCAACGAAGTGTTGTTTCCCAACAATTCCAACTCCGCACGCGTGACGCTTTTTGAGAGTCCGTTCCTTGTTTCCTCGTCGGTTACACCTGAAGCCGTGTACAGGGTGATGAGGTGATCATCACCATTGGCCTTTTTGCCCCGGCAGCGCAGCCAGACTTTTTGCCCGATCTTGATACCCGGCCATGGGCTGGCCTTGACGGTGGCATTGCCCGTGAACGTGGTCAGGTCAAGTGTCGTACCGGTGCCGTTGTTCTCGGCTTCCTGGATATAGGGTTTGTGCTGATCAGTCAGGGTCACGACGTTAAACGTCCAGGCCCCTGACACCGGTTCGCTGCCATATTTGGCCTTGGCGGTAAAGCTGTGAGGGCCTGGAGCAACGGTGATAGGCGTGCTGCTCCAGATGCCACCGGTGGCGACAAATGTGCCCTTGGGAGCGCCGTTATCGAAGAGATCGACACTGAACCCCGCGGTGGCTGTGCCGGTCAGGGTCACCGAGGTTTCAGCGGTGCTGCTGGTGTTGGGGATTTCAGCATTGTTGCGGTCCTTGACCGAAGTAATGGCGGGTATATCCTCCGTCACGACGTTCAGGGTACGCACGTTCGAATAGACGTTAGTGCTGTGGTAGAGCGATTTGGCATACAGCCGGCAAGGACCTGTCCCTACTGTTATCGTCAGCGTCCAGATGCCGGTTGTGGCATCAGCGGTCGCCTCACCCTTGGAAACCGCGCTGGCGCCATTGCCATCGAAAATCTCCACCTTCTGGCCTTTGCTGGCTTGGCCCGACAGTTTCAAGGTGGTGCTGAAGGTGCTGGTGGTATCCGGGATTTCATTGTTGTTGGCGTCTTTGACGTTGTCGAGGGTCGGCGTCAGCAGCTCCGTGACGTTGAAGGCCTTTGTCGCCGATTCCAGGCCGTTGCCATCGAGTGACTTGGCCTTGATGCCGTAGGCCTTGACGGTCAGCCCGGTAAGGATGGCGCTCCAGTTTGTACTGTTGTTGGGTACGGTGATCGGGTTGCCAATACTGTTGTTGCCGTCCATAAGCTGAATCCGTTCACCGCTGCTACCGGTGCCGGTGACGGTGACGCTGGTCGCAACGGTTATCCCTCCGACGACGGAACCCGTGGTATCGGTAATGTCGGTGAGTGTCGGCGCTCCCAGGGCAATAGCCTTGACGGTATAGGTGCGCAACGGAAAGGTCTGCGCATTGGCTTCATTGGTGGTCTGGCTGAAGTCGGCCTTGAACTCCATGG
>NZ_JBWKUQ010000033.1:0-48220 GCF_059420925.1 Pseudomonas sp. GW821-FHT03C07
ATAGATGCAACCGGGTAGCAGTGTTCAAAAGCGTGTTGACAGGGTGGGCGAGTCCATACATAGGAGCCGGCTTGCTGCGGACAGTACTCCGGGAACACCGTCAAAATCTCAGCCTATCGGCTGATCGCGAGCAAGCTGGCTCCTACCAAAATCGACTTCAGCCTTTAGCCAACAAGGCGTCCACTTCCTGCGTCCCGGGCGAAGTGGCCGGCCCCCAGCGCGTGACCGCCAGGGCCGCCGCCGCATTGGCGCGACGGGCCGCTTCGGCGGCATCGAGCCCGCCCGCCAGCCCAGCGAGGAACACCCCGGAATGGGCATCGCCCGCGCCGTTGCTGTCCACCGCCCGCACCTTGAAACCGGGCACATGCCGGTGCTCCCCCGCTCGGCTGACCCAGCAACCATTCGGGCCATCGCGAACCACCAGCAGCGCACCGTCGGCCAAACGTTCGGTCAGACAGTCGAGGGAACCGGCAATATCCGTCGCGCCGGTAAAACGCAGGGACTCGACACTGTTGCTGGTCCAGATATCGATACGCGGCAACAACGCGGCCATGGGGACAGCGTCCGGCGAGTTGACCAGAGGGCCCGGATCGAACACCACGGTTACCGCCTTCGGCAAGGCCAATACCCACTCCAGCAGTGCCGGCGCCTTGTCCGGGTATTGCAAGCTGTAGCCGCTGACATAGACGTAGTCGTCGGCCTGCACCGAAACCCGCGCCAGCTCTTCAGCCGAAACACCGCCCTCCGCGCCAATATAGGAAATAAAGGTGCGCTCGGCGCTGGCTTCAGTCAGCGATACGCAAAGCCCGGTGTCCTTCGCGCCATCGCGCTCAAGGGCGATCTCGACCCCTTCCGCCGCCATCGCCTGGCGGGCTATGTCACCAAAGCGCCCGTTACCGTGGCGCCCGAGATAGACCACCGACAAGCCATTGCGCCGGGCCGCGGCCATGACATTGAAACCCGCACCGGCTTCGAAGCTGGCGGCTTTCGCCAGCACGTCGCCACCGGTCGCCGGCAGTTGGTCGAGGGACATGACCAGGTCAACCATGACCTGGCCGGTATGCAGCAACTTAGCCATTGGCATTCTCTACAAAGGCCGCACGGCGATCCGCCGCACCGCCGAGCACGGCGTAAATACCGCCGGCAACCAGAAAGGTGACGATCCAGCCCAGGCCGTTGTGGCCCAGCCAGGAGTCGGACAGGAAACCGCGGAACCAGGTGGTCTCGGCGGTGGTGCCGATGGTGGTGAAGCTGAAGCCCAGGACAATCGCCACGGCCCAGGCGCCGAAGGCACGCCATTCGATGCCGCCGCTATACCAGTAGGCGCTGCTCGGACTGACGTCCAGCAGGTCCTTGGCGCTGTAGTGCTGGCGATGCACCAGGTCGACCACGAAGATCCCGACCCAGGCAGTGATCGGCACCGCCAGCAACGAGATGAAGGTGATGAACGGACCGTAGAAGCTGTCGGCGATCAACATGAAGTAGATAGAGCCGGCGAAGATCGCCACGATATCGACGATCACCGCGTGCACGCGCTTGACCTTCAAGCCCAGGGTCAAGGTGGTCAGGCCCGCCGAGTACACCGACAGGTTGTTCGACAGCAGCAGTCCACCGAATGCAGTGATCAGGTAGGGTACGGCCATCCAGGTCGGCAGCATGTCGCGGATCGCAATGATCGGATCAGTCGCCTGGGCCAGATCGTGGTTGCCTACCGACAGCAGGCCACCAAGGGTGATCAGCAGCACCAACGGGATACCCGCACCGAAGGCCGCCGAGGCCACCAGGCGGACCGCCTTGACGCTCTTGTGCTGGTAGCGCGACATATCGGCGCCGGCGTTGGCCCAACCGATCCCGGTACCGGCCGCCATGGTACCAATGCCGATGATCATCGCGCTCATCGGTGCCGGGGTGGCGTTGAACACCGCGCTCCAATCGATGGTCGCGCAGAGGAAACCGCCCACCAGGATGTTCAGGGCGCCGAAGACATAGGTCGCCCACTTCTGGATCACCAGCAAGGTGGCATGCCCCAGGCCCGAGACCGACAGGGTCAGCAGCACGAAGATGGCGATAAACAACAGGGTCAGCAGCGGGGCGCTCTTGGCCTCTACCGGCGAGTGGAACAGGATCGAACACAAGGACAGCAGCACGAATGCCGCGGTGGTGGTGTTGACCGTTTCCCAGCCCAGGCGCGACATCAGCGAAACGATGGTCGGGCCGATATTGCCGCGCACACCGAAAATCGCCCGCGACAGGGTCAGGCTCGGCGCGTGGCCGCGACGCCCGGCGATGGAGATGATCCCCACCACGGCAAAGGAACCCGCCGCGCCGAGAATCGCGACAATGATCGCCTGCCAGATCGCCAGCCCGCGAAAGGCCACCAGGGTCGCCCCCAGCGGCAGGCCGAGAATACTGATGTTGGCCGCGAACCAGACCCAGAACAGTTGCAGCGGATGGCCATTGCACTCGGCTTCCGGGACCGGCTCTATACCGCGGGTTTCCAGTTGGCCGGCACTTTGTCCGGCGTTTGATGAGGTCATGCTATTGCGCTCCTGATGCCAATTGTTGTGGTTGTTGGGCAGTGCGGAAGGTGTAGAAAACCCTGGGCCACTTCCGGGCCCCCTTCGTCTGCAGTCCATTGCGTGTTTTTATCTGTCAGACATTGCGCAGGGCGATCAGCCCTTGAACCAGGGGCACCAGCTCCAGCGCATTGACTTCAATGATTTTTGCAATCAGGTCGGCGGGCCAGCAGTCCAGGCCGTCGCAGGCCCCGAGCATGGCGCCGAGGATGCCGGCGATGGTGTCGGTATCACCGCCGATGCTGGCGGCCAGGCAGAGAGCGTCGAAGGCCTTGAGCTTGCCGAGCGCGACCCGTTGTGCCAGCGCGAAGGCCACCACCACCGACTCCTGGGACGCCACCGAGGTGCCGACCACGTCATACAGCAGGTCGGCCAGCTCGCTATCCGGGCAATCACGACTGAGTTCACGGGCCCAGCAGATGCGTGGCCCCAGGCGCCCGCCAGCGACCCAATGGCCATGCTGTTCGGCGGTAAAGGCCATCTCGGTGCCAATATTCAGCGCCTGCTCCAGGCCCTGGCGGTTGAGGCCGCTGGAAATCACCGCGGCGACCGCCGCCGCGCTGGAGATTCCCAGGCTGGTGTTGTGGGTGACCTGGCAGGCCTGGATCACCGCCGCGAGAAAGCGCTGAGGCTGGGCGATATCGGCAGCGATGCCCACCGGGGTGATGCGCATGGCCGCGCCGTTGGTGGTGCCGTAGCGCCCGGCTTCCTCGGGGCTGTGGCCGGCGAGGATCATTTCAATGGCGCGCTTGGTCGACGGGCCGAGCAGGTCCTGCGAACCCTTGGCCTGCATCTGCGCCTCCCAGGCGATCAACCGTTCGGCCAGCAGGGCCGGCTCGATATGGCCGTGACCGTCGATCAGCAACTGCCCGACCAGGATCGCCTGTTCGGTGTCGTCGGTGATGGAACCGGCGGGCATGTTCGGCGCGATCGGCTGGTCGGGACCGGCGTCAACCAGCGTGGTGATGCTGCCGAAGCGCACCTGGATCTGGGCGCGGCTCAGGGATTGGGTCGGCATGCCCAGGGCGTCGCCCAGGGCGAGGCCATAGAAGGCGCCAAGGGCGCGATGAATCGGGGTCATGTTGGGTTTCCAAATGCCAGGTGCAGGCGGAAATGCAGCGGATCGAGCAGGCTTTCGACCTGCTCCATAAAACGTCCCTGCTTGTCGTAGGTGGTGCGCAAGGCCTTGAGAAAAACCGTACCCGGTGGACGACCCAGCAGCTGCGCATCTTCGTCGGACAAGGGTTCGGCGCCGATCCATTGATCGCCGCGATCGCCGACATAGCCGTAGGCCGCCAGGGTAATGGTCAGGGAGTTGTCGATCAGGCCGATACTGGGCAAGCCTTCCAGGCCGCTGCTGGCCGGTATCAGCGAATGTTCGAGGGAGACCGCGGTGCCTTCGGTATTGCGCCGGCGCCGATCGAGGGCAACGAACTGCTCGGTACCGTAGCGACTGAACAGGTCCGGGCGCACCACCGCTTCCAGGCGCAACACCTCGGTGTTGATCAGCGCCCCGCTGTCCGCCAGGGCCTGAGCCCAGCCGGCGCGCTGGTCAAGGGGAATGCCATCGTAGGTGACGATGGAGCCCACGCCGCTCTGGGTCGCGATGTAATTGCGCCGCTTGAGCTCGGCCAGCGCCTCGCGCAGCGTGCCACGGCTCACCGAGAATTCTTCGGCCAACTGATGTTCACCCGGCAACAGCAAGCCGTCTCCAAGAAGACCGCTTTCGATGCGCCGGATCAGCTCATCGACCACCTTTTTTTTCTTATCAAATCGGACATGTCTAATCATGTACAAATTGATAACCGAAACAGGCCTTGGGAGGCAAGGGATTTATATTTCAGGGAGATGAATGGTGATGTTCTTCAGGGCGCCATCGCCAGCAAACTGGCTCCTACAGGTCAGGGTTCACCCTGGAAACAGCGCCCTACCCGACCCCTTTGTGGGAGCCGGCTTGCTGGCGATCCGCCGACAGGCGGAAATCACTCAAGGCTCGAGGCCGATCGGAAAAAACTCGCCGCCGCTCCACACGCCCAGCCAGGATTGGCCGTCGATTTGCCGGGGCACCGCCAGTTCCACCAGTTGGTAGAACACATTGCGGTGAATCAGGGCTTCGAGATTGCTGCGCACATGCACGTAAGGCGCCGGTTCCTGGCTGACCGGATCGATCACCACCCGAATCGGATGCTCGCCACCAGCCGTCACCTGCTCATCGACGTAAGTGGTAAATCGCAGCTGCTGTGCCTCGCCCTGCCCTTCGACCGTCAGGGTCACCGCGACAAAGGGCGCATCGTCGACCTTGATCCCGACCTTTTCCACCGGCGTGATCAGGAAATAGTCATCGCCGTCGCGGCGCATGATGGTGGAGAACAACTTGACCATCGGCTTGCGGCCAATCGGCGTGCCCTGGTAATACCAGGTGCCGTCACGGGCGATACGCATGTCGATATCGCCGCAGAACGGCGGATTCCACAAGTGGACCGGCGGCAGGCCCTTTTCCGTCTTGGGGATTTGTGCCAACAGGTCGTTGGCCTTGCCCGGCTCACTCATACTCAATCCGACATCCACTGTTCACCAATACCCAACAGACTACGCGCATATTCGGCCAAGGGGGCGGCGATCAGGTCTTCGGGCTTGTTGTTGTGGAACGTCAGCAAGCCACCACGGCTTTTGATCCGTGCGGTATCGATCAGGTATTGGCTACCGGTCTCGATCAACATGATCTGGATCACGCCGCTGTCCAAGCCCAGACGGTCGACGGATTCCTGGTCGGCCCATTCGTCGTAGTTGCCGATGCGGTCGTCCGCCTTGGCGAAGCGCGTGTACAGCAGGTAGTGGGCGCCGGCGGAACGGGCTTCGGCCATGGCCTGGTCCAGACCGAGGGGCCCACGGGCGCGGCGCACCATGGGGAAGTACTCGATGAAACCCTTGAAAGCTTCCTCGGCCACCACATTCGGACGCGGGTAGGCACTGCCGGGCGGCGTGAAGGCGCCCTGGGCAATGTAGATAAAGGAGTCCGGCTGGAGGCGGAACGAGTGGATCCGGCGCGTATCGCTATGGTCGAGCAGCCCCACATCGCTCATCTGATAGCGGACACCTTCGCCCATATCACTGACTTTCATGCAGCCGCCCAGCGCCAACAACGCCAGCAGCACAACCAGGCTACGCATCCTACCCTCCAGAGGCCGGTGACGGAAAACCGGCGAATAGTCGCCTGGATGCAGCTTCCGCGCCAGATCAACCAGGAAGATGATGCAAACCTGTGAGAGCGGTGCTTGTGTGAGAGCGGTGCTTGTGTGGGAGCGGTGCTTGCCCGCGAAGAGGCCCTTGAGATCGCTATAAGCTTCGCTGCGGTGCGGCGATCCGACAAGCACCGCGCCCACAATTAAATCGGCAGTGTTCTCAAAGCCGTGATCAGCCGCCGATGATTTTCATCACCGTCGCACCGCCCGAGAAGGCCACTTCCTGCTTGTCGCCCAAGGCCTTGACCAACAGCCGCTGCAGTGCCGGCAGCGCCTCGTGGCGGGGCTTGTCCAGCAGGTCACCGACATAATGCCGGTTGCTCGACGACAGACAGCCATGCAGCCAGCCGGTGGACGACAGCCGCAAGCGCGAGCAGGTCCGGCAGAATGGCACGCTTTCGTTGGCGATCACCCCAAAGTAACCGCGCCCCGGAATCGCATAACGCACCGCGGTGGCATCCACCGGCGCATCGGCCTGCAGGTATTCGTAGCGCTCGCCGATCAGGCCGAGCAACTGCTGGAGGCTGACGAACTGCTGGAGAAAAGCATTGCCGTCGCTGGCCAGGTGGCCCATGCGCATCAGCTCGATAAAGCGCAGCTCGTAACCATGCTCAAGGCAATAATCCAGCAGCGGCATCACCTGGTCCAGGTTCTGCCCGCGCAACGGCACCATATTGACCTTGATCTTCAGCCCCGCCGCCCGCGCCTGCGCCATGCCGTCGAGCACGCTGGCCAGATCGCCGCCACGGGCGATGCTGCGAAAAGCAGCGGCGTCCAGGGTATCGAGGGAAACGTTGATCCGCTTGATCCCGGCATCCACCAGCAAGGGCAGCTTGCGTGCCAACAACTGACCATTGGTGGTCAGGCTGATGTCTTCCAGGCCCATCTGGCCGACCGCGCCCATAAAGGCTTCCAGCTTCGGACTGACCAGCGGCTCGCCGCCAGTAATGCGCAAGCGCTCGATCCCCGCCGCCTCGATCAGGTAGGCCACGCCACGCGCCATGGCCTGCGCCGACAGCTCGTCCTGGGCAGCCACCAGCCGCTTGCCATTGGGCACGCAGTAGGTACAGGCATAGTTGCAGGCGGATGTCAGACTGATGCGCAGGTTACGAAAACGCCTGCCTTGACGGTCAACGATCATGGAACACTCCGGCGATGGACTGTGGCACGCGCAAAACTTGACCCATAAATCAAATTTTTACAAGCCCTATCCGTAGGAGCCGGCTTGCCGGCGATCCAGGCGACGCGGATTCAAGTTGCATCGCGTTATCGTTCATCGCCGGCAAGCCGGTTCCTACAGAACTCCACCGAGTATACGCCGCGCGCAGGGGCAAAGGGGTCAGGCGGCTGGCGTTTCGGGGTCGCGCTTGCGCTTGTTGCCCATGCGCACGCCGATGTCCATCAGGAACTGGAAGAAACCTTCCTGGTCCTCCAGCACATTGCTCCAGAACGGCGAGTGGTACAGCGCAACGGCGCCATGCACCAGGGCCCAGGCGGCGCAATAGTGGAAGTACGGCGGCACGTCCTCGAGCTTGCCTTCGCTGATGCGGCCCTTGATCAACAAGGTCAGGCGTTCGAAGTTGGAAGCACGGATCTTGTGCAGTTCCTCGACCATCTCTGGCACCTGGTGGCCCTTGACCACTTTTTCTTCCAGGCGGTCGAACAGGCGATAGCGCTGGGGATCGCGCATGCGGAATTCGAAGTAGGCCCGGGACAGGGCCTCCTTGTCCTTGTCGACATCCGCCGAATGCAGCAGCTCGTTCAAGTCACGCTCGTAGTCGAGCATCAGGCGCAGGTAGATTTCCGCCTTGGATTTAAAATGCTTGTAGATGGTGCCTTTGCCGATACCGACGGCATCCGCGATCATCTCGACGGTGACACTGTCTTCACCTTGCTCGAGGAACAGCTTTAGCGCGGTATCGAGAATTTCTTGCTCGCGGCGACGAAACTCACGGACCTTACGGGGTTCTTTGTGCATAAGAAAAGGTCTGTAGGGGCAAAATCGAAGCCAAGCATTATGCCTGACTCGCGCCAAATTGCACGAATCATCCGAGGCTTTTCGTTTTCACCGTCGACGAATCAGCCCGCGCTGGTCAGAAAGGCTTCGCAGTGGTCACCGATCGTCGCCTGCGGCGGCCACCGAAAAGCGTCCTGAGGCGATGAGAACTCAACAGAAGCGCCTGTATTCCAAATCTGTTTAAAAAATGAGCAATGCTGACTGGACGTCGGGCGATCCTGGCCAATACTTGAACTGTCGGCGCGACATCTCCCCCAAGTGACACGCCGATAAAGGTGCCGAAGGACCGCGTACCTTTGTTTTACTCCTAATGGTCTTAACCCGGATTCACCCCCCAGAACCCGGGTTTTTTTTGCCCGCGATTTGCAGGAGCCCCACAAACTGTGGGAGCCGGCTTGCCGGCGATGGCGACCGTAAGGACGACGCAAGACTCAAGGGCCTCATCGCCGGCAAGCCGGCTCCCACAAGATCGCGGCCCGACGATATGGTCGTGGTGAAACGCCCTTCGTTGCCCTCAGGAGCCTACATGCGCCAGCGGAAACAGGCGCTTGAAGTTCTCGGTGGTCTGTTCGGCAAGCTGCTCGTAAGGCACCCCGCGCAGCATCGCCAGGTAGTCCGCGACATCGCGCACATATTGCGGCAGGTTCGGCTTGCCGCGATGAGGAATCGGCGCCAGGTACGGCGAGTCGGTTTCCACCAGCAGGCGATCGGCCGGCACTTGCCGCGCCACATCGCGCAAGGCGTCGGCATTGCGAAAGGTGACGATACCCGAGAGGGAAATATAGAAGCCCAGGTCCAGTGCGGCCTTGGCCATCTCCCAGTCTTCGGTGAAACAGTGCAGCACGCCGGCCTGGGGCAGTTGTGCCTCGCGCAGCAACGTCAGGGTGTCGGCGCGCGCGCCACGGGTATGGACGATCACCGGCTTGCCGGTCTGCGCGGCCGCTTGCAGGTGCAAGCGGAAGGACGCCTGTTGCAGTTCGGCCGCCTCGGGTTCGTAGTGATAGTCCAGGCCGGTCTCACCAATGGCCACGACCCGTGGATGCTCAAGCTCGCGCAGCAACCAATCGAGCGCTGGCGCGGCGTCGGGTTTGACGTCCAGCGGGTGGACGCCGATCGAACAATCGACATCGGCATAACGCTCGGCCAGGGCCTTCACGTCGGCGGCGTTATCGACACTGACACCGATACACAGGAAGTGCCCGACACCGCGCTGACGCGCCGCATCAAGCGCTGCATCGAGGGAGCCCGAATGTTCGGCGAGATCAAGACGGTCGAGGTGGCAATGGGAATCTACAAGCATAAAAAGGCGACAACTACATCGTATGGGTGGGACGGTCGGACTTCAGGGCGCCGGCCAGATGGGTTTCGATCTTGCTGCGGGCGGTGTTGTCGCCGTCGTTGAATTGCACGCCGACCCCCGCCGCACGGTTACCCTGGGCCCCCTTGGGGGTGATCCAGGCGACCTTGCCGGCGACCGGGATTTTTTCCGGTTCGTCCATCAGGTTGAGCAACATGAACACTTCGTCGCCCAGCTTGTAGCTCTTGCTGGTGGGGATGAACAGGCCACCGTTCTTGATAAAAGGCATATAGGCCGCGTACAGCACGGACTTGTCCTTGATGGTCAGGGACAGGATACCGTTGCGCGGGCCGGGACCAATGGGTTCGTTCATACTCGCTCCGGTCTTGCAGATAGCCGATTCTAGGCCCATCGCCTCAGTGTTGGGTAGGTAAAGCTGCCCATTGCACCAACAGCGCTTCGAGCAACAGCACCCGGTTCAGGTTGGCCTTGCTCAGGACCTTCTGGCGCTGGGCGAGAATCCAGTCCTGGATCGACAGGACCTTGTCCCGGGCAGTTTTCTGCGCCAGGTATTGCACCACCTTGCGCATGTCCCCCAGACCCAGGCCAGCTTCGTCCTCGGTCAGTTGATAGCGCAGGATCAAGCTCGACCAATCGCAGAACCAGTCGAACAGCAACAACAATGGAATGGCGTTCCACCCCTCAGCCAACTGGGTGGCCGATTGCTGTTGCTTGAGCAATTTCTTCACCCCGTCGACCACCAGCGCCCGCTGTTCGCGAACGCCCTGGGCCTGGAGGCTGACAGCGGCCAGGGGCGAACCCGCCGCCAGGGTCAGCAATTCGACCCGCTCTTCTTCGCTGCTGTCCGGCAAGGCTCCAGCCAGCCATTGCAGGCTCATGGCCTCGCTCGGCAGCGGGCAGGCCTGTTGCACGCAACGGCTGCGGATGGTCGGCAACAACCGGCTGGACTGGTGACTGACCAGCAACAGCACGGTATCCCCGGAAGGTTCCTCAAGGCTCTTGAGCAAGGCGTTGGCGGCGTTGATGTTCATCGACTCCACCGGCTCGATCAGCACCACCTTGCGCCCGCCCAGTTGCGCGGTCTGGACCACGAAGCTGACCAGATCGCGAACCTGGTCGACCTTGATCGCCTTGTCGGCTTCTTCCGGTTCCAGGATGTAATTGTCCGGATGACTGCCGGCGTTCAGCAACAGGCAGGATTTGCAGTGACCGCAGGCATTGAGGTTTGCCGGGCTCTTGCACAGCAGCAGCGCCATCAGCCGTTCGGCCAGGGCGCGCTTGCCGATGCCCGCCGGACCGTGCAACAGATAAGCATGGGCATGCTGGGGCCGCCCGGCCATTTGCTGCCAGAGACCGTCCTGCCAGGGATAGGCTTCAGCCACGGTGCCGCTCCAGGATTTCCGGCAGCAGGCGGTCGAGGGACTGTTGCACCTGGGCCAGCGGCTGGGCCGCATCCACCAGCCGGTAGCGCGACGGATCGGCGGCGGCGCGCTTCAGGTAGGTGCTGCGCACGGCGTCGAAAAACACTCGGCCTTCCTGCTCGAAACGGTCCAGCCGCCCCCGAGCGCTGGCCCGAGCCAGGCCGACCTCCACCGGCAGGTCGAAGACCAGGGTCAGGTCCGGACGCAGTTGGCCCTGGACAAAACTTTCCAGGGTGGCGATACGCTCCTGGGACAGGCCGCGACCACCGCCCTGGTAGGCATAGGTGGCATCGGTAAAGCGGTCACACAGCACCACCGCGCCGCGGGCCAGGGCCGGGCGGATCACCGTGGCCAGATGCTGGGCGCGCGCGGCGAACACCAGCAGCAGCTCGGTGTCGGCACACATGACCTCGTCGCTGGGCGCCAGCAGCAGTTCGCGGACCTTCTCGGCCAGCGGCGTACCGCCGGGCTCGCGGGTCAGCAACACATCGACGCCTTGGGCCCGCAGGCACTCGGCCAGGTAATCGCGGTTGGTGCTTTTGCCAGCGCCTTCCGGGCCTTCCAGGGTGATAAACAAGCCAGTCACGGGCAATCCTTAATCAGGGTCATTGCGAGTCTTTCGTCTCGGCTTCGGGTGTCGCGGGTGTCGCGGGTACAGGTTCGACAACCGGGGCCGGTGCGGGGTTCGGTGCCGGCTCAGGCACCCCGGGAACCGGGCTCTGGACCGAGGCCGGTGCTGTCGCCGGGGCAGCCGGAGCGGGTGCCGTCGCCGGAGCAACCGGCGGAACCGTTGGAGCAGGTGCCACCGCCGGAGCTGTCGTCGGAACCGCCGGCGCGGGGCTGGAACGGTAGTCGGCCCGGCGCTTGAGCTGGAACTCGCGCACCGCGTTGTTATGCGAGTCCAGGTCGTCGGAGAAGACATGGCTGCCATCGCCGCGCGCCACAAAGTACAGGCTGTTGCCCGGCACCGGGTTCAACGCGGCGTGAATCGCCTCGCGGCCAACCATGGCAATCGGGGTCGGCGGCAGACCGGCGTTCATATAGGTATTGTAGGGGTTGGCCTCACGCAGGTGGGCACGGGTGAGCTTGCCGGTATAACGCTCGCCCAGGCCGTAGATCACCGTCGGGTCGGTCTGCAACAACATGCCTTGCTGCATCCGCCGGACAAACACCCCGGCGATCTGGCCACGCTCCTGGGGCACACCGGTTTCCTTCTCCACCAGCGAGGCCATGATCAGGGCCTGGTAAGGCTCGGTGTAAGGCGCATCAGGGGAGCGTTTCTGCCACTCCTGGGCCAGGACACTGTCAAGACGGTCGTAGGCCTTCTCCAGCAGCTCGGCGTCGCTCATGCCGCGCACGAAGCGGTAGGTGTCCGGGAAGAAGCGCCCCTCGGCGAACACGTCCTTGTGCCCCAACTTGGTCATGACCTCGCTGTCACTGAGGCCGGTCAGGGTTTGCTGGAGCTTTTCGTTTTTGGCCAGGGCATTGCGAACCTGGTGGAAATTCCAGCCTTCGACCAGGGTCAGGCTGTACTGCACCACTTCGCCGCGCTGCCACAGGGACAGCAGCCCGCGCACGTCCATGCCCGGCGTGAGCCGGTACTCGCCGCTATGGAAGGGTACGCCAGCAAGATTGAAGCGCCAGTAGAGGCGCAGCCAGAAGGCATCCTTGAGCAAGCCCTCGGACTCGAGGCGATTGAACGTGCCCGTCGGTGTCGCACCAGCCGGTACATCCAGCAGTTGTTCCTGCGTCAGGTTGAGGGACTGCTCCAGCGCCGAATGCAGCTTCCAGGCCGAACCGCCCAGCAGCAAACCGGCCAGCACCAGAACGGCTTGCAGCAGCACCAAGAATTTACGTCTCAATTCAAACTTCCAATAGCGCGCGGGCAATACCTTGCAGTTTACGGGTGAGCGGGCCAACCGACCAGCTCAGGTCGGCAAAAGCCCGAACGGGCCAGATGCCATAGACGCTGTTACAGAGAAAAACTTCATCGGCTTGCCGGAATTGCTCCAGGCTGATGTCGGAAATATCAACAGGGATTGCCAGTGCTTGGGCCTCTTCCAACAACTGCGCCCGCATCACCCCCGCCACACCACAACGGCTCAGGTCGGCGGTACGGAGCACACCCGCCTGCACCAGGAACAGATTGCTGAACACCCCTTCGATCACCCGACCCGAGGTGTCGAGCATCAAGCCTTCGGCATATTCGGTGCCCTGCCATTCTGCACGGGCCAGGACCTGCTCCAGGCGATTGAGATGCTTGAGCCCGGCCAGCAAGGGCTGCTCGGACAAACGCGTGGTACAGGGGAAAAGACCAATACCTTGCTGTTGGTAGGTCTGTGGATAAGTCGGCGACGGACTGCCTTGCAGGATCCGCCGCGGCAGCGTATCCGCCGACGCCGCATAGCCGCGCTGGCTGTCGCCACGGGTGAGAATCAGCTTGAGCACGCCCTCCCCCAGTGCGGCACTGTAGGCGAGCAGCTCGCAACGAACCCGTTCGTGATCCGCCACGATGCCCAGGCGTCGACAACCCTCCGCCAGGCGCTGCAGGTGCCGCTCCAGCAGCAGCGGTCGACCGCCTTTCACGGCGAGGGTCTCGAACAGACCATCGCCGTAGGCCAGGCCGCGGTCCTTGAGGGACAACGCATCGCCCGGCTGGCCGTCGACCCAGCTGTCCATCACTCGGCGAACCGGCGGAACACCAGGGAGCCGTTGGTACCGCCAAAGCCGAAGGAGTTGGACAGCACGACATCGATGGGCATGCGCCGGGCTTCGTGGGGCACGAAATCCAGGTCGCAGCCTTCATCGGGCTCGTCGAGGTTGATGGTCGGCGGCGCCACCTGGTCGGCGATGGCCAGCACGCTGAAGATCGCCTCGATGGCCCCGGCGGCGCCCAGCAGGTGGCCGGTCATCGACTTGGTGGAACTGATCGCCAGCTGGTAGGCATGCTCGCCAAACACCCGCTTGATCGCCTGGGCTTCGGCCAAGTCGCCGGTCGGGGTCGAGGTGCCGTGAGCGTTGATGTACTGCACCTGATCCAGGTTCAGCTTGGCATCGCGCATCGCATTGGCGATACAACGGGCCGCACCGGCACCGTCCTCGGGCGGCGAGGTCATGTGGTAGGCGTCGCCACTCATGCCAAAGCCGATCAGTTCGGCGTAGATGGTCGCGCCACGGGCCTTGGCGTGCTCCAGTTCTTCGAGCACCAGCGCGCCGGCACCGTCGGACAGCACGAAACCGTCACGTCCCTTATCCCACGGACGGCTGGCGCGGGCCGGCTCGTCATTGCGCGTGGACAGGGCGCGGGAGGCACCGAAGCCGCCCATGCCAAGGCCACAGGCGGCCATTTCGGCACCGCCGGCAATCATCACATCGGCTTCATCGTAGGCAATGTTGCGTGCGGCCATGCCGATGCAATGGGTGCCGGTGGTGCACGCCGTCGCGATGGCATAGTTCGGCCCCTGGGCACCCAGGTGGATGGACAGGAAACCGGAAATCATATTGATGATCGAACCCGGCACGAAAAACGGCGAAATGCGCCGTGGGCCCTGGTCGTGCAGCGTGCGGCAGGTTTGCTCGATATTGGTCAGACCGCCAATACCCGAGCCCATGGCCACGCCGATACGCTCACGGTTGGCATCGGTGACCTCGAGGCCGGCGTTACGCACTGCCTGGAAACCGGCTGCCAGGCCGTATTGAATGAACAGGTCGAGTTTGCGGGCTTCTTTGGCCGACAAATATTCTTCGACATTGAAGCCTTTTACCGAGCCGCCAAAACGGGTGGTATAGGCAGAAAGGTCTGTGTGTTCGATCAGACCAATGCCACTACGGCCAGCCAGAATGCCTTGCCAGGTACTCGCAACATCGGTACCCAATGGCGACAACATCCCCATGCCGGTGACTACGACGCGTCTACGCGACACAGCACTCTCCTTTATCCTGTTGACGACACTTTGCCTCACACCTAAAGAAAAAACCGCACGCCGTGATGGCAGTGCGGTTTTTCCATGACAGCAGGCAACGATTACAAACTATTACGCCTGATGCTTGGTAACGTAATCGATAGCGGCTTGTACGGTAGTGATTTTTTCAGCTTCTTCGTCAGGGATTTCGGTCTCGAATTCCTCTTCCAGAGCCATCACAAGCTCAACGGTGTCAAGGGAGTCGGCACCCAGGTCTTCAACGAAGGAAGCAACGTTGGTCACTTCTTCTTCCTTGACGCCCAGTTGCTCGGCAACGATTTTCTTGACGCGTTCTTCGATGGTGCTCATACCTTGTTTTCACTCCTAATGGAAAAATTCAGGCAGCTGGCCGGTGGGTAAGTGTATAGAAAGGCTTTTCAGCTTTTCAACCGAAAGCTTCAGCCTTTGCCCCCCTTTGCCCTCTGCCCCTCAATAAGTTGCAGCTTTATAACGGATTTTAGACAGCTGGTATGACATTTTTTTGAAGCAATCCGTCACATTTGAATTACATGTACATCCCGCCGTTCACCGGGATTGTAGCCCCAGTCACGTAAGCCGCACCGTCCGACGCCAGAAAAGCGACCACTTGCGCAATCTCTTGAGCCTGGCCCAGACGGCCCAGCGGAATCTGCGTCAGCAAGGCTTCACGCTGCGCCTCAGGCAATTCGCGGGTCATATCGGTGTCGATGAACCCTGGGGCCACCGAGTTTACCGTAATTGAGCGCGAACCGACTTCACGCGCCAATGCACGGCTGAAACCTTCGAGGCCGGCCTTGGCTGCTGCGTAGTTTACTTGGCCTGCGTTGCCCATGGCACCCACAACCGAACCAATATTGATGATTCGTCCCCAACGGGCCTTGGTCATGCCACGCAGAACCCCCTTGGACAGGCGGAACAGACTGTTGAGGTTGGTATCGACCACGTCGTACCACTCGTCATCTTTCATCCGCATCATCAGGTTATCGCGGGTGATACCGGCATTATTGACCAGGATCGCCGGCGCACCGAACTGCTCGCTGATGCTCGCCAGTACTGCGGCAACCGATTCATCGCTGGTTACATTAAGCTCCAGGCCGGTGCCTTGAATGCCATGCTCCTTGAGCGTCGCGGCAATCCGTTCGGCGCCCGAGGCCGAGGTCGCGGTGCCGATGACCACGGCGCCGAGACGCCCCAGCTCGAGGGCGATGGCTTGGCCGATGCCACGGCTGGCGCCGGTGACCAGTGCAACTTTACCTTGCAGACTCATGCAGGCTTCTCCTGATTCAGGCCCGCGCCGCGCGCGTGGCGGCGAAGGCATCCGGGGTATTGAGGTTGGACGTGTTGACGCCATCGGCGCAACGTTTGTTCAGACCGGCCAGCACCTTGCCGGGGCCGCACTCGACCAGTTCGGTGGCACCGTTGGCCGCCAGGCACTGGACCGACTCGACCCAACGCACCGGTTTGTAGAGTTGTTCCAGCAGGTCGCGCTTGAGGGTCGCGAGGTCCGTGACCACCTGGGCGCTGACGTTCTGCACCAGCGGGATCTGCGGTGCCTGCCAGTCGATGGCGGCAACCGATTCGGCAAAGCGCTCGGCAGCCGGACGCATCAGCTCGCAATGCGACGGCACGCTGACCGGCAGCGGCAGGGCACGCTTGGCACCCTTGGCCTTGCAGACCTCCATGGCACGCTCGACGGCGGCCTTGGCGCCGGCGATCACCACCTGGCCCGGCGAGTTGAAGTTCACCGCGCTGACCACTTCGCCCTGGGCGGCCTCGGCACATGCGGCAAGCACATCGGTATCGTCCAACCCGAGGATCGCCGCCATGGCGCCCTGCCCGGCCGGAACCGCTTCCTGCATCAACTGGCCACGACGCTCCACCAGCTTCACCGCATCGCCCAGGCTCAGGCTGCCGGCGGCGACCAGCGCACTGTACTCGCCCAGGCTGTGACCGGCGACATAGGCCGGACGCGCACCGCCCTCGGCCAGCCACAGACGCCACAAGGCAATGGACGCCGTGAGGATGGCCGGCTGGGTCTTGTCGGTCTGGTTGAGCTGTTCTTCCGGGCCCTGCTGGGTCAACGCCCAGAGGTCATAGCCCAGGGCATCGGAGGCTTCTTTGAAGGTCTCCAGGATCAGCGGGTATTGCGCGCCCAGCTCGGCCAGCATGCCGAGGGACTGCGAACCCTGTCCTGGAAAGACGAATGCGAGGGATGTAGACATGTAACAAGCCCCTAATGATCTTGTCGTCGGAGAATTGACGTCCCGCCGTGGCGGACGCAAGAAACTGTCAGTTTGGATGGCTGATTGAACTGAACGGTCACATTTAAGCATCCCCGCAGGAAAACGCCTAAAGCAATAGATCCTCCAGGCGACCATGCAGGCGCTCGGGGAGGTTTTCCTGGATCTCGATCAGGGCCCGCGCAATCGCGCTCTGGAAGCCCTCGACCCCGGCGGAGCCGTGACTCTTGATGACAATACCCTGCAGGCCGAGAAAACTCGCGCCATTATGCCGCGCCGGGGCGAGATCGGCCTGCAGGCGCTTGAGCAGCGGCAAGGCCAGAGCGCCGACCAGCCGCGAGGCCAGGCTCTGCTTGAACAGCACCTCAATCCGTGCGGCGATCATGGTTGCCAGACCTTCGCTGGACTTGAGCAGGATATTGCCGACAAAACCGTCGCAGACCACCACATCAGCCTCACCGCGATACAAGCCGTCGCCTTCGACGAAGCCGATGTAGTTCAACCCTCGTGCCTGTTGCAACAGGGTCGCCGCCAGCTTGACCTGCTGGTTGCCCTTGATGTCCTCGGTACCGACATTGAGCAAAGCGACACGCGGCCGCGCCACGCCCAGGGCCTCGGCGGCCACCGCGCCCATCACGGCGAACTGGAACAGGTGCTCGGCACTGCAATCGACATTCGCCCCCAGGTCCAGCAACTGGCAATAACCGCGCTGAGTCGGGATGGCCGCGACCATGGCCGGACGATCGATACCCGGCAAGGTCTTCAGCACATGCCGCGACAAAGCCATCAAGGCACCGGTATTGCCCGCACTGACACAGGCCTGGACCTTGCCATCGCGCAGCAACTGCAAGGCCAGGCGCATCGACGAATCCGGCTTGCCGCGCAGGGCCTGGGACGGACGCTCGTCCATGGTGATGATTTCGCTGGCAGGGGTAATGGTCAGGCGTGCGCGATCCACAGTCGGATGACTGGCGATCAGGGGTTCAAGCTGGGAAGGTTGACCGACAAGGGTCAGGTGCAACGAGGGTGTGGCAGACAGACAGGCAATACTGGCCTGGACAATGCTGCGGGGACCGAAGTCCCCGCCCATTGCGTCGATCGCGATGATCTGAGCGGACAAGATTTACTCGTCAGCGCCCTTGTCGATCACTTTACGGCCACGGTATACGCCTTCTGGCGATACGTGGTGACGCAGGTGAACTTCACCGGTGGTCTTTTCCACGGACAGGGTGCTTGCCTCGAGGGCGTCGTGCGAACGACGCATGTCACGGGCGGAGCGGGATTTTTTGTTCTGCTGAACAGCCATAATTGATTAACTCCTAAACGTTTGGGTCACGCTTTAACTGCGCCAATACACTGAACGGGTTGGACCGCGTTACCTCGTCCTCGCTCGGTTCGGGCTCATCGAGCCCCGCCGGCTGCTGGCATTCTTCCGGATGATGAGCAGGCACAATGGGCAAGGCGAGCAGAAGCTCTTCCTCGATCAATGCCTGCAGATCCAAAGGATCTTCGCCCAGTTCCAGCACGTCATAACCTTTCGGCAACGACTGGGTATTCGCACCCTCCTTCACCACAGCATAACTGCATTCGCTGTGGATCGGCAGGGTGACCAGCTCAAGACAACGCTGGCAAACCATTTTGACTTCGGTGTCGATAAAGCTGTGAATCATCACAGACTTACGTTCATCTCGTTCAAAAACGAATTTAGCCTGCACCGTACCGACAGTGTCGGAAAGCGAGTCGCAGAGTCTCTCCAAATTGGCCAGCAGCAGTTCACCTTGAAGGGTGGTGCCACGATCAGCCAATTTGCGCGGGTCAACGTGAGGTGGAATCGGGTCATTCAACATAGGCGCAGCATTCTAGGGATGCACCCTGCCACTGTCAAAGGAAATTAGGCCCTGTCCGTCAGCTGGCGGGCCGACTAGAATCGCCGACCTGCCTCAGGAGAACCGCATGCTGCCTTTGTTACTCGCCTCAAGCTCGGCCTATCGCCGGGAATTGCTGACCCGCCTGCGCCTGCCCTTCAGCTGCGCATCGCCGGATATCGACGAAAGCCAGCGCCCGGGAGAAGCCGCCATCGAGCTGGTCAAACGCCTGGCCGAGGAGAAAGCCCGGGCCCTCGCCGCCCGTCATCCGGCGCACCTGATCATCGGCTCGGACCAGGTCGCGGTACTCGACGGACGGATACTCGGCAAGCCCCACGGCTTCGAGAAGGCCCGCGAACAGCTGCTGGCCGCCAGCGGCAACCGCGTCAGCTTCCTCACCGGGCTGGCCCTGCTCAACAGCCAGACCGGGGCATGCCAAGTGGACTGCATCGCCTTCAGCGTGCTGATGCGCAACCTGGATGTCGAACGCATCGAACGCTACCTGCACGCCGAACAACCCTATGACTGCGCTGGTAGCTTCAAGGCCGAGGGATTGGGCGTGAGCCTGTTCCAGAGCACGGAAGGGCCGGATGCCACCAGCCTGATCGGATTGCCACTGATTCGCCTGGTGGACATGCTGCAGGCCGAGGGCCTGCAGATTCCGTAATACCTTTCATCACAAAACCCTCAGCCTGCCGGTTGATCGCGAGCAAGCTTGCTCCCACAAGATAGTGCGACGCAGTATTCAGCCAATAAAAAACCGGTCATTGGCGACCGGTTTTTTTATTGCTGCACGAATATCAGCGCAAGGTCGGCCCCTGGAAGCCCATCCACATTGCCAACTGCTCGGCGACACTGGCACCGAGCTTTTTCGAGAAGCGATCGAAAGGCGACTCCTGAACGGTAAAGTCCACCAACTCCTTCTCGCCGATCACGTCCCGCGCCACCGAACTGGCACTGCCCAGGCCATCGATCAACCCCAAGGGCAGCGCCTGCTCGCCGGACCAGACCAGCCCGGAGAACAACTCCGGATGATCCTTGTCTTTCAGGCGATCACCACGGCCCTTCTTCACACTGGCGATGAACTGGTTGTGGGTGGTGTCCAGCACGCCCTGCCAGAACTGGGTCTCATCGGCCTTCTGCGGCTGGAACGGGTCGAGAAACGCCTTGTGCTCCCCCGAAGAGTAGGCACGCCGCTCCACACCCAGCTTCTCCATGGTGCCGACAAAACCGTAACCGGCCGCCGTCACACCAATGGAACCGACCAGGCTGGACTTGTCGGCATAGATCTCATCCGCCGCACTGGCGATGTAGTAGGCCCCGGAAGCACCGACATCGGAAATCACCGCATACACCTTGGTATCCGGATGCAGACCACGCAGGCGACGAATCTCGTCAAACACATAACCCGACTGCACCGGACTGCCGCCCGGACTGTTGATACGCAGGATGATTGCCTTGACCTTCGGATCTTCGAAGGCAGTGCGCAGGCTGCCGACAATATTGTCGGCGCTGGCCGACTCCTTGTCCGCAATCACTCCACGCACCTCGATCAGGGCGGTGTAGTGAGCCCCACGACTGGCGCTCTTCTCCAGATTGATCAGCGGCGAGAACATCACCAGCACGCCAAGCAGGTATACAAAGGTCAACAGCTTGAAGAAGATTCCCCAGCGCCGCGAACGACGCTGCTCTTGCACTCCGGCCAGCAAGGTCTTTTCCAGCAGCTTCCAGCTTTTCTCATCAGCCGAACCCGATTCGGCATTCGCCTTTGGCGGCGCGCCCCACTCATCAGACATGCGTACTCACCCCAATGAATTCAATTGACCCGGCCATCGAGCCAGGCATGCAACTGTGGAAAACTGTCAATCGCCAAGCGCGGCTCGAACACCCGCAACTCATCCAGCGACAGGGCACCATAACCTACAGCCACTGAATCCATGCCAGCATTGCGCGCCATTTGCAAATCGAACGCCGAGTCCCCGACCATCAAGGCCTGGGAAGCCGGGACAGCACAATGGGCGAGAATCTGCTCAAGCATCAGCGGGTGCGGCTTGCTGGCGGTTTCATCGGCGGCACGGGTGATATCGAAATAATCCAGCCAGCCATGGGACTTCAACACCCGATCCAGCCCGCGACGGGCCTTGCCGGTCGCGACCGCCAACTGGTAACCGGCGGCACGAAACGCCTCCATGGACTGCACCACCCCAGGAAACAGGGGCGAGGGCTCTGCCTCAAGGGCGATGTAGATATCGGCATAGTGTTGACGAAAAACAATCAATTCATCATCGCTGATCATCGGGTACAGGGTGCGAATCGCCTCGGGCAAACCCAAACCGATAATCCCCTTGACCGCCGCCTCATCGCGCAGGACAAACCCCGAACGCGCGGCCGCCTCGCCCATCGCCTCGACAATCCGACCAATGGAATCGGCCAAGGTACCGTCCCAATCGAAAATCAACAGTTTGTATTCAGACCGCACTCAGTCTCTCCACTGTCTTGGCCCACATTTCATCCACCGGTGCCTGCAGCTTCAATTCGCCGCCATCAGGCAGCGGCACGGTCAGCATATAGGCGTGGAGGAACAGGCGCTTGCCACCCAGCTCGCGGATTTCCTTGGTGAACCCATCGTCACCGTACTTGCTGTCACCGGCAATACAGTGCCCGGCGTGCAGGGTGTGCACACGAATCTGGTGGGTACGACCGGTCACCGGTTTGGCCTCGACCATGGTGGCGAAATCACCGAAACGACGCAGCACCTTGAACACCGTGAGCGCCTCCTTGCCCTCCTCGTTGACCTCGACCATGCGCTCGCCGGAGCGCAGGTTGCTCTTGAGCAGGGGCGCGCGCACCTGCTTGATCGAAGCAGCCCAATTACCGCGAACCAGGGCCATATAGCGTTTGTCGATGCCGTCGCCGCGCAACGCTTCGTGCAGATGGCGCAACATGCTGCGTTTCTTGGCGATCATCAGCAGGCCAGAGGTATCACGGTCCAGGCGATGGACCAACTCCAGCTCCTTGGCATCCGGGCGCAACTGACGAAAGGCTTCGATCACGCCGTAGTTCAGGCCGCTGCCGCCGTGCACGGCAATGCCGGCCGGCTTGTTGATCACGATCAGCGCCTTGTCTTCGAACACAATCGAAGCCTCCAGGCGCTGCAACAGGCCCTGAGCCAGGGGCACCGGCTCGTCGCGCTCGGGAACGCGCACCGGCGGAACCCGCACGATATCGCCGGCCTGGAGCTTGTACTCGGGCTTGATGCGCCCCTTGTTTACCCGCACTTCGCCTTTGCGCAAAATGCGGTAAATCAAGGTCTTGGGCACACCCTTGAGCCGGGCGAGAAGGAAATTGTCAATGCGCTGGCCGGCATATTCCGGCGAGACCTCAAGCAGTTGTACGCCTGGAGTCGGGGGGGTAGTCGTCGTCATGCCGGCGATGATAACAATTTTTTATGGAATTGAAGCACTTAATCATTGCTGCTATAGTCGCGAACGTCGCCAAAAGCGGCTGGACAGAGGACCAACGGCCAACAGCCGGCCCTGCCCAACGTAATTCATCAGGATGCGAGGCCGTCCTACGGGGCTTTCGCCGTTCGAGGAAAGGTTCGCGATTGTAACGAGCGCAGGTGACATGAGGCCTGAAGCGCGCCGGAAAACTGAGTCAACACTCGTTTCCCGAGCCGGTATTAACGGCCAGTTCACAAAGTGCAGTCGATCACGGATCACACCTGGGCGAAGGCTTCGGAAACAACGCCTAATTAGCCATGAGCGTGCTTTCCCCTTTCGGAGAACACGGTAAATGCCAACCCGCTGCGGATTCTGCGCGCGGCCGCACCCGAATTATCAGGGATACGTGTAGGGTGGAGATGCACAACCGTCGGACTGTGTAGCATTAGGCTTTATCAAGACGCTTCATATCGTCCACACCCGCGGTTGATTCCTCCTCCTGACAGAGCTTTTGCTTGTGAGGTGTCTTTTGTCACCCCAAGAAGCAGGACGCGTGAGTCGCGATTTCGTCCCCTCTGGACGAACCTCGCCCGACACAGGAATGGCCAACCACTCCTGACGCACCTGACACCGACCGTGAGAAGTCGTGTGTGCCGAACGCCGTTTCCGGCAGCCCGGAAACCGACGGTACTACATGAAAAGAATGCTGATTAACGCAACTCAACCCGAAGAGTTGCGTGTTGCCCTGGTAGACGGCCAGCGCCTCTACGACCTGGACATCGAGTCCGGTGCCCGCGAGCAGAAGAAGGCCAACATCTATAAAGGCCGGATTACTCGCATCGAGCCAAGCCTTGAGGCTGCCTTTGTCGATTTCGGCTCTGAGCGCCATGGCTTCCTGCCGCTTAAAGAAATCTCCCGCGAATACTTCAAGAAAGCCCCCGAAGGCCGCGTCAACATCAAGGACGTCCTGAGCGAAGGCCAGGAAGTTATCGTCCAGGTCGAGAAAGAAGAACGTGGCAACAAGGGCGCCGCCCTGACCACCTTCATCAGCCTGGCCGGTCGTTACCTGGTACTGATGCCGAACAACCCGCGTGCCGGCGGTATCTCCCGGCGCATCGAAGGCGAAGAGCGCAACGAACTGCGTGAAGCGCTGAACGGCCTGGTGGCTCCGGCCGACATGGGGCTGATCGTGCGCACTGCCGGCCTTGGCCGCAGCAGCGAAGAAATGCAGTGGGACCTCGACTACCTGCTGCAACTCTGGACCGCCATCAAAGAAGCCTCGCTGGATCGTTCCGCGCCTTTCCTGATCTACCAGGAAAGCAACGTGATCATCCGCGCCATCCGCGACTACCTGCGCCAGGACATCGGCGAAGTGCTGATCGACAGCGTTGAAGCCCAGGACGAAGCCCTGACCTTCATCCGCCAGGTAATGCCGCAGTACGCCAGCAAGATCAAGCTGTACGAAGACAGCGTACCGCTGTTCAACCGTTTCCAGATCGAAAGCCAGATCGAGACCGCCTTCCAGCGCGTCGTCGAACTGCCTTCCGGCGGCTCCATCGTGATCGATCCGACCGAAGCCCTGGTGTCCATCGACATCAACTCGGCGCGCGCCACCAAAGGCAGCGACATCGAAGAAACCGCGCTGCAGACCAACCTGGAAGCCGCTGAAGAAATCGCCCGTCAGTTGCGCCTGCGCGACATCGGCGGCCTGATCGTCATCGACTTCATCGACATGACCCCCGCCAAGAACCAGCGCGCCGTGGAAGAAAAAGTCCGCGAATGCCTGGAAGCCGACCGTGCCCGTGTACAAGTCGGTCGCATCTCGCGCTTCGGCCTGCTGGAAATGTCCCGTCAGCGCCTGCGTCCGTCCCTCGGCGAAAGCAGCGGCATCGTCTGCCCGCGTTGCAATGGCACCGGCATCATCCGTGATGTCGAATCGCTGTCCCTGGCAATTCTGCGCCTGATCGAAGAAGAAGCCCTGAAGGACCGCACCGCCGAAGTCCGCGCCCAGGTGCCGATCCCGGTCGCCGCCTTCCTGCTCAACGAAAAACGCAACTCGATCACCAAGATCGAACTGCGTACCCGTGCGCGCATCGTGATCCTGCCGAACGATCACCTGGAGACACCGCACTTCGAAGTGCAACGTCTGCGTGATGACAGCCCGGAAGCCCACACCAACCAGTCCAGCTACGAAATCGCTGCGGCCGCCGCCGAAGTGGAAGAAGTCCAGCCGGCCGCGGCCACGCGCACCCTGGTTCGCCAGGAAGCGGCGGTCAAGACCGCTCCAGTCCGCGCCAACGCACCGGTTCCGGCCGAAGAAGTGGCGGCTCCTGTTGTCGCCCCTGCGCCGGTCGTGGCCGAACCCAGCCTGTTCAAGGGCCTGGTGAAGTCGCTGGTCAGCCTGTTCGCCAGCAAGGAAGAGCCTGTGGCTCCGGCCGTGGTTGAAAAACCGGCAGCCGAGCGTCCGGCCCGTAACGAAGAGCGTCGCAACGGTCGCCAGCAGAGCCGCAACCGTAACGGTCGCCGCGATGAAGAGCGCAAGCCGCGCGAAGAGCGTGCGCCACGTGAAGAACGTGCACCGCGCGAGCTGCGTGAAGAACGTACCCCACGGGAAGAACGTGCACCGCGTGAAGAACGTGCGCCACGTGAAGTCCGCGAAGCCCGTGACGAAGCACCGGCCGTAGCCCGCGAAGAACGCGCTCCACGCGCTCCGCGTGAAGAACGTGCACCGCGCGCCCCGCGTGAAGATCGTAAGCCACGTGGCGAGCGTGAAGAGCGCGTGCGTGAACTGCGTGAGCCGCTGGATGCCGCACCGGTAGTCACCGCCGCGGCAACGACTGCCGCCGTGATCGCGGAAGAGCGTCCGGCCCGCGCCCCACGTGAAGAACGTCAGCCGCGCGCACCGCGTGAAGAACGCCAGCCGCGTGCCGAGCAGGTTGCCGTCGCCGGTGAAGAAGAAGTGTTGCAGGGCGAAGAGCAGTTGCAGGACGATGGCCAGGACAACGCCGAAGGTGGCGATCGTCCACGTCGCCGTTCCCGCGGTCAGCGTCGTCGCAGCAACCGTCGCGAGCGTCAGCGTGATGCCAACGGCAATGTGATCGAAGGTTCGGAAGAAGGCAGCGAAGAACACCACGAGCCAGCCACCGCTGCCGAACTGGCTGCCGGTCTGGCCGTGACCGCTGCTGTCGCCAGCAGCGTGATCAGCGCTCCAGCCGAAGCCGAAGCGCATCAGCAGGCCGAACTGGCCACTGCCGCGATCCAGGAAACACCAGCGGTTGAAGCCCCGATCGTTGAAGCAACCACTCCAGTGAAAGCGCCTGCGGTGCCGGAAGTGGAAGTTGCTCCGGTTCGTGAAGCCGAGCCAGTGGTTGAAATCGCTGCCGAACCCGCTGTTGTCGCTGAGCGGCCGGTATTCGTGGCGCCTGAGCCGGCCATCGAAACATCGGTTGTCGAAACACCGGTTGTCGCGGCGCCAGTCGTTGAAGAACCAGTGGCTCACACCCCGGTTGCCGAAGCCATCGTTGAAGCTCCGGTCTCGGAAGCAGCGCCAGAGCCGACTCAGGAAGTCCAGGCCACGTTCCAATGGTCCGAACCAGCGGTCGAAGCCCCTCAGGCAGCCGTGACTGAAGCGGTGATGGCTGAAGAGCCAGCCGTGGTTGCACAGCCAGAGCCTGCTCCGGTGGTTGCCCCAGTCGTGGCTGAAGTCGCTGCACCGGTTGTCGAGGCGGCTCCCGCCAGCGCCCTGACCAGCAACGGCCGTGCACCGAACGATCCACGTGAAGTGCGTCGTCGCAAGCGTGAAGAAGAGCGTCTGGCTCAGGAAGCTGCCGAACGTGCCGCTGCTGCTCCCGCAGTAGAAGCCGTGGTCGCTGCCGAACCGGCGCCCGCACCTGAAGCCGCTCCGGCGCCGTTCGTCTCGACCGAAAGCGAAACGGCTGCACCGACCATCGACGAAAACCTGCAGTCCGTCGATGAAGTGGTTGAACACAACCACAAAGCCCCGGAAGAAGCCCACGAGCCTAAACCCCTCGCCTGACTCTGAAGGCTGTTGAAAAGCCCCGCCTGCAGTGATGCAGGCGGGGCTTTTTTTGTCCGTGGGCCAGGCCCCTCCTCTCGCAACTGAAGATTCAGCTGCCATATAGCCAGGAAAAGTCCCACATGACAGATTGAAGTCTACTGACTGACTCCAGTTTTTCGGCGGCGCACAGTCAAGCCTCTCAGGGACGGGTGAGAGGGCGATGTTCATAACGGACACAAACAAGACGCTGGCCTGGTGCTTTCCTTTCAAGAGGGCTGGCGCTCAAAGCCGGGAAGTCGCGGATCCACAAATCTGCTACGACGCCTTGGCCAAGGCCACGGGCGGCACCTACCCGCTGGGGCAAGGTGGCCTCTGGCACGGCGGGGTGCATTTCGACAAAAACACCGCGGAGCTCCTCGACCAGAAAGCCGTGCGTTGCATTGCCGATGGCGAAGTCATTGCCTACCGCATCGATCAGGCCTATCCCACCGCCCCCAAGGCCAACGGCGAGCCGGCGACCTATTCAACGGGGTTCGTGCTGGTCAAGCATGACCTGAGCCTGCCTGGCGAGCCGCACAGCGCCATAGCCCCACTGCCGCCACCGTCGCTGACGTTCTACAGCCTTTATATGCATTTACTCAGTTGGGAGCGCTACCAGCGCGAGCCTGACAGAGCCAGGCCTGTGTTCTGGATAGGAGAGCCGCAAACCAAGGGGCAAGTGATCGTTCTCGACACCCCATTCGCCATCAAGTCCAGGGAATTGATCGGACATCCCGGCACTTTCAGCACACCCAGCCATGCGGATGGCGAAGGCCTGCTGCATCTGGAAATCTTCAGTTGCGACGATGCTCCCGCTTTTATCGACAAGAGCCGAGCCTATGCCGCTCGCCTTCCCGAGAGTGCAAGAGGCCTGGTAGGCATCAGCACAATCGCCAGCGCGCTGGCACCTCACACAGCGCAGATCAATGCCGCCAATCCACCGAAAATGGCCATGCGCAGCCTGCGGACGCTCCCGGGCCTGATCCTGCCACGGGCGGTCCTCGACAACCGGTCCAATGAACGCTGGATCGAGGAGAAAAAACGTATCCGGAAACTGTCCTGGTGGGCCGAGTTGGCGGGAAAACACGGGATCAATCCGAACGGGAAAGCCTGGCACTTCCATCCCATCGGATTATTGGCGAACTTTGTGGCCATCGAAGATGAAAACGACCTCAAGTGGCTCACGGTGGAGCGAGGACAACTGACATTTGATGTGGAGGGTAATGATATTGATGATCCGGCGCATCCGCTGCATATCTACTTCAGTCGCAAGGTGCATTGGCCGGGTGGAGCTTCGGGGATAACCATTGGTCGTGGGTATGATCTAGGGCAGAGAGAGAATGTCGAACTTGATCTGACTGCAGCGAATATCGATGAACCGCTGTATAGCTGGCTGATCGGGGCAAAAGGGCTTAAAGGTCAAGCGGCAAAAAACCACCTCAAGACTGCCAGCACAGAGATCAAGCGATTTACCATTTCCAGAAAGCAGCAGCACGATCTGTTTATACCCGTATATGAAAAAATGAAAAACGATGTCCTACGTATTTCAGCCCAAGAGTTCAACGTCTTCCATTATGGAGCATTAAAATGGAATTCTATAGACAAGAAAATTCAAGACTTGATAGTAGATTTAACCTACAGAGGAGACTACAGCACTCACTCCAGGCCGTTAATACAAAAGCACTTTGTAAACAATGACCTTTCAAAGCTGACAGGCATAATGAGCGATAGCTCAAACTGGCAAAATGTACCATCTGACCGTTTCAATAGACGAATAGGACATCTAACAAGGTAAACTTATGAAAAAAACAATATTTCTCCTACTTGCTTACACCGCCAATATAAGCGCGGAACAGATTAGCTACGAATCAATTTACGAGGTAAAGTCCGAACGCATTGGCAATATAGTTGCCCGGTATTTGATAAGCAGAAACAACTACCCCTGTTTAAATATAGAAACCCTGGACCCCGAAAAAAAATGGACAATCTCCTCAAGGAAACAATTCTGTAGTTTTGAGGAAAAATCCTTCATGACAGACTTTACTGACGCCAACTTCGAAAATATAGTATTTTCAGAGAAAGGATTACATGCAACGTTATCAATCACACGACTCAGGATCTCGGGCGAAGAACTATACGAATGTTTGGTTCCTATACAAGGGAATCACATAGGAAATCTCAACTGTAGTCGCCAGGAATAAGCATTCCAGGTACGTCCACATCCCAAAGCACACCTGGGTCTTCGACAGACACTTCTCGCACTTTGCCGCCCACAAACAAAGGCTTGGCTCCGCGATCCCCAGACAGCCCCATCAAGGCCGGCCCAAACGAGCGACCAAACCCAACCGGATGCCCATACTCGCCCTGAAAAATCGGCACACAGATGCCATCGTCTTCAGTTCTCTCCAGCACCTGTGCAACCGTCTGCGGCAGGATAAACGGCATATCCCCCAGCAACACCAGCCACCCTGCCTGATCGATCGTCGCCGCCACCGCGGCGGCGAGACTGTCGCCCATGCCCGTCGATTCGATCAGCAACACCCGACAGTCATACGCCCGCGCCAGGCCAATCACCTCGACCCGATCCGCCGTCGTCACCAACAAGCGGGTTCCAAGCCCCTGCGGCAACCCCAGCAGTACATGCTCCAACACTGCCCGCTCGACACCATCACGGCCAACACAACGCGCCAGCAACTTGTCCTGATCGGCCCCCGCCGCCTGTCGAAAACGACTGCCCTGCCCCGCCGCCAGGACAATGGCCGCAACAGAATTACTCACTGGCTGCCAACTCCGGCTTTTTCTGCCGCAACTCGACACCGTTCTTGATCGCCACGATTTCCGCCATCAGGGACAAAGCAATCTCCGCCGGCGTATGACTGCCGATATGCAAACCGATCGGGCCATGCAGACGAGCAATGGCATCCGCGGCCAAGCCGAGCATTGCCAGGTTGTCCCGGCGTTTCTGGCTGTTGACCCGCGAACCCAATGCACCGATGTAGAACGCCCGGGAATTCAATGCCGTGAGCAATGCCATATCGTCCAGTCGCGGATCGTGGGTCAGGGCGACGATGGCCGTACGCTCGTCGGTCTGGATATTCAGCACCGCCTCATCGGGCATACCCGGCACAAAACGCCCGTGCTGTTCTTCCCAGCCGTAGACGAACTCCTTGCGTGGATCGCAGATCAAGACTTCAAAATCCAGCAACCGGGCCATTTCCGCCACGTAGCGCGACAACTGACCGGCACCGATCAACAACAGGCGCCAACGTGGACCGTAGATCGCCCGCAAACGCTCACCGTCAAAACTCAAAGTGTCGGTTTTGCCCGCTTCGCTCAAGGTCACTGAGCCGCTGGCCAGGTTCAGCTCCCGGGCGACAATCTCATGGGCCTCGCAGCGCGCCAGCAACTGCGCGACCCAGGCCGGATCGCCGACCCGCTCCTCGGTCAGGCGCAAGGTGCCGCCACAAGGCAGGCCAAAACGCGCCGCCTCGTCACGGGTCACGCCATAGGTCACCAGTTGCACCGGCGGCCCATCTTCTGGCAAGCGGCCATCCTGCAAGCGGGCAATCAGATCGTCCTCAATACAGCCACCGGACACCGAGCCAATCACCACGCCATCCTCGCGCAGGGCCAACATCGCCCCCGGCGGACGTGGCGCGCTCCCCCAGGTCTGGACCACGCTGTACAGCACCACTCGCTGTCCCGCGCGGCGCCATTGCAGCACGCTGCGCAGGACATTCAGATCAACACTGTCCATCAGACTTTCACCTGGTTCCAGCCTTGCAGCTGGTAACGCACCGGCAGGTTACGGATGCGCTTGCCGGTGGCGGCAAAGATCGCATTGCACAGTGCCGGCGCAATCGGCGGCACGCCCGGCTCACCGACGCCGCCCAACGGCACCTCGCCCGGCGGCGTGACCAGATGCACCGCCACCTCCTTCGGCGCCAGGGACATGCGCGCCACTTCATACATATGGAAATTGTCCTGCTGCACCTTGCCCTCCTTGAAGCTGATCTCACCCAGCATCGCGTTGCCCAGGCCCATGACGCAAGCCCCTTCGAACTGCGAGCGAATCCGCTCCGGGTTGATCTGCGGGCCACAGTCCACGGCGATATCGGCCTTGTGCACGATCAGGCTGCCATCGTCCTTGACCTCCACCTCGATCACCGCCGCCACATAGGTGACGAAGCTGTAATGCACCGCCAGCCCCAGGCCGCGCCCTGGCGGCAACTTGCGGCCCCAGCCGGCGGCCTTGGTGGCGGTTTCCAGGACCGTGCGCATACGCCCGGTATCGATTGGATAACGCTCGGGGGATTCACCGTAGTTCCACTGCTCGCTCAGGGTTCGCGGATCGATCTGGCGATCCGGCCCCAGCAACTTGAGCTGATAAGCCAGTGGATCCTGGCCGGCTTTATGGGCCAGTTCGTCGACGAAACTCTGGATGGCGAAACCATGGGGGATGTTCGACACCGAACGGTACCAGCCGACCCGCGTATGCACCTTGGCCTCCGGGTTTTCCAGGCGCACGTTGGGAATGTTGTAGGCCATGTTGGTAAAGCCCATGCCCATTTCAAAGGCGCCCTCGTTGTTCATATTGGGCGCAAACAGTGCCGTGATACTCGGTGCCACGGTGCGATGCAGCCACCCGGATGGCGTGCCGTCCTTGTTCAGGCTGGCCCGCAGGTATTCCGCTGACACGGTATGGAAATACGAGTAATGGATATCGTCTTCGCGGGTCCACTGCACGCGCACCGCCTTGCCCGGCATTTCCTTGGCCAGGATGGCCGCCTCGATGATGTAGTCCGGCTTGGACTTGCGCCCGAAACCGCCACCGAGCAGGGTCACGTTGACGGTGACCTGGTCGAAGCCGATCCCCAGACGCTCGGCAATCCGCTCGCGGGTGACCTGAGGCGCCTGGGTGGGCGCCCAGGCTTCGCAGTGGCCGTCGTGGAAACGGGCAATGGCGACCATCGGCTCCATCGGCGACTGGGCCAGGTGCGGCAGGTAATAACCGGCTTCGAACTGGCTGTCGGCGCGCTTCAAGGCCTCTTCGACATTACCGGTATCGCGTACCACCTTGCCGGGCTGGCGCGCCGAAGCTTCCAGTTCCTGACGATAGGCAATCGAGTCATAACTGGCGTTGACGCCGTCATCCCAGGCGATCGTCAGCGCCTCGCGGCCCTTGATCGCCGCCCAGGTATTGCTGGCAATCACCGCCACACCGCCCAGCGGCTGGAACTCGGAAGGCAGCGGGCGGCTTTCGATTTCCACGACCTTGAGCACGCCCGGGACCTTCAGCGCGGCGGCGGCATCGAAGGATTTGAGCTTGCCGCCATACACCCGCGGACGAGCCACGGTGGCGTAGAGCGTGCCCTCGAAATGCACATCGGCACCGTACAACGCACGGCCGGTGACGATATCCGCCCCGTCGATGGCCCGGAACGCTTCCTTGCCGATATAGCGGAACGCCGACGCTGGCTTGAGCTTCAGGCTGTCACGGGCCGGAACGGCCAGTGCAGCGGCAGCCGCCGCCAGGGCCCCGTAACCGAGTTCACGCCCGCTCGGGCTGTGGATAACCTTGTGCAACTGCGCTCGGCACTCCGCCAGCGGAACGTTCCACTGCGCGGCCGCCGCCTGTTCAAGCATGCTCCGGGCCGCCGCGCCGCAACGCCGCATCGGTTCGTACCAATGGCGCATGCTGCGTGAACCGTCGGTGTCCTGGTTGCCGAAACGCACCTCGTCCCCCGGCGCCTGCCTGACCTTGACCAGGGCCCAGTCGGCCTCGAGCTCGTCGGCCACTACCATGCTCAGGCTGGTACGCACGCCCTGGCCCATCTCCGCGCGGTTGCAGATCACCGTCACGCTACCGTCGGCCTCGATGCTCACATAGACCTTGGGATCATCGACCCAGCCATTGGGCATATGATCGGCCCCGTATTTCTGCTCGCCTTCGGCAAAGGCCTCAGGCAGCCCCCAGGTCGCCGCCAGGACCAGCGCACCGGTGGCGCCGACGCCCTTGAGAAAGCCGCGCCGGCTGAAATTGCTCAGGGCGAAATCGTTCACGGACAGGTTCATGCCTTAGTCTCCCGCAGATGGGCCGCGGCCTGGTGAATGGCCGTCTTGATGCGGTTGTAGGTCCCGCAACGACAGATATTGCCAACCATGGCCTCTTCGATCTGGGCATCGCTGGGCTTTGGGTTGACCTTGAGCAAGGCCGTGGCCGACATGATTTGCCCGCCCTGGCAGAAGCCACACTGGGCTACCCCACCGTCCAGCCAGGCTTGCTGCAGCGCCTGACCGACCGGGTCGCTGTGCAGGTTGTCGATGGTACTGACGCTCTGCCCCGCCACGGAGCCGACGGGGGTGATGCAGGAGCGCACCGGCAAGCCATCGATGTGCACGGTACAGGCGCCGCACAGGCCCATGCCGCAGCCGAATTTGGTCCCGGTATAACCCGCCACGTCGCGGATCGCCCAGAGCAGCGGCATGTCCTCGGTGACGTCCAGTGGATGGTCTTGACCGTTGAGTTTCAGGGTAATCATGGGCACGCCCGCATAGTTCAAGGTTATGGGGTCGAGCCATCCGCCGTTGAATGCCACGGTTCGACACGGGGCGGATCGACTCAGGCTAAGGGGCTCTCTCATGAAGCGAACGCTTCATCGGGCCTTTCATGGGATCTGTTTTTACGCCGTTGGCCGGCGAAGGGAAAGCCGTATTCGGAAAAAAGCCAGGTGTACGCTGGATCGCTCTGAATCGGGCTTGTCCGTGATAACGGCGGTGAATGCCGCAGCGCTATCGCCGGCAAGCCGGCTCCTACAGGGTTTCGCGTACGACGACAGAATGCGGCGAAACACCGAGCGTTGACGATAGTGAATATGCCACCGCTATCGCTAAGAGCATAGCTTCAGTAGAGATTCGGCTCCATTTCCAGCTCAACGGAAAAGCGTTGCAAAATGTCGGCCTGAATCCGCCGCGCCAGCGCCAGCAATTGCAGGCCGCTCGCCGCGCCATAGTTGACCAGCACCAGCGACTGCAAGCGATGCACCCCTGCGTCTGCATCGCGAAAGCCCTTCCAGCCTGCCGCCTCGATCAGCCAACCCGCCGCCAGTTTCACCTGACCGTCAGCCTGTGGATAACTCACCAGGCCAGGATGCAGCGACTTCAGTTCGGCGGCCAATGCCGCTGAAACCAGCGGGTTCTTGAAAAAGCTGCCGGCATTGCCCAACACCGCCGGGTCCGGCAGTTTTTCGCTGCGAATGCTGCAAATCGCACGGCTCACATCCAGCGCGGTCGGCTGGTTGATTCCCTGCTCGGCCAGGCGCGTGGCCACAGGGCCGTAACCCAGGTGCAAATGCTCGACGCGACTCAAGGCAAAGCGCACCCGCAGAATCAACCAGCGCCCGGCGGCGTGCTTGAACAGGCTGTCGCGATAACCAAACTGGCACTCTTGCAGGGAAAACTCGCGCAGCTCGCCAGTTTCACGATCCAGGGCGGTCAGGCCCGCAAACACATCCTTGATCTCGACCCCGTAGGCACCGATGTTCTGCATCGGTGCGGCGCCGACGGTACCGGGAATCAGGCTGAGGTTTTCCAGACCCGACCAGCCCTGGGCCAGGGTCGACAGCACAAACGGATGCCAGGGTTCGCCGGCCTCGGCTTCGATCACGACATTGATGCCGTCATCGTGCAGCCGCCGAATCCCCCGGGTGCCCATGCGCAACACCAGTGCCTGGATATCCGCGGTCAACAGCAGGTTGCTGCCGCCACCGATCACCAGCAGCGGCAATTGCTGCTGCGCCGCATAGGCCAGGGCCTCATGGACATCGGCATCGCTATGGGCCTCGGCGAACCACTGCGCACGGACATCGACGCCAAAACTGTTGTAGGGTTTAAGGGACACCCCGGCTTGCACTTGCAGGGTCATAGACGCCCCTTGAGTTCGATCACCAACCGATCGCAGGCTTGTTCGATCAGGTGCAGCACCTGCTCGAAACCGTGTTCTTCGTCGTAATACGGGTCCGGCACTTCCTCGACCTCACCGTCATAACGGCGCAGGAACAGGTCCAGTTCGGCCTTGCCCTGGGGCGGTTGCAGTAACTTGAGGTTACGCAGATTGCTCTGGTCCATGGCCAGGACCAGGTCGTAGCGGTTGAAATCCGCCGCGCCGACCTGCCGGGCGCGCTGGGCCGACAGGTCATAGCCGCGCATCCGCGCCGCCCGCTGGCTGCGAGTGTCCGGCGGCTTGCCGACATGCCAGGGACCGGTGCCAGCGGAGGCCACCTCGATCTGCTCGGCCAAGCCGGCCTCACGCAATTTGTGCCGCAAGACACCTTCGGCCGTGGGCGAACGACAGATATTGCCCAGGCAGACAAACAGAACCCGCATCAAGCCTCCAGCAGACGACGAACGCGATCGAGGTCTTCCGCGGTATCGACGCCGGTAGGTGGCGCCTCCAGGGCATCGGCGACGTGAATCCGTACGCCGTGCCACAGCGCCCGCAGTTGCTCCAGGCGTTCGGTGGTTTCCAGCCAGCACGGGCCCCAACTGACGAAGTCATGCAGGAAGCCGGCGCGATAGGCGTAGATGCCGATATGACGGCGGAAAGGCACGCCTTGTGGCAGTTGCTCGCGACTGACGGCAAAGTCATCCCGCGCCCAGGGCAGGGTCGCCCGGCTGAAGGTCAGGGCCAGGCCATTGATGTCGCTGACCACCTTGACCACATTCGGGTTGAACAGGGCTTCCAGGTCATGGATCGGTTCGGCCAGGGTGGCCATGCGCGCTTCGTCATGGGCCGCCAGGTTGGCCGCGACCTGATCGATCACCGCCGGCGGAATCAGCGGTTCGTCGCCCTGGACATTGACGACAATGGCATCCGCCGCCAAGCCCAGCAAGGTGGCCACTTCGGCCAGCCGATCGGTGCCGGACTCGTGATCTTCGCGGGTCAGCAGCACTTCGGCACCAAAGGCCTGGCAGGCCTCGACGATACGCGCATCGTCGGTGGCCACTACCACCCGCTGGGCGCTGCTTTTGCACGCCTGTTCCCAAGTGTGCTGGATCATCGGTTTGCCGGCGATCAGTTGCAATGGCTTGGCCGGCAGGCGGGTGGAGGAAAAGCGCGCCGGAATGACAACGACGAACGGGGTGGTCATTTGTCCAGGCGCTCGTCGGTGCTCAGGGTCCGGGCTTCGCTTTCCAGCATCACCGGGATGCCGTCGCGGATCGGATAGGCCAGGCCCGCGCCCTTGCTGATCAGTTCGGTCTTGTCGGCGCTGAGCTTGAGGGGACCCTTGCAGATCGGGCAGGCGAGGATGTCGAGCAGTTTGGTGTCCATGAAGGTTCCCTGGATAAAAACGGGTTTAGGGCAAGAGTCGGTCGGGCAACAGGCGTAGCAGTTGGGTGTCGAACCAGGCCGTGAAAGCCTCGGACGGTAACGCATCCACCGCCAGGTACCACCAGTCGGGCGCCGCGAAGGCCCGGCATTTCACCGCATCTTTTTCGGTCATCACCAGTGGCAGCGTCGGTTCGAAGCTCAAGGTCCCGGCGCTGTACTCGGCATGGTCGGCAAAAGCATGGGGTACAGGCTGCCAGTGTAGCGTTTCGAGGGTGTTGAAGAAACGTTGTGGGTTGCCGATACCGGCGACCGCATGCACGACCTGTCCGCGGGGGAAATGATCGACGGGCTTGCGCTCGCCGGTCAGCAGGTTGACCAGCGCCGTCGGTTGCAGGCGAAAGGCGAAGCCGTTGTTACGGTCTTCGCTGGCGCCGTTGTAGAGCACCCCATCGACACTTTGCAGGCGTTCAATCGGTTCACGCAGCGGACCGGCGGGCAGGCAGCGGCCATTGCCCAGGCCGCGGGCGGCATCGATCAGCACCAGTTCCAGGTCGCGGGCCAGGCGGTAATGCTGCAGGCCATCATCGGACAGGATCAGGTCGAGTTTTTCCGTCGCCAGCAAGGCCCGGACCGCTCGACCGCGGTCCGGATCGATCATCAATGGCACGCCATTGCGCTGGACGATCAACAGCGGCTCGTCACCAACCAGCGCCGCCGCCTGGTCGGCCCGCACCCGCCAGGGCAACTGGGGCGGCTTGGCGCCATAGCCGCGACTGACCACGCCGACCCGCAGGCCGCGCTGCCGACAATGCTCGATCAGCCAGAGAATCATCGGTGTCTTGCCGGTGCCGCCGACGGTGATATTGCCCACCACGATCAACGGCACCGGCGGCTGGTAGATCGATCCCTCGCCCGCGACGAAACGCGCACGCTTGCCGTCGACCACCCGGCGATACAGCCACTCCAGCGGGCGCAGCAGGGCCAACGCCGGATGACCGTCATACCAGGCGGCGAGCAGGCGCTCGGAGAAGCTCATCAGGGGGCCGGCGCTGCTTCGACGGTGGTCATGCGCAAATGGCTGAAGCCCAGCTTGCCGGCCGCATCCATCGCCGTGATCACGGCCTGGTGCTGGGTCTTGCCGTCGGCGCTGATCGACAGCGGCAAACTGGTATCGCCGCCGGACTCTTTCTGCACCGCGTCCATCAGGCTGGCCAGGTCATTGCTCGGCAGGCGCTGGTTGTTCACCGTGTAGACACCCTCGGCACTGATGGCGATATCCAGTTGTTTGGGAATACGGTCCTCGGCTGGCGAGCCGCTGACCGCCTGCGGCAGGTCGACCCGCAGTTCGGTCTGGCGGGTAAAGGTGGTGGTGGTGACGAAAAACAGCAGCAGGACGAACACCACGTCGATCAACGACGTCACGTTGATATCCACGGGCTCCAGGGGCTTGCGGCGGAATTTCACGCTTTACCCTCTGGCATGTCGACGTCGCGATCGCCCTGCACCACCTCGACCAGCTTGATCGCTTCCTGCTCCATGCCCACCACCAGCTCATCGACCCGACGCAACAGGAAACGATGGAAGAACACCGCCGGAATCCCGACCATCAGGCCCGACGCCGTAGTGACCAGCGCCTTGGAAATCCCCCCGGCGAGCACGCTGGCATTGGCGGTCATGCCCGTACTCATGAACGAACTGAAAATATCGATCATGCCCAGCACCGTGCCCAGTAGCCCGAGCAAGGGCGACATGGCGGCAATGGTGCCGAGGGCGCTGAGGTAGCGTTCCAGTTCGTGGATGACCCGGGCGGCGGCTTCCTGAATACACTCTTTCATGATCTCGCGACCATGCTTGGAGTTCGCCAGGCCCGCGGCGAGGATCTCGCCCAGGGGGGAATCGGCGCGCAGTTGCTTGAGTTTTTCCTTGTCCAGTTGCTTGTCCTTGATCCAGCGCCAGACCTGCCCGAGCAGATGCTCCGGGGTCACGCGGCTGGCCCGCAGCGTCCACAGGCGCTCGGCGACGATGCCCGTTGCAGCAATGGAGCTCAAAATGATCGGCAGCATCATCCAGCCGCCGGACTTGACCAATTCCCACACAGTGACAGTCCCCTCGAAAAAGTGCGCCACTCTAACATAGGGGTTGCGCGGGCCGAAGATCGTGATGTCGCATGCCGGAGGACTTTAATAACCCAGGGTTATTGAACAACACCGGGCTATTGCCGCCAGAAGCGCCGCGCGGCTTGCAGGGCCCGCGGTTCGTCGAAACGACCCAGCAGCAAACGTAGCGCGCCCTGTTCCGCGCTGTCGAAAATGGCCATGTCCAAGGCTTTGTAACGCGCGATGACCTGCGGGTGGGGATGACCGAAGGCGTTACCGCGTCCACGGGAAATCAGCACGCCACGGGGGGACAAGCGTTGCAGGAAAACCACCGACGAGGAACTGCGGCTGCCGTGATGGGGGGCCTGCAGCCAGTCGCTACTGATCGCCAGTGGACTGTCGAGAAAGGCCCGCTCGGCCTCGACATCGATATCGCCGGTCAGCAGCAGACGCTCGCCATTGGCCTCGATCTGCAGGACGCAGGAAGATTGATTGCTGTCCCGGGCCTGAGGCCAGCGCCACAGGGTAAAACGCACGCCATCCCACTGCCAGTGCCGGCCGCTGACACAGGACTGGGCCCGCAACACCGCGGGCAAGCCCTCGGGGTCGCCGCCGAGCACTTCGCCCACCGGCAAGCCACGTCGTACGGCCAGGGCGCCGCCGGCATGATCGGCATCGGCATGGCTGAGCAGCAACGTATCGAGTTGCCGCACACCCAGCTTGCGCAAGGACGGCAGCACCACCCGTTCGCCCTGGTCAAACTCGCCAAAGCGCGGTCCGGCGTCGTACAACAGACTGTGTTGGCGGGTTCGGACAAGGATCGCCAGGCCCTGGCCGACATCCAGTTGCCAGACCTCGGCCTCGCCCGGCGCCACCTGCGCCGAAGGCGCAAACACCGCCAGCGCCGCCAATGGCCAACCCAGGGGCCGCAGGGGCAGACCAGCGGGCAGCAACAACAGCAGGATACCCAGGCCACTCAGCGCCCAGGCCCAGAACGGAACGGCCGCCGGTACCCAGGCCGGTACCTGTGCGGCCAGCCATTCAAGCCCTTGAAACAACCCGCCGAGCACGCCGCCGGCCAACCACAGCAGTCCCTCGCCCAGCCATGGCAAGGGCAACAGCAGCGTGCCGAGCAAAGCCAAGGGCAAGACCAGCAGACCGATCAAGGGGACGGCGAACCAGTTGGCCAGCGGCGCGCTGAGACTGACCGGCAGCCCCAGCAACAGCAATGCGGGAAACAAGCCGAGGGCGATCACCCATTGCGCGCGGGTCCAGCTCTGCCAGAAGCTCCAGGCGCCCAGTCGTCCACTGAAGGTGAAGATCAGCACCGCCACGGCGGCAAAGGACAACCAGAATCCCGCTTGCAGACTCACCAGCGGGTCGAACAACAGCACCAGGTTCAAGGCCGCCAGCAGCGGCACCAGCGCCCCCAGGTGGCGATAACGCAAACGCCACAGCAGCACCATGGCGAGCATCACACAGGCCCGGCGCACCGGTACGCCGAAACCGGCCAGCAGCGCATAGCCCAGCGCCGCCGCAAACGCCAGGGCGCACGCCCACGGCAGCCAGGGCAGGCGGCCCGGCCACAGACCATAACGCGCCAACCCGGCGATCAAAGCGTAGACCAGCCCCGCGAACAGGCCGATATGCTGGCCGGAAATCACCAGCAGATGCAGGGTGCCGGTGTCCTGTAGCACGCGCCAGGTCTGTGTCGACAGTCCCGAGCCGTCACCGAGCACCAACGCCACCAGGATTGCCGACTGCCCCTGGGTATCGACTTGCAGCAAACGCCGCCTGAGCGTATCGCGCCAGCCGCCGCTGGCAGGGGCTAGCAACTGCCCGTCCTTGATCGTGCCGGTGGCGCCGATGCCGCGAGCGAGCAACCAGGCCTCATAGTCGAACCCGGCGGGATTGAGCAAGCCATGCCCCCGTTTGAGCTGTACCGCCAGGCGCCAGCGCTCGCCACCGCGCAGATCCGGGCCACCGAACCAGGACACACGCAAACGAGCCGGCAACCGGGCTCGACGCGACGTCGCGCCCTCCAGCTCGAAGCGCACCACCTGTTCGTCACGTTGCGGCAAACCGACCACCCGGCCTTCCACCCACAGCGTCTGACCGTCCAGCGCTGTCGCCAGCCGATCATCCAGCCCCCGTTGTGCCTGGAAACAGGCCCAACTGAAGCCGAACAGAAACAACGCCAGGGGATAAGTGCGAAACGGCAGCAGCATCCAGCCGAGTACCGGCAGCACCAGCAGCAGCCCACCGGGCGGCAGTTGTGGCAGGAAACGCAAGGCCACAAGCCCCGCCGCCAGCGCCAACATCCCTGTGCGCATAACCCCCTCCTTGAACCCATTCAGTTCTCGGAATAGCCGGGTTACGCGGACGGTGCTTTATTTACTGTCACAAAATCTGAATCGGCCGCCCGTAAAATCCGGGCATACTGCCCGCCTGAATCGCCCGAGAAGCCTTATGCCGCGTCGCTTATTCAAACGCTACATGCCGGACCCGACCCGCATCAGGGAACATAAACACTTACGTTTTTTCGGTCCGCTGCTCCACGATCCGAACCTCTGGCACCTCAATCGGCACTCGGTGGCGCGGGCCATGGCGGTGGGTTTGTTTGCGGCCTTGATGCCGATGCCCTTGCAGATGCTGCTGGCGGCACTCCTGGCGATTCTCGTGCGCGGCAACCTGCCGATTGCCGTCAGCCTGGTGTGGCTGACCAATCCGCTGACGATTCCGCCGATTTTCTATTGTGCCTACCAACTCGGCGCCTGGTTGCTGCACGTGCCGCCCCGCAGCCTGCCCGACGAGTTGACCTGGGCCTGGATCAGCGGGCAGCTGTCGACGCTCTGGCAACCGCTGTTGCTCGGTTCGCTGGTATTGGGAGTGGCGCTGGGCGCCTTGGGTTATTACCTGACCATGAGCTACTGGCGCTGGTGGGTGGCCAGGCAATGGAAACGGCGCCTGGAACGGCGCCGTCATCCATGAAACCCGTTACTGGCGCATACCGCGGCCGCTGACCAGCAACCGCGCACAACCGATGTAGAGGGCCAGGGTCGCCACGACCATGAAAGTGATGGCCACGCTGATGCGGATGTCCGACACCCCGAGAATGCCGTAGCGGAAGGCGTTGACCATGTGCAGCACCGGGTTGGCCAGCGACACGGTCTGCCAGAACGGCGGCAGCAGGGTAATCGAGTAGAACACCCCGCCGAGGTAGGTCAGCGGCGTCAGCACGAAAGTCGGGATAATCGAGATATCGTCGAAGTTACGTGCAAAGACCGCGTTGATGAACCCCAGCAGCGAGAAGATCGTTGCCGTCAGTATCACCACCAGCAGGGTCACGCCCAGGTGATGGACCTGCAAATGGGTGAAGAACAGCGACAGCAGGGTCACGATAATCCCCACCATCAGCCCGCGCAGGACACCGCCGAGGGTGTAGCCGATCAGGATGGTATGCGGCGAGACCGGGGAAACCATCAACTCTTCGATGGAGCGTTGGAACTTGCTGCCGAAGAAGCTCGAGACCACGTTGCCGTAGGAGTTGGTGATCACCGACATCATGATCAGCCCCGGCACGATGTACTCCATGTAGGTGAAACCACCCATCCCGCCGATCTGCTTGCCGATCAGGTTACCGAAGATCACGAAGTACAGGACCATGGTAATGGCCGGCGGCAGCAGGGTCTGTGGCCAGATCCGGGTAAAACGCCGGACTTCGCGGTAAACGATGGTGTTGAGGGCGACCAGGTTGGGCTGCAGTTCCGAACTCATACCGCCACCTTCGACAGGTTTTTTTCCACCAGGGACACGAACAGCTCCTCCAGGCGATTGGTTTTGTTACGCAGGCTCAGAACTTCGACCTGCTGCGTGGCCAGTTGCCCAAACAACGCCGTGATCCCCGCCGCCTTGTCGACCTGGACTTCCAGGGTGCGACTGTCCAGCAGCTTGCTCGGATAACCGATCAACTGCGGCGCGTGCTGCAGATCGTTCTTCAGGTCCAGCAGGAACGTCTCCACATGCAGTTGGCTGAGCAACTGGCGCATGCTGGTGTTTTCGACGATGGTGCCGTGATCGATGATGCCGATATTGCGGCACAACTGCTCAGCCTCCTCCAGGTAATGGGTGGTGAGGATGATGGTGATGCCTTTCTGGTTCAGTTCGGTGAGGAAGGTCCACATCGAACGACGCAGTTCGATGTCGACCCCCGCGGTCGGCTCGTCGAGGATCAGCAGGCGCGGTTCATGCACCAACGCCCGGGCGATCATCAGCCGGCGCTTCATGCCGCCGGACAACGACCGCGATGGCACGTCGCGCTTGTCCCACAGGCCCAACTGGGTCAGATACTGCTCGGCGCGTTCCTTGGCGATTTTCGCCGGAATGCCGTAGTACCCGGCCTGGGTCACGACGATATCGAAGGTCTTCTCGAACTGGTTGAAGTTGAACTCCTGAGGCACCACGCCAATACAGCGCTTGAGTGCGGCGGGTTCGCGATCCAGGTCGTGACCGAACACCTTCACCGTACCGCCGCTCTTGTTCACCAGGGTCGAGAGAATGCCGATGGTCGTGGATTTGCCGGCACCGTTAGGACCGAGCAAGGCGAAAAAATCACCTTCGGCGACATCCAGATCGATACCACTCAGGGCCTGGAAACCGTTGCCGTAGGTTTTGGTTAGCTGCCGGATGGACAGAGCGGAACTCATATCGGATTCATGCACCAAGAAGGGAAGAAAGAACTAAATAAGGGCACGCCGTTTTGAATACAACAGCGGCGAACCGGCCTCATGTTGCTTGGGCTCGCCGCACAAGTACAGCAACCGACGTTAATAGTGGCTATTAAGTCAACGCGGTCATCACCGCACGCTGATAGGCCGGACGCTGCTTCAGGCGTTCGTACCAGGCACTCAAATGAGGCATCGGCGGGCGTTCGATGGGCATTTCGAACCAGGCATAAATAAAGCTGCCCAGGGGAATATCGCCCATGCCGATCTCATCACCCGACAGGTAGGGTTGCTCGGCCAGCGCCGCATCGGCCCGCTGCAGCAGGTCGGCGCAGATTTTCAACGAGGCGTTGATCGCAGCCCAATCCTGTTGTTCGACGGGGGTACGCAATACGCCCCAGAACACCCCGCGAAACGGTGTGGCAAAGGACGAGGTGGTCCAGTCCATCCACTTGTCCGCCTTGGCCCGCGCCTGCGGATCATTGGAGAACCAGTTGGAGCCGGCGGCATGCTTGGCGGTCAGGTAGCGCACGATGGCGTTCGATTCCCAAAGGACGAAATCACCGTCCTCGATCATCGGCACCAACTTGTTAGGGTTTTTCGCACGATATTCGGGAGTATCGACTACGCCGAACGCTCCTCCGGCATCCAGAGACTCGTAAGGCAGGCCAAGCTCCTCGGCACACCACAAAGCTTTTCTGACGTTCGATGAATTTTTCCTACCCCAGATCTTCAGCATGACAGCCTCTCTATGGATAAATGCCGACGCAGTCTACCCCTGAACAGCCCTGGCTCAAATCCTTGCACCTGCGGAAAGTAGCAGAGCGAATGAGGCCAGTCGCGACGCCAAGCATGACGAAGATGGGCGAACTCCACTCGCACGGGACGGTCACTATCGATAGCCTGCTTACTGTTCGAGCCGGTCGCCCGGGCCGTTGCACGTGCAAGCATCTGCCTACAGATTTGGACACACTGCCCCATGCCCTGTTTACCGGATGCCGACTAAGCTCTGGGAATGCCTTGGCGCTATCTTTATGGAGGATTGCATATGCTGTTGTTGTGGATATTGGTACTGGTGATCGGCGTCGCCTGGCTGGCACATCGCCGAATCGCTGCGCTTCCCGTCCTCGGCATAGTCGCCGTCTACCTCATCGCGATGGGCCGGTTCGGCCATGCACCGGGCACACTGATGCTGGTGCTGTGGGTGTTGCTGGCGGTTGTCGCGGCCGCGCTGCTGCTGCCCGATCAGCGACGCAAGCGGTTCAGCGCCCCGCTGTTCGCCTGGTTCCGTAAAGTCCTGCCGCCGATGTCCGAGACTGAACGCGATGCCATCGACGCCGGAACCGTCTGGTGGGATGGCGAGCTGTTCAGCGGACGTCCGGACTGGAACAAGCTGCTGGCCTATCCCAAGGCCCAGTTGAGCGAGGAAGAACAGGCGTTTATCGACGGTCCGACCGAGGCACTCTGCGCGATGGTCAGCGACTGGCAGATCGGCCAGGCCATGGACCTGCCGCCCGAGGCCTGGGCGCACATCAAGCAGCACGGCTTCTTTGCCCTGATCATTCCCAAGGAGTTCGGCGGCAAGGGCTTTTCTGCCTATGCCCACTCCCAGGTGGCGATGAAACTGGCGACCCGCAGCGGCGACCTCGCCTCCACCGTGATGGTGCCCAACTCGCTGGGCCCGGCGGAACTGTTGCTGCATTACGGTACCGACGAGCAACGCAATCATTACCTGCCACGCCTGGCCCGCGGCGACGATATTCCATGCTTTGCCCTGACCGGCCCGCTGGCCGGTTCCGACGCCGGTTCCATGCCGGACACCGGCGTTATCTGCAAGGGCCAATGGCAAGGCGAGGAAGTCCTCGGCCTGCGCCTGAACTGGGAAAAACGCTACATCACCCTGGGCCCGGTGGCGACCCTGCTGGGGCTGGCCTTCAAGGCCCATGACCCGGAGCACCTGCTCGGCGAGGAGGAAGATCTGGGCATCAGCCTCGCGCTGATTCCCACCGACACCCCGGGGGTCGAGATCGGCCGACGCCACCTGCCCCTGGGCGCCGCCTTCATGAACGGCCCGAACTCGGGCAAGGATGTGTTTATCCCGCTGTCGTTTCTGATCGGCGGCCAGGACATGCTCGGCAAAGGCTGGATGATGCTGATGAACTGCTTGTCGGTGGGCCGCTCGATCTCGCTGCCGGCAGTGGGCACGGGGGCGGCCAAGTTCACCAGCCTGGTGACCGGCCAGTACAGCCAGGTCCGCGAACAGTTCAACGTACCGCTGGCCGCCTTCGAGGGTATCCAGGAAGCCCTCGCCCGTATCGGCGGCAACGCCTGGCTGATGGACAGTGCGCGAATGCTCACGGCCAATGCCGTCGACCTCGGCGAGAAACCCTCGGTGCTCTCGGCGATTCTCAAATACCACCTGACCGAACGCGGTCGCGAGTGCATCGGCCACGCCATGGACGTGCACGGCGGCAAGGGCATCATCATGGGCCCGAACAACTACCTGGGCCGCAGTTGGCAGGGCGCGCCGATCTTCATCACCGTGGAAGGAGCGAACATCCTGTCGCGCAACCTGATGATCTTCGGCCAGGGCGCGATTCGCTGCCACCCCTTCGTCCTCAAGGAAATGGCCCTGGCTGCCCGCGAGGATCACGAGCAGGCACTGGTGGAATTCGACAAGCTGTTGCTCGATCACATCGGCTTTGCCATCAGCAACGCCGCCAGCACCCTGGTCCTGAATCTCGGGCTAGGACATTTCGAGGCGGCGCCGGGCAATCGTCTGAGCCAGGGCTATTTCCGCGCGCTGAACCGCCAGGCGGCGGCGTTCGCCCTGCTGGCGGACCTGTGCATGATGCTGCTGGGCGGCGAACTGAAGCGTCGCGAACGGCTGTCGGCCCGCCTGGGGGATGTACTCAGCCATCTGTACCTGGCGTCGGCGGCGCTCAAGCGTTATCACGACCTGGGCTCCCCGGAATACCTGCAGCCACTGCTCACCTGGGCCATGGAAGAAAGCCTCGGGCACTCGGAACGGGCCCTCGACGAATTGTTGAAAAACTTCCCGAACCGCGTGCTTGGCTGTCTGTTGCGCGCGGTGGTATTTCCGTTCGGTCGTCGGCACACCGGCCCTTCCGACGAACTGGATGCCGAAGTCGCCGCCGTGCTCGGTCGGGCCAAGGGCGACCCGGCGCTGGAAGCCGTGCTCGAAGGCTGTTACCGCCCGCAATCGGCAAGCGATCCGGTTGGAGCCCTGCAACACGCCTACGACCTGTTGAGTGCCAGTCACGAGCTACAGAAAAAACTGCACAGCGCACTCAAGAGCGGCCAGGTCAAGCCGCGTGCCGAGGAGTCGGCTATCGATGCGGCCCTGGAGGCCGGCGTGTTGCAACCCGCCGAAGCCGAAACCCTGCGCCAGGCAGAAGCCGCCCGGCGCAAGGTCATCGACGTGGATGACTTCAGCAAGGAACAACTGCGCCCAGGCAAAGGCAAGGTTCGCTAGGGTCCGAGCGCCGGCAGGTCGGCTGGGTATATAGCCTGACACGACAACGGGCGCCGAGAGCCTTATACTCTCGCGCCCGTTTTACCCTTGAGGACCCCTGTCATGTCCAACCTCGTTGCCGATCACCTGGTCCTGCTCGACCACCTGCGCAGCATTCTGGTCGCCGTCGGCGAAGCCGAGCAGGTCCCCGAAGAAAGTCACGCGCTGTTCCTCGAACGTTTCGATGAGTTGCGTGCACAGCTGCCGGTCGAGCCGGTGGAAAGCCAGTACCTGGGCCAAGACCTGCTGTGCCAGGTAATCCTGCGCTATCCGCAAATTGCCCATCTGGTGCCACGCGACCTGCTGTGGTTCTTTGGCGGCGACTGCCTGCATTACATGCCGGATGACGAGCTGGAGCTGTACCAGGCGCTGGAAGAGCGCCGTTATGAAGCCGAACAGAACGACGAGCCGTTCGACTGGAATCAGGAAAAGCAGTTGCTGGCGCTCTCGACCCAGGACAGCAAGCACTGATACGCACCGCTCGCCCAGGCTGGATGCGGCCCTTGTGGGAGCTGGCTTGCCGGCGATGAAGCCCTTGAAACAGGCATCGCCTGTCCGGCCGCCATTGCCAGCATGCCGGCGCCTACAACGCTTTGCGCAACGTCGGCTCCCGGGCCAGGCGCTCCACCAGGTAGTCGATAAACACCCGCAACTTTGGCGACAGGTAGGGCGTCGGCGTATACAGCAGCCAAAGGCCGCCGTGATAGGACGCCAGAAACGTCCAGGCGGGTAGCACCTGGACAATCAAGCCCTGCTCCAGCGCATGCCGCGCCGTGAAATACGGCAGGCTGCCAATGCCGATATGCTGCAGCACCGCATCCAGCCGTACACCGGTGTGATTAGCCGCATAACGCCCGCGCACCCCGACGGTCACCGACTTGCTGCCCTGCCTGAACTTCCAGCGCGCGTCGTTGGGTGTGTCCCCCAGATAGATGCAACTGTGCTCCAGCAGGTCATGGGGATGCTGCGGCGTGCCGTGCTCGGCCAGATACTGCGGGGTCGCACAGAGCAGATGCTCGATGGGCATCAACTGGCGTCCCACCAGCCCGACCGGTGGATGGTCGGTGATGCGCAGGATCAGGTCGACATTGTCCTCGATCAGGTCCACCGGCCGATCCTCGAGAATCATCTGTACATCCACCTGCGGATAACGCCGCAGAAACTCCGGCATATGCGGATGCACGACAAAACGCCCCACCGCCTTCGGCACGCTCACCCGCACCAGTCCCCGGGCCTCATGGGTGTACTGACCGCTGATCTCCATCACCGAACGGGCTGCGCTGACCATTTCCCGGCAACGTTTGAAGGTCTCCTCGCCACTGTCGCTCAGGCGCAATTTGCGTGTGGTGCGTTGCAGCAGCCGGGTCGCCAAGGCCTTTTCCAAGCGGGAAATCGAGCGACTCACCGCTGAAGGCGAGGAACCGAGCTGGCGTGCGGCTTCGGAGAAGCTGCCGGTCTCGACCACCTTGACGAAAATCGCCATTTCACTCAGCAACGCCAGGGGCGGATTTATGCTCATGACGCACAGGTCCATTGAGATTTGATCGGATTATCACAGGCTAGCAGCCTTTTTATACTGGCGACACACCCACCCGATCCGAACCGGCATCCGATCATTTCCCCCTGGAACCATCATGAATCCCCAGTACCTGAACGAATTTATCGCCCTGGCAGGCATCCACTTTCTCGCCGTGGTCGCCCCCGGCCCGGATTTCGCCGTGACCATCCGCCAGAGCGTGCGCTTCGGCCGGCTGATCGGCGCGATCACCGCCCTCGGCATCGGCGCCGGGATCTCGGTGCACGTGCTCTACACCCTGCTCGGCGTCGGCGCCTTGATGCACAGCGCGCCCTGGTTGCTGAACGTGGCCAAGGTGATCGGCGGCGGCTACATCCTCTACCTGGGTATCAACCTGCTGCGCAGCAAAGCCCAAGCGGCGCGCGCGGATTTCGATCAAGCCGCCGACGAGCTCCCGCGGCAGAGCCTGACCAAGGCCTTTATGGTGGGCTTCCTGACCAACGCCACCAACCCCAAGGCCACGCTGTTCTTCCTGGCGATCTTCACCACCGTGGTCAGCGCCTCGACGCCAATGAAGATCCAGGCGCTGTATGGCCTGTGGATGTGCAGCGTCAACGCACTGTGGTTCATCCTGGTCAGCCTGCTGTTTTCCAGCGAACGGATCCGCCAGGCGTTCCTGAAGATGGGCCACTGGTTCGAACGCACCATGGGCGTGGTACTGATTCTGTTTGCGGGGAGGCTGATGCTATCTTTATAAGAAGCCTGAAAAATCACGCGCAAACAAAAACGCCGCTCATTGCTGAGCGGCGTTTTTGTTGAATATGGAGCGGGAAACGAGACTCGAACTCGCGACCCCGACCTTGGCAAGGTCGTGCTCTACCAACTGAGCTATTCCCGC
>NZ_JBWKUQ010000034.1:0-39890 GCF_059420925.1 Pseudomonas sp. GW821-FHT03C07
TGCAACCGGGTAGCAGTGTTCAAAAGCGTGTTGACAGGGTGGGCGAGTCCATACATAGGAGCCGGCTTGCCGGCGATGGCGGTCTTTCAGGCGCCGACAACCTCAGCCACCTGCTGCTCACGCAGTTGCCCGGCCGCTTCGCGCAGCAATTTTTCGGTCGCTTCCCAGCCCAGACAGCCATCGGTGATCGAAACGCCGTAGCGCAGGTTCGCGCTCAGCGCCTGGCAACCTTCGAACAAATGACTCTCAAGCATCATCCCGACCAACGAGCGATCACCGCGCAAACGCTGTTCCAGCACATCGACGAACACCGCTGGCTGGCGCAGTGGGTCCTTGCCGCTGTTGGCGTGACTGCAATCGACCATGATCCGCGCGGCAATCGACTGTTTGGCCAGGCCGGCCCGCACCTGCGCCACGCTGTGGGTGTCGTAGTTCGGTCCGCGATGACCGCCACGCAGCACCAGATGGGTGTCCGGGTTGCCCGGGGTCTGGATGATCGCCGGATGGCCCTGGCTGTCGACGCCGAAATGCCGATGGGCATGGGCCGCCGAACGCATGGCGTCCGCCGCGATGCCGACACTGCCGTCGGTGCCATTCTTGAATCCCACCGGCATCGGCAGGCCGCTGGCCATTTCCCGATGAATCTGCGACTCCGTGGTTCGTGCGCCGATCGCAACCCAACTCAGCAGGTCATCGACATAACCGGCCGCCATGGGTTGCAGCAGTTCGGTGGCAATCGGCAGACCCAGGCGCAACATCTCGCGCATCAGCTCACGGGACAGGGCCAGGCCGCCGGCCATGTCGTCGCTGCCGTCCAGATGCGGGTCGTAGGCCAGGCCTTTCCAGCCCACCGTGGTCCGGGGTTTCTCGATGTAGGCGCGCATCACCAGCAGCATCTGGTCGCTGACGTCGCTCGCCAGGTTGGCCAGCTTGCCTGCGTATTCAAGGGCCGATTGCGGGTCATGGATCGAGCAGGGGCCGACGATCACCAGCAGGCGTGGGTCTTCACCGTTGAGGATGGCACGCACGGCGTGGCGGTGGCGCTCGACCTGTTCGCCCAGGCTGGCATTGAGGGGCAGGTGCTGCTTGAGTTGCAGCGTGCTGGGCAGGCGCTGGGTCAGCGGTTCGTTGGCTGATGACAGGACGGCGGACGGCAGGGCAGAGAGAGAAGAATTCATGTTCGGGCTTCCTGGGCTGGCGGCGGGTGCTTCCCGCGCGCGGCCCTATTGGGGTGTTCGACAATCAGCCGGATTGGCCGTGAGGGTGTGCGTGCCACCTGTGCGTGACCGTTCGGAGGCGGCGTGCTGTCCCGAGCGGAGCTTGCTAAATCGCCAGGCGCTGCTGATGTCGTTGCGGTAATAGAGGTTGTGGTTCATGTCGGTATTCCTTGATTTAAAAAGTCGGTTACAAAAAGTTCGGGCCCTGAAAAACAAAACCCCCGGTCGGGAAGCCGACCGGGGGTTGAGAATTCTCTGGTAGGCGACCCCTGTAGTAGTGGGCGCCGGTTGGGTATCAGGCGCGCCAGTGGCTAAACCAATACCCAAAATAAAAGCTCGCGCGGGTGCCGACCGTGCTCATCCGGGCAGCCGCGACCGGGCGCGAGGCGCTGGCGGTGTGGCGAAGCAGGGATTGAGTCAGGTGCATGGTGCAACTCCGTGGGAATGTCGCCGAGCTTACTAGAGCGGTATCGCCCTGTTCAATCAGAAAATTCTATGGGGGCCCGTGAGTAGGTTCTATCGCTTAAATGCGCTAGGTGTTTATGACACACTCGACAGATATTTCCGATCGGATTGTCAGGACTGAATCATGAGCGTGTTTACCCTTGCCGCTGCCCAAACCGTCTCGATTGCCGGAGACCTGTCGGCCAATATCGGCCGACACCTGGCGTTCATGTGCCAGGCCGCGGAGCAGGGCGTGGAGTTCCTGCTGTTCCCCGAGTTGTCGTTGACCGGCTATGAACGCAGCCTGGCGGCCGGGTTGGCGATTACCCCGGACGACCCGGTACTGGCGCCGCTGCGCGAGCTGGCCGGCGAACTGAAGCTGGTGATCGTGGTGGGCATGCCAATACGCCTGTCCAGCGACGGCCCGGTGCTGATCGGGGCGCTGACGTTTGGCGCCGACGGCTCCTTGCAGGTCTACAGCAAGCAACATTTGCACGACGGCGAAGCGCTGACATTTAGTCCGGGAAGCGGTGGTGAACCCTTGACAATCGCTGGCGAACGCATTGCTCTGGCGGTCTGTGCTGATTTTTCCCACGCCAGTCATCCGCTACGGGCGGCGCAATCTGAGGCTAATCTTTACGCCGCCAGTGTGTTGATCACTGAGAACGGTTATGCACCCGATACGGCTTTGTTACAGGGTTATGCCCGGGAGCACGGGATGGCGGTGCTGATGGCCAACCATGGCGGCACGACGGGGGGCTGGCAGTCGGCGGGACGCAGCGCGCTCTGGGCGGCTGGCGGGCAACGGGTGGTGGTGGCTGAAGGTGTGGGTGATGTGTTGGTGATCGGGCGGCGTGTCGCCGGCCAATGGTCCGGGGAGGTGGTGTCGGTGACGGGCTTGTGAATGGGCGCTGGCGTTTTCGTCCGGCGCTGAACGCAGACCTGGCGTTCGCTCGGGAACTCACGCGGCAGAACATGATGGCTTACTACTGTGAGTACGATCTGCTCTGGCTGGATGAGGCTTTTGACCAGGCCTGGGCCGGACGGCAGAACGAGTTGTTGTGTGACGGCGAGCAGGTATTGGGTTTTGTCAGTTTCAGTCGCAGTGCCCGAGCCTTGTACATCCGTGAGTTACAACTGGTCGAGGCGGGGCGAGGCCAGGGTCTGGGCGGTTGGCTGATCGGGCAAGCACGGGAAATCGCCTTCAGAGAGGGGCGTCGGGAGTTACGCCTGACCGTATTCAAGAGCAACCCGGCCCAGCGGTTGTATCTGCGTCAGGGTTTGAGCATAGTCGGTGAGGATGAGTGTTTTTTGCAAATGAGTCTCAATACCTTAAATACGGTATCTGGTAATTACTGACAATACTTTGAGAATTGTCCTATATATCGCTACACGAGGCGCATACTGGGCCTAACAAGTCGGGAATGACTCACTCGACTTGTCGGTGTCGGATGGGATGATTCCGTCCTTCATGCCCAATAGGACCGCGACCTTATGGGCTTCCCCACGCCGTCCCTTTTTTCGCCCAGCGAGCACTTGATAGGTGGTTGCCGGGTCGACGCCATGCTCGCGCGCAAACTCCTGAACCGATTTTCCTTGGTGTTCCAGCCAAGCCTTGGCTTGTGCGGCGGTGCGAATACCGGGCATAGTTCAAAACCGTTCAAATGTGTTTAATACTTGTTGAGTATACCACCCTTAAGGGTGTTTAAAATGGGATCTTACATCCAAATGAGTGGAATTGGTTCGCGATTGCGGCAAGAGAGAGAGCGACTGGGTTTGTCGCAGAAGGCTTTTGGTGAAATCGGAGGCGTTGAGGCCAACGCACAGGGTAAATATGAAAGCGGTGATCGCGCACCGAAGGCCGACTATTTGTCCCGTGTCGCCGCACGGGGTGTCGATGTGCTTTATGTACTGACGGGGCAACCGACCCCGATGCAATTGGACAACCTCAGCCAAGTGGAAGAAAAAGTGCTGGGTAACTATCGAGTGTTGCAAAAGGAAGATCAGGACGCGATCCATCGGCTGACCACCACCTTGGCTGAAACCGCTGGGCCTTATGGGGCAAACGGGCGAGCCGGCTCCAGTGACTCCTGAGTCAGTTCATTTCTGAGGAAACGCGCTTGCTGTCCTGCAAGCGCTTTATAGCGCATCGATACGCTTATGTGACGCTTGCAGCTAGGTCAGCCCCGTGGTTTTTTGCTAAGGTGGTCAATAACCTGATAAGACCAAATTCGTGAGGTGTCTGCTTGATTAGGGTGCTAGTAGTCGATGACCATGATCTTGTGCGTACAGGCATTACGCGGATGTTGGCGGATATCGACGGTCTGCAGGTCGTGGGACAGGCTGAGTCGGGAGAGGAGGCGTTGCTCAAGACGCGGGAACTCAAGCCCGATGTGGTATTGATGGACGTCAAGATGCCTGGCATCGGCGGCCTGGAGGCCACGCGCAAGCTATTGCGCAGTCATCCGGACATCAAGGTGGTGGCGGTGACCGTCTGTGAAGAAGACCCGTTCCCGACGCGCTTGTTGCAAGCCGGCGCGGCCGGCTACCTGACCAAGGGCGCGGGCCTGGCGGAAATGGTCCAGGCGATTCGCCTGGTGTTTTCCGGGCAACGCTACATCAGCCCGCAGATTGCCCAGCAACTGGCACTCAAGTCCTTCCAGCCGGCCAGTGATTCGCCGTTCGACGCCTTGTCCGAGCGCGAGATCCAGATTGCGCTGATGATCGTCGGTTGCCAGAAAGTCCAGATCATCTCCGACAAGCTGTGCCTGTCGCCGAAAACCGTGAACACCTACCGTTATCGGATTTTCGAGAAGCTTTCGGTCAGCAGCGATGTCGAGTTGACGCTCCTGGCGGTTCGCCACGGCATGGTCGATGCCGGCTGACAATGACTGATCTGTTCGATTCCAGTGCCTTCCTGTCGACCTGCAGTGGCCGCCCCGGCGTCTACCGCATGTTCGATGGCGACGCGCGCCTGCTCTACGTCGGCAAAGCCAAGAACCTGAAGAAGCGTCTGGCCAGTTACTTCCGCAAGACCGGCCTGGCGCCGAAGACCGCGGCATTGGTGGGGCGTATCGCCCAGGTGGAAACCACCATCACCGCCAATGAAACCGAAGCGCTGCTACTGGAGCAGACGCTGATCAAGGAATGGCGGCCGCCCTACAACATCCTCCTGCGCGACGACAAATCCTACCCCTACGTCTTTCTCTCGGATGGCGATTACCCGCGGCTGAGCATTCACCGTGGGGCCAAGAAAGCCAAGGGCAAATACTTCGGGCCTTACCCGAGTGCCGGGGCGATTCGTGAAAGCCTGAGTCTGCTGCAAAAGACCTTCCTGGTCCGCCAGTGCGAGGACAGCTATTACAAGAACCGCACCCGACCCTGTCTGCAATACCAGATCAAGCGCTGCAAGGGGCCTTGTGTCGGGCTGGTGGAGCCCCAGGTGTATGCCGAGGATGTGCGTCACTCGGTGATGTTCCTCGAAGGACGCAGCAACGCCCTGACCGACGAGTTGAACGCCGGCATGGAACAGGCGGCCAGCACCCTCGATTTCGAGCGTGCCGCGGAGTTGCGTGACCAGATCTCGCTGCTGCGCCGGGTCCAGGACCAGCAGAGCATGGAAGGCGGCACCGGTGATGTCGATGTGGTCGCGGCCTTCATCAACCCGGGCGGCGCCTGCGTGCACCTGATCAGCGTGCGCGGCGGGCGAGTGTTGGGGAGCAAGAATTTCTTCCCGCAGGTTGGTATCGAGGAGGACGTGTCCGAAGTGCTGATGGCGTTTCTCGGCCAGTACTTTATCGGCAGTCCCGAGCGCGACCTGCCGAGTGAGCTGATCGTCAACGTGGTCCACGAAGACTTCCCGACCCTGATCGCTGCCATCAATGGGCTGCGCGGGCGCGAATTGGCCATCAGCCATCGGGTGCGCGGTACGCGGGCACGCTGGCAACAATTGGCGGTGACCAATGCCGAGCAGGCCCTGGGCGCCCGTCTGGCCGATCGTCAGCATATGGCCGCGCGCTTCGAGGCCCTGGCCGAGGTGCTGAACCTGGACGAGCCGCCGCAGCGCCTGGAGTGTTACGACATCAGTCACTCCAGCGGCGAAGCGACAGTCGCGTCTTGCGTGGTATTTGGCCCGGAAGGCCCGATCAAGTCGGACTATCGCCGTTACAATATCGAAGGCGTCACTGCCGGCGACGACTATGCGGCGATGCACCAGGCCCTGACCCGGCGCTTCAGCAAGATCAAGGAGGGCGAGGGCAAGCTGCCGGACATCCTGCTGGTGGATGGTGGCAAGGGTCAGTTGTCCATGGCTCGCGATGTGCTCAATGAGCTGGCGGTGCCGGACCTGATCCTGCTCGGCGTGGCCAAGGGCGCGACGCGCAAGGCCGGTTTCGAGACCTTGTACCTCAACGACGCGGCCCATGAGTTCACCTTGAAAGGCGATTCGCCGGCCCTGCATTTGATCCAGCAGATCCGCGACGAAGCCCACCGTTTTGCCATTACCGGGCACCGGGCACGACGTGGCAAGACCCGTCGTACCTCAACCCTGGAAGGGGTGGCGGGGGTTGGGCCGAAGCGTCGTCGTGAACTATTGAAACATTTTGGTGGATTGCAGGAGCTGTCCCGTGCCAGCATCGACGAGATCGCCAAAGCTCCCGGGATCAGTAAAAAGCTCGCTGAGTTGATTTATGCAAGCCTGCACAGCGAGTAGAATGCCCTTCAACTTCGTAGCCAGTTGTGCCGATGAATATCCCTAATCTGATCACCGTTCTACGCGTCGTACTCATTCCGATTTTCATTTTGCTGTTTTACCTGCCTTACCAGTGGAGTTACATGGCGGCCAGTTCGGTGTTTGCCTTTGCGGCGGCGACGGATTGGCTGGACGGCTACCTGGCCCGTCGTCTGGAGCAGAGTACGCCGTTCGGCGCGTTTCTCGATCCTGTGGCGGACAAGCTGATGGTGGCCGTGGCGCTGGTCTTGCTGGTGCAGGAGCATGGCAACCTGTGGTTGACCTTGCCGGCGGCGGTGATCATTGGTCGTGAGATCGTGGTCTCGGCCCTGCGCGAGTGGATGGCTGAAATCGGGGAGCGGGCGCAGGTGGCCGTTTCCAACATGGGCAAATGGAAAACCGCGGCGCAGATGCTGGCGTTGGTGATCCTGCTGGCCAACCCCTCGGACTTCAGCTTCTGGGTGCTGGTGGGCTATACCTTGCTGATGGCGGCGGCGGTGCTGACCCTGTGGTCGATGCTGCAGTATCTGCGGGCGGCGTGGCCGCATTTGAAGATCAATGCGGAAAATCCTGAAAAGAAATAAAACTATTTTGAATCAAGGGGTTGACGGGGTGCGTAGATCCTATAGAATGCGCATCACCAAGACGCGGGAATAGCTCAGTTGGTAGAGCACGACCTTGCCAAGGTCGGGGTCGCGAGTTCGAGTCTCGTTTCCCGCTCCAAGCATTAAAAAATGGATCTCTGAAAAGAGGTCCATTTTTTTCGTCCAAAGAAAAGTCTTTCTTTGATTTTCCCGCTACATCCTCTGAAAACACTCAAATCCAGCCCCAATGGGTAGTGCCAGTCAGTTAAGGAATTTTAGGTTCAGCACTGTCCCCCGTAGCAGCTGCCGAAGGCTGCGTTCGGCGGCGAAGCCGTCGCAAATCCTGCTTCCACGATTTGTCTGGAATACCGCAGTGACTGTTTTACGACTGCTGCGCAGCCGGACGCAGGCTTCGCCAGCTGCTACGGTCCGCGTAATGTCTTAACTGACTGGCATTGGCCCCAATGGGTACATTTTCCAGTACATCAATCCGGTGCTTGGCAGATTGGCTTTTTCGTGGTGCCTGCGTCATTGAAAACTGTACAAATCTCCTCTATTCAAACGAGACGGAGATTGTACGATGGCTCTCACCGATACTGCAGTCCGGCACGCCAAACCCCGCGCCAAGGACTACACCCTCCCTGACTACGACGGCCTCGCCCTTTTCGTGAATACGAAAGGCGCCAAGTGCTGGCACTTCCGTTTTTCCTGGGCGGATAAGCAACCCCGTATTTCTCTCGGAACCTATCCTGAAATTGGTTTGCGCGATGCGCGAGCTTTGCGTGATGTTGCCAGAGCTCTGATCGCCAGGGGCATTGATCCGCGCGCCCATCGGCGGCAGGCGTGTAATGCCAGGCGCCTGGCCAGGGAAAACACCTAAGAAGCGGCCTTTCAACGTTGACGTGATTCAATACGTCGAGTCTGAGTATGCGCTGGAGGTAGTGCGCAGATTGAGCCTCGTGGTGCGCTGACGGCGGGGGAGAAGTGCCGAACCTGGTTAAATCAACTTTCCGGTACACCATCGTCGATGGTAGGGCACGAGACCAATCCGACCGCCAACACTCGGTAGTGTGGCAGTGCTTCGCCGAATCGGGCGACAGCGCTGGGCGCTCAGATTGAGATGTAGAGGGGGCGACTCACCTTCGCTGTTCATGGCCAGTTAAGCCTTTGGGCCAGGTCGGTGATCAGTCGTTGGCAAGTGCGGTTGGACCTCCATGGCGTCATGAAGGCGTCGGACGGCCTCGATCACGTCGTCGTTTGCCAGACGATAAAACACGATATGGCGTGGGCTATTGACCGTCCCATGGGAGTGTTTGGCCTGCTGGCGTGAATAAATGAGGTGATAGCTGCGAAGGCCCGGCGCAAGCTCATTACGGTCGTGGCTGCCAATGCGATAGGGCATGCCGGCGATAGCTTGCAGCGCGGTGAGGATCAGCGTCTGGTAGCGCTGGCGTGTCTGATCGCCGAACTGCGTCTGGGAGAGCCTGAGGATGTCGACAATGTCGGCGCGCGCAGCATTGGAAATCCGATACGGCGGCATGCTCAGTGTTTCTCCCCCGCCCGAGAGCACGGTCCAGACAATGCGCCGCGCAGGGCGGTGGTTGAGACGGCGCGACTGTTGCAGTTGGACAGCCCGCTGGGCGAGCGTATCCAGCAGCTGTCCGGGGGGCAGAAACTGCGCTTAAAACTGGCAGCCTGGGCCGCCATCGACACGGGCCGCCCCGAAGACGCGCTGGCACTCTACCAGGGCCGGCACCCAGTTCCCGTCTGGCACCTGACAGCGCTACATGACACTGTAGAATGGCACTTTCCCCGGCATTATTTGGCCCTCAAAACCCGTCTCAGGACTACCATTGAACCCAGCATGCAACGTCGCGAGAGCATTGACGATGCGAGGGCAGTGACCGCTTTTCTACACCTGTGGCGAGGGGAATTCGATGAAATCGCAAGCCCTGATGATGAAGCATTCACAATAAAACTCTCATCGAGTGCGGGCACTGCTCACTTACGGGCTGCCGCGGCATGGGGAATAGCCGCTTTGCTTGCTAGAAAATTCGAGCATCCAGGGTGGTTTGCGATGCGAGAGATGCTTGGGCCCGAATTCGAACATGGCCAAAAAGATGCACTCACGGCCAAAGCCGAGGCCCGACTGTGGTTGTTGCTCTGGAGCGCAGGGCACTTAAAACCTGATGATAGAATTCCGATTCTGGCCGACTCCCTGGCGTTGCCCCCCGAGTTTTCGAGCAAATTGGCTAGTCTCTGGGATGACGTCCCCAATGCACACCTGAACCAGGAAATGCGCCTAGCGATGAAGATCCGCTTGCCCGCTCCAGTAGCGATACTGACGGGAAAACTGGCGCGCAACATAGAAAACGCTATTCAATATGATCAGGTCAACCGTCGAAGTAATCTGGAAGCTACAGGTTTGCACCCCGCAGATTGTCTGCATGACCTCATGACCGAACTGCAACCCGCGACCCGTCGATTGCTGCGATTGTTTGTCGCTAATCAGCGTTCACCAGACGACTTCGCCCGTTGTCTGCACAGGTACCCCTACGCACCATTGTTTGACTTTGCACCAAGTGACTTGAAACCGGGCCAGTGGCTCAAAGCTGCCTCTGAAGGTGATGGTCTGCGGGCGACCTTGCCACTGATCGATTGGTGTGGGCGACTGGGGCGACTATCCCAAGTGTGCGGCCTCGCTGCCGAGCTGCCCGGTAGTGAGATTAGACATTCACTGCGTGAATTGGCGAAGGCCTGGGGCATGCTCGAAGGAGCCTACACCAGGCAGATGGATCGTAAAAGGCGGTAATCAGCGCCTTAACGATGCGGCATGACTTCGCTCCCTAGCCTTGACCATTTGACTCCTGAACAACTGCGCTCTGGCAGGGCAGTTGATGCAGCGCGTGGGGAGTCTCGATCAGGAAGTCGAGACTATGGGCAGGAAGATTCATCGCGACCAAACGGTCATCGAGAAGCTGACCCACGAAATTGCACAGCTCAAGCGATTCAAGTTTGCCAAGCGTAGCGAGCAGTTGAATCCGGAGCAGTCCAGCTTGCTCGACGACCTGATCGATACCGATATCGCAGCGATTGAGGCTGAGCTTCCGGCTATCTCTTGGGGTTGTGGACACACGGAAGTTGTCACGATGTCCCTGACGGATGATCAGGCGCGCGCCTTGAACGACGCGGCGCCTGGTTGTAGGGAGGGGTTATTGGGTTTTCAGGCCGTAGGTCTTGCTGGCAAAGGACGCGATTGCATCCGCCATGGCCTGGGGTTGTTCGGGAGCCATGGCGTGGCCGGCCTTTTTCAGTACGACCACCGAAACCCGGTCACCGAGCATGTTCTTCAGTACCTGGGAGAAGCGGCGAGGCGCAACGGCGTCGGCCTCGCCCTGCAGGTCAAGAATCGGCGCCTTGCCTGCGGCAAAATAGTCATCCACCGGAGTGGTATTGCGCGCATGGGATTCAGCTTCGTGTGTCGCTTCATGCCAGCCGTCGAGCCAACCAGTCGGATCATTGCCAGGCGCAAAGAACGCTTGCTTGAGGTAGATCAGGCGCTGCTCCTTGGGCAGGGACAGGTCGCCGGCACCGTCGATGGCCTTGCGCATTTCAGGACCGATGGGCTTTTCTGTCGAGCCCGGTGGTACCTTGCCAGCCGAAGCGGCGGCCAACACAACACCACGCACCAGGTCTGGACGGTCTGCGGCCAGTTGACGTGCCGGGAAGTTGCCCCAGGCGTGACCAACGACGACCACAGGCCCAGACTTTTCATGCTCGACGACGGCGGCCACGTCCTTGGCAAAGTCGTGAACGGAGAGGTTTTCCATAGGGCCGACGCTTTTGCCGATGCCGCGCGGTTCAGGGCGCACCACCCGGAAACCCTTGGCCTGGAGATCCGCCGCGACCTGGTCGTAGTCACGTCCTGAGCGTCCAAGGGATGGCAGCATGACAATGACGGGGCCCTTGCCTTGGGATGTTACATCGATCTGTACGTTGTCGTACTTGATCACGTCCTGTTGCAGGGCCGGGGTGGCAAAAGCGTTGGTGCACGCTATCAGCATGGCAGCCGCGCAGAGGTTCAATGCGAACTTTTTCATTGTTGTTCTCCGGTGTTGTTGAAAGATCAAAGGGCCTTGCCTGGTTCCAGACCGCTTGCTTCAAGCAGCTGAATGGCCGGTTTGCTGGTCAGGTATTCGATGAAGGATTTTGCCGCGACCGATTGAGTCGAATGTTTGGCCACCACTGCCGTGAACAGGCTGATCTTTTGTACCTTGTCGGGTAGCGGGCCGACGAAGTCGACACCGGGGGTGACTTTCAACTCGCTGACTTGTTGCATGCCCAGTTCGGCATCGCCGCGAGCCAAGGCTGTCCCTACCAGTTCCTTACCTTCGATCACCACACTTTTCGATTTCATCTGTTCGCTGATACCGAGCTCATTGAACAGGGTCGTCGAGATGTAGACGCCGCTGGCGCCTTGCGAATACGCGACCCGCTTGGCGTTCAGGAGTGACTGACGCAGAGCATCCACCGATGAAATATCGGGCTTTGGCTGGCCCTTGGGTACGCCAACTCCGATCCGAGAGGAGGCAATCTGGGTACGCGTGGCCATTTCGAATGAGCCAGTGCCCGAGAGTTGGTCCAGTGTTTCGGCGGCCATGATCGCCAAGTCCATGGGCTCTTTGTGCAACACCCGCTGGGGGATCGAATCTGGCGACTCGCCCATCGATGGGCCCCAACTGATCAGCAGCTTGTTGCCGCTGGCTTTCTCGTAGGCTGGCTGCAGGTGTTGCATGGCGCCCTTGAGTGCGCCAGTAGCAATGATATGCAACTCGGCTGCCTGCAGTTGGGAACTGACGGCAAGCAGACCGCTGAGGCCTGCGGATACCATAAGCGACGCTTTTGTTGTTTTTTTCACGACAGTACCTTTTTGGTTTTTGGGGTTGCAGATCAACGGTCGTCACGTCTCAGGTGGCGCCGCGGGTATTCACGTAAAGCGAATAAAGTGAGGTGGTAGAAGCCATCAGCAGTCGGTTGCGCTTGGGGCCACCGAAGCACAAGTTGGCGCAGCGCTCCGGTAAGTCGATATGACCGATGGCGGTGCCGTCCGGGGCGAACACGCGCACACCATCCAGGCCTGTCTCGCCGGTACCCCAGCCACACCAGAGGTTGCCATCGACATCGATACGAAAGCCGTCCGGCGTGCCGACGCCGGCATCGATCAGCACTTTTCCGGCATCGAGTACCTGGCCTTCGGTGACGTTGAAGGCCTTGATGGTGCGAGGCCGCGCGCGGGACTCGACGACGTACAGGATTTTTTCGTCCGGTGAAAATGCCAGTCCGTTGGGACCTTGCACGTCTTCGGCGACACAGCTCAACTCGCCACTGATCGGGTCGATGCGATAGATGTTGGCAGGAAGTTGCGCATGACCCTTTTGCCCCATGTAATCGCTTGCGAGCCCGAAGGGGGGGTCGGTGAACCAGATGGAGTCATCGGATTTCACCACCACGTCATTGGGGGAGTTGAGCGGTAGGCCATTGAAATGGCTGGCCAGTACTGTCTGGCTACCGTCGTACTCGGTACGGGTGACCCTGCGGCCTCCGTGTTCGCAGACGATCAGGCGGCCCTGGCGGTCGCGTGTCATGCCATTGGCCTGGTCCGAAGGGTAGCGGAATACGCTGAGCGCACCGCTTTGTTCGTCCCACTTGAGGATCCGGTCGTTGGGCAAGTCCGTGAACAGCACATGGCGAGCGTCACCGAACCACACAGGCCCTTCGGCCCAGCGCAGGCCGCCCGCGACGCGTTCAACCTTGGCATGCGCCAGCCGATAATGGCTGAAGCGCGGGTCGAGTTCGCGGACGGCGGGGTCGGGGGTTCGCAGGCTGGGTTGCCAGGGAAAGTCGGGCACGGTCGGTTTCTCCAGAAGGTGGGCTTCAGCGATACAGGGTGTTTGGATTGGTGACCAGAACCGCCTGCGCAACCGCGGGGTCGGCACAGCTCTGGAGCACGAAGTCCAGCAACCGGGCGTCGTCGGGTACATCGCCCTTGACGTTCGGATGTGGCCAGTCAGAACCCCAGATCGTCCTGTCCGGGGCATGTTCGAGGAAACGCCGAGCCCAGGACAGACCTTGTGGCCAAGGACCTGCCGCGCCTTGCATGGCGCGGTCGATGCCCGACACCTTGATCCAGCGGTCCGGTCGTTTCAGATGCTGTTCCAGTGCCTTGAGCGGGGCCTCTTCGATCGGTTTGCTCAGGTCCAGACGCGCCATATGGTCGATGACCAGCGTCGTACGCAAGGTTTTCCAGGCGTCGAGCACGGGCAGCAGAGCGTCAATTTCACCGTGCAGGAGTACGTGCCAGCCCAAGGGGGCGACGCGTTCGGCAAGTCGGCGCAGATACTCCGGGTCACGGTTGCCAGGAAGATGTCCCATCAAGTTGAAACGGATGCCTCGCAGCCCACCATCATGTAGCGCCTGGAGCTGATCATCGGTGGTGCTGTCGTCGATCAACCCAATGCCACGATATCGCCCTTTGCTGGTGGCAATGGCAGAGAGGATGGCGCAATGGTCGGTGCCATAGGGCGCGGCCTGCACCAGCACCCCGTGTTCGATGCCCAAGCTTCGATGCAGTTCAAGCAACGCCTCGAACGGCGCGGGCGCTGGGTGGTAGGCGGCATTGGCCGGCAGCGGGAATTGATCCCACGGACCGTAGATGTGGGTATGGCAGTCCCACGCGCCTGCTGGAAGGAGTGTGTGCATGGTCATCAGCTCGAATCAGGAAAAGCCCTGCCAATGAAGGCAGGGCGTGCAGGTCAGTCGCAGCGGGCGGTCATGCCGCCGTCGACGACGATTTCGGTACCAGTCACGAAACGGGATTCGTCGCTGGCCAGAAATAGCGCCGCGTTGGCGGTATCCCGGCCATCGCCCATGAAGCCCAGGGGAATTCGTGCCAGGCGGCTATCGAGCAGCTTGTCGATGTCACCGCCGGTACGTTGCCCGGCCAGGCGTACTTCCACCATCGGGGTATGCAATTGGCCGGGGACGACGGTGTTCACGCGGATGCCTTTCTTGGCGTATTCGACCGCTGTCACTCGCGATAGCTGAATCACACCGGCCTTGCTGGCGGCATAGGCCACTTGTGCCGAACCGGTCCAGCGGATGCCGGAAGTCGAGGCGGTGTTGATGATCGAGCCACTGCCCTGAGCTTCCATGATGGGCAGCACATGCTTGCAGGTCAGGTAGACGCTCTTGAGGTTCAAGGCGATCTGCGCGTCCCATTTGTCCTCGTCCAGCGCCACGGCACCGCCGGCTGAAGAGCCACCAACGTTGTTGACCAGAATGTCCACCTGCCCGTAGGTTTCCTTGCAGGTAGCAACCATGGCGGCGACGGACTCACTGTTGGTGACGTCGCAGGCGAGTGACACGACGTCTCCGCCGATTTCCTTGATGCGGCGGATGGTTTCCTCCATGGCATCGAGGTTCTTGTCGACCGCAAAGATTTTGGCACCGGCCTGGGCGAACAGTACCGCCACGGCGCGACCATTGCCCCAGCCAGGCCCTACGCAGCCGGCGCCGGTGACGATGGCCACCTTGCCTTGCAGGCGGGTGTTCGAAGTATTGAGTTCAGTCATGCTTGCATCCTCAGGAAAGACGGGTAGGAAGTTCAGGGGCCACGCCAGCCGGTGGCGGCACCTCGAACACCTTGATGGTCATGGAAATCAGCGTGTAGTAGCCGGCGATGCCTACCAGATCGACCACGGCGGTTTCGCCCAGTACGCGGCTGATGTCCTGATACAGGCGGTCGTCGACCTGGCGTGTGTCATGCAGCTGGCGGATAAAGGCGTACACCAGAGCTTCGTCTTCGTGCTCGAAAACCGGCTGCCGGTCATCGCGAATGGCATCGATCACGGCAGGGGACAGACCGGCCTCCAGGGCGAATGGCTTATGGGCGGCCCACTCGTACTCCGCCAGCCAATGGCGGCCGAGCAGCAGGATGGTGAGTTCCGAAAGGCGTGGCTCCAGGCTACTGTCGTAACGGCAATAACGACCAAGGCTTTGTGCGCACTGGGCCAGCTCCGGGCGGTGCAGCCAGATGGCGAGTGGCCCACGCACGCCTTTGCGCGGGCCGGTCGCGATGGCGTCGTAGATAACTCGCTGGGCTTGATTCAGATGGTCGGGGTCTATCGCTTTCAACCGATTCATGGTCGGATTCCTGATCAAAGATTCTGGGAGTGGGGCTGGCGATGCGCGCTGGGCGGCGCGGTGGTCTCGGACGGCGCACGCAGTAGGCTTTTACCGGCACTGCGCCCAGTCTCGCGTTTGAAGGCCTCGACATCGAAGGCGCCTTCCCAGCGAGCGATGGCGTACACGGCAATGGTGTTGCCGACGATGTTCACCAGGGCGGTTGCCGTGGCCATCATCCGGTCAATACCAAACAACAGACCCAAGCCACCCAAGGGCAGGCTTTGCACCGATTGCAGGGTGGCTGCCAGTTTGATGAAGGCGCCGCCGGCCACCGTGGTCCCGCCCTTGGAGGTCAGGCTGAGAATCGCTAGCAGGCCGATCTGCTGCCAGAGCGAAAATGGCGTGTCGGTGGCCTGGGCAATGAAGCCGATGGCGACAGCCATGTAGATAGACGTGCCGTCCAGGTTGAAGCTGTAACCGGCTGGCAGCACAAAGCCCACCACCACCTCGTCACAGCCCGTGCGCTTGAGTTTTTCCAGCAGCCTGGGGAAGGCCACTTCACCGGAGGCGGTGCCCAGCACCAGCAGTATTTCCTCACGGATGACTTTCAGCACGGTCCAGAACGGTAGGCCAATGGACCAACTGATGGTCCCCAGCACACCGAATACGAAGAACAGTGAGGCTGCGTAATAGACGGCAATCAACTTCAGCAGGTAGAGCAGAGTCGCGCCACCGTAGCTGCCCACCGCTGCGGCCATGGCACCAAAGGCACCCAGCGGGGCCAGTTTCATGATGAAGCCCAGCATTTTGAACAATACGCTTTGGGCTTCGTCGATACCCTTGACGATCAGCGAGTCTGGCCCGGCGACTCGATTGATCGCCATCCCGGCCAGCATCGAAATGATCAGCACCTGAATGATGTCACCCTTGGCAAAGGCATCTACCAGGGTGTGTGGGATAAGGCCTAACAGATAGTCGATCACCGAAATACTGCCGGCACTCGCCGTAGCCTTGATGGCTTCCGCCGATTCGTTGAGGTTGCCGGCATGCAGTCCGGCACCGGGCTGAACCAGGTTGACCAACACCAGGCCGACGACCATCCCCAAGGTACTGACCACTTCAAAGTAGAGCAGGGATTTCATGCCCAGGCGGCCCAGCTTGCGCATGTCCTTGACGTGTGCAAGGCCGTGCACCAGGGTGAAAAACACGATGGGCGCCAGCATCATCTTCAGCAGCGCGATAAAGGCCTGGCCGAGGGGTTTCATGGCGATCGCCCAACTGGGCGCCAACAGCCCCAGCAACACGGCCGCTACCAGTGCGACCAGTACTTGTACATGCAGCTTCTTCAAATGTTTCATCGATAGTCCTCGCCCCGGTGGGCGTCATTATTTTTGTATGCGGGCACAGGTTGTTCGGATGGTTCTCCAGGCGATCAACGGCAGTAGGGGAGGTAGAGATTGAAGTGCTTACAACCCACATCGAGTGGTCGTCGCATGGCGTCCAGAGCGCTCGACTGAATGCAGTAATCGAAGGTCGCAACCAGGTACAGGCTGCGTCCCCGGTCAACCGGGGGCGCCAGGTTTTCACCCCACTGCAGCGTTAATACGCCAGCTATCGTGTTGATCTGGGCGTCAACGGCGCTGATGAAGCTTTCCATGTCGACGTGAGCGGGCATGTTCCAGCTCATTAGCAGGAGGGAGGCGGCCTGGCCTGGACGACGCGCTTCGGCGCAGGTCCTGAGTACGATCCGCTGACGACCGACGGTTCTGGGCAAGATGCGACGGCCCCAGGGTGTGGAGCGTGTGCCCGATACACTCAGGTACTGCGCAGTATTCAACACGTCTTCGTTCTCAAGCTCGTAGAGCGCCAGATAGCGTGGCCAGCCTTCGCTGCACACCCAACGCCGGCCGTCGAGAAAGCCCGGCAGCGCGAGGCGCTGTGGGAAGTGCTCGGTGTCGTACCAGTCGTTGAACTCCTCCTCCTGGGAGGAGGGGGGTTGCATCAGCACAAGCAACAGCGCGCCGTTCATGATGCGATTGTCGAGAGTGGGCAGGGCGGTATGGCTGAAATCAGGCATTTGGAGTTCTTCATTGTTGTTCTCCTATTTGTGTTCAGCATAGAGAACCCTAAAAAACTAGACAAAAACCTTTTATTGATAGCAATCTATGCTTTAAAAGCATGGGGTTCAGGGTCGTGGATATTCGAGAGTTGCGCACGTTCGTTCAGGTGGCACATGCGGGCAGCTTCAGTCGGGCAGCGCGCGATCTGTATATCGCCCAGCCGGCACTTAGCCGTCAGATCGCCAAGCTTGAAGACCAGCTCAATGTCACGTTGCTGACCCGTCATGGTCGAGGTGTCGAGTTGACGGCTGCTGGTGCGCGGCTGTTGGAGCGCGCTGAAATGATGCTCCACTACCTGCAGGAAACCACCGATCACGTGCGCAACAGTGCACAGGAGGAACGCGGGCATCTGGCAATCGGCCTTCCCCCGGCAATCGGCGCTGTGATCGGCCCGCAACTGATCAGGAGCTTCCGCGAGCTGTGGCCCAAGGCCTCGTTGCATGTCCGTGAAGGGCTCAGCAGCTCTCTGCAGGAGTGGATACTGGATGGGCGGGTGGACCTGGCAGTGGTCTACAACCAGCCGCTGCTTGAAGCCTTTGAAGTGCGACCGCTGTTCAGCGAGCCCATGGTGGTAGTCGGCCCCGTCGGCGAGCCGGCCCGTGCGTTTCGTATCCATGAATTGGCGGATCTTCCGTTGATCATGCCGAGCCTGCCGCACAGTAACCGACGGTTGGTCGAACAGGCTGCTGTGCAGAGTGGCGTCAGGCTTAAAATTGAAGTGGAAGTGGACAGCGTGGATCTGACTAAGCGCCTGGTTCAGGCAGGGCTGGGCTACTCGATCCTGGCCAACGCGGCGGTGCAGGATGAAATCGCACAGAAAAAGTTGGTCGCCCATTCCATCGAGCGTCCTGCCATTCGTTCCACTGTGACCTTGACGACGCTGCGTGAGCGTCGCACCAGCCGGCTGGCCGCCAGCTGGGAGACGCTGTTGATCACCCACCTGAAGTTTCTGGTGACTCAGGGGGCCTGGAAGGATGCGGCTGTCTGGCTGGCTCCTGAGGAGTGATCAGGGGAACCGCTCGACCTCTATCGTCGACCTTGCCAGTCGCTGATTGCTCAGCCTCCTTTCACCTGGCCGGTGACGGGTGTGTTGGCGTACACACGCTTTGCAAACTCGGCAATGGCGTCTGCCATTTCTCGCGGCCGTTCGGGTGCCATGGCGTGTCCTGCTCCCGTTAGAGTCTGGGCCTCGACCCGATCACCCAGCATCGACTTCAGGATGTTGGGTATAACCACTGCGTCATTGCTGCCCTGAAGGTCGAGGATCGGTACGGTGGAGCCCGCCGACCAATACAGGTCGATGGGTGTTGCATCGCGTGCCTGTGCCTCTGCTTTGTGTGTGGCCTCGTACCAGCCGGTCAGCCAGGGATGAGGGTCATTACCGGGGGCGAAAAAGGCTTGCTGCAGATACTTCAAACGCTGTGCTTCGGGCAGAGCGTAATTACCCGAGCCGGTGATGGCCTCAACCATCCTGCCATAGGGCTTTTCCGAAAAACCTGGGGGTAGCTTCCCTACCGAGGCCGCCGCCATTACCACTCCTTTGACCAGGTCAGGGCGATCCACGGCAAGCACGCGTGCAGGCTGGCTGCCCCAGGCATGACCGACCACGATGGCCGGGCCGGTTTTTTCGTGGTCCATCAACAGGGCGACATCGGCCGCAAAGTCATGGAGCGTCAGATTGTTCAACGGGCCTTGACTGCCGTTCACGCCCCGTGGCTCTGGACGCAATACCCGGAATCCTTCCTTGGCCAGGTAGCCTGCGACTTCATCGTAATCCTGTGCTCCGCGTCCCAGGGACGGCAGGATGACAATGGCCTTGCCTGCACCCTGTTCGTAAGCTTCTATCTGGATAGCTCCTTGGTTGACCGTTATTCGGTTGACAGGTGGTGACGCCTCCGTCGCGAACAAGGGGGTGCTGAGGCAGGCAGTGAGTGCCAGCAGGAGTCGAGTCTGTTTTGCTTTCATGGGCGGTCCTTATTGTTTTTGTGTAACACGCGATACGCAGATAGCGATCGCAGTTTCAGGACAGCCTGCGGCGGATGACAAATACCGTGTCAACATGGACATCCATGCTTGGTCGGCATCATCGGAAAGGATGATTGAGAGGGCTTGACACGCCTCAGGGTATGCTCCGCTGGCATGAGTACGTATGGTCTAAAGGTCTTGGCCGGGAGGAACGGTGCTTGCATCTGCTGGCTGCGTTGAATCTCAAGAAAAATAATAACGGACGACTCATGACCATAATGACCAGCCCACAGGCCCCCCTCTCAATTCGGCTTTGCCGCCGGTATTTTCTACATCGATTACTGCCTGTTCGAAGTTTCCAGCAAACATGAATCGTTTGCTTATGTCGACTTGAACACGTGTTTCGACTTTCCCAAGTATCAAGGCTTCCTTATTTGATTCGTCTGCAGCGGGAGAGTGTTGCCCGCTGTTTGCCTGTGTCGAAGCCCTGTGTTTGACGCCTGCTTTCGCGGTTGTCTGCCTGCTCGTTGTTGCTCATCAGACTTATTCAGTTTCAGCACAATAAAAATAGTAATAACTGGAGGTCGTACTTTGAAACAATCCACACTGGCACTGGCTGTGATAGCCGCTGCACTGGCTCAACAATCGATTGCTGCCGGTTTTATTGAAGACAGCAAGGCCACTCTGGGGCTGCGTAACTTCTACATCAACAACGATAACCGTGATTCAGATGCGGGTACCCCGAAGGTCAAGGCCGGTGGTGTCCAGAGCTACCAAGCCGAGTGGGGTCAAGGTTTCGAGCTGCGCTTCACGTCTGGTTTTACCCAGGGCACCGTTGGTTTAGGCGTTGACGCCATCGGTCTATTGGGCGTCAAGTTGGACTCTAGCGAAGCCAAGCACGGTAACCCGACCGGCGCACTCTCTGGCGGTAACGTCTTCCCAACCCAAGGTAACGAAGCGGTTGACGATTTCGCCAGTCTAGGACTGACTGCCAAAGCCAAGGTTTCGCAAACCGAACTACGTTTCGGCACCTTGATGCCTAAAAACCCGGTGATTGTCACCAACGACACCCGTCTAGTTACTCAGACCTTCCAGGGCGGCCAAATCCAGTCGAACGATATCAAGGATCTGACCCTGACCGCGGGCCAGATCGAGCATGCCAAAGGGCGTAACTCCACCGACGAAAAGGGCTTGTCTATTGCGGGTGCCAACGGTGGTTCCAACTACGACAAGGCCACGCTCAGCAACAAGTTCTACTATGCGGGTGCCGACTACAAGTTCACCAAGGATCTGATCGCTTCGTACTACTTCGGCGAGCTGAAAGATTTCTACCAGTAAAACTTCCTGGGGCTGGTGCACAACTGGTCTATCGGTCCAGGCGTACTGAAAAGTGACCTGCGCTACTATCGTAGCCGAGATGATGGCGCTAACCGCTCTGAACCGGATTACTTCACCAGCGGTTACTACCCGGGCAACACCAGCCTGTCCACGCTGACCAAAGGAAAGGTGGACAACAACTTGTACAGCGGCCTGTTTTTATACTCGGTTGAAGGTCACACCTTCGGTGGTGGCTATCAGTACAGTAACGGCGAAAGTGATTTTCCGTGGTTGAACCAGGGGGACGGAGCGTCTACCAGCACCATCAACGATTTACAGATCCAGAAATTTCTCCGCGCCGGTGAGCGTTCCTGGCAGGGTCGTTACGCGTACGACTTCGCTACGCTGGGTATTCCGGGGCTGACCGCTGGCGTCATCTACGTGCGTGGCAACAACGTCGACACTGTCGGCAAGGTCGGAGTGGCCCAGACCTCTCTGCTGGGCACCGGCACCAGTGAGTGGGAGCGGGACATCAACGTGTCTTATGTGATTCAGCAAGGCGCGCTGAAAAATCTGGGCTTCACCTGGATAAATGCCATGTGGCGCAACGACATTCCAGGTCAGCGTGATCAGGACGAAAACCGTCTGATCGTCAGCTACTCACTACCGCTGTTTTAAGGCTTTTCTGCCGTTGCGTGACTTGTCGTATCTGGTCGCTTGCTCGACATGGGTATCCATGCCTGACCGGCATGGATACGTATGGTCTAAAGGTCTTGGCCGGGGGGAACAGTGCTGGCATATGCTCGGCCGCGTCGAATCTCAAAAAATAATAACGGAAGACTCATGACAACAATGACCAGCCCGCAGGACCGCCTGTGCAGCGACGTGGAGTCGAGTGCTTGCCGCAAGGCGGCAATACGATTGATCCCACTGTTGGCCATCGCCTATTTCGTCAACTACCTGGATCGCACTAACATCGGTTTTGCCGCCCTGACGATGAATCAGGATTTGGGCTTGAGTGCCTCTCAGTTCGGTTTTGCCGCCGGCATTTTCTACATCGGTTACTGCCTGTTCGAAGTGCCCAGCAACCTGGCGCTGTATCGGTTCGGGGCGCGCCGTTGGATGGCGCGGATCATGATCACCTGGGGGCTTTGCGCGGCCGCCACGGCGTTTGCCCAAGGGCCGATCAGCTATGCCGTGATTCGTCTGCTGGCCGGTATCGCGGAGGCGGGCTTCTTTCCCGGCGTTATCTTTTTCCTGTCGCTGTGGTTCCCTGCTCATTACCGCACCCGGATGATGGCCTGGTTTCTGTTTGCGATTCCCATGTCGTCCGTTTTGGGCGGGCCCTTATCGGTGGCCATGCTGGCAATGGATGGCTGGCTGAACGTGGCTGGGTGGCAATGGCTTCTGGTGCTGCAAGGCTTGCCGGCTTGTGTCCTGGGTGTGCTGTGTTTGAAAGTCCTGTCCGACCGTCCCTCTGAGGCTCAATGGCTCACCCCGCAAGAGCGGATTGTGTTGCAGGCAGCGCTCGATGCCGAGCATCAGCAGCGCAGCAGTCTGAACTTTCGCCAGTCGCTCAAGGACGTGCGCGTCTGGCTATTGGCGGCCATCCTGTTCAGTTACATCATCGGCATATTGGGCATCGGCGTCTGGTTGCCGCAGATCCTGAAAAGTCACGACTTGAGCACGATGCAGATTGGCTTCGTCTCCTCCGTTCCTTATCTGGTGGCCAGCATCGCCATGTTGCTTTGGGCCAAGGTGTTGGCACGCAAGCGGCGCTATATCAAACATTTAGCCATTACCTGCGGGGTCGGCGCCGCAGGGTTCCTTTTTTCGGTTATCTACAGTGATTTACTGCCGGCCTTGATTGGTCTGACCGTCGCTCTGATCGGGCTGAGTTCGGTGCGCACCTGTTTTTACAGCATTCCTGCCACTTTCCTGAGTAAGGAGGCGGCCGCCGGCGGCATTGCCTTTATCAATGCGGTTGGCAGCCTCGGCGGCCTGGTGGGACCTTATGGTGTCGGCTGGCTGAAGGACGTTACCCATTCCTTCAATGCCGGCCTGTTGGGCATGGCGGGCATGTTGTGTCTGGCCACTGTGTTGACCTGCATCTTGCGGGTCATCGTCAAAGAGACTTGACGACGAAATAGCGAACCTTTTGACCTGCGTGACTACCCCAGGATGACAGGGGGAGCTATCGCTTTTGATCCGACCTGTCTTTAACGATCTATCACCCTAACGAAAACAAAGAGTGAGTGTCCTATGCGCCTAAGTCTGAAGGCTAAAGTCCTGTCCATCGCGGTGTTACCGGTTTTACTGTTTGCGCTGGTGATCAGTCTGACGACAGTTCTGATGCTCCAGCAGCAGGCGAAAAAAGAGGTCGAAGAGACTCGGCAACGCCTTCTTGGAGACGCCAGGTTGACATTGAAGAGTTACGTCGAAGTGGCTCTTACCACGATCAAACCGCTGTACGACGCTGCCACCTCGGGTGACCAGGCCGCTCGCGCCGAGGTGATCAAACTGCTGTCAAACATCACTTATGGCCAGGACGGTTACTTTTTCGGTTTCGACTCCGAGACCATTCGCTTGTTCAAAGGCAACAACCCGGACGGTGTGGGCAAAAGCTTCAAGGACAACCACGACGCCAACGGCGTGTACGTCAACCGTGAGCTGGTGAGAGCTGCCAAAGACGGCAGTCATTATGTGGAGTACGACGCCGCACAGCCGGGCAGCGATGTGCGGGTACCGAAATTGGGCTACAGCGAGTACTTGCCTAAATGGGACATGATTATTGGCTCGTCGGTCAATATCGACGGTATCGATGCCCAGGTGGCAGTGGTTGACGCCGAGGTACACGAGCGTATGCAGGACGTGCTGCTGAGCATTCTGGGCGTCGCGGTCGTGCTGCTGGTGGTGATTGCGGCTGTGGGCATGCTGATGGCCAATAACATGCTGCGGCCACTGAACCTGATGAAAGCCAATCTGGATGACATTGCGGCGGGCGAGGGTGATCTGACCCGCCGTCTGGTGATCACCAGCCAGGATGAGCTGGGCGAACTGGCAGGTTCGTTCAATCGCTTTGTCGACAAGATCCATGGCCTGGTTCGTCAGATCACAGAGATGACCACGCAACTGACCGGACTGGTGGGTCAGGTGTCCGATCAGGCTCAGCGCTCGGATCAGGCCATGGAGCGTCAGCGCCATGAGACCGATCAAGTGGCCACCGCCATCAATGAGATGTCCTCGGCGGCGCAGGAAGTGGCTCGCAGTGCCCAGAGCGCTGCGTTGGCTGCCCAGCAGACCGACGAAGAGGGTCAGACCGCCAAGCGGGTGGTGGACGGCAGCATCCGGCAGATTCATGCCCTGGTCAGCGATATCCGCACCAGCGGTACTTCACTGGACAGTTTGCAGAAGGATGTTTCGTCAATTGTCAGCGTACTGGATGTGATCCGCTCAATCGCCGAGCAGACTAACCTGCTGGCGCTCAACGCGGCCATCGAAGCCGCCCGGGCCGGTGAGGCCGGGCGTGGTTTCGCGGTGGTGGCCGACGAGGTTCGGGCGCTGGCCAGCCGAACCCAGCAGAGTACCCAGGAAATCCAGGGCATGATCGATCGTTTGCAGCAGGGGACGAGTAAGGCGGTGGAAGCCATGCGCCGCTCCAGCGATGCCGGTGACGGTACGTCGGCTCAGGCCAATGAGGCTGGTGTCTCGTTGGACACCATGGCGCAACTGATCGGTACCATCAATTCGATGAACGCACAGATTGCCAGCGCCGCGGAAGAACAAACGGCCGTGGCTGAGGAGATCAACCGCAGTGTGCAACAAATCGCGGTGGCGGTAGACAGTGTGGCCGATGAGACTCAACTGGGCGCCCAGACCTCTCGCAGCCTGGCGGGCCTCGGACAGCGGTTGGGCCTGCTGGTGGGGCAGTTCCGGATTTGATGCAGCCATTTGAAAAAGGCCAATCAGCTTCGAGCGTTCTCTGATGTGATGATCAGCAGCGGCACATGGATTCGCTGGCGAAACGGATCGAAGTCCGGGCGGATTTGCAGTTCTACCATCAGTTCGATCAGTGCCTGTGCCAAGCGCCAGCCATGGTGCGTCTCACCTCGTGATTGTCCTGGTTGCCCTAGAAAGCCTGGTCAGTGCCAAGTAGAAAAATGCCGAAACGGTAGCTGGGACGTCGTTCGCGGATGCGCTGGCGTGCTTCAGGAGCGCCTTGATAGAAAACCATCAAGCGCTAGAGGAACCGGATGATAGCTTGATAGGGAATGAGTGCAAGGGATTGAGGAGCACTTCCCTGCGCCCTATATTTTCCTACGGTGATGTGATCCCACATCCAGGCAAACGCCTGAAATCACCCTGCTTGCGGAGAATAAGAAGATGCCCGAACCAAGCGCGACCTTTGCCCGTGCCTCCCGGCCTGCACCCGTGACTATCGCCTGACCGGCCTCAAGGCTGCCCGCGCAGTGGAAATTTGCCCAGCATTGACCTTGGCTGGCGCTTTTTCTGGGTGGGTGGCGCTATGGGATCGAGGATTGGCTGAAACGGTCGGACACCCCAGCCAGCTTGTCCTTTACCTGTGAGCTGGGGTCACCGCCTTATGCCGTGACGGACGCCGATGGCCTGGAGATCAGTAACCGCTGGGACGAGGCGTTGCTCGAAGCCGGAATCTTTATTGACCGCTGATCTTTTTGATGACGCACCAATACCTACAATAAAAAGGAGTTTTAAATATGCATATCAAGTCTCGCGTGCTGGCTTCTGCGATGTTGCTTCTGATGAGTACCTCTGTGCTGGCTGAACTCAAGATCGGTGTAAGTATGCCGACATTTGATGATACTTATCTTACGGCCTTGCGAAATTATTTAAGCAGTCGGGCCCAAAAGGAAGGGGTAGATCTACAGTTTGAAGATGCACGGAATGACGTGGTCAAACAATTAAACCAGGTTCAGAGCTTCATTAGCCAGAAAGTCGATGCCGTCATAGTCAATCCGGTGGATACCGGTGCCACGGACGCCATTACTGAATCGGCCGTCAAAGCAGGAATTCCTTTGATTTACCTTAACCGGAGACCCGATAAGCCTAAGCTGCCTGACGGCGTAGTAACGGTGACCTCTGATGACAAGGAGTCTGGGAGAATGCAAGCGCAATTCTTGGTTCAGAAGCTGGAAGGCAAAGGTCGAGTGGCCATTTTGTTGGGGGACTTGGCCAACAATGCGACTCACAGTCGTACGGCTGGTTTTAAGGAGGTCCTTGCCAAGTATCCGAATATTAATGTAGTCGAGGAACAGAGCGGTTCCTGGCTCCGTGAAAAAGGTATGGATATTACAAATAATTGGTTGGTGGCCGGTAAAAAAATTGACGCGATTTTATCAAATAACGATGAAATGGCGATTGGGGCGGCTATGGCACTACGTCAATCAGGCATAAAGGAAGTTTTTGTTGGAGGGGTTGACGGTACTTCCGACGGGTTGGCCGCGATTCAACGAGGCCTTATGACGGTATCCGTATTCCAGGATGCTAGAGGTCAATCAGAAGGTGCTCTGGAGGCTGCCATAAAAATGATTGATAAAAAAGCAGTTGAACGAAGTGTGTTTATTCCCTATCGCCTTATCACAGCCGAGAATGTTGTGGAATTTCAACGGCTAACTAATAACTAGAATTGTCCATTGACTGGATAGGGTTTCGAAGGTCTTGGAGTGCAAGTTTGTCGGCATCGCGCAGGATGTCCAGCATGATTTCCTGCTTGTTGCCGAAGTACTTGAAGACCTCGGACACCAAGACCCCGGTCTGGTTGGCGATCTGTTCTTTGGTGTTTTGGAAACCCTGACGCTCGAACAATTCGATCGCCGCCTGACTGTGGGTTGCCAGCGGCTCAATTCCTATGAGCAATGTAAACGACAGAGCCACGCTACAACACTGTCAGGCCTAAACCTGATAGCAGCATCGCCGCCTGGCTTTTGGAGATAATCGCGCCCTTGAACATCTTCGCATCGACAAGGCGCAGTCCATCCAGACTCGCCTCCCGCAAATCAGCCTGGTCAAAGCGAGCATTATTGACCCGAGCCAGCGACAAGCTTCCCCCCTCAAGAAAGACGGCATGACGAAAGTCGCAGTAACTCAGATCGGCGTCGGCAAAGTCGAGGCCTCGCAGTTGCGATTTGTAGAATGAAAGGCCGGACAGGCAGGCGCTGCGCAGCACGCAGTCGGAAAAACTTAAACCCAGGGTTGAGGTGTCAATGAAATTGGCGCCCGTCAGCTTGCAGCCGTCAAAGGAGGCGTGAGCCAGCTTGCTGTGCTGCCACTGGGTATTGTTCAGATCGGAACTGATGAACTTGGCGTCTACCAAGGTTGCCGAGCGAAACATTGCTTGCGCTGCTCGGCAATTCAGCCACTCGGTATTATCGAGCTTTGCCGCGGTCAGATTGCTGCCTGAGAAGAGACAGCGCTCGAAGCGTGCGCCTTGCAGATTGACCCGCGACAGATCCTGACCGCTGAAGTCGACGCCGGTGAACCAGAGGGGCAAGGACTGCCCCTGGATCAACTCCGCTAGAGAAGTTGCGTCGAGCTCGCCGGGACCGATCTTCAGATAATCACTTTCAGTGTGCATTGACCCTCCTGGGGGTGGTTGACGATAAGTGGCCGGGCTCAGTTATTGATTGCGATTTTCGGCTGCATCAGCTCGCCATCCACCGCCCAGGCTTTTGAACAGGCTGGTCAGTGCGATCTGCCGTTCGGTGCTGACCTGGATCAGCGTGGATTGATCGCTGAAGGCACTGCGCTGGGCATCCAGGTAGCGCAGATGGGTATCCACTCCCCCTTCGTAGCGGGCCTTGGCTAGTTTCAGTGCCTCTTGGCTGGAATCGGCCAGTGCCTGGCGGGCGACTTCCTCGCGGCGCAGCGTGTCGGTGGCGGCGAGGCTGTCGGCGACCTCGCGGAAAGCGTTCTGGATAGTGCCTTCGTAGTTGGCCACTGCCGAATCCTTGCGCACCTTGGCCAGGTCCAGACCGGCGCGGTTACGCCCGCCGGCGAAGATCGGCAGTGACAGGCTCGGGGCAAAGGTCCAGGCATTCGAGCCGCCGTCGAACAGGCCGGACAACTCCTTGCTGGAACTACCGAACGAGCCGGTCAGTGACAGGCGCGGGAAGAACGCCGCCCTGGCAGCACCGATGTCGGCATTGCGCGCCCTGAGTCGGTGTTCGCTGGCGAGGATATCCGGGCGCCGTTCGATCAGCGTCGACGAGGTGCCGGGTTCAATGTCCTGCACCACCAACAGCTCATCCTGCGGTCTGGCGGGAAGGTAACTCGCTGCATCCTGGGTCCCGATCAACAGTTGCAGGGCATGCCCGGCCTGGCGCAGCTCTCGATCGGTGCTCTCCAGTTCGGCCCGGGCCTGTTCGGTCAGCCCCAGGGCCTCTTGATAATCCAGTGCAGTGGCGGTGCCGGCCTTGCGTCGCTGGGTCACCAGTTCCAGCGAGGCCATGCGCGTCTCCAGGGTCTGTCGGGTAAGTGCCAGGCGCCGTTGTGCGCCGTCACGGGTCAAGTAGGCCTGGGTGACTTCGGCCACCAGGGCGATCTGTGTGCCGCGTGTAGCTTCTGCGGTCGCGAGGTACTGTTCCAGCGCCGCGTCGGACAGGTTGCGCACTCGACCGAACAGATCGAGCTCGAACTCGCTCATCCCGAGGCCGACCTGGTAGGTGCTGTTGACCTGCGGATTGTCTGTGGTGGAAAGATCACCGGGCAGGCGCTGGCGATTGCCGCTGGCGGTGGCGTTGAGTGACGGCACGCGGTCGGCGCGCTGGATCCGGTATTGGGCGCGCGCGGCGTCGATGTACAGCAGCGCCTGGCGCAGACTGCGGTTATTGTCCAGGGCGGCAGCCACCAGCCGGCGCAGCTGCGGGTCGATAATAAAGGCTTGCCAGTTCAAGGCATCGGCATCGACGACGGCGGTGCCGGGTTTTTGCTGTGACGCGTCGCTCCATTGCATAGCCACCGGCGATGCGGGCCGATGGTAGTCGGGGGCCAGCGAGCAGCCCCCCAGCACGACACTCAGTGTCGCTACGGTGGACCAACGGAGGTTATTCGAGTGCATGGGGGTTACTCCGTGGTCCGGGACGTAGCCTGGATTTCGCCATAGGCTGATGGTTGAGGTTTGCGTTGCAGCCAAGACAGCACCCAGACGAAGAACACCGGCACAAAGATCACCCCCAACAGGGTGGCGCTGAGCATGCCGCCAATCACCCCGGTGCCAATGGCCCGCTGACTGGCAGCGCCGGCTCCGGTGGCCAGGGTCAGCGGCACGACGCCGAGGATGAAGGCCATGGAGGTCATCACGATGGGGCGAAAGCGCAGGCGTGCAGCCTGAATAGCCGCCTCGCGTACGGGCACGCCTTGCTCCCACAGTTCTTTGGCGAACTCGACAATCAGGATCGCGTTTTTCGCCGCCAGGCCGATGATGGTGATCAGGCCGACCTTGAAATAGACGTCATTGGGCATGCCGGCGGCAGTCACGGCCAGCACGGCGCCCAGCGCACCTATCGGTACGATCAGCATCACCGTCAACGGGATGGCCCAACTCTCATAGAGCGCGACCAGCAACAGAAACACCACCAGGAAGGCCAGGGCGAAGACCGTCAAGGCCTGGCCGCTGGCGACTTTCTCCTGATAGGACAGGCCGGTCCATTCGTAACCTATGCCGGGTGGAAGTTCGGCGGCCAGGCGTTCCAGTTCGACCATGGCTTCGCCGGTGCTGACGCCGTGCGCCGCATCCCCGGCGATCTTGATGGCCGGGTAGCCGTTGTAGCGGGCGATCTGTACCGCGCCTTCCTCCCAACGGGTAGAAACAAACGCGCTCAGCGGCACCAAGGCGTTGCTGTCGTTGGGGACATACAGCGTGAGCACGCTTTCGGGTGTCATGCGGGCGGCCTGTTCGGCTTGCACCACCACGCGTTGCAGGCGGCCGGCATTGGCGAAGTCATTGATCACCGTGGAGCCGAACGCCGTTGACAGAGCGTTGTTGATCGAATCGAAACTCACCCCTAGCGCTCGGGCCTTCTCCCGATCGATATCCAGGCGCAGCTGCGGTGCTTCAGCCAGACCTTCCATCAGCGTGTAGAGAATCTTCGGATTGCCGTTGGCCTTGCCCAGCAACTGGTCACGCGCTGCCAACAGGGCTTCTCGGCCAAATCCAGCGCGGTCTTGCAGGCGCAGGGCGAAGCCGCCGGAAGTGCCCATGCCCTCAATCGGCGGCGGGCTCACGGCCATGACGGTGCCGTCATTCAGGCTGGCAAACCGTTGGTTGAAGGCTGCCGCCTCGTCCGCCGCTGACTGCCCCTTGCCGCGCTCCGACCAATCTTTCAACGTCGGGAAGGCGATGCCGGCGTTTTCGCCCTGGCCGGAAAAACTGAAACCCAGCAACATGGTCATCGAGGCTGTGGTGTCCCGGGACATCATGTAGCGTTCCAGTTCTCGGGCCGTCTGGTCAGTGCGGTTACGGGTGGCCCCAGGAGGGAGCTGGACATCGATAATCAGGTAACCCTGGTCCTCGACGGGGACGAAAGACTCGGGCAGGCGCAGGTAGAAAAAGCCCAGCAGGGCGACGATGCCCGCATAGATCAACATGTAGCGCCCGGTGCGTTTGACCAGCGTGGTGTTGAGCCGCTCATAGCGCTGCGTGAGGCGATTGAAGCCACGGTTGAACGCGCCGAAGAAACCGCGTTTTTCGTGATGCCCGGCCGGGACGGGTTTGAGCAGAGTGGCGCACAGCGCCGGGGTGAAGGTGAGGGCCAGGAAACCCGAAAACAGAATGGACACTGCCAGCGATAATGAAAACTGCTGATAGATCACACCTACCGACCCGGACATAAAGGCCAGCGGCATGAACACTGCCGACAGGACCAGGGTGATGCCGACGATGGCACCCGACACCTGGCCCATCGCCTTGACGGTTGCCGCCGCGGGGCTGAGTCCTTCCTCGGCCATGATCCGCTCGACGTTCTCCACGACCACGATGGCGTCGTCCACCAGGATGCCGATGGCCAGCACCATGCCGAACATGGTCATCATGTTCACCGAGAAACCCAGCAGGTACATGAAGGTCAGGGTACCCATCAGGCAGACCGGCACCACGATGCCGGGAATCAGCGTGTAGCGGATATTCTGCAGAAACAGGAACATCACCAGGAACACCAGGGCCATGGCTTCGATCAGGGTGTAGATCACCTTGTCGATGGCCACGTCGACGAAGCGCGAGGTGTCGTAGGGAACGGAGAACTCGGCATCGCTGGGCAGGTTGACTGAGAGTTCGTTCAGGCGTTGCTTGATCGCCGCCACCGTTGCAATGGCATTGGCGCCGGGGGCAAGTTGCACTGCGGCGGCAACTGCAGGCTTGCCGTTGAGGCGCGACTCGAAGTTGTAGCTTTGACTGCCCACGGCGATACGCGCGACGTCGGCCAGGCGCACAGTCGAGCCGTCTTCTTTAGCCCGCAGGACGATACGGCCGAACTCCTCCGGGTTGTCCAATGTGCCCTTGACCGCCAGGGTCGCGGTCAGCTCCTGCTGCGACGAGCCAGGCGTGCTACCGAAACTGCCAGCCGGTACCTGCACGTTCTGCGTGCGGATCGCTGCATTCACATCGTCGATGGACAGCCCATAACCGATCAGCTTCTGCGGATCGATCCAGACCCGCATGGCGGCTTCCGCGGCGAAAAACTGCAGCCGGCCGACACCCTTGACTCGACTGATTTCATTGTTGACGTTGCGCGCGGCGTAGTCGGCGAGGGCCACGGTGTCTTTGCCTGCGCTGTCGCCTTTGTAACTCAGGGTGTAAATCATCAGGAAGCCGGAACTGGCTTGCTCGACCTGCAGGCCCAGATCGAGCACCGCTTGGGGCAGACGGGCCTCGGCTTTCTTGATCCGGTTCTGGACGTCGACCTGGGCCAGCGGTGGGCTGGTCCCGGGCTCGAAGGTCACGACGATCTCGCCGGTACCGTTGGAGTTGCTGGTGGACTCGTAATAGAGCAGGCCCTTGGCGCCATTGAGTTCTTCCTCGATGACGCTGGTGACCGAATCCACCAGGACTTTCGCCGAGGCGCCCGGGTAGTTGGCGGTAATGGTGATCTGCGGTGGCGCGACGATCGGGTACTGGGCCACCGGCAGCAAGGGGATGACCAACAAGCCGGCGAGCATGATGAACAACGCGACGACCCAGGCAAAATTCGGCCGTCGGATAAAGAACTGAGACATGTTGTTTCCTCGAGCGCTACGCCCTTACTGGACCTTGGCCTGTTGGGTGGTCAGCGATTTGGGAATGACTTTGTCACCAGGATTGATGCCGTTCATTGCGCCGGTGATGATCTGGTCGCCCACGGCCAACCCCTTGGTGATCTGCCAGCGTGAGTCCTGCATGGCGCCGGTGTTCACCGGTTGGGCTTCGACTGTCTGGTCTTGGCCGATGACCAGCACTCGCGCCTGACCATCCGCGGAGCGCTGTACGGCGCGTTGCGGTATCAGGATGGCAGCCTTGTCGAGGCCTTGCGGAGCACTGACGCGCACGTACATGCCCGGCAGCAGCACTGCTCCCGGGTTGGCGAAGCGCCCGCGCAGCGAGATCTGGCCGGTGGCGCGGTCCACGGCGATATCGGAGAACAGCAGCTCGCCCTGGCTCTGGTGCTCTGAGCCTTCGACATTCAGAGCCAACGGGGTTTCAGTATTGCCGGCCAGGCGTCCCTGTTCGATGGCGGCGCGCATGCGCAATGCATCGGCCGCGGGCTGGGTGAAGTCGACGTAGATCGGGTCCAGTTGCTGGATGCGCGCCATCATGGTTGCGTCGCCTTGACCGACCAATGCACCCTCGGTGACCAGGGCTCGGCCGATGCGCCCGGCGATAGGGGCTTTGACCGTGGAGTAGCTCAGATTCAGCTTGGCGGTCTCGATATCGGCCTGGGCCGAGCGCTTGGCTGCCAGGGCGCTTTGCAGGGCCGCTTTGGCGGTATCGAAGTCTTGCTGGCTTACCGCCTCGATCTTGACCAACGGTTCGTAACGCTTGACCGTCGCCTGGGCCTGGAACAGCGCCGCATCGGTCTTGGCCAGCTCGCCCTGAGCCCGCGACAGTGCGGCCTTGAACGGCGCCGGGTCGATCTGAAACAGCAGATCACCGGCTTTGACATCCGCGCCTTCCTCGAAATGCCGAGCCAGCACGATGCCCGCTACCCGTGCTCGCACTTCAGCAACGCGCACCGGCTCTACACGTCCCGGCAATTGTGCGATCAGGGTCAGTGGTTCGCTGCTAACTGTCATGGCTTCGACTTCACGCGGCCCCCCGGGTCCGCCCCAACCCTGCGGCGGCTGTTCACAACCTGCCAGGCTCAATGCGGCCAATAAAGGGAGTACCGGAACCACTTGCCATCTGCGCGACGTACTCATCTTTCACCTGGGCCAGGCCCGTTAGCTGCTAAAGATGCGAATGATTGTTTGTTTTGTCAAATGAGTCAATATTGACTCATTTGGTTCTTTTGTGAGCAGCTTCGTCGTTGTGCTTGAGAAGCTGGGCTATTTCTGGACAATGGCCCGCACGTCATTCTGATAATCGAAGAAACGCCTAATGGATTTATCCGCAGCGAACGAGAAACTGTTGAAGGCCCTGGCGATTGCCATGGTCGATCACCCGGCAGGGACGTTCAAAGACATCGCCGAAGCCGCAGGCGTGAGCAAAGCCACGTTGAATCGCTTCTGTGGCACGCGTAACAATCTCATTGAGATGCTGTTCAATTACGGCTCTATTGTGATCAATCAGGTCATGGATAATGCGAACCTGCAGGAGGCACCGCCGCTTGAGGCCCTCCAGCGCCTGATCGAAAACCATTTGGCCCATCGTGAACTACTGACTTTCCTGGCCTTCCAGTGGCGGCCTGATTCGCTGGATGAACGCGCAGGCGGCAGTCGCTGGAAGCCTTATTCGGACGCGCTGGACAATTTCTTCCTGCGCGGTCAGCACGAAGGGGTGTTTCGAATCGACATCAGTGCCCAGCTGTTGACGGAGATGTTTGCCTCGATCATTTACGGATTTGTCGATGCAGAACGGCGTGGGCGGGTTGCCCGGGTGGGTATGGCGACGCAGGTTATGCAATTTTTTCTGCAGGGCGCTACCAGCCGTTAAAGGCTTGGCCTCGGAACCGATGCTGCGGTGTCGATGCTCGCGGGGCAGGGGACTTGCACGCATATGAATAGCGACCGCTGTCTCCATAGGCCGCTATCTGGGCGCAGATTCAGGTTTTCAAACCGTTCGATTGAGTCTGATGTTGTGGGTGCTGCTGGTGTCTGCGGTCAAAGCCAGGCTTTGATTTGGGCGCTGACAGCCTGAGTCGAAATGCCGTAGCGATCATGCAGTGTCGGTAATGCACCCGCATCCAGAAACGCATCGGGCAAGGCGATTTGCCTGAAGGTTGGTGTCACCCCATTGCGCAGTAATACCCCGGCAACGGCTTCACCTAGCCCACCGATAATGGAGTGGTTCTCTGCGGTCACTACCAATCGACCGGTCTTTCTCGCTTCGGCAAGAATGGTCTGTTCATCCAGTGGTTTGATTGTCGGCACGTGCAACACGGCGACATCAATTCCGTCGGCCTGCAGCTGTTTGGCCGCTTCCAGTGCGCGCATCGTCATCAAACCCGTGGAGATGATCAAAACATCGTTGCCGGTGCGAAGGGTCTTGGCCTTGCCGATCTCGAATTTGTAGCCGTATTCATCCAGCACCAGCGGCACGTTCCCGCGTAACAGGCGCATGTAAACCGGCCCTTGGTGCGCTGCGATGGCGGGCACTGCCTGTTCGATTTCCAGCGCGTCGCACGGATCGACGATCATCAGGTTGGGCATGGCGCGGAAGATCGCCAGGTCGTCCGTGGCCTGATGGCTCGGGCCGTAGCCGGTGGTGAGACCAGGCAAACCACAGACGATTTTGACGTTGAGGTTTTCCTCGGCAATCGCCATGCAGATGAAGTCGTAGGCGCGACGGGAGGCGAAAACCGCGTAGGTTGTGGCGAAGGGAACGAAGCCCTCCCGAGCCATACCCGCTGCCGCACTCATCAGCAGTTGCTCGGCCATGCCCATTTGATAGAAGCGATCTGGATGCGCCTTGGCGAAGATGTGCAGGTCGGTGTACTTGGACAAGTCGGCGGACATGCCGACGATATCCGGACGCTGATCCGCCAGCGCGGCTAACGCATGTCCAAAAGGCGCGGATTTCGTGGCTTGGCCTTCAGAGGCAATCGACGCGATCATCGCCGAGGTGGTCAGGCGTTTTTTGGCCGGTTCGCCAGTAGAAGTCGGAGTGTTTGCGGCGTTACTCATTGTTTTTTCCTTCTTCAAGGTTGCTCAGTGCCAGATCCCATTCGTGTTCTTCCACGCGGATGAAATGTGTCTTTTCGCGGGTTTCCAGAAACGGCACGCCCTTGCCCATGCGGGTATCGCAGATGATGACCCGTGGTTGGGTTCCAGGATGGCTGCGCGCGGCGTCGAATGCGACGACCAGTGCATCCAGATCATTGCCATCGACCCGCTGGGTGAACCAGCCAAACGCCTGCCACCGATCAACGATCGGTTCGAACGACAGGATTTCACTTGAGTAGCCATCGGCTTGCTGATTGTTGACGTCGACAATGGCAATCAGGTTGTCGAGCTTCCAATGCGACGCCGACATCACGGCTTCCCAGGTCGAGCCTTCATTCAGCTCGCCGTCCGACAACAGGTTGTAGACGAAGGAGGGTGAGCCTTTGCGTTTGAGGCCCAGACAGGCGCCTACAGCGATCCCCAAACCCTGGCCCAGTGAGCCCCCCGTGATCTCCATCCCGGGGGTGTAGGTGGCCATGCCCGACATGGGCAGGCGGCTGTCATCCGATCCGTAGGTTTCCAGTTCTTCCAGCGGAATGATTTCGGCTTCGATCAATGCCGCATACAGCGCAATCGCGTAGTGACCGATGGACAGATAAAAGCGATCTCTGCCTTCCCATTCCGGGTCTTCTGGTCGATAGCGCAGGGCGTGGAAATAGGACACCGCCAGCAGATCGGCAGCGCCGAGTGCCTGGCCGACATAGCCCTGTCCCTGAACCTGGCCCATTCGCAGCGCGTGGCGACGAATGTTGTGGGCGCGGTCCACGAGGTCTGTAGAGCCGGGGTGTGATGTGTTAGTCGTCATGCGTGAACTCCTTTAACTTAACGGTTGACCAAGGCAGCGGGGACGCGCAGCACTAACAAGGCGCCGCCGACCAGTACGCCAGTGATCAGATACATGCCAATGGCGCTGGAACCAGTCACGGTGGTGACCCAGCCGATCAGATAAGGCGAGCAGAAGCCTGCGAGGTTGGCGAAGCTGTTGACGGCCGCGATGCCTGCGGCAGCGGATACGCCACCCAGCAACGTGGTGGGTAGCATCCAGAACAGCGACGTGGCGGACAGAATTCCGGAAGCGGCCAGGCAAAGGCTGAGAATGGAGAGCGTCACATTTCCCCCCATTAGAGCCGCCAGGCTCAGCCCGATAGCACCTGCGATCATCGGTACAATGAGATGCCAACGGCGCTCGCGATGTTTGTCACCACTGCGTCCGGCATACAGCATGGCCACAATCGCGCAGAGGTAGGGCAGGCTGGTCAGCAGGCCGATTTTCAGCGGATCGGAAACCCCTGCGTTACGCACCAGGGTCGGCAGCCAGAAGGTGATTGCGTATTGCCCCATCACCACGCAGAAGTAGATGGCGGCGAGCAACCAGAGACGCCGATCACGGATGAATGCACCAGGGGAGGCGTGGGTAACCTTCTTGCCCTCATCCTCGGCCAGCTCCCGGCTGATGAGTGCTTTCTCTTCGTCGTCGAGCCAGGTGGCTTGATGCACGCCGTCTTTGAGGTAGCTCAGCACCAGCAATCCGACCACGACAGTGGGAACGGCTTCCAGGGCAAACATCCACTGCCATCCAGCCCAGCCATGCATACCGGCGAAATGGTTCATGATCCAGCCGGAGAGGGGCCCGCCCACCATCCCGGAGAGCGGAATGGCGATAAACCACAGCACGGTCATACGGGCGCGACGGTAGGACGGAAACCAGTAGGTCAGATACAGCAACAGCCCCGGCGCCAGGCCAGCTTCGGCAATGCCGAGCAGAAAGCGCAGTACATAGAACTGCCAGGCGGTCTCGACGAAGGCGAACAGGGCAGACACGATGCCCCAGGTGATCATGATGCGGGCGATCCAGATGCGCGCACCGACCTTGTGCAGAATGATGTTGCTCGGTACTTCGCAGAGGAAGTAACCAATGAAGAACATGCCCGCGCCCAGTCCGTAGACCGTTTCGCTGAGCGACAGATCGTTCATCATCTGCAACTTCGCAAAGCCGACGTTGACCCGATCAAGGTAAGCGCACAGGTAGCACAGCATCAGAAAAGGCATCAAGCGCCACGCGGTTTTACGGTAGGCGTTGGAGCGCACGGTAGAAACCGCTTCGAGCGACAGGGTTGTCATGATGGTCTGATCTCTTGTTTTTATTGATCGCCAGGTCATAAGGCCCGGCTGCATCGTCGATCCAGAACCGCACGGGCCGCGCAGGCCCGCCCAGGTGTACTCAGTGAATCAGCATGCCGCCGTTCACATCCAAGGTGATGCCGGTCAGGTAGGAGGATAGGTCGCTGGCCAGAAACAGCGCCGCATTCGCCACATCCTGGGCTTCACCCAGGCGGCCCAAGGGAATACCGTCGATGATTGCGTGGCGGCGTTCGTCCTGCATGAGGCCTCCGGTGATGTCGGTATGGATCAAGCCCGGCGCGATGGAGTTGACGCGGACCTTGTCGGGCCCCAGTTCACGTGCCATGGCCTTCGCCAAGCCGAGTACGCCCGCCTTGGCGGCGCTGTAGTGAGGGCCGCCAAAAATGCCGCCGCCCCGTTGAGCGGAAACCGAGGACATGCACACGATGCTGCCGCGAGATTGTTGACGCATGATCGGAATCACCGCCTGCGACATGAGCAAGGTACCGCGCAGACTGACGTCCAGCACTTTGTCGTAATCGGAAGGGCGGATGTCCAGGGTCTTGAGCGGCTGAGTGATACCCGCATTATTGACGAGAATGTCGATGCGCCCGAACTGCTTGATGATTTTGGCGACGGCTTGCTGAACTTGCGATTCGTCAGCGACGTTGGCTGCGAGCCCGAGATGGCCTTCGCCCAGGGAAGCTGCGGCATCACGTGCGGCGGATTCATCCAGATCCAGGATCACGACGCGGGCGCCGTGCTGGGCGAAAGTGATCGCTGTTGCGCGGCCAATGCCACGTGCTGACGCTGCGCCGGTGATGATCGCGACCTTGCCTTGAAGAAGCATGGGAGGGTACCTCTGATTGTTGTTATTGGGTCGACCCGAAACGAATCGATGGCTCAGCTTGTTCCCCAGGGTGACCTTGAGCAATAACGCGAATCTCACTGGGTGCTGAAAAATATTCAGCACTCGCCAACGACCTGTTCCGATGTTTGAATAGCTGCACGCCCGGCCCAAGCCACTTGCAGCGGAATAACAATAATCATGAGTTCACCTGGCGATGTACCTTCAATCCTGCCACCCCTGAAAGCCATTCAGGCCTTTGAGCAGACGGCTCGCTTTGGCAATGTGGCTCGCGCGGCTGAACTGCTCGACCTGACACCCTCGGCGGTAAGCCACCAGTTGGCCAAACTGGAGGCGATGATCGGTCGGCCGTTGTTTCTCAGAACAGCCAGAGGCGTGACGCTGACGCCGGTGGGCGAGCAATACCTCACTGAGGTTTCCGGCATCCTGCACAGTCTCGCCGTGGCGACCGAGCGCGCCGCCAGTGATGTCAGCCTTGATTGTCTGCGATTGCACTCGTCGCCCAGTTTTGGCCTGTTATGGCTGATGCCGCGTCTGGAGCAGTTTCGCCAAAGCCATCCCGATATTCAGCTCAACCTCTCGTGTTCCTACGAATCACTGCACTTCAGTCGAGACAAGATCGATGTCGACATCCGCCATGGGATGCCCAATTGGCCGAGCTTCGAAGTGCGAACGATACGTGATGAAAAAATTGCGGTGATGGCGTCCCCGAAACTGTTGGAAAAGCACCCGATCCGAATGGTCGCGGATCTGCTGGACAGCAATCTGATCCTTTCGGAGGCCACGCTGATCAAGTGGCCACAGCTGTTTGCACAACATGGCTTGTCACGTCCAGAAAAACCCTATTCTCTAAGCTTCGACCGGTCTTACATGACATTGGAGGCTGCCAGCCACGGGCTTGGCTTTGCTTTGGAAAGCACATTGCTGGCGCAGGATTATCTTGCGCGCGGTGCTTTGGTAGAGGTAGCACCGGAGCTGAGCGCTTCGATTACTGCACACCATTTGGTTTTCCCAAGGGCCCACTCAAACTTTCCTAGGGTCAGACGATTCCTGGAATGGATGCAGAAAGAGTTGGGGCATGATTTCAGTTACTGACTGTCAGTTAGGTGCGGGGAGCTCCGATACCATGGTCATCAAGAGTCCATAGACGGCGAGGCCGCTTTTGCGGCATTCGATATTTGGAGTGGTGTTCGATCGGGCGATGTCGTTTTTGAATCGCCACGATAAACGAGAGAACACATCTGATCGACGCACCTCCGACCATCGCGGCAATCCTGTGGAAAATGATACCTACGGCCTGATAGCTGCTTCTCCACGTGGCTGTAGAAAGCACTCGGTAGCGCGACTCGGACTTATGTTCTTCTCGTTCTTGACATGCCCTCCGAACAAGTCCAAAAATGAGTCCATTCCCACTGAGGGGATATTAAAAAACCTTTATATTTCAATGGGTAGGACGCCAGATGCGAGTCTCGTTTCCCGCTCCAAATACACAAAAACGCCACTCAATAGAGTGGCGTTTTTGTTTGTGCGTTTTTCAGCCGATTATCTTTTTTCCTGAAAGCGGTTATCAGACAATTCGCTTTCCATCGACTGAAGTTTCCTAGAAAATTCTTTCGCCTTGCGCTTGCCGAAACCGGTCTCTAGTCTTCGTCCATCGCTGCAAAATCAGCGGTCGGGCGTGAGAACCCGTGTTCAGTAAGCGCATCAGTGCCAGCCTCGTTATGGATGTCATTTCGTCCGTGACCGTTCCATGGTGGCTGTGCGTAGGCAGACTTCGGTCTGGCCGGTTGCCTACTGTCCGGTATTCTCACCCTGCGTACAGCTGCCACCCTTTGCCGCGTGAGAACGGCAAACGATGGCTCCTCAATCATGTACATGTAATTGGATGGACTCGCCCAAGCCGAGGCGTCTGTAGCGCCACGGTGGCATTCTAATGAAGCCAACGACAGCGAG
>NZ_JBWKUQ010000035.1:0-34170 GCF_059420925.1 Pseudomonas sp. GW821-FHT03C07
CGGTCTTCCCTCGATGATCAGTCGAGAACTATCGCTCCTGACGGAGCGTTAGTCGAGATACAAGGAGCTGGCTTGCCCGCGATGGCGTCCGTATGGGCGGCGCAAGGCGCGAGGGCCTCATCGCTGGCAAGCCAGCTCCTACAAGGCTGCGTGGTGTTTTCAAGATCCCATTTTCTTAGCCGAACGGCAGTGGGGCTGGCCGCCGGTCATGCTCAAGCAATTGCCCGATCTCGGCAAACAGCTCCTCGGCCTGCGCCGGGCTGCAATCTTCGCCATAGCGTTTGCGCACGCCGTGCTGGCTGAGGATCAGGTGCATATCGGCCCGCAGGCCATGCTGTTGCAGACAGCTTTCCACGCATTGCAGCGGACAGCCGTCCAGCGCCAGGATCCGCCGTCCCGAACGGGCCTTGTTGACCAGCGCGGCGACATGTCCACCCACTCCGACGATGCAGGACATTTCCGCGAGGCCCGCGCGATCCAGGCGCAGGGCCAGGGTGTTGGCCAGTTGGGCGACGTTGGAGCAGCCTGAACAGGAGTAAACCAGAGGCAAGGGTGAAAGGGGCATGAACGCTCTCCGCTGATGGACCCCGCCAGTGTGCAAGGCTGTGGGCGTCGTGCCTTGATTGCAATCAACTTCGCCAGCGTCGACTCCCCAGAAGGGCTCAGCCGGTGCTGCGCAGATGCTCCATGGCCCACACTGCCGCCTCGACCCGCGAGCGCAGGCCGAGTTTGTGCAGCAGGTTCTTGACGTGAACCTTGACCGTGCCTTCGGTAATGCCCAGCTTGTGGCCGATGACCTTGTTGCTCAAGCCACCGGCAATGGTTTTGAGCACCTGACGCTCGCGCTCGGTCAGCTCGACTTCGACCTGGCGCGGTGGCGAGCGCAGTGCCTGGGCCATGACCCGGGTCAGGCCGGGACTGACCACCAGGGCACCGTTCAAGGCGTCGCGGATGTACTGGATCAGCAACTCCGGCTCCATGTCCTTGAGCAGATAACCGTCAGCGTCCAGGCGCAGTGCGTCACGAATATCGTCTTCGGCGTCGGACACGGTGAACAGCAGGATTTTTCCCCGGTAGTTCATGGCGCGCAGGCTGCGCAGGGTTTCAATACCGTTCATCCGCGGCATGTTGTTGTCCAGTAGCACCAGGTCGGGTTGCAGCGGCTCGATCAGTGTCAGAGCTTCCTCGCCATGATTGGCTTCGCCAACCACGCACAAGTCATCTTCCAGTTCGAGGATCTGGCGAATGCCGTGACGCATCATCGGATGGTCGTCGACCAGCAGGATCCGGTATTGCGGGGACAGTTTCATGTAAGGCTACCTTCTGTTGGCTGTCCGAGAAACTCCGGTCGGAACTCCATCTGGACAAGTGTGCCCTGGGGCACCCGGGAAAATATCTGGAGCTGTCCATGCAGGCTGCGGGCGCGTTCCTTCATGATGTTCAGGCCGTGATGTTCGCGTTGGTCGACGCTGCCGCTGAAGCCACGGCCATCGTCCTCGATCGACAGGCGCACGCTTTCGCCGTCCTGGCGCAGTTGCAGCCAGGCATTCTGCGCATGGGCGTGGCGCAGGCAGTTGGAAAGTGCCTCGCGGGTGATCTGCAGAATGTGGATCTGCTCGCTGGCGGACAGTTCGAAGGCCAGGCTGTCGACGTGCAGGTGGACCTGGAAATCGCCCCGGCTGGAGAACTCCTCGGCGGTGTCCTGGAGTTCCTGGACCAGCCCGGCGTCGTGAATCTGCAAGCGAAAGGTGGTCAGCAGTTCGCGCAGCTGACGGTAGGCATTGTTCAGGCCCTCGCGCAGTTCGGCGGTGACGCTTTCCAGGGTCGCCACCGGTTCGCCACGGCGCATCAGGGTCTGCATGCGGCTGACTTGCAGCTTCATGTAGGACAGCGCCTGGGCCAGGGAGTCATGCAGCTCGCGGGCGATGATGGTGCGTTCTTCGAGCAGCAGCAGGCGGTGGTCCTGTTCCCGTTGGCGCTTGAGCGAGAGCGAGGTGCCGATCAGGTTGGCCAGGGCCTGGATCAGCTCGGTTTCCCAGGCTTGCGGTGGGTGCTCGTCGACAAAGTGCGCCTTGAGCTCGCCCAACTCACTGCCCTGGTTACTGATGCTGAAGCTTTGCGGGTTGCTCTGGTGGTGTTTCTGGCAGCTGGCGCAATGGCTGCCGGCGCAGACATCGCGACTGTTGGCACCATGCAGCACCAGCAGTTGCTGGGCCGGGGCCTGCATCCGCCCTTGCAGGCACAGTGACAGGCGCAAGCCGGGCAGACGCTGTTGGAAGCGGCGGATCAGTTCATCCAGCCCTTCGGCATTGGCCAGCCGCGTGGCCAGGCTGCGACTGCTCTGATAGAGCAGTTCCAGGGCGGCATTGGCCTGTTGCAGGTTCAGGGTCTTTTGCCGGACCTGAGTCTCCAGGGTGCGGTGGGACTGCTCGATGGTCTCGGCCATGGCGTTGAAGCTCGTAGCCAACTGCCCCAGCTCGTCCTGGGATTGATGGTTGACCCGCACCTGGAAGTCGCCACGGCGAAAACGCTGGGTCGCCTCCACCAGTTCCTTGAGCGGGGTGATCACCCCGTACTGCAGTTCGTAGAGCCCGAGCAACAGGACGATCATGGTGGTGAACAGGGCCGCGCCCTGGATCATCTGTTGCCAGGTTTGCTTGTACTCGCTTTGGCGCTGCAGCAGGCTGACGAACTGGTTCAGTTGTTCGACGAAGGGCGGAGCGCCGGCCTGAAACGAGTCGACATCGCCACGCTCCAGCGCCGGGCGCAGATTCTCCTTCCAGTTTTGCTGGATCTGCTGGTAGCTGGCTTGCAGGTCGAGACTCGCGCCATCTTCCAGCACCGCCTTGAGTGACTGGCCGGTGAGGCGCTGTTGCAGGCTGTCGGTGATGTCGCTGATTTCTGCGCGGGGGCTCCCCGCGGCCAGTTTCCAGCTCAGGTGATAGGTCTCCATGCGCACCGAACCGGCGGTGTTGATGGCGGCCGCATCGCCCTGGCTGAACCAGGCGATCAGCCCGGCGCTCAATGAGCTGGCCAGGGCGAGTATGGCGATCAGGATCACCGCGAGCCCGGCGCGGGCGGGCAGGGAGCTGCGCAACCAGCGGATCATGACTGTCGCCCTGGGGCAACGATGGGAAAACCGGGCATATCGAACTCCAGGGGGCGACGGGCAATGATGTTGCTGCCGGTCCCTGGCGCTCTACCTCTAAAGAGTTGTCGATCGTCCGATACCCGCAAACGCTTCGCGCAGCGGAGGCAAGAGCCTGATAAACAAAGGGTTCAGAGGGTTTTTCGGTCTACCTCTTTGGAGGTAGGTGTCGCCAGCATAGGCCTGGAACCCCTTGGGCTTCGTTGATAAGGATCAAGTTTTTACGGGGTATGCCTCTCTAGTCTGCGGCCATGGCTAACTGATCTGGAGAGCGACATGACCCAACCGCGTGTACGACAAGGCCTGGTGCTGGGCATGAGCACGCTGGCCTTCACCGTGTGTTTCATGGTCTGGATGATGTTTGCCGTGCTCGGCGTGCCGATCAAGGAACTGCTCCAGCTCAACGAAACCCAGTTCGGCCTGCTGGTCGCCACCCCGGTCCTGACCGGCTCGCTGGTCCGCTTGCCGCTGGGGCTGCTGACCGACCGGTTTGGCGGGCGCAGCGTGTTGTTCCTGCTGATGCTGTCCTGCGTGCTGCCGCTGTACCTGATCACCTACGCCACGACCTATTGGCAGTTCCTGGTCCTGGGGCTGTTCGTCGGCCTGGCCGGTGGTTCGTTTTCCGTCGGTATCGCCTATGTGGCCAAGTGGTTCGACCAGGACAACCAGGGTTTCGCCATGGGCATCTTCGGCGCCGGCAATGCCGGCTCCGCGCTGACCAAGTTTCTTGCCCCGGCGCTGATCGCCGCGGGCAGCTGGCACCTGGTGCCGAAAGTCTTCAGCGCGATCCTCTTTATCACCGCGCTGCTGTTCTGGTTTCTCAGCGCCGAGAACAAGGACCACCGCAGTGCTTCGGGCACCGCGCTGCGCGAACAGCTTGCTTCACTGAAGGATCCGGCGGTCTGGCGCTACTGCCAGTACTACTCGATCGTCTTCGGCGGCTATGTCGCGCTGGCCTTGTGGATGACCAAATACTACGTGCAGGAATACGGTTTCAGCCTGCAAAGCGCGGCGCTGCTGGCCGCCTGTTTTTCCCTGCCGGGCGGCGTGCTGCGTGCCGTCGGTGGCTGGCTGTCGGATCGCTGGGGCGCCCAGAGCGTGACCTGGTGGGTGCTCTGGGTCAGTTGGATCTGCCTGTTCCTGCTGTCCTATCCGCAGACCCAGCTGCAAGTGCAAACCATCAATGGCCCGCTGGACCTGCACATCGGTCTGAGCCCGACGCTGTTCACCGGCCTGCTGTTTGTCATGGGTATCGCCTTCGCCTTCGGCAAGGCCTCGGTTTTCAAATACATCGCCAACGACTACCCGAAAAACATGGGTGCGGTGTCCGGCATCGTCGGCCTGGCCGGTGGCTTGGGCGGCTTCGTCCTGCCGATCCTGTTCGGTGCGCTGGTGGACCTGACCGGCGTGCGTTCCTCCTGCTTCATGCTGATGTACGGCGTGGTCTGGGTCTCCCTGACCTGGATGTACTTCAGCGAAGTTCGTCGGCGCCCGCTGCTGGGCAAACAGCCAGCGCTCGCCACTGCCCCGTTTTCCAGCCTTGTCCAAGGAGACGAATATGTCTGTTCTACAAAAGCCTGACAGTGGCCCGGTCATTCATGACTGGCGCCCGGAAGATCCCGCGTTCTGGGGGCGTAGCGGCAAACAGACGGCGACGCGCAACCTGTGGATTTCCATCCCCGCGCTGTTGCTGGCCTTTGCCGTGTGGATGGTCTGGAGCACGGTGATCGTGCGCTTGAACGCCATCGGCTTCAGTTTTACCACCGATCAACTGTTCTGGCTGGCGGCATTGCCGGGCTTGTCCGGGGCCACCTTGCGAGTCTTCTACTCCTTTATGGTGCCGATCTTCGGCGGCCGTCGTTGGACCGCCCTGAGCACCGCGTCGCTGCTGCTACCGTCGATCTGGATGGGCTTCGCCGTACAGGACCCGGGCACCTCCTACAACGTGTTCGTGTTGATTGCCTTGCTCTGCGGTTTTGGTGGCGGCAACTTCGCCTCAAGCATGTCCAACATCAGCTTCTTCTACCCCAAGTCGCAGCAGGGCACGGCCCTGGGGCTGAATGCCGGCCTGGGTAACCTGGGCGTATCGGTGATGCAGTTCTGTGTGCCGCTGGTGATTACCTTCGGCGCGTTCGGCGTCATGGGCGGCTCGCCGCAAGCCCTGCCGGACGGCGGCCAGTTGTGGCTGCAGAACGCCGGGTTCATCTGGGTGCCGTTCATTCTCGCGGTGACGCTGGCGGCCTGGTTCGGCATGAATGACTTGTCCAGCGCCAAAGCTTCGTTCAGCGAGCAGGCGGTGATTTTCAAACGCAAGCACAACTGGCTGATGTGCTGGTTGTACCTGGCCACCTTCGGTTCGTTCATCGGCTTTTCCGCGGCGTTCCCGCTGTTGATCAAGACCTCCTTCCCGGATGTCATCGCCTTGAAGTTCGCCTTCCTCGGCCCCTTGGTCGGTGCCCTGGTCCGGCCGTTGGGTGGCTGGCTGGCGGACAAGCTCGGCGGCGCGAAGGTGACCTTGTGGAACTTCGTGGCGATGATCGTGATGGTCTTCGGTGTGCTGCACTTTCTTCCCCACAACGGCGTGGGCGGTAACTTCTACGGTTTCCTCGGCCTGTTCATGCTGCTGTTCATCACCACCGGGATCGGCAACGGTTCGACCTTCCGGATGATCCCGGTGATCTTCCGCACCCTGCATGAAAAATTCTCCGCCGGACAGGCGCCCGAGGCTCGCGAGCAGGCGCTGAAAAATGCCGGCAAGGAGTCGGCCGCGGTGCTGGGTTTCAGTTCGGCGATCGGCGCCTTCGGGGCGTTCTTCATTCCGAAATCCTTCGGCACTTCGATGGCCCAGACCGGCGGCCCGGAGATGGCCTTCTACATGTTCGTCGGCTTTTACCTGAGCTGCATCGTGGTGACCTGGTGGTGGTACGCGCGCAAAGGCGCCGCGACACCCTGCTGAGTCGAGCCGAATCCAACCATTGCGTGGGCGGGGCACAGAACCCCGCGAAACCTGAGAGGTGTACACCGTGAGTCATTTACTGGATCAACTGCGGTTCTTCAACCGCAAGCAAAGCGAGTTCGCCGACGGTCACGGGGAGACCCGCAAGGAGTCCCGCGACTGGGAGAACGTCTACCGTTCGCGCTGGCAGTACGACAAGATCGTGCGCTCGACCCACGGGGTCAACTGCACCGGTTCGTGCTCGTGGAAGATCTATGTGAAGAACGGCCTGATCACCTGGGAAACCCAGCAGACCGACTACCCGCGCACCCGCAACGACCTGCCCAACCATGAGCCGCGCGGTTGTCCGCGGGGGGCCAGCTACAGCTGGTACATCTACAGCGCCAACCGCCTCAAGTACCCGAAAATCCGCAAGCCGCTGCTCAAGCTCTGGCGCGATGCACGGCAGACCCTGGCGCCGGTCGAAGCCTGGGCCAGCATTGTCGAGGACAAGGTCAAGGCCGACTCCTATAAAAGCAAGCGTGGCATGGGCGGCTTCATTCGTTCCAACTGGGAAGAAGTCAACGAGATCATTGCCGCGGCCAATGTCTATACCATCAAGCAGTACGGTCCCGACCGGGTGGTGGGCTTCTCGCCGATTCCGGCCATGTCGATGGTCAGCTATGCCGCCGGGGCCCGCTACCTGTCGCTGATCGGCGGGGTCTGCCTGAGTTTCTATGACTGGTACTGCGACCTGCCACCGGCCTCGCCGATGGTCTGGGGCGAGCAGACCGACGTGCCGGAGTCGGCCGACTGGTACAACTCCAACTACATCATCGCCTGGGGTTCCAACGTCCCGCAGACCCGTACCCCCGACGCGCACTTCTTCACCGAGGTTCGCTACAAGGGCACCAAGACCGTGGCCATCACTCCCGACTATTCGGAAGTGGCCAAGCTCACCGATCTCTGGCTCAACCCCAAGCAGGGCACCGATGCGGCGCTGGCCCAGGCGTTCAACCATGTGATCTTCAAAGAGTTCCACCTGGACAAGCCGAGCGCCTATTTCACCGAGTACGCCAAGCGTTTCACCGACCTGCCGGTGCTGGTGCTGCTCAAGCCGATGCTCGGGGTTGCCCCGGGTGCCGGTTATCAACCGGACCGCTTCCTGCGCGCCTCGGACCTGACCGACAACCTCGGCCAGGAGAACAACCCGGAATGGAAAACCATCGCGCTGGATGCCAGCGGCGAACTGGTTTCCCCCCAGGGCTCCATCGGCTATCGCTGGGGCGAGAAGGGCAAATGGAACATCCTTGCCCGTGAAGGCGGGGAAGGGCGCGAGATCGATCTGAAGCTGAGCCTGATCGGCGCTGGCGTCGCCGAAGTGGCGTTCCCGTATTTTGCCGGCGAGTCCCAGGAACACTTCCAGCATGTGGCCGGCGCGGCTGTGCAATATCGCCGCGTGCCGGTGCACAGCCTGACCTTGGCGGATGGCAGCCAGGTCAAGGTCGCCACGGTGTTCGACCTGTCGGCGGCCAACCTGGCGATCGATCGCGGTTTGGGTGGAGCGAACGTCGCCAGGGATTACGATGACGCTTCGGTGCCCGGCACCCCGGCCTGGCAGGAACAGATCACTGGCGTCAGCCGCGAGAAGGCGATCCAGATCGCCCGAGAGTTCGCCGACAACGCCGACAAGACCCGTGGCCGCTCGATGATCATCGTCGGCGCGGCGATGAACCACTGGTACCACATGGACATGAACTACCGCGGGCTGATCAATATGCTCATGCTCTGCGGTTGCGTCGGCCAGACCGGTGGTGGCTGGGCGCACTATGTCGGTCAGGAAAAGCTACGCCCGCAATGCGGCTGGCTGCCGCTGGCCTTCGGCCTGGACTGGAGCCGTCCGCCACGGCAGATGAACGGCACCAGCTTCTTCTACGCCCACAGTTCGCAGTGGCGCCACGAGAAAATGAGCATGCACGACGTGCTCTCGCCGCTGGCCGACAAGAGCCAGTTCCCCGAGCATGCCCTGGACTACAACATCCGCGCCGAGCGCGCCGGCTGGTTGCCCAGCGCCCCGCAGCTGAACACCAACCCGCTGCATATCTGCCGCGATGCCGCGGCCGCCGGCCTGGCGCCCAAGGACTACGTGGTCAAGGCGCTGCAGGACGGTTCCCTGCGCTTTGCCTGCGAGCAGCCGGACAGCCCGGTGAACTTCCCGCGCAACATGTTCATCTGGCGTTCCAACCTGCTGGGCTCCTCGGGCAAGGGCCACGAGTACATGCTCAAGTACCTGCTCGGGACCAAGAACGGGGTGATGAACGAAGACATCGGCCAGGTCGGCGACTGCAAGCCGGAAGAGGCCGAATGGGTCGACGAAGGCGCTATCGGCAAGCTCGACCTGGTGACGACCCTGGACTTTCGCATGTCCTCGACCTGCGTCTACTCGGACATCGTGTTGCCGACCGCGACCTGGTACGAGAAGGACGATATGAACACCTCGGACATGCACCCGTTCATCCACCCGCTGTCGGCGGCCATCGATCCGGCCTGGGAGTCGCGTTCGGACTGGGAGATCTACAAGGGCATTGCCAAGTCGTTCTCGGCCATGGCGGTCGGGCACCTGGGCGTCGAGCAGGATCTGGTCACCGTGCCGTTGCTGCATGACAGCGTCGGCGAACTGGCCCAGCCGTTCGGCGGCACCGACTGGAAAACCGCCGGGGTGGCCCCGCAGCCGGGCAAGAACGCGCCGAACCTGCAAGTGGTCGAGCGCGACTACCCGAATATCTACAAGCAGTTCAGCTCCCTCGGGCCGCTGCTGGAGAAGCACGGCAACGGCGGCAAGGGCATCAACTGGAACACCGAGGAGGAAGTGAAATTCCTCGGCGAGCTGAACTACCGCGAAGGCGCGGCGGGCATCAGCCAAGGCCGGCCGAAAATCGACACGGCCATCGACGCCGCCGAAGTGATCCTCTCCCTGGCCCCGGAAACCAACGGCCATGTGGCGGTGAAGGCCTGGGCCGCGCTGTCCGAGTTCACCGGCATCGACCACAGCCATCTGGCCCTGTCCAAGGCCCACGAGGCGATTCGTTTCCGCGATATCCAGGCGCAGCCGCGCAAGATCATTTCCAGCCCGACCTGGTCCGGGCTCGAGGACGATCATGTCAGCTACAACGCCGGCTACACCAACGTCCATGAAGGGATCCCGTGGCGGACCATCACCGGCCGCCAGCAGTTCTACCAGGATCACCCGTGGATGCAGGCCTTCGGCGAGCAACTGATGAGCTACCGGCCGCCGGTCAACACCCGGACCATCGAAGGGGTGAAAGGCAAGCGCAGCAACGGCGAAACCGAAATCGTCCTGAACTGGATCACCCCGCACCAGAAATGGGGCATCCACAGTACCTACAGCGACAACCTGCTGATGCTGACCCTCAGCCGTGGCGGGCCGATTGTCTGGCTCTCGGAGATCGACGCGAAACGCGCTGGCATCGAGGACAACGACTGGATCGAATGCTTCAACGTCAACGGTGCGCTGACCGCCCGGGCGGTGGTCAGCCAGCGGGTCAAGGAAGGCATGGTGATGATGTACCACGCCCAGGAACGGATCGTGAACGTGCCGGGTTCGGAAACCACCAAGACCCGTGGCGGCCATCACAACTCGGTCACCCGGGTGGTGCTCAAGCCGACCCATATGATCGGCGGCTATGCCCAGCAGGCCTACGGTTTCAACTATTACGGCACGGTCGGTTGCAACCGCGACGAATTCGTCGTGGTGCGCAAGATGGCCAAAGTCGACTGGCTCGACGGTTCGTCCGGCGATGACCTGCCGCGTCCCCTGCCGACCGAGCTGGATTGAGGAGAACTGAGATGAAGATTCGCTCACAAATCGGCATGGTCCTGAACCTGGACAAATGCATTGGTTGCCACACCTGCTCGATCACCTGCAAGAACGTCTGGACCAGCCGCGAAGGCATGGAGTACGCCTGGTTCAACAACGTCGAATCGAAACCCGGGATCGGCTACCCCAAGGAATGGGAAAACCAGGACAAGTGGAAGGGCGGCTGGATTCGCAATGCCGACGGCTCGATCAACCCTCGGATCGGCGGCAAATTCCGCGTGTTGGCCAATATATTCGCCAACCCGGACCTGCCCAGCCTCGACGACTACTACGAACCCTTCGATTTCGATTACCAGCATCTGCACACCGCGCCGCTGGGCGAGCACCAGCCCACCGCGCGGCCGCGCTCGCTGGTGTCGGGCAAGCGCATGGAGAAAATCGAATGGGGCCCGAACTGGGAGGAGATCCTCGGTACCGAGTTTGCCAAGCGGCGCAAGGACAAGAACTTCGACCAGATCCAGGCGGACATCTACGGTGAGTACGAAAACACCTTCATGATGTATTTGCCGCGCCTGTGCGAGCACTGTCTCAACCCGACTTGTGCGGCGTCCTGCCCGAGCGGGGCGATCTACAAGCGCGAGGAAGACGGGATTGTCCTGATCGACCAGGAGAAATGCCGTGGCTGGCGCATGTGCATCAGCGGCTGCCCGTACAAGAAGATCTATTTCAACTGGAAAAGCGGCAAGTCCGAAAAGTGCATCTTCTGCTACCCGCGTATCGAGGCTGGGATGCCGACGGTCTGTGCCGAAACCTGTGTCGGGCGCATTCGTTATCTCGGTGTGCTGCTGTATGACGCCGACCGTATCGCCGAGGTGGCGAGCACCGCCAATGAGCAGGACCTGTACGAGAAGCAGCTGGAGATCTTCCTCGATCCGAACGATCCGGCGGTGATTCGCCAGGCCCTGGCCGATGGCGTGCCGCAGTCGGTGATCGACTCGGCGCAACGTTCGCCGGTCTACAAGATGGCTGTGGACTGGAAGCTCGCGCTGCCGTTGCACCCGGAATACCGCACCTTGCCGATGGTCTGGTACGTGCCGCCGCTGTCGCCGATCCAGAACGCCGCGACCGCTGGCACCGTGGGCATGAACGGAGTCATCCCGGATGTCGACAGCCTGCGCATTCCGCTGCGCTACCTGGCCAACTTGCTGACGGCGGGCGATGAGAAACCGGTCAAGCGCGCCCTGAAACGCTTGCTGGCGATGCGTGCCTACAAGCGTTCCGAGCAGGTCGACGGGGTCCAGGACCTGCAAGTGCTGGCGGATGTCGGTTTGAGCGTGGCCCAGGTCGAGGAGATGTATCGCTATCTGGCGATCGCCAACTACGAGGACCGCTTTGTCGTGCCCAGCGCGCACCGTGAAGACGCCATGAGCGACGCCTTTGCCGAACGTTCCGGCTGCGGTTTCAGTTTCGGCAGCGGCTGTAGCGGCAGCTCCGACACCAATATGTTCGGCGCGAAGAAGGCCAACCGCCGCGACATCCTGAAAACCGTGCAGTTGTGGGAGGAATGAGCATGCGCATTCTCAAGGTGATTTCGCTGCTGCTCGATTACCCCACCGAGACCCTGGTGGCCGGCCGCGACGAACTGGAACAGGCGATTATCCAGGCCCGGGAAATCAGCCCGACGCAGCGCGGTGCGTTGTTCGAATTGCTCGAACTGATCTGCGCCAATGACCTGATGGACGGGCAGGAGCACTACGGTGCGCTGTTCGGCCGCGGGCGCTCGCTGTCGCTGCTGCTGTTCGAGCATGTCCACGGTGAGTCCCGCGACCGTGGCCAGGCGATGGTCGACATGATGGCGCAATACGAAACCGCCGGTTTTGCCATCGGCGTCAAGGAACTGCCCGACTATATCCCGTTGTATCTGGAGTTCCTCTCCACGCGCGAAGACCTGGAGGCCCGCGAGGGCCTGGCCGATGTCGCGCACTTGCTGGCCTTGCTCGCGGCGCGTCTGGATGAGCGTGAGAGCGCCTATGCCAGTTGCTTCCGGGCCTTGCTGCAGATTGCCGGTGCCGAGCCCTTGCAGGCGGTGGCCGAGCTGCGCGCGCAAGTCGCCGCCGAACCCCGGGACGACTCGTTGGAGGCGCTGGACAAGGTCTGGGAGGAGGAGGCGGTGGACTTTCTCCAGGCCGAGCAACAGGACCGTTGCGGTTCGCTGCCAAGTGCCCCGGGCAAGGCCCGGGAAGAAAGCGCGGTGCCATTGCACTGGGTGGATTTTCAGCATGAAGGGCTGGCCGCCGCGCCGGCCGGGGAGGTCGGTAATGTCTAACTGGAACCTGTTGTTGTTCGGGGTCTATCCCTATGTGGCCGTGGCGATCTGCCTGATCGGCAGCTGGGCACGCTTCGATCTGTCGCAGTACACCTGGAAGGCCGGCTCCAGCCAGATGCTCAACCAGCGCGGCATGCGCGTGGCGAGCAACTTCTTCCATATCGGGGTGTTGTTCATTCTGGCCGGGCATTTTGTCGGCCTGCTGACGCCCTCGGCGGTCTATCACCATCTGATCAGTACCGAGAACAAGCAACTGCTGGCGATGGTCTCCGGCGGGCTGTTCGGCCTGTTGTGCCTGGTCGGCCTGCTGATGCTGGTCAATCGGCGCCTGAGCGACCCACGAGTTCGCGCCACTTCCAGCACCTCGGACATCCTGGTGTTGCTGGTACTGCTGGCGCAACTGCTGCTCGGACTGCTGACCATTGTCGCGTCCACCGAGCATATGGACGGCTCGGTGATGGTGCTGCTCGCCGATTGGGCGCAGAACACCGTGCTGTTGCACCCGACGGAAGCGGCGGCGTCCATCGCCCCGGTCGGCTTGATCTACAAACTGCACGTGTTTCTCGGTTTGACCCTGTTCGTGCTGTTCCCCTTCACCCGGCTGGTGCACATCGTCAGTGCGCCGATCTGGTACCTGGGACGCCGTTATCAAATCGTTCGGCAGAAAATCTGAGGAGAGAATCATGTCAGGTGGATGTGGATGTGGCGGCGGTAAAGGCGGCAGCGGTGGCTGCGGATCTTCAACCCAGGCCTCGGCGCCCGAGCCGGTCGATGTTGTCGCCCCCGGGGCGGTGCAGTTCGAAGCGCTTGCGCCGGAACCGACGGGTGCCGATGACGCTCCGGCGCAGTTGATCGCCAGCAGTGAGCAGGAGTGGCCGATCATCAGCGTCAATGCGGTGTCGATCACCCCGCAGGTGTTGGCCCAGGAGCTGCAATATCACCCGGCCGAAAGCCGCGAGGAGGCGCTGTACCAGGCCGCCCGGGCGCTGGTGATCCGCGAGTTGCTGCAGCAGCGCATCGCCGAACTGGGCCTGGCGCTGCAGGTCGGCGCCGGCGAGAACGAAGAGGAGGCCGCCACGCGCTTGTTGCTCGAACGCGAGGTGCAGGTCCCGCAGTGTGACGAGGTCACCTGCCTGCGTTACTACGACAACAACCGTGGTCGCTTCCACAGCGCCCCGTTGCTGGCGGTGCGGCATATCCTGCTCGAATGTGCCCCGGACGATGCCGAGGCCCGCGTGCTGGCCCGCGATCAAGCCGAAGCCCTGCTGCAGCGCCTGGAGGATCTGCCCGGCAGTTTCGCCGAGCTGGCCGTGAGCTATTCGGCCTGTCCGTCGAAGGCCCAGGGCGGTTCCCTGGGGCAGATCAGCAAGGGCCAGACCGTGCCGGAGTTCGAGCGCCAGCTGTTTACCCTGGCCCCGGGACTGGCCAGTCAACCCCTGGAAAGTCGCTACGGCTGGCATGTGGTCAGTGTCGATCAACGGATCGAAGGCCAGCCGTTGCCCTATGAGGCGGTGTCGACGGCGATTCGCACGCAGTTGCAGCAGGGGGTCTGGCAAAAAGCCCTGGTGCAGTACCTGCAAACCCTGATCGGTGCGGCGGATATTCGCGGCATTCGCTTGCAGGGTGCCGACTCACCGCTGGTGCAGTGACGACTTGGCCAACCGGGAGAACGCGATGAGCACTGCGATGCAGGATGGATTTGGGCGCCAGATCGACTATCTGCGGATGTCGGTGACGGACCGTTGTGATTTTCGCTGTGTGTATTGCATGGCCAAGAACATGACCTTCCTGCCGCGTCAGCAGGTGTTGACCCTGGAGGAGTTGCAGCGCCTGGCGGCGCTGTTCGTCGGTCTCGGCGTGCGCAAGATCCGTCTGACCGGTGGCGAGCCGCTGATTCGCCCGGGCATTCTCGGCCTGTGCCGCACGATCGCCGCCTTGCCCGGTTTGCGCGAACTGGTGATGACCAGCAACGGCTCGCAACTGGGTCGTCTGGCGCGGCCGCTGGCCGAGGCCGGGGTCAAGCGGATGAACATCAGCCTCGATAGCCTGGACGGCGAGAAGTTTCGCGCGATCACCCGCAACGGCGATCTCGATCAGGTGCTGGATGGCATTGAAGCCGCGCGCGGTGCCGGGTTTGAACGGATCAAGCTCAACTGCGTGGTGATGAAAGGGCGCAATTTCGATGAAGTCCCGGCATTGTTGCAGTACGCCATCGAGCAACGCATCGACATCAGTTTTATCGAGGAAATGCCCTTGGGTGATGTGGGTCGTTCCCGGGGCGAGTCGTTCTGCTCCAGCGACGAGGTGCGGGCGTTGATCGCCAGTCGTCATCGCTTGCTCGACAGCACCGAGAACAGCGGCGGCCCGGCGCGTTACGTGCGCCTGGAGCGGCATGCCGAAACCCGTATCGGTTTTATTTCACCCAATAGCCACAACTTCTGCGGCAGCTGCAACCGGGTGCGGATGACTGTCGAAGGGCGCTTGCTGCTGTGTCTGGGGCAGGACGATGCGCTTGATCTGCGCGGCTTGCTGCGGCGTTATCCGCTGGACGACCAACCGCTGATCAAGGCGGTGCAACAGGCGCTGCGGCGCAAGCCGCTGCGCCACGATTTCAACCCTGAAGGAGAAGTGCAGATCGTCCGGTTCATGAATATGAGTGGTGGTTGAAGCCTGGTTTTTCTGGCCGCCGGGGGGCGGCTTTTTTTTGCCTGCGATTCTTGATGTCGATCAATTGCAACGCCGCGCTTCGTCCGTAGTATTCACTGCATATTGTGGTTTTACTTATTTATATATCTATATGTAGTGTTTGGAGGCCGAATGCACAGCACGCTGATCTCAGTGGGATGTAACCGCTTGCACAAACGCGACGGCACGCGGGTTGCCTTCGATGCCGACAAGATCCGCCAGGCGTTGATCGCCGCCGGCAGGGCCAGCGGGGAGTACGGCGCGGTTGACGTCGAAGGCTTGCTGCAAGCCGTACTGGCTCGTTTGGAGGGGCTGCCGAGGCTGCATGTCGAGCAGATCCAGGATCGGGTCGAGCGGGTATTGATGGACGCCGGGTTTTTCCTCGCCATGCGCGCTTATATCGTCTATCGCGAACAGCACGGGCGCTTGCGTCGCGACCGCCGGACCCTGGTCGAAGTGGCGACCTCGATGAATGAATACCTGGACCGGGAAGACTGGCGCGTGCAAGCCAACGCCAACCAGGGCTATTCGCTGGGCGGCCTGGTGCTCAACGTGTCGGGCAAGGTCACCGCCAACTACTGGCTCGACGAGGTCTACAGCGAAGCCATCGGCCAGGCCCACCGCGAGGCCGACCTGCATATACACGACCTCGACATGCTCGCCGGCTACTGCGCTGGCTGGTCGCTGCGCACGTTGTTGCACGAGGGCCTCAATGGCGTGCCCGGGCGCGTCGAGGCCGGTCCGCCGAAACACCTGAGCAGCGCCCTGGGGCAGATGGTGAATTTCCTCGGCACCCTGCAGAACGAATGGGCCGGCGCCCAGGCCTTCAGCTCGTTCGACACCTACCTGGCACCTTATGTGCGCAGGGACCGCCTGAGTTACCCGCAGGTGCGTCAGGCGCTCCAGGAGTTTATCTACAACCTCAATGTACCGTCGCGCTGGGGAACCCAGACGCCCTTTACCAACCTGACCTTCGACTGGGTCTGCCCGGAGGACCTGCGCGAGCAGATCCCGATAATAGGTGGCGAGGAAATGCCCTTTGCCTATGGCGACCTGCAAGTTGAAATGGACTTGCTCAACCGTGCCTACATCGAAGTGATGCAGGCCGGCGACGCCAAGGGCCGGGTGTTCACCTTTCCCATCCCGACCTACAACATCACCCATGATTTTCCCTGGGACAGCGAGAACGCCGAGCGCCTGTTTGAAATGACCGCCCGTTATGGGCTGCCGTATTTCCAGAACTTCCTCAATTCGGACATGCAGCCCAACCAGGTGCGTTCGATGTGTTGCCGCTTGCAGCTGGATGTCCGCGAGCTGCTCAAGCGCGGTGGCGGATTGTTCGGCTCGGCGGAGCAGACCGGTTCGCTGGGGGTGGTCACCCTCAACTGCGCGCGCCTGGGCTATCTGTTCGATGGCGATACCAGCGGCCTGTTGCAGCGCCTGGACAGTCTGATGGAACTGGCGATGGAGAGTCTGGAGGTCAAGCGCAAGGTGATCCAGCACCATATGGACGCCGGTTTGTATCCCTACACCAAGCGCTACCTGGGAACCTTGCGCAATCACTTTTCCACCATCGGCCTCAACGGCCTGCATGAAATGCTGCGCAACTTCAGTGGCGACCAGGACGGCATGCACACCGCCCGCGGCCGCGCGTTTGCCCTGATGCTGCTGGACCATGTCCGCGCGACCCTGGTGCGCTTCCAGGAGCAGACCGGCCATCTCTACAACCTTGAAGCGACACCGGCGGAAGGCACCACCTACCGTTTCGCCAAGGAGGATCTCAAGCGCTACCCGGGCATTCTCCAGGCCGGCACGCGCCAGGCGCCATATTACACCAACTCCTCGCAGCTGCCGGTGGGCTACACCGACGATCCCTTCGAGGCCCTGGAGTTGCAGGATGAACTGCAATGCAAATACACCGGCGGCACGGTGCTGCACCTGTACATGGCCGAGCGGATTTCCTCGACCGAGGCCTGCAAGCAACTGGTGCGCCGGGCGCTCGGGCGCTTTCGCCTGCCATACCTGACAGTGACCCCGACGTTCTCCATCTGCCCGGTGCATGGCTATCTCGATGGCGAACATGAGTTCTGTCCCAAGTGCGACGAGGTGCTGCTGCGTGAGCAGTCGCTCGCCGAGATCCATTGATTTCGCTTTATTCAATCGCAAGGAGCTACATCATGACCGCATTGCAAACACTGCCCCTGGCCCAACGTCAACGCTGCGAAGTCTGGACCCGGGTGATGGGGTATCACCGCCCGGTCTCGGCGTTCAATCCGGGCAAACAGTCCGAGCACCATGAACGTGTGCATTTCACCGAGCGCGCGGCCGCGGCCGGGCGCCAATGAGTCGACCCCTGCGGGTCGGGGGCATGGTGCCCCTGACCACCCTCGACTATCCGGGCAAGCTGGCGTGCGTGCTGTTTTGCCAGGGCTGTGCCTGGCGCTGTCGTTATTGCCATAATCCGCAACTGATTGCCCCGCGTGGCAGTGCAGAGCTGGAGTGGGCGGCGGTGCTGGCCTTTCTGCAACGCCGTCGGGGCTTGCTGGATGCGGTGGTTTTCAGTGGTGGCGAGCCGACCTTGCAGGACGCCCTGCGCGGCGCGATGGAGATGGTGCGAGCGCTGGGTTTCCAGGTCGGCCTGCACAGCGCCGGGATCAAGCCGGCGGCCTTTGCCAAGGCGCTGGCCGGCGCCGACTGGGTCGGTTTCGACGTCAAGGCGTTGGCCGAGGATTGCCAGGCAATCACCCGGGTGGCCGGCAGTGGCGTGGCCAACTGGCGAAGCCTGGAGCTGCTACTGGCCAGTGGCGTCGACTATGAGTGCCGGACCACGGTACATTGGCAACTGTTCGAACCGAGCCGTCTGCTGATCCTGGCGCGGCGCCTGCAAGCGTTGGGTGTCAGGCGTTTCGCCGTGCAACGGGTGCGCACCGCGCGCATGCTCGATCCGCAGTTGTCGGGCCTTTCGGCACAGGCGGCGTTGCCCGAACTGTGGCAGACCCTGGACGAGCTGTTTCCCGAGTTCGTATTGCGCGACTAGGACGATGATCAAGGGCCAGCGCTGCCGCCGCGGGCTGGGCCCATCAGGCCCAACCCCAGAATTGCAACCACCAGCCATAGCCCACCAGCCCGTTGGCCAGTAACAGGCACGCGCCAGCGCCGCCACGGCGAACCGGGGCCAGGCCCTGCTGGCCCAGCAGCTTCCAGCCCAGCAACAGACTCCAGCCGATGGCCCCGAGCAATAGCCCGGCCCTGGCCGGTTGTACCCAGCCGAGCAGCAGGCCTTCATAACGCAGCAGCTTGACGGTGGTCGCCGACAATCCGAGAAACAGGCCGGCGCCGCCCAGTGGCGTCAGGCTCAGGCTCAGTGGCCGATACAGGGCCGGAATCTGCGCGATCCGGGCCGCCAGCCGCAACAGGAGCAGCAGGCCGCCTCCCAGCGCCAGGGCACTCGCGCCCAGGTACAGGATGATGCTGAAGCCATCGAGCCAACTGAAGCTGTCGTTGAGCTGCGGGTAGTGGGTCAGCAGCCACCAGGGGGCATTGTCCTGTAACGGCCAGAGCAGGTCGTGCCCGACCAGCCAGTTGGCGAGCTGCTGCTTGAGGCTGACGAACCACGGGCTGACGGTCCACTGGAAGGCGCCCATGGCCAGGCCGATGACGCCGAACAGCAGCAGGCGGGTGTCCCAGGGTGAGAGTCGCTGTGCCGTGGTTTGTAGAATCTCCTGGTTGCCCGAGCGGGCGATCAGTCGCACGGCATCGCGTTGCCCGCTGCAGCGGCCACAGGCATGACAGTCACTGGCCCCCCGCAGGCGGCGGATATCCAGCAAAGGCGCGCAGTTGGGCAGCGGCAGGCGCGGCCCGGCGTTCGCCTTCCAGCGCTGTTCATCCACCTGGAAGTGCACCGGGGCGAGGCGGGCGAGCAGGGCAAAGACGCCGCTGACCGGGCACAGGTAACGGCACCAGACGCGCTTGCCCCTGGCAAACAGCAGGCCGACGCCGACCGCCGCGAGCGTCGAGCCGCCGAGGATCAGCAGGGCGGCCTGGGCATAGTCATAGACGCTGATCAACTGGCCGTAGAGGGTGGTCAGGCAGAACGCCAGGGTCGGCCAGCCGCCCCAACGCAACCAGCGCGGCACGCCCAGGCCTTTGCCATAGTGACTGGCCCATTCGCTCAGCGCGCCTTCCGGGCACAGCACACCGCACCAGAGCCGGCCGAACAGCACCATCGACAGCAGCACGAACGGCCACCAGATGCCCCAGAACAGAAACTGTGCGAGCAGGGTCAGGTTATCCAGCAGTCGCGCCTGGCTGTCCGGTAGTGGCAACATGGCTGGCAGGACCAGCAGCACCGCGTAGAACCCCACGACGACCCATTGCGTGGCGCGAATGACCGCAGCATGCCGGCGCATTGCGTCACCCAGGTGCTGCAGCCATCGATTGCAGCGGCTCAGGTCGGACATGGGCGGCTTTCCACAGTCCGTTGCCGTAGCCAGCCGGCGATGATCAGCCAGTAACCGATCCAGACCAGCAAGGTCATGGCACTGGGGCTGGCGCGATAACCGGCAAAGCCGGCCAGAAAGCTACCCAGGCCGTGGCTGTCGCTCAACAGCGCGCTGCTGTCCCAGAGGGCCTCGCCGACGCCGCTGTAGACCATCGTCGGTAGATCCAGGGCGAGCAGTTGGCCGCCGATGCGCTCGCTGGCACTGACCAGCAACGCTGAGCCGAGCAGCAGCAGGATGACTTCACTGACGCTGAAGAAACGCCGCCAGGAAATGAATCGGCGACTGCTGTTGAGCAGCACCAGGGTCAAGCCCGAGAGTGCCAGCCCGGCCATCCCGCCGAGGGCGAACAGAGCGAGCTGCGGACCTTGCAGGCGGGCCCCGGCGCCATACAGGAAGACCACGGTTTCGCTGCCTTCGCGGCTGACCGCGAGCATCGCCAGCAGCAACAGCCCGACGCCACCTTGGCGGGCCAGATGGCTGTCGGCGTGGCGGCGCAAATCATTCTTGAGCGTGCGTCCGTGGCGGTGCATCCAGCCGACCATTTGCACCATCAACAGACTGGCCACCAACGCCAGCGCGGCCTGGAACCACTCGTTGGCGGCACCGCTCATGGCCTCCCCGGCAAACAGGATCAACAGCGCCAGCAGGCCCGAGAGCAGCACCCCGAGGCCTACGCCGGCCCACAGGTAGCGGCCCAGGCGCCGGCCCTGCACCTGCTGGCTGGCCCAGGCCTGGAGAATACCGATCACCAGCAACGCCTCGACGCTTTCACGCCAGACGATGAACATTGATTGATTCATGCAAGCTCCGTAGATCACCGGGTTATTTGGCGAGAATGCTGCCCGCGGGCAGTTGCGGATTGAACTCGTCGAAGAACGGGTATTGACCCGGTCTCAACGGTGCAATCACGACGAAGGTGGTGACCCCAGGCGAGAGGACCTTTTCCACCCGCAACGGCGTGCTCTCGAACTCCGCCGGTCCCTCGCCGGTGTTTTTCAGGATGATCTTGAACCGCTGTCCGGCCGCAACCTCCAGCACGGCGGGGCTGAAGTGGCCGTCGTGCAGGCTCATTTCATAGCTGGGCAACTCGGCCCGGGCGAGCAGCGGTGTGGCCGCCAAGGTCAGGAGCAACCCGGCCAGGTACTGATGAGTCTGGGAGCGGCGCCTTGGCCGCGTGGACTCGGCTGTGGTGTAGCGCATTCAGTAGCCACCTTTCTTGCCGATGCCGGCGTAGACGAACTCGTAGTGCACTTCGCAGCGCTCGAACCAGGGTTCGACCCCGGTTTCCTTGTCGGTGTGACGGCCCAGGGAGGCATGCCCGGAAGGTGGCAGCAGGGTCAGGGTCAGCTGGTATTTGCCGGGGCCCTGCAGCTTCACGTTGTCGCCATAGTGCGGCCCGTCGTTGGCGACCATGGCGTGGAAATCACCGTTGAGCGGCGGCTGGCCGCCTTGTTTCTGCAAGCTGAAGGCCACGCTCAGGTAGGGCACGAAACTGCCTTCCTGAAAGCCCTGACGATTGTCCGCGGTGGCGCGGATATCGGCTTCCAGGTGGATATCGGAATCGGCAGTGGCGCGCATCATACCGGCGGGCGCCATCTCGATCGGTTGCAGATACACCGCCCCGACTTCCAGCCCCGGACAGTGCTGCGGTGCGCCGATCGGATACTCCTTGGCCTGGGCCAGTGGGGCGAGCAGGAGCAGGGCGAGGGATAGTGAGAAGGTGCGATGCATGATGTCTTCCTGGGTACTGACGGGTAGGGGCCCAAGTCTAGGAGGACGTGCTGCGAATAATAATGATTATGGTCAAGTTTTAGCGCGATCTTCAGGCGTCCTGCGCTTCTTGATCAGGATCAAGGGCTTTTTCGCCCTGGAGTTGTAGCTTGAAAGTCACTCCCACCCGCCATTCAGGGGACGACATGGCCAAGCCCTTTCCCATCAGCCCCAAACATCCCGAACGTATTTGCTGGGGCTGCGACCGGTATTGTCCGGCGAACGCCCTGGCCTGCGGCAACGGCTCCGATCGGACCATGCATCCGGCCGAGATGATCGGCGATGATTGGTATCTGCATGGCGACTGGGGCATCGTGCCACTGATCGCTTCGGACAAGGTTGCGGATAATGACGTTGCCGAGTGAGTTCTAATGCTCGTCGACATTGTCGATATGCTTGAAACGTTCGATCAGAAAGTCGATCAGGCTGCGCACCCGCGCGGACAAATGCAGCTGTTGCGGGTACACGGCATAGACGTCGGCGCGGGTCGGCGTTTGGTCTTCCAGTACCAGGCGGAGCCGGCCGCTGCGTACATAGCGGGCGATGTCCCATTCAGCCCGCAACAGAATTCCATAGCCCTCCAGCGCCCAGTTCAGGGCCACCTCGCCATCGTTGCAAGCCAAGGCCCCGTGCACCTTGATGTTTTCCGTGTGCCCGCCGTTGTTGAAACTCCAGACGCCATAGGGTGATTCGTTCTGGCGGATGAAAATGCAATTGTGCTGTTGCAGTTCGGTCAGGGTCCGAGGCGTTCCATATTTGTCCAGGTAGAGCGGCGAGGCGCAGAGCAAGCGGCGATTGGAGGCGATCTTGCGGGCGTGGAAGGCGGCGTCCGGCAAGCTGCCGAAGCGAATGCCCAGGTCGAAGCCGTGGGTGGCCAGATCCAGTGGGTGGTCGCTGATTTCCAGTTGGATCTCGACCTCGGGGTATTGGGCAAAAAATGCAGCGAGGGCCGGGCCGATATGCCGGCGGCCAAAACCCAGCGAGGCGTTGACGCGAATCAGGCCCTTGGGCGTGGCGCGGCTGCTGCTGAGCAACTGCTCAAGCTCGTTGATCTGCGTCAGGATGCGCGCGGCATGGGAGAAGTACAGCTCGCCTTCAGAGGTCAGGCTCATCGAGCGTGTGGTCCGGTTGACCAGACGTATGCCCAGCCGGGCTTCCAGCGCCGCCAGGCGTTTGCTCACCGCTGGCGGGGTGACACCCAGTTCCCGGGCGGTCGCCGCCAGGCTGCCTTTGTTGGCCAGCAGGTAGAAAAAAGACAAATCCAGCGTCTGACTCATTCGTAACTCAAAGTTATTTATGTAGTGATTTGGAGTCACTCACGTCTCCAGGTTCACTACATATACTCCGTTCGCACCCTGCTTGGACAGCCCAGGCCAGCGGGAACAACAAGAACCTGACGAGAGTGGAGTTGACGATGAACGCATACAGAATTGCCGCGGTGCCTGGTGATGGGATTGGGGTCGAGGTCATCGCCGCAGGCGTCGAGGTGTTGCAAGTCCTGTCGAAAAAATCCGGTTTTGCGCTGGATTTCAAACACTTTGACTGGAACTCCGATAACTACCTGAAAAACGGCTACTACATTCCCGAGGGTGGCCTGGAGGAACTGAAAACCTTCGACGCCATTTTCTTTGGTGCCGTTGGCGCGCTCAACGTACCGGACCACATTTCCCTCTGGGGCCTGCGCCTGCCGATCTGCCAAGGCTTCGACCAGTACGCCAATGTGCGTCCGGCTCGGGTTCTGCCCGGGGTGAAAAGCCCGCTGCTCAATGGTGAGCAGATCGACTGGGTGGTGGTGCGGGAAAACTCCGAAGGTGAGTACTCCGGCAACGGCGGTCGCGTTCACCGCGGCCTGCCTGAAGAAGTCGCCACCGAAGTGTCGGTGTTCACCCGGGTTGGGGTCGAGCGCATTCATCGCTTCGCCTTCGAACTGGCGCGCAGCCGTCCGCGCAAGCACCTGACCATGGTCACCAAGTCCAATGCCCAACGTCACGGCATGGTGTTGTGGGACGAGATCTTCTACGAAGTCGCCAAGGACTTTCCGGATGTCAGGATCGACAAGGAGCTGGTCGACGCCGTGACCACGCGCATGGTGCTCAAGCCGGCAACGCTGGACGTTATTGTCGCCACCAACCTGCACGCCGACATCCTCTCCGACCTGGCCGCCGCCCTGTCCGGCAGCCTGGGCATCGCGCCGACGGCCAACCTCAACCCTTCACGCCGATTCCCCTCGATGTTCGAACCGATCCACGGCTCGGCCTTCGACATTACCGGCAAAGGCGTTGCCAACCCCATCGCGACGTTCTGGACGGCCGCCATGATGCTTGAACATCTCGGCGAACCAGCCGCGGCGAAACAGCTGATGTCGGCCATCGAAGCAGTGACGCAAAGCGGTCTGCATACACCGGACCTTGGCGGGAAAGCCACTACCCGTCAGGTCACCAATGCACTGATCGAACTGATCAAGCGCTGATATTTTCCATCGATGCAAAGGTGTACTGCGGCGCAACGCCAAGGGGAGGATCAGCGATCCGACCCCTTGGTATTTCCTGACAACAATAAAAAATCAGGGCCCTGTCATGAAAAGAATATTTGGCAAACTCTACGTACAAGTCCTTATCGCGGTCATCCTCGGCGCCATCGTCGGGGTGCTCGTTCCTGAAACCGCTGCCGCGCTCAAGCCCCTGGGCGACGCGTTCATCAAACTGATCAAGATGCTGCTCGCACCGGTGATCTTCCTGACCGTGGTCACGGGGATTGCCCGTATGGAAAGCATGAAGGAGCTGGGCCGGGTCGGCTTCCGGGCGTTGCTCTACTTCGAAGTCGTGTCGACGCTGGCGTTGGTCATCGGTCTGGTGGTGGTCGATCTGTTCAAGCCCGGTGCCGGCATGAACATCAATGTCGCCAGCCTGGATACCTCCAGCCTGGCCACCTACACCTCTGCGGTGAAACACGACTCGTTCATGGACTTCGTCATGAATATCATCCCCGACACCATCGTCGATGCGTTTGCCAAGGGCAACGTACTGCAGATCCTGCTGTTTTCCATATTGCTCGGTATTGCCCTGGCCAATGTGGGGCCTCGTGCCAAGGTCTTCGTCGATACGCTGGAGAGCCTGATGCAGGGCATGTTCCGTATCGTCAACATGGTCATGCGCCTGGCGCCCATCGGGGCCTTCGGCGCCATTGCCTTCACCATTGGTAAATATGGATTTGGCTCGCTGTTCTCGCTGGGCAAGCTGATGGCCTGTGTCTACCTTACCTGTGCTGTGTTCGTGATATTCGTCCTGGGCCCGATCTGCCGCTACAGCGGTTTCAGCCTGTGGAAGTTTCTGAAGTTCATCAAGGAAGAACTGTTCACCGTGCTTGGCACCAGTTCGTCGGAATCGGTGCTGCCGCAGATGATTGCCAAGATGGAAAAGGCCGGTGTCTCCAAACCGGTCGCCGGGATGATCATTCCCTCAGGCTTGACCTTCAATCCGGATGGTCAGGCGATCTACTACAGCATTGCCGCCATCTTCATCGCCCAGGCGACGAATACCCCGCTGACCCTGACGGATCAATTGATCGTGCTGGCGGTGCTGATGTTCACCTCCAAGGGCTCCGCGGGGGTGACCGGTTCGGGGTTCATCATTCTGGCCGCCACGCTGTCTTCCCTGGGCACCATTCCGGTCGCGGGCATGGTGCTGTTGCTGGGCGTCGACCGGTTCATGTCGGAAGCGCGGGCGATCACCAACACCATAGGCAACGGTGTCGGCACCCTGGCCATCGCCAAATGGGTCGGGGCGTTGGACACGGTGAAGATGCACAAGGCGCTGAATGGCGAGGTCGTGGAGGAGCAACCCGCCAGGCAACCCGTTCAAGTCGTACCAGGGGGATGACCCACCACTGGACTTAACCCATGGCAAATAGGGACAATGGGTTTTTGACGCGAAAATGGAAGCTCTCATGAGTGACAGTGCACAGCGCGGCGCCAGTGACATCGATCTGATGACCGACGTCGCCATGCTTTATTACCTTGAGAACATCACCCAGGAGGCCATTGCCAAGCGCTTTGAGCTGTCCCGGGCCAAAGTCAGCCGGCTGCTCAAGCGAGCGCGCGACGAAGGGATCGTTGAAGTGCGGGTGCTGCAACATCCGGCGATGAACAGTGAGCTGGAGCAGGCGCTGGTCGAGCGTTTCAAGCTGGACCGGGCCTTGATCGCGGTCGATCACGGTGATCCGGATACCCAGCGTTCGGCAGTCGCCAGCCTGGTCGCCCACTACCTGAACAAGACCTTGAGCGACGGTGTGATCGTCGCCGTCGGCATGGGCCGCAATGTCGGCGCCGTAGCAGAAAACGTGTTCTTGCCGGTGACCCGCAACTGTACCTTTGTCTGCGCCATCGGCGGTTCGCTCAAGGCCGGCGAGTACATGAATCCCGACCATATCTGCCGGCGCCTGGCCTTGCGCTTCGGCGCGGAAAGCGAAACGCTCTATGCTCCGGCCCTGGTGGCGAATCCGGAGCTGCGCAGCATCCTGATCAATAACGACACCGTCCGCTCGACCCTCGACCGGGCCCGTCGCGCCGACATCGCGCTGATCGGTATCGGCGATATGAGCGAAAACAGCAATATGGTCCGCATGGGCTGGTTCTCACCCCAGGAGATTGCCCAGGCGCGCCTCTCCGGGACGGTGGGCGACATGATGGGCTACGACTTTATCGACATCCATGGCCAGCCGGCCGTCAATACCATGCAGGGACGGGTGATCGGCCTGACCGTGCAGGAGTTGGGGCGGATTCCCGATGTGGTGGCGATTGCCAGCGAGAACACCAAGGCCGCGGCGACCTTGGGGGCATTGCGCTCCGGGGTGATCAATACCCTGGCGACCACGGTATCGAATGCCTACACCATCCTTGCGCTGGATGATGCGACTCGCAAGCCGTAGGGGTGAGACCTCCCGCGATCCGCCGGCACTCGACGAGTGCCCGGTCGGGGAGGTGCCAGGTCAATCGCGCAGTTGCGCTTGCGCCGATTCGGCGAGATCGGTGAGGATCAGGCAGCAGGACACCGCACCGGCGTCCAGCACCCCCAGAGAGCGCTCGCCCAGGCGGCTGGCGCGACCGATTTTCGCCACCAGGTCGCGGGTCGAGTCGCGGCCCAGGGTGGCGGCGATTTTCATCCGGGCCAAGGCCTCACTGAAAGAGACACCGGCGGCCACGGCCTGTTCGAAGGCTTCCACGGACGGGATCAGGGTGTCCATCAGGCACTTGTCGCCGACCCCCGCATCGGTGATGTCCTGCAGCGAAGTAAGGCCGCCGCGCAGCAGCCGGGCGAAACTCGCCGCATCGATCACGTCACGGCCGCGTACTTCGTCGGCCATGCCGATGAACAGGCTGCCGTAGAGCGGCCCCATCGAGCCGCCGATACCTTCCATGAGGGCCAGGGTCAACTCGTCCAGCGCTTCGGCCAGGGACAGCTGGCGACCTTCAAGGCTCTTGCCGCAGCGGGCGAAACCCTTGGCCATGTTGATGCCGTGGTCGCCGTCGCCGATGGCGCCGTCGACTTCGCTGAGGTATTCGCGGTTGGCCACGATCACCGCGACCAGGCTGGTCACGATGGCGCTACCGTTGCTACTCGAGAAATGCTGGCCCATGGTTTACTCCGACTGGGACATGCCGATGGAGCGGCACGGTTGATCGATCAAGGTGGTCAGTTCGGCGTCAAGGCCGAGCAGGGTCAAGGTGACGCCCATCATTTCCAGTGACGTGAAGTAATTGCCCACATAACAGCGGTGAACCCGCAGGCCCCGGGCCTTGAGCAGGCGTTCGACTTCGGCGTAGAAAATGTACAGTTCCATCACCGGGGTGGCGCCGAGGCCGGAGACCAGCACCACGACGCTTTCATCCTGGCTGAAATCGCGGTCGGCGAGAATCGGCGCGAGCATGCGCTCGGCCATGGCCGCCGCGGACGTCACAGGGATGACTTCGATCCCCGGTTCGCCGTGATGGCCGATACCCAACTCCATCATGCCGTTGGCGATCTGGAAATTGGGTTTGCCCACCGCCGGGATGATGCACGGGGTCAGGCCGACGCCAATCGAGCGGCAATGGTCGACGGCCTTCTGCGCCACGCGAATCACGCCGTCCAGGTTGTAGCCCTGGGCGGCGGCCGCGCCACCGACTTTCCACATGAAAATTTCCCCGGCTACGCCGCGGCGCTTGGCGATATCGGCCGGCGGGGCGGAGGCCACGTCGTCGTTGGCGACGACGGTGCGGATGTTCATCTCTTTGCTGGCGGCCATTTTCATCGCCAGCTTGACGTTCATATTGTCGCCGGCGTAGTTGCCGTACAGGCAGGCGACGCCGGCGCCCTGGTCGGCGGCGCGGAAGGCGTCGAAGAAGCTCTTGGCGGTGGGCGAGGAGAAAATTTCGCCGACGGCCACGGCATCCACCAGGCCGGGACCGACATAACCCAGGAAGGCCGGTTCATGGCCGGAGCCACCGCCGGTGACGATCCCTACTTGGCCGGCCGGTGAGGGTTTGCTTTTGCGGATAACCCGTGGATTGGCTTCGTACTGGGCCAGTTCCGGATGCGCCACGAGGATGCCGTTGAGCATGTCCTCGACCACCTGGTCCGGATCGTTGATGACTCGATTCATAAAGTGTTTCCTTGTTCTTGTAAGGCCTGAGCCGATTACTGGATGCTGTAGCCGCCGTCGATCACGACGTTTTCGCCGGTGATCATCTTGGCCGCATCGCTGAGCAGGTAAAGCACCAGCCCGGCGATCTCCTCCGGCTGGGCAAAGCGTCCGACCGGGATCTGCAGTTTGGCCCGCTCGCCAAGTTCACCGGCCCAGGCCTTCTTGCCCAGCGCCGTTTCGACGATGGTCGGTGACACTGCGTTGACGTTGAGGCCATGGGGCGCCCACTCCATGGCCAGAACCTTGGTCATGCCGACCACCGCGGCCTTGCTTGCACAGTAAGCCACATGTCGATCCAGGCCAATCACGGCAGCCTGGGAGGCGAGGTTGACGATGCGCCCGTGGCCTTGCTCGATCATGTGACGGGCACAGGCCTGGGCCACGAAGAAACTGGCCTTGAGGTTGATGTCCAGGGTGGTGTCCCAGGCACTTTCATTGACGTCCAGGGCCTTGTCGAGCAAGGCGACCCCGGCGCTGTTGACCAGGTAATCCAGCCGGCCGAGTTCGGCGGCGGCCTGGTCGACGGCGCTTTGCACCTGCTCCAGTTGACGCAGGTCGACGGCCAGGCCGATATGCCCGGCGCCGAGGCTGGCGGCCACCTCGACCACGGCCGGATCACGGTCCAGCAGGGCGACCCTGGCGCCGCGCTCCACCAGCAGTTGCGCGCAGGCCAGGCCGATACCGGCGGCACCGCCGGTGATCACGGCGCAGCGGCCGTTGAGGTCGAACGCCTGGTTCCAGAAATTGGACATTGCATACACTCCATGCGGGCCGGATCCGGCCCGGGTTCTCGGTTGGGCAGACGCTTACTTGGTGCCGGTGACCTGGGCGTACAGGGCATCGGCGTTGTTGCTGGTGACCGGTACCCACGGCAGGATGTAGGTCTTGGCGCTGCCATCAGCCCACTTCACGTCCTTGGCATAACGCTCCCAGATCAGCGATTGCGGTTTGTAGTCTTTGCCCGCCAGGGTGTGCAGGGCCATATCGAGGGCGCCCTGGGATTGCGCCTGGGCGTCTTGCAGAAAGGTGGTGACTTCGCCTTTCTTGGCCGCCTGGATGGCATCGGGCATGCCGTCGATAGCGGTGATCGGCAAGTCGTCTGGCGACAGGCCGCGGGATTTCACCGCTTGCAGGGCGCCCAGGGCCATGTCGTCGTTCTGCGCAATGATGCCGGAGATGCCGCCCTTGGGGTGGGCATTGAGCCAGTCTTCGGTCAGGGTCAGGGCTTCGGCGCGCGACCAGTTGGCGGTCTTCATTTCAATGACCTTGATCTGCGGGTTCTTCAGCAGGACTTCGATCTCGCCTTTTTGCCGATCGATCTGTGCCGACTGACCGATCGGGCCCTGGATGATCGCCACGGTGCCCTTACCCTGCAGCTTGTCGACCATGGCCTGGGCCTGGAGGCGACCGCCTTCGATATCGTCGTTGCCGATAAATGGCACGTTGGCGCTGGCGACCTTGGTGTTGGACGCGATCACCAGTACGTTGCTTTCCTGGGCGCGTGCCACGGCACCGACCCCGGCCTTGGTGTCGATCGGAACGAAAATGATCGCGTCGTAATGCTGGGTGACCATGGTTTCGATCTGGTTGTTCTGGGTCAGGGCGTCATAGTTGCCGTCGAACACGGTGAGCTGCACGGTGCCGTCCTTGACCGCCGGGTGCTCCTTCAACTCGCGCACCCAGTTTTGCATGTACTGGCCCTTGAGCCCGTACACCGCCGCACCAATCTTGTAGGTCTTTTCCTGAGCCAGCGCAATACTGCTGGTGAGCAGGGAGAGTGCCGCCAGCGCGGTGAGGGATTTGCCGAGTTTTTGGGTGGAAAGTTTTACGCTGCAAAGTTTCATGGGGAACTCCTTTATTGTTGTAGTCGGTTGGTTCAGTGAAACGGCTTAACGTTTTTTCTTGCGCCAGACATCGATGAGCACCGCGAACACGATGATCAAACCCTTGGCGACTTGTTGGTAATACGAGGACACGCCGAGCAGGTTCAGGCCGTTGTTGATCACACCGATCAACAGGGCGCCGAACAGGGTGCCGACCACGCTGCCGGTACCGCCGGAGAGACTGGTACCGCCAATTACCACGGCGGCGATGGCGTCCAGTTCATAGGAGGTCCCGGCCTGGGGCAGGGCGGAGGTGGTCCGGGCCGAGAGGACGACCCCGGCGAGGCCGGCCAGCAGCCCCGAGACCACATAGACCGAGAACATCACCTTGCGCACGCCGATCCCGGAGGTCCGCGCGCTTTTTTCGTTGCCGCCCACGGCATAGATGTAGCGGCCATAGGTGGTGTAGCGCAGCACCATCCAAAAAATCAGCGCGACTACTGCAAAGATGATGATGGGAATACCGATCGGGCCGAACGTGCCGATGCCCAGGGCCAGGTAGCTGTCGGGCAGGTCGGTGACCGGGCTGCCGTCATTGAGAATAAAGGTCATGCCGCGGGCCACGCTGAGCATGCCGAGGGTGGCGACAAAGGGTGGGATTGACAGGTTGGCGACCATGAAGCCGTTGACCACGCCGAGCATGGCGCCAGCGAACATGCCGGCGCTGACCGCCACCAGCAGGCCATGGCCCTGGGTGGCGACCAGGGCGCTGGACAAACCGGCAAACGCGAGAATCGAGCCGACCGACAGGTCGATGCCCTTGGTCAGGATCACATAGGTCATGCCCACGGCGAGAATGCCGTTGATCGAGGTCTGGCGCAGGATGTCCATCCAGTTGCGCCAGGTCATGAAGTACTCGCTGGCGAAGGCCATGGCGATGCACAGCATGATGAACACCAGCGGCAGGCCGAATCGGTCCAGGGCCAGGCGCAGGCGAGCACCTGGACGGGCTGTTGTGGATACAGGGGCAGGAACAGGTGGGGCAAGGGTTTTGGCGTTCATGAGGCGAGACTCAACAAGGCTTCCTGGGAAAGGGCGGTATCGCAGCTGACGGTGACCAGTCGGCCACCTTTGAAGACGGCAATGCGATCACTCAGATGGAGCAGTTCCGGGGCTTCGGACGAGACCACGATGGCCGCCCCGCCAGCGCGCACGAACTCATCCAGCAGGTGATAGATTTCCTGCTTGGCGCCTTCATCGATGCCGCGGGTCGGTTCGTCGCAGAGCAGGCAGATCGGCTGGGTCGACAGGCACTTGGCGAGCACGACCTTCTGCTGGTTGCCGCCGCTCATGGATTCCACCGGCAGGTCGAGGGAGGAAATCTTGATCTGCAGGCGCTTGACCATGCGCTGGGCCAGTTCGTTTTCCTTGCGCGTATTGATCACCGACCAGCTCGACAGCTGCTTGTAGGCGGAGAGGGCGATATTGGCCAGGATGCTGCCGCTGAGGACCAGGCCGCTGTCCTTGCGATCTTCGGTCACCAGGGACATGCCGGCGCGAATGGTCGCCGCCGGCACGCCGATCGGCAGGGGCTGGCCCTGGAGCGTGGCGCTGCCCGAATCGGGGGCGGTGAGGCCGTAGAGGCAATTGAGGAATTCGCTGCGGCCCGAGCCCATCAGGCCGTAGATGCCGAGGATCTCACCCTGGCGCAGTTGCAGGCTGATGTCCTGGAACTCGCCGTCGCGGCTCAGCCCTTCGACGGTCAGGCAGTTTTGCGCGGCGCATTCGCGCCCGACCTTGTGATCGATGCGTTGCAACTCCTGGCCGACGATGCCACGGACCAGGTGGGCGCGGTCGATATCGGCCATGCGCCCGCTTTCGACGAAGGCGCCGTCGCGGAAGATGCTGTAGTCGTCGGCGATCTGTGCCAGTTCGCTGAGGCGGTGGGATACATAGATGATCCCGGCGCCACGCGCGGTCAGGCGACGGATGGCCTTGAACAGGGTTTCAGCCTCGCGCTCACCGATGGCCGAGGTCGGCTCGTCCATGATCATCACCTGGCAGTCGTGGCTGAAGGCCTTGGCGATTTCCACCAGTTGGATCTGCGCCACGCTCAGGCGATGCATCGGGCTGCTGGCGTCGACCTCGAACTCCAGGCTTTGCAACAGTTCCCGGGTGCGCCGGTTCAGCTCCTTGCTGTCGACGATGCAACCGGCGCGGCGCGGTTCACGGCCCAGCCAGATGTTTTCGGCGACGGTCATGTAGGGGATGGGCTCCAGCTCCTGGGTGATCATCGCCACCCCGGCGGCCAAGGCCGCGCTCGGACGATCGAACTGCACCGGCTGGCCATTGAGCAGGATGCTGCCCGCGTCGCGTTGGGTGATACCCATGAGGATGCTGAGAAAAGTCGATTTGCCTGCACCGTTGCCGCCGCACAAGGCGTGCACGCTGCCGGCTCGTAAAGAGAGGCGCCCGTCACGCAGGGCGGGGATCCCTGCATAGGCCTTGGCGACATTTTCAGCCTGGAGCAGTAATGGCATCGCCATCGGGAAATCCTCTTGCTGATTTTATTGTTAGGTCTCCCCGATCAAATGCTCGGTGAGTGATCATATGTTTAAAGCAATTTTCCGTATCCTGTCAACGTCGTCTTCTATTTTTTGACGTTTTAACCGGTATCGAGCTGGTTTTTGCGGATTTGTTCGAATAAATCGCTTGACAGAGGGCTGTTTGTGGTTGGGTAATGCTTGTGCAAAATTTCATTGCGTGATCATTTGATCGTTGTCTGCGCATCAGTAGGGCAACGGAGGAAAACTTATGGATGCAAACACACTGTTTTCGGTGGCCATCGGCAGCGACGAGGCCGGCTACGAACTCAAGGAGCTGCTCAAGCCTTACCTCGAGGCCTTGGGCTACAGGCTCCGGGACTTTGGCTGCTACTCCACGAGTCCGGTGCTTTACCCGGATATCGCGGCCGCGCTGGCGACGGCGGTCAGTGCCGGCGAACACCGCCTGGGGGTACTGATTTGCGGAACCGGCATCGGCATGGCCATTTCCGCGAACAAGATCAAGGGTGTGCGTGCCGCGCAGGCCCACGACACCTATTCCGCCGAGCGCGCGCGCAAAAGCAACGATGCGCAGATCCTTTCCATCGGTGCGCGGGTGATCGGTCCTGAACTGGCCAAGAGCATCGTCAAAATCTTCCTCGAGTCCGAATTCGAAGCGGAGCGTTCCGGGCCGAAAGTCGAGCGGATCACGGCCGTCGAAACGGCGAACCGGGGGCTGTCGGGCACCTAGGTCAAGGACCGTCGTGCCTGATGACGTCTGGTCAGGGTCAGTGCCAGGGACTGAACAAAATCAACAAGAGCCCAAGAAATGTCCAACCTGCTTGAACAATTGCGACAACACAGCGTCGTGGTGGCCGATACCGGCGATCTCGATGCGATTCGCCGCTTCGCCCCCCAGGATGCAACCACCAACCCTTCACTGATTTTCAAGGCGGTGCAGTCCGGTCAGTACGACCGCCTGGTCGGCGAAATCCTCAGTGAGGTGCGTGGCCTGGGGATTGGCGGCGATGCGGCCATCGATGAGGCCTGCGACCGGCTGGTGGTGGCCATGGGCAAACAGATTCTTGCCCTCGTGCCGGGACGGGTTTCGACCGAAGTGAGCGCCCGGCTGTCCTTCGACAGCGCGGCGAGTATTGCCAAGGCGTGCCGCCTGGTGGCGTTGTACGAACAGTCCGGTATCGCGCGTGAGCGGATCCTGATCAAGCTGGCCGCGACCTGGGAGGGCGTGCGCGCCGCCGAAGTACTGGAGGGGCAGGGGATCCAGTGCAACCTGACGCTGATCTTCAACTTCGTCCAGGCGCGGGCCTGTGCCGAAGCTGGCGCCTATCTGATTTCGCCGTTCGTCGGGCGCATTCTCGATTGGTACGGCAAGGCCAACCCCGGGACGCTTTACGCGCCCGACGAAGAACCGGGCGTGCGCTCGGTGCAACGCATTCTGCAGTACTTCCGCCAGCACCGTTATTCGACCGTGGTCATGGGCGCGAGCTTTCGCAATGTCGGTGAGATCAAGGCACTGGCCGGCTGTGATCGGTTGACCATCAGCCCGGCGTTGCTGGAAGCGCTTGAGGGCAGCGAGGGTCTGCTGCTGCCTGTGCGGATCGATGGTGGCGAGCCGGGGGGCTTCTTGCCCAGGCCATTGAGCGAAGCCGAATTCCGTTGGCAGATGAACGAGGATGCCATGGCCACCGAGAAGTTGGCCGAAGGCATCCGCGGTTTTGAAGCCGATCAGTTGAAGCTTGAAGCGTTGCTGCGCGAAAAATTTGCCGGAGGTGTTGCTTGAACCAGCCTGAATCGATGTTGAAAACCAGCCGGCGTATCCGCGCCAACGCTATTCGTGCCCTCAGCATGGATGCCGTGCAAAAAGCCAACAGCGGCCATCCCGGTGCCCCCATGGGTAT
>NZ_JBWKUQ010000036.1:0-27982 GCF_059420925.1 Pseudomonas sp. GW821-FHT03C07
GGGGTGCTCAAATCAGGCGTACCGTTTGACCCAAACATCGCGCTTGCGCGATGAGGGTCAAGACGGTATCTACAAGGGCCGGGGCAGCGGCGATGATTTGCGCTGAGACATCGACCTGTAGATACCGGCTTGCCGGCGATAGGGCCGGTGAAGTTTTCAGAGGGGCAAATGCCGACTCAACAACGCCCGCAACGCCGCCGGCTTCACCGGCTTGGCCAGGTACTCCAAACCCGCTCCATGCACCTGCGCGACGGTTTCCGGGCGCAGGTCGGCGCTGATCACCACGCCGGGCAGCGGCTCCGCCAGGCGCGTGCGCATCCAGGTCATCAAGCCGGTACCGGTCTCGCCGTCGTCCAGGTGATAGTCCACCAGCGCCAGTTGCGGACGCAGGCCGCCATCGAGCAAGGCCGCGCATTCCTCGCGATTGCGTGCGGTCGAGACCCGGCAGCCCCAACGGGTCAGCAGGCTGTGCATACCGATCAGGATGCTGTCCTCGTTATCCACGCATAACACCTGCGCACCGCTCAGCGCCTGACCGTTGAGGGGCGTGTTGTGGCCGGCCGTACTCGCCGGATGACTGGCAATCGGCACACTGACGCTGAACACGCTGCCGCGCCCCGGCCAGGAGCGCACTTGCAGGCGATGCCCGAGTACCCGGCAGAGCCCGTCGGCAATCGCCAGGCCCAGCCCCAGGCCTTTTTCGGCGCGGGTCTGGTGGCTGTCGAGGCGTTTGAACTCCTCGAAAATCACCTGGAGCTTGTCCTCGGGAATGCCCGGCCCGCGGTCCCAGACCTCCAGCGACAGCTCGCCGCCCCGGCGCCGGACCCCAAGCAGCACCGGGCCCTTGGCGTAGCGGAAGGCATTGGTCAGGAAGTTCTGCAGGATCCGCCGTAACAGCTTGATATCGCTGTTCACCGGCAAGTGGCTGCCACGGACCCGGAAGTTCATGCCTTGCTCCTGGGCCAGGGCCTTGAATTCCGCACCAAGGGTGTCGAACAGCTCATTGAGGGCAAAGGGCTTGGGATTGGGCGTGATCTTGCCGTTTTCCAGGCGTGAGATATCCAGCAGGTCGCTGATCAGGTCTTCGGCCGAGCGCAGCGAGCTGTCCAGGTGCTGGACCAGTTGCTGGGCCTCCGGGGACAGGCTGTCGTCCTGGTGGGAAAGGGCGGCGGAGAACAGGCGAGCGGCGTTCAGCGGCTGCATCAGGTCATGGCTGACCGCCGCGAGGAAGCGGGTCTTGGACTGGTTGGCCAACTCCGCGGTGCCCTTGGCCTCGGTCAGGGCGACGTTCAGTTGCGACAGTTCGTGGGTCCGTTCGGCAACGCGCTGTTCCAGGCCCTCGTTGGCTTCGGTGAGGGCCTGCTCGGCCTCGCGGAACGCGGTGATGTCGGTGAAACTCATGACAAAGCCGCCGCCGGGCATCGGGTTGCCGATCAGCTCGATCACTCGGCCGTTGGGGAACAGCCGCTCCGAGGTATGCGCGCGGCCCTGGCGCATCCAGTGCAGGCGCCGCGCGACATGCACTTCGGCCTCGCCGGGGCCGAGCAGGCCGCGTTCGGCGTTGTAGCGGATGATATCGGCAATCGGTCGGCCGATGCTGATCAGGCCGTCCGGATAGTTGAACAGTTCCAGGTAACGCCGGTTCCAGGCCACCAGTTTCAGCGACTGGTCGACCACGCTGATGCCCTGAGTGATGTTTTCGATGGCGCCTTGCAGCAAGGCCCGGTTGAATTGCAGCACTTCGGAGGCTTCGTCGGCGATCCGGACGACATCGTCGAGTTGCATTTCCCGCCCTTCGATCGCGGCTTTTACCACCGCGCGGGTCGAAGAGGCCCCGAGGACCCCGGCCAGCAGGCGCTCGGTGTGGGCGATCCAGTCGCTGTCGGCGTTCTGGTTCGGGTTGAAGCCCTTGCCTTGGCGATAAGCAAAACGCATAAAGCTCTGGCGCGCGCGTTCGTCGCCGACAAAGCGCGCGGCGAGGGTCAGCAGGTCGTCGATCTGCACCGCCAGCATCGAGCGAGCGCTGGGCCGGGCGTTGATTTCCTGGCCGATAAAGCGTCCGGCCTGCCAGTGCTCGGAGACCCGCGTACGCGACAGCACCGAGACCCAGGCGAACAGGGTGAAGTTGCCCGCCAGCGACAGCACCACGCCTTGGGTCAGGGGGCTGATCGGCAGGTTCAGCGGATTGCCGTGGAGCCAGGCCAACCCGGGGAAACGGGTCAGCGACCAGCCCAGGCTGTGGGCGGCGATCGGCAGGACCAGGGTGTAGAACCAGATGAAGGTACCGCCGGCGATACCGGCAAACACGCCGCGGCGGTTGGCCTGTTTCCAGTACAGTGCGCCGAGCATGGCCGGCGCCAGTTGGGTCACGGCGGCGAAGGCGATCTGGCCGATGGTTGCCAGGCTCGCGGTCGAGCCGAGCAGGCGGTAGCTGACGTAGGCCAGCAGAAGAATGGCGACAATGCTGACCCGGCGCACCGAGAGCATCCAGTGGCGGAATACTTCGAATGGCCGCTCGGAGTTCTGTCGTCGCAGCAGCCAGGGCAGCAGCATGTCGTTGGAGACCATGGTCGACAGCGCGACACTGGCGACGATCACCATGCCGGTGGCCGCCGAAGCGCCACCGATAAAGGCCAGCAAGGCCAGCGCCGGATGGGCCTGGGCCAGGGGCAGGCTGATAACGTAGGAATCGCGCAAGACATCGATGGGCAGCATCATGCGTCCGGCCAGGGCAATCGGTACCACGAACAATGCCGCGAGGATCAGGTACGCGGGGAACACCCACTTGGCCAGGCGCAGGTCCTGGGGTTCGATGTTCTCCACTACGGTGACATGGAACTGCCGGGGCAGGCAGATGATCGCCATCATCGCCACGCCGGTCTGTACCACCATGGACGGCCAGTTGACCGTTTCCTCCCAGTATTCGGCGAGCAGCGCCGAGGTGCGGGCCTGGTCGAACAAGTCATCGAAACCGTCGTAGAGGCCATAGGTCACGAAGGCCCCGACGGCGAGAAAGGCAAACAGTTTGACCAGGGATTCGAAGGCAATCGCCAGCACCATGCCGCGGTGGTGTTCGGTGGCGTCGAGGTTGCGGGTACCGAAGACGATGGTGAACAGCGCCAGGATCAGCGACACCACCAGCGCCGTGTCCTGGGCGCGCACGCCCATGGCGTCGGCGCCGGCACCGATCAACAGGTTGACGCCGAGGACGATGGCTTTCAGTTGCAGGGCGATATACGGCAGCACGCCGACCAGGCAGATCAGTGCCACCACCACTGCCAGGGATTGCGATTTGCCATAGCGGGCGGCGATGAAGTCGGCGATGGAGGTAATGTTTTCCTGTTTGCTGATCAGCACCATCTTTTGCAGGACCCAGGGCGCGAGCACCAGCAACAGCACGGGGCCCAGGTAGATCGGCAGAAAGGCCCAGAGCTGGTCGGCGGCCTGGCCGACCGCGCCGAAGAAAGTCCAACTGCTGCAATAGACGGCCAGCGACAGGCTGTACACCCAGGCCCGCATACGTGGCGGCAGGGGCGCGCTACGGCGGTCGCCATAAAAGGCGATGGCGAACATGATGGCCATATAGGCCAGGGCGACGGCGGCGATCAGCCCGCTGGACAGCGACATGGAAACTCCCGGCAAAAGACATCCCCAGGGCAGTCCGGCCCTGGCGCTACAGTCTCGCACGATGGCCGGGCGGCGTCAGTGTCGACCAAGGTCGCAGCCTTGCCCAGGGTTTCGGGCGCGACGATATTGTTGCGTTGGAACACCGATTTGTAGGAGCCGGCTTGCCGGCGATGGCGTCCGGATGGGCGCTGCAAGGCTCACTGGCCTCATCGCCGGCAAGCCGGCTCCCACAATGACCGCGTTGACCGTGCTGGCGAGTCAAGGGGCAAGACGGTGTTGTCTACGCAGAGGTGAGGGCGATCTCTATCTGCCGGTGCAAGTGTTCGACACTCAACGGCTTGTCCGCGAACAATACCCGGAACACCGTCGGCGCGACGATCAGGTCGAGCAGGCGCTCGACGCTGGGCAGCGCAGCCTGCGGGTAACGATCGACAATGCTCTGCAACTGCCCGCCGAGAATGGTCGTGCAATAGCCAGTGGTGGGCCGGCATTGCACATCACGCATCATCTGCCGGCCCGGTTCCGAACTGATTTCATCCAGATACTGCTCAGCCCAGGCCCGCAGGTCACCGCGCAGGCTGCCGGTATTGGCCGGCTCGACTTCCGGGCGCATGCGCGCCAGGGCGACATCCGCCAATAACGCCGCCAGGTCGCCCCAGCGCCGATAGATGGTCGAAGGCGTAACCCCGGCCCGCGCCGCGATCTGCGGAACGGTCAGGCTCGCGCGGTCCTGCTCTTCGAGAAGCATACGGACTGCCTGATGAATCGATTCCTGTACCCGAGCGCTGCGACCACCCGGACGTACACTTTCTTTGATTGCCATGCCAAAACCTTAACACAAAGAATTTGCTTTAAGAAAAAGGCCGTAGCACACTCCGCAAAAGCAATATTTTAGCTTTTGCGCTTTCTCCTGTGGAGTGTGTCCATGTCCAATAGCCTCGAAACGCCCGTTTCCAAACGCGCCAGCCTAGTGTTCCTATCACTCACCTTGCTGACCTTCCTGGCCGCCTCCAGCGCACCGACGCCCTTGTACCCCCTGTATCAGGAAACCCTGCAATTTTCCGCGGCGACCCTGACGCTGATCTTCGCGGTGTATGCCCTGAGTCTGCTGGCGGCGCTGCTGACGGTCGGTTCGTTGTCCGACCATCTGGGCCGCCGGCCGGTGATCTTTGCCGCGCTGGTGCTGGATATCGGCGCGATGTGGTTGTTCATCGCCGCCGACAGTGCCGCGTGGCTGATCGCCGCGCGGGCGCTACAAGGCTTTGCCACCGGCATGGCCACCAGCGTACTGGGTGCGTCCCTGCTGGACAACGACAACCGCAAGGGCCCGCTGATCAACAGTATTGCGCCATTGCTGGGGATGGCCTGTGGTGGCCTTGGTTCCGGTTTGTTGGTGGAGTTCGCGCCACAGCCCATGCAGTTGGTGTACTGGGTTCTGTTCGGCCTGCTGGTGATGCAGGCACTGTTTGTCTGGCGCTTGGCGGAAACGGTCAGTGCGCAGCCGGGCGCCCTGGCGTCGTTGCGCCCAACCCTGCACGTACCGCCGCAAGCGCGTAAGGCCCTGTGGATCGCCTTGCCGGTGGATGTCGCGGTCTGGGCCATGGGTGGGTTCTACCTGTCCCTCGCGCCTTCGCTGGTACGTGCCGCGACCGGTTCGACCTCGAACCTGATCGGTGGCGTGCTGGTGGCGGTGCTGACCCTCAGCGGTGCGTTGGCGATCTTCACCCTGCGCAATCGTCCGGCGCAAAAGGTCCTGCGCCTGGGGGCCGCGCTGCTGGCCATCGGCGTCAGCCTGATTCTGCTGGCCGTGCACAGCGCCAGCCTGGTGCTGTTTTTATTTGCCACGTTGGTGGCGGGCAGCGGCTTCGGTTCGGGTTTCCTCGGCGCGTTGCGCAGTGTGGTACCGCTGGCCTTGCCCCACGAGCGGGCGGGGCTGATGTCGGCCTTTTATGCGCTGAGCTACCTGGCGTTCTGCCTGCCGGCGTTGCTGGCGGGCAACCTGTGCCAGCGTCTCGGCCTGATCACCACGACCGACGGCTACGGCGTGATGTTGATCGGGCTTTCCCTGGGCGCCTTGCTGATGTTGGTAGGGCGCCGTCCGGCGCGGGACCTGGTGGCCTGAGCCGGTCAGCCGGCTGATCGGTTATTGCAAGATCGATGGCGGGGCGCTGGTCAGACTGGGGTCTTTTAGCGGAATGACCACGGCGCCCCATGACGACTCCCACACGTTCCGGCCTTCGGGCGCCATTGCCAGCGTCCACTCAGTTGGCCTTGCGCCTCCAGTCCGCGGACCTGACGCAGATGCTCGGCCTGTTGCAGGAGGTGGCCTGGCAACCGCTGTCCGCCCAGGCCTGTTTGTTCCTGCAGCCGGAGAGTCTGTTCGGTCTGCATCATTTGCTCCGCCATGTGCTGCCCTCGCGACGGATGCGGCCCCAGGGCGCGGTGCCCATGGCCTTTGCCTTGCAGACCCTCAGGCAGGCACTGTTGCACGAGCCCGAACCGCGGCGCCGAGTCGAGCTGGCCCATGACTGCGTCGATGCGTTGCTGCTCAGGACCAAAGGGGTATGGGTCGGTAAGCGCATTGCCCAGTTGCACGGCCTGGAGGCCATGGATATCGCGACCCAGGCGTTTGTCGAGCTGATCCAGGGCTGTGCGGCGATTCTTCGCGATCATGCCTTTATCATGGCGCGCCTGGGTATCGGTGTCGGTTGGTTCGGTGGTGATACCGGGGTCGCCGCGAAGTTGGGCAAGGCCGGCACCTATGGCTCCGGCGGGCATATCAATCGGGCACGTTTTGCCATTTTGCGCAGTGCACTGGTGCGTGGCGATGGAATCAAGCGGCCAGCCCGGGGGGCGGAGCCGGTGCTGGATGCCGCGTGGTTGCGTCGGGAGGCTCAACTGGATCTTTATCGTTTGGAACAAGAGGCGGATGTGCATTCTTTTTCCGGCGGTTTGCGCCTGTTCAACAGTCCATAACCTGTGTGCCGGCTTGCTGGCGATGGCGGCCGGATGGGCGGTGCATGGCTGACGGGCCTCATCGCCGGCAAGCCAGCTCCTACGAGGGGGGGGGGGGGGGGGCAACAGGGTATTTTACGGTCGCCGTGGGAGGGCAATGACTGGCTCCGTGACGATGAAATCAGGCGACGTCTTGCAGTTGCTGGAAGCAAAAACCTGTGCTTACCTCATTCCATGGTCGCCACTGATTTCCAACAGGACAGATGACGGCTAACAGTTGGACTCCAAGCGCGAGTCCGGATACATGTTCACAAGCAAGGCCCATCGTAGGCAGGCGGATGGTATTGATCGCCGGCAAGGCTCAGCTCTTGGCTGTGCGTTGGGCTTGTAGTTTTACTGGGTAGTTTCGCGCGCAGGCTGTGGGTCTGGAAGTCTTTCTTCGGAGAACTTTTATGCCACCTGATCTTCGCTCGCCTTCCAGTACCCCTTCTTCAGCTCCCCGGGCCCTGTTGGCGACAACCCTGATGTCGCAGTTGAATCCCTCTGGAAGCGAAACCATCCATGCCATTGTTGCGCAGGCAGGCTCGATTCTGGAGCTGGCGCGGGAGCAGCCTGAGCGATGGATTGCGCAGGGCTTGCGCATCGGGCAGGCGCAGGAGCTGCACGAGCGCGCGGTGAGCGCGGCGATATGGATGGCGCGGCAGTATCGCGAGCGCGAGCTGAGAGGCGCGGATAGCCTGACCTATGATGTGCGCCGCGGTTTTGCCTCGCTCACGGATGGGCCGCGTTATGACATGGAGTTTGACGAAGACTGGTCGAACATGGCCCGTCCGAATGCCATTGAGGCCAGAACCTCGCCCGTGGCCTACCTGGTCAGCCTTTACAAGAAGGCGCTCGCCCTGGAGGGCGCCGGCGACGAGGGGAACCGCTTTCGTTTGCAGGTTCGACGGCCGGATATTGCCGCCGAACTGATTGACTCCGCGGCGATGACACAGGAGTGCTCGGTGTTATCGCTGTCGACGAAGATTTTGGAGGCGTCGCTTCTCGATGCCGAGGGGCTATCGGATTCCGACGCCATCGAGGCGGACAGGGTCCTCGCGAAAGCGCGTTATCCGCTGAGCATGCCCTACGAGCATTGGGTTGAGCAGCTTCAAGTGATCTTGTCGCTTTTTGACTCGTCTGTTTCAGCTTTTGGCGAACTGGCGCGGGCAACCGATCCGGATTTTCATTATTTTGCCTTCCCAGGCATGCAGACCGATCGCGGCGACGATACCTTCCTGCTGAGTTTACCGATCGGCCCGGCGCGCCGGGAACTTCTTCTGGAAGCGCTTTTCAACGGCGCCCGGCCAGGCAACGAAGAGGAGATAGCGAACTTTTATTGGACGACCTATCGGGTCTATTCCAGGGCGGCTTTAGAGGACAGCGCGGAATTCTGCACGCGCACCGGGATAACGCGGGACGCGCTTCCCGGGTTGTTTGCCGTCAGGGAAGACGCGCCGGTTTTGTCCAGACATGTGTCGCAAACGACGGTTTCCCAGCAGGAGCCCGGCCCCCATGAGTTTGGCGCGGTTTACATCAATGGGGCGCAACACCCCGCCATTGACCTGCTGGCTATGCATGACCCGCACAGCTTCCGACAGGTCAGGGACACGGAAGCCGTCCCGGTCGATCCACCCGTTCAGCTTGCCAATCTGACGGATGAACGCGCGGACCGGATCCACCGGCTGATCCGGCTCAGCCGATGGCTCGGGAGCTCTTTTCGAGAGATGGATCAACTGATTGTCGCCGCCCATCACGCCGAGAAAAAAAACGGAGCGCCACAAATTACGCGCAATACGCTGAAAGCCCTTGGGGTTTTCTGCGAAATGCGGCGGCGTTATGCGGTGACCGCGGAGGATTTTGCCGCCTGGCTCGACAAGGTATCGATTTTTGGCGCTGGAGAGACGGTCGCCCAATACGACCGCATTTTTGTCAACCATGGGCTTTTGGGCGAGCCCCTGGTTCTGGACAATTCGCCATTCAGCGCACGGATCGAAGACAACACGGATGAACACGGGCGGGAAACCGTCCAGGCGATTTGTACGAGCCTTGGCCTGGATACGTCCGAGTTCACCTATATGGCGCGTGTTGTCGCCAATAGCTATGACCCGCCGGAGCTCAAACGTAACCTGGAGATTTTGTCCTCCTTCTATCGCATTGTCAGCATCGCCCGCTATTTGGATGTTCCGCCGACGGTCCTGATCGGGCTTGTGCAGATGCTCGGCCAATCGGGGCCGGTCTTGAAGCAGATTGCCGGCGTCCCTTCGGTCGATGCGCTGCCCACGCTGGGAGCAACGGATTTTTCCGCAGCGTTGATGGCGGTTGTCGATTGCGTGCGCTGGTGCCGGGACAAAGGCATCGACCTGGCGTGGTTTGTGCGGGCCATGCGCTCAAACACGACAGTGCCCGTGGCCAGCGACAGTGAACGGCAATTGGTCGCCAGTTTACATACGATGCTGGGAGGTCTTCGCATCACCAATGAAGTCCTGGAGCAAGCCGGTGTTCCCCCCGCGTTGAATGCCGTGGCGACGGCCGTCGGGATTGATTGGGTGACAATGCTTACGGACGTTATCGATGCCCAGGGCATTGTGCTTGACGGTGTCTCGGGCTCGGACACGGATTACGCGGTGAGTGTTCGCAACATCGTTGCCGACGTGGTGGAGAGGATCGCCCAAGGGGAGGAGGATTCTATCCACGGGGACGACCAGGGTGAGGCGCAAACGCTTAAAAATACGGTGGTGGAGTCCGTGACCGCGGTCATTCTCCGGATGCGGGCTTCGCAGCGGGCGCTGGTCGAAGAGCATTTAGCCACCTACTTGGCGATTGCGTCCGATCTTGTCCTGCCTCTCATAGAGTGGGCCGATCAGAGCGTCTACGACATTTTGCGCTGGGTGTGGGAGACGGAAGGCGTGGTGACCCCCGCCGAGTCATTGCGCGCGATGGCCTTGCAGCTGTTGAGCCGCTCCGATCCGGTTGCACAGCGTTTGCGTGCTGTGGGCCGGCCTCGGGAAGCGCTCCTCGGGGACGACGACTTTGAAGATTGGAGCAATGTCGATGTCATGCTCCAGAAGCTGGGGAGCTTGCATCGCCTGGCCGATGTGGTTCGTCAGTTCGAGTTGGATGGCGAAATGTTGAGCCGCCATGCGGCGAACAAGCGGCAGTTGGAAGGTCGGCCCGAAGCCCCCGACTCATTCGGATTTGCACCAGGGCTGGACGCAACCGGCGCGATTGCACTGACCACGCTGTACCACCTGCAAACCTATCGCGATGTCGCGTCGCGAATGCAAGCTTCGCCATCGGCATTGATGGACTATTTGTCCCTGGTCAACGATCCGCAGGCCTTTGATCCTGAGCTTATCGCCGAGAGCGAGGATTATGCCCGCCTGATGCAGGATGCGGCCGCGGTCAAGGTCGCGGAGATGTTGGGCATCAGCGCGCGCGAGGTGCTGGAGGCCGCACGTTTTATTGCACCGACGGGGGTGATTACGCAACTGAGCCAGTTCAATGGCTTTATCCGAATGCTGGAAATGGCCCGCACGAGCCAGCTCAGCATTCTGGCGCTGCATGAACTGGGCGGATTGCCGGTGTCCGCCAATACGGAAGACTATCGCAACGCCGTGCAATACGCGCTCGGCAGCCTCTACGCCGGTCGGCTGCAAGTGGGCGGCTCCGGCAATGCCCCCGAGGTCGGCCAGGCCGCGACGAGCGAGGCTTCGGTCGACCGGACACGTCTGGTGGCCAACGCGCTGAGCTTGGCCCCGCAAAAGGCCCAGGCGGTGTATCGCCTGCTGGTGCGGGACTTGAGCGGCAAACCGCTGGTCAATATCCGCGTACGTTGGTCGCTGACAGGCCCCGGGGCTTTGGATGCGGATATCTCGCACACGGACGCGGACGGTGTGGTCGAAGTCACGCTGACATCGAGTGCCGAGATGGGCATTGCCACGGTGTTTGCAACCATCGGGCTCGATCAGCGCATTGCCATGCCCGCGGTGACCATCGACTGCGACGAGGCAACGCTGAGCCTGCGTCAGCCGAAACCGGATGAGGAGATTGCACCCAAACTGGCCGGCCGTCGTGAGTCGTTCGAATTGTCCGTTATCTTGCGGGACGGTTATGGGAACTGGGGGCGTAACCGGCGTGTGCGCTGGAGCGTGATCGAGGGGCCCGGCCAGTTCAAGAAGGATACGACGGTTGCCGATGAAAACGGCGTCGCCCATGCCCAGTTGTTCAGCAACGAGGAGGGGGTCACGAAGGTCCGGGCAACCCTTGGCGAAGGTCTGGAGCTTGAAGGTTTTGCGGCGTTTCGCTTCATCGATGCGCCCTTTATCGATAAAAGCAGCTACAGGCTGCGCTTCAAGGGGCCGAATGTGCTGGGGCTGGACGTCACAATCGCCTGCCGCGTTCTCTCACTGAGCGGAGCGGGCAAGCCGGGAGAGCAAATCGACTGGAGCGTGCAATTCGCTGATGAGTCGAATTATGAACCGGGCGAGCCGGTTGCTTCTGATGTCGACGGGTACGCGGTTCTTGAGTTGCCTTCGTCCGTGCTGAAGGAAGGAGCGATGACGGTTCGAGCGACCCTGCTGCCTTCACAGGCAGGGGATGAGAGGGCAGAGTTTTTCGAACAGGTCATGATCATTCTGCCCGTGCCGAGGCTTGCCGCGGCATCACCGGCCAATGTGTCGGTGATTGCGCAGGCCGGTGAGGTGGTGCATGTGCGGGTACGGGTGGAAGCCGAGGTGGGGGCAGACTCCGCGACGGTGTTTCAGGGGGTTGGCGAATACCCCGTGCAATGGGCCATGGACGGCGGCGGGAGCGGCAAAGAGACGCGGACCGATGCCGAAGGCATGGCGGTTTTTGCCGTGCCGATTGATCGGGCTGGAGAATATACCCTCTCGGCCACGCTGGAAGTCCCCGCGGGGCAGGCGGTGACATTCACGGTGAATGTCCTGACAGAACCGCATTGGCGGTTCTTCCTGGCGCCGATCGGGCAGCCGGCGAGCGAAGACGAACAGGATTCGCTGACGTTCATCGTCGGCAAGCAATACACATTGACCCTTGAGGATCGGTCCGACGCCAGTGATACAGCGGAACGCGAGATTGCCCTGACCTGGAGCGGCGTCAATCCGGTCGGTCAGGGGCTGGTGGCCAATCCGAGTTTCTTGCAGATGCGTCGGCTTCCCGAGGGCGGACGCTTGAGCTGGCAGATCGATTGCCGGCAACTGCCGGATCCCAGAGCGGTGTTTTCGATTGGCGCGGCACTGCAAGGCACCCGGTACAGCCAGATCCTGCGAACGAAAATCCAAGTGGATGAGCCCGCGTCCCGACGACCGCGACGTTGAGCCGCGCTGTCACGGCAATGGTTTTTTTACGCATTGCAGACGTACATCGATTCCTCCGCGCCGATGTCGAGAGCGCATAAGGGGGGATCAGCCATCAGGAATGAACTTCCAAGAGGCGTGGTCATGACCGATCTTACGACGAAACTCGAAGCCTTGAGCAAGCAGCGCCAGGAAGCGCTCCTTGAATGTTATTTGGGCGCCGTGGCGGCCCGGGACGGCGATACGAATGTGTTGGCGAGCGCCGCCGATCTCGACGCCTATCACCTGTTCGACCACCATGTCGGCACGGCGCCGAAGACCTCCGCCGTGGGCGAGAGGATCGCCAGCTTGCAGCGCTATATCCACGGTATCTACTCCGGTGACGAGCCGGGTTTCGGGCAGGATTTCGATGAGCGGGAAGTCGAAACCTGGCGCCAGTGGGAAAGCCGTTATGCGATCTGGGCCGGCGCGCAGAAACTGCAAAGCTATCCGGAAAACTATATCGATCCGGAATTGCGCATTGTCAAATCACGGTTTTACCAACAGTTGGAAGGGGATCTGGCGCAGGGGCGCCTCAACACTGAGCGGGCACGATCGTCCGTTCTCGCCTATCTCGAGAAATTCGAGGATATCGCCGACATCGATGTGCTCAACGGTTATATCGATGGGCCTTTTGTTAGGTCCGATTCAACTGTTTATCGAGCGGATTATTATTTTCTCGGGCGCAAGCGTGGCGATAACAAACATTACTGGCGCAAGGCCGCCATTGTTCTCGGCGAGGCGCAAACACGTGTTCCTCCCAGCGCCTGGAGCGAATGGGAGCCCATCGAGGCCGGGATTGGCGATGCAACGAATGTGCGCCTGACTTTCTTTGGCAACCGGCTTTATGTGTTCTGGGTGAGCCGGTCGTCCCTCAATGAAATCGGCGGGAGTGAGGGGCTTAACTGGGACCAGTTTGATATTCGCTTCTCCTATCGCAGTTTGAGTGGTACCTGGGCGCCGCCCTTTACCGTTGACACGGTCATGCTCGAGCGCAAAAGCGTGGCACTCGGTAAGCACCATCGACGTGTACGCGCCGATGAGGAAGGTAATCATCTTCTGGCGATCGTTAGCGATAGCGGGCTTACCAAGGAAGTAAAACAGATGGTGCTCGGCGTTATCCTGTCGACCACCGATGGTGAAAGCACAACAGGCTATTACGCGTGGGATGAACTGTTGAACCGCATTGATCTCGCGGAAAAAGAGCGTGGTCACATCGATCACCTGCTTGAGCAATATTCGAGGGAGGAGCCGGATAAAGGTCCGTCTTACCTCCAACGACGCTTACCGCTGTTGGGCGAAGACAGCGATTACAAGGGATGGGCGGTCGAGTCCATTCGAGTTAAAAGCAATGAACATCCGTCTGGGCTCACACGCTACCTACTTCTAGGGGCAATGAACATCGCTGGAAAACAGCTTTTTGTCACAGTGGGTAGCGTGCAGAAACTGTATGAGAAATGGATATCTCATTCACGCGCGCGGGTTCACCCCAATCTCTTGGCACAATATGCCTTTATTGATATTGACATTAGTCTCCATGAGCCGTCCCCTGTCGAAGCCCGTCATTCCGCCTACTACAGCATAGTGATTGATTTTGCGTCGGGTAATTATACGTCCCCCGCACGGATCGAGTTTTTAAACGAGCAGGGGGCGGCGGGCCATGTCGTGACGTTTGATGGAGGGCACGCGATAGTTGCCACGACCGTTCCGGCGTTAAACAGTGATGGCGATTATAGAGATATATTTTGGCAGATGGCCAATCTAGCGGATGACGACTACAGCGTTCATGGAACCTGGCTGAAAATCACGAGCAACGGCAGTTCCAACTTTGCAATCAATAAAAAATTCTCTCGTCGTGGTACTCAATCCGCGGCTCCACTCGCCCTGCCAATTTGGGTAGGCGAAGACAAGGCGCCTGCCGGTGAGCTGCGGCTGTTTCGATTTAATGGCGCTGCGTTGCACTTGAACTTGACCCCTTTGGCGGGCAATCCGCAAATCGTTGCCGTCGGGTTGGGGGAATACATGGACGACACCTGGAGCCAGGGTTATCAAGAATACGAGGTCAGGTTGAAGCCGCCGCGACTCAATGGGCCGAGGCTTGTAAGGGGACCCGAAAGCGTTCAAGGCCAAGCCGGTCAGTTTCTCGATTTTGGGGCTGAGTTCGGTGCGGACAAAACCGTCGAAGCCATCCGCCTGAACACCACATTCGGTCGCGAATTGGTGGAGCGGGCGGCGCTCTCCATCGAAAATTTGCTCTCCTGGGACAGTCAGCACACCGAAGAACCACCGCGCCCGGGGGCCGATAAGCCGGAATTTCTCGATTTCCACGGGGCGAACGGGCGCTATTTCTGGGAGATATTCTTCCATCTTCCACATCTGATAGCGGTACGGTTGCGCCGCGAAATGAGCTACGAGGATGCGCTGGGATGGTTGCACTATCTGTTCGACCCGTCCGCCAGGATCAATCCGGGACGGGTCGAAACCACCGCCTATTGGCGCTCGCGTCCGTTGCTGATGGCGGGCGACCCAAGCTTCGAAGTGGCCTCGCCCGCCGATCCGGATGCCATCGCCTACAGCAGCCCGATCCATTATCGCAAACGGATTTTTCGCGATTATGTCGAAACCCTGATTGAATGGGGGGATTGGCTCTATCGACAACTCACGCGCGACAGCCTGACCGAAGCCAAAATGCTCTACCTGAGGGCGGCGCGCATGATGGGGCCGGCCCCTGACGTGCGCGGGGCCTCCAACTGGACGCCAAAATCACTCAGTGAGCTGGAGGCTGCTCGAAACCTCGAGTGTTTCGATGCGCTCGGCCCATCGCTATCGGTCGATACGCTGATCAATCTGCCGCTGGCACCCGACCATACTCTCTTGGCGCCCCTGCTGGACCACCCGGACTTCCGCCCGGAAATCAACCGGGACCTGCTGGATCTCTGGGACACTTTGGAAGCACGCCTGCACAACCTGCGGCACTATCTGACCCTCGACGGCAAGCCCATCGACCTGCCGCTTTACGACACGCCCATCAACCCCAAGGACCTGATGCGGGCCCAGGCCGGTGGTGGCGGCTTCAACCTGCGGGACATCCTGACGCCGCCGGTCGTCCCGCCTTATCGCTTCAGCGCCATCTTGCCCCGTGCGCAACAAGCGGTACAGACCCTGTGCCGGTTTGGCGATCAACTCCGGCAATACATCGAACAGGCGGATCGCTGCGAGCAGGAAACCCTGCAACAAGAACATCTTATCGAGATGGGCGACTTCAGCCGCGAGCTGCAAGTCGAACTGAAGCGTCATGCCGATGCCATGTGGGACGCCCTTGAGGCTTCCCGACAGGCGATTGTTGAGCGAGAAACCTATTACGAGAAGTTGATCCAGAAGGATCTCAACAAGGACGAAATCGAGGCGAGCGAGAATCTGAAGCGTGCAAAAACAGGCGCCTTGACCTCGGGAATCAGCAGCAGTTTCGGACACGCGGCGGAAACCTTTGCCAATATTTTCGGTGTGGCCTCGGGGGGCATGAAATACGGTGGTCCGGCACATTCTGTCGCAGCAGCAGCCAGTACCTACAGTCAAAGTGAATCGCTCTACAGCGGCCTGCATGATCGCTACGCTTCGCAACAGCGCTTGCGTCAAGAGTGGAACTTCCAGCACAACGCAGCGATCGCCGAGCGCGAGGCGCTGAATCAGCAACTGCAAGCCCAGGCCATCCAGATCAAGGCGTCGGTGGTCTCGCTCAATCAGCAGGTGCGCGCCATCGAACAAGCCAGGGAGATGTATGCGTTTCTCACCCAGACCCGCACCTCCCGGGCATCGCTCTATCGCTGGATGCAAAGCAAGATGGCCACGCTTTATTTCCAGACCTACGATGCGGTGACCGCCCTGTGTTTGTCGGTGCAGTCCTGCTGGCAATATGAAATTGGCGATTATGACACCCATTTTATCCTGCCCGGCGCCTGGGTCGACAGCCATCATGGCTTCACGGCCGGCGAGACGCTGACACTTGGCCTGCTGCGCATGGAGTCGGCGTTTGTCCATCGCTATGAACGGCGCTTGACGATCAGGAAAATGGTCTCGCTGCGCGACTATTTCGCGCCAGAAGAGTGGACAGATAAACTTCGTACGCTCCAGAGCAGCGGAAAACTGGACTTCAGCCTCGATAGCCGGTTTTACGACAGCGACTATCCCGGCCATTATCTGCGTCAGATCCGGCGTGTATCGATCACGCTGCCGGCGCTGCTCGGCCCCTATGAAACGGTCAGCATGATGCTCACGCAAATCTCCAGCAAGCTCTTGATCAAACCCGATCTTGGCGGCGCTCGTCATCTCTACGATCCACGACATGCCGATGCCGATACCACCTATGTGCGCTACAACCTGCGCGCCCAGCCGCAAATCGCGGTTTCCGACGGACTCGACGATGACGGTACCGGCTCGCGTTTTGCCTTCGACGAAGAGCGCTACGCGTCCTTTGAACGAACCGGCGCGATCTCCTCATGGCAGATCGCTATTCCACGGGCTCTCCCCGGCAAGCAAGAGCAGCTTCTCGCATCGCTGACCGACATTATCGTCGAAGTGGAATACACCGCTCTGGATGGCGGCAGAGACTTCGCCGAAAAGATCGAAGGGCTTTTAAGTGAAACGGGGTTTCGCCAGTAGGGCGGGGAACCCACCCAGCCTTGTTCAAGCCTGGCACGCAGTCGCCCGGACCGACGCAAACACAACCTGTTGGGGAGTGTGGACATGAACGCGCAAAAACGGATCAAACGCAACCTGTTGGGCACGGCAGCCGACCTGCCCACGAGCACTTGGCCTGCCGAATGGAAGAGACGCACGGGAGCAGGCTTCAGCGGTGCCGATCTTATCTACGTGTCAAGCAATGACACCCAGCGTCGGTATGTCTATCTCTATGGCGAAGTGGAAGCCGCGATCGAGTTCGATCTGCCAATCGACCTGCGCCTGACGGCGGCGCCCGGCTATCAACTCAGGTTCCTGTATCAGCCGACGCAGCAAGCGAGCGCCAATCCGAGGGTGGTGGCGTATTTCAACGGTGGGGCGCATTTCTGGACCCGTGAGTTGCAGACGAGCACCGTGAACGCGGCTGCGGAACCGCCGCGAGACTGGCTGATCTGCGATGACAAAATGGATCTGAACGACGAAATCACTCGGCCCAAGGCGACCCTGGCCCTTCAGTCCGGCCTGTTCGATGCCGCCGCCGTCGCCGAGGCGACGAGCGAGCCCGATAGTGATCAGCCCGTCGCGCAAGAGCCGGGCTGGCCGGCCGGCCCGGGTGAATTGCATTTTTCCGGCAAGGCCCTGGGCACGGATGTTTCTCCCGAGATGGCCGAAGGTGTGTCGGTGTTCGTGCATCTCAAGCCGCTGGCGCTGAGCACCCATGAACCCGCACCCGAATTTGACGGGAGCAGCGCCCGCTATTGGGTGGAAAAGGACGGCCGCCGCTATATGCCGATCTGTCGGGGGGGCGGGGCGCATCATCTCTCCCTGCCGGTGGCCGAAGACTGCGGGTGGGCTGGCGGCGGGATTTATACCGGCACCAGCGCCTATGCCTCCTTTACCGATCAGAGCGAGGCCGGGCAGGCCGGGTTGCAAGTGGCAGCGACAGAGCCCGACGCGGATGACGATGCCCAGCCTATCGCCAAGGTCTGGGAAATTCGCCACGATGCCGATGACCCCAGCGTCAACGGCAGGACCGCCACCCTGCGCTTCGAAAGTGTCTATCATGCCGAGCCCCATGAGGCCTTGGCCTGCATCGTCGGGCCCTACAAGCTCGACCTCAGCGACCATGGGCAGCCCGACTATTGGCCAAGCGTCGAGGAAGAGGAAACCATCGATCTTCAGGTGAGCGTTCATTACGCGGTCTCCGGCAATCCGGAACCCGGTGTCGCCGTCGAATGGCGCCAGGACGGCGACCTTCTGGAAACCCTGTTCACCGGCGAGGAGGGTGTGGCAGTGTTTGGCTACCAGCCAGCCGCCGATGCCACGGTCATCGCGCTCGTCGACAGTCCTTACACGCCTGAAGCCGATACGCAAGCCTTTGCCGTCAAGACCATCCCGACCCGCAAATGGGCGCAGTTCGAACTCAGCGTTGGCGGAACGGAAATTTCACCCGACGACCATTGGTGGATTCTGCCCGGCCAGTCCTACCAGTTGACCCTCAAACCACGCTCCGACAGCGTGCTGATCGGTCAGGATCTGGCGTTCAGCGTCGATCCCGCGCAAAAGCTTCAGCTCGAGCCGACGGGCGAGCGACCCCTGACCGCGAGCGGCCTCACCTGGAACATCACCACGACGGCGGATGTCATTGGCGACTTTGCACTGCGCCTCGACTGCATTCGTTTCAAACAGTCACTGACATTGAATGGTGGTATCAACGAGCTGCCCGCTTTGGCCATCGCCGAGGCGCCCGGCGACCAACTCGATCCGCTTGCGGCGCTGGCCACGCTGACAGCGGTGGTGCCGCAATATGACGGCATGCGCGGTACCGACGAGATCCGCGTCACCTGGACCGGGGTGGCCGGCAGTCCGGCCGAAGGCTCCTATACCACGTTACCGGTTGAGGTGGGCACGATAGGCGAGAAGACGATCCCGTTACCGGTGTCGGTGATTGCCTACAGTCTGGGCCAGTCGGTGACGGTCAGTTACACCGTCACCCCTCGCGGCGGCAACGAGTCACCGCCATCGGATTTGTTCCACCTGGAGGTGAAAATCTTCGCTCCCGACGATCTGCTGGACGCCAGGCCGAAGATCCTGCAAGCCGAAAACGGCGGTGAAGGCAGCGAGCTGGACCTCAACACCATTAGCGCCAATGCCACCTGCCGAGCGGGTGTCTGGCCGCTGATTGCGCCGGGCCAGGACGTGTGGCTGCGTCTCAAGGGCACGAAAGCCGACGGGACCTCCCCCTATGACCTGAATATCTGGGCGCCACCACCACGGGGCCCGATCGCCAGTACGACCTGGATAAACCAAGGCTACTACGACACTCCCGTCGCCTACAGTTATCTGAAAGAACTGAAGGACGGCAGCACCCTGACCATGGAGTTCAAGGCCGACTTCAGCCAGACCACCAATGAAGCCAATGCGCAGACCTTTCCGTTGCGCACCTATACCATCCGTGCGGCCATGGACCTGTCCGCCCCGAGGGTCAAGCAGGCCACCGGCACCGCGCCGAGCCAGCAATTGAATCCGGTGGCGGCCAAAAATGCCCTGACCGTGGTGATTCCGGAGTACGGTTTCCAACCCGGCGATCAGGTCCGCGTGACCTGGACCGGCACCGCGGGAGAGGGTTCGCACACCACCCCGGCGCAAGCGCTCCCTACCAGCCGCGAGATCCCTATTCCGGTCGAGGTGCTCGCTTACAACCTGGGCAAACCGGTGACGGTGACCTACAGCGTAATTCGCAACGGCGAAGCCTCCGATCCCTCAGCCGCGCTCAACCTGGCGGTGCAGACCTTCGCTCCCGGCGATCTACAGGACGGCAGGCCGAAGATCCTGCAAGCCGAAAACGGCGGTGAAGGCAGCGAGCTGGACCTGAACACCATCAGCGCCAATGCCACCTGCCGGGCAGGCACCTGGCCGCTGATTGCGCCAGACCAGGACGTGTGGCTGCGCCTCAAGGGCACGAAGGCCGATGGAACTACTCCCTATGACCTGAATATCTGGGCACCGCCGCCACGAAGTCCGAGGACCAATCCGACCTGGATAAGCCAAGGCTACTATGACGTCTCCGCTGCCTACAGTTATCTGAAAGAACTGAAGGACGGCAGCACCCTGACCATGGAGTTCAAGGCCGACTTCAGCCAGACCACCAATGAAGCCAATGCGCAGACCTTTCCGTTGCGCACCTATAGGGTCCGTGCGGCCATGGACCTGTCCGCTCCCAGGGTCAAGCAGGCCAGCGGCACCGCGCCCAGCCAGCAATTGAATCCGGTGGCGGCCAAGGATGCCCTGACCGTGGTGCTTCCCGAGTACGGCGTCCTACCCGGTGATCAGGTCCGTGTGACCTGGACCGGCACTGCGGGAGAGGGTTCGCACACCACCCCGGCACAGGCGCTGCCCACCAGCCGCGAGATCCCTATTCCGGTCGAGGTGCTCGCCTATAACCTGGGCAAGCCGGTGACGGTGACCTACAGCGTGATTCGCAACGGCGAAACCTCCGATCCCTCAGCAGCACTCAACCTGGCGGTGCAGACCTTCGCTCCCGGCGATCTAGAGGCCGCCGTGCCTAAAATTCTGCAAGCCCAAAACAGCGGTGAAGGCACCGAGTTGGACCTGAACACCATCAGCGCCGATGTCACCTGCAGGGTTGGTATCTGGCCGCTGATTGCGCCGAATCAGGATGTGTGGCTGCGCCTCAAGGGCACAAAAGTCGACGGGACTTCCCCCTATAACCTGGATATCTGGACGCCACCACCATGGGGCCCGAGGACCAGTGAGACCTGGATAGACCAAGGCTACTATGACGTCTCCGCCGCCTACAGTTATCTGAGAGAACTGAAGGATGGCAGCACCCTGACCATGGAGTTCAAGGCCGACTTCAGCAAGACCACCAACGAGGCCAATGCGCAGACCTTTCCGTTGCGCACCTATACCGTCAAACTGGAGCAGGTCATACCGACCCTTGACAGCGTATCAGACGGCAATAAAGAGATCCCGGAGGGGGGCTTCGCCCGTAGCACGACGCTGCAACTGGCAGGGCGGGCGAACAAGGGGCAGAAAGTCGAGATCTTCGATGGCAGTGGAAGCGGTGCGGTTTCCAAGGGGGAGGCTACCGCCGATCGTCTGCTCGGCTTGTGGGTCCACGTTATAACCGTCGAAGAGGGGCCACGCCGCCTATACGCCAAGGCGCTCTATCCCGTCAGCCCGGTACTTTCAAATGAACGCAATTTCGTGGTCGTGACACTGCCGACGATTGTCAGTGTCAAGGATGCCAACGATAAAGAAGTCCCGGCGGGAATCCTCCAACGCTTCACTGTCAGCACCCGGTTGAAACTGTCAGGTCAGGCGAGCAAGGGCCGGAACGTCGCGATTGTCGATGGCCGGGAGGCAGATGAAGTTCTCAAGGGCCAGGCGACAGCCAATTCACTAACCGGCACATGGGAATGCAATTTAACCGTCGCGGTGGGACAATACCGCTTCTTCGCCAAAGCGCTCTATCCCTTGGACGGCTATCCATCCCCATACTCAGCCGTACGCCATGTCAATGTCGTGCCGCTGATCAACCCCACCCTTGACTATGTCAGAGACCCCGATAATAAAGAGATTCAGAATGGGGATAGCACCTCCAGCACGGAGCTGAGATTGTCCGGTAAGGCGAGCCGGGGACAGACAGTCGAGATATTCGACGGCAGTGGCTCCAGCGCGGTTTCCAAGGGGGAGGTTACAAGTGATATTACGTTCGGCAATTGGACACTCGTTATAACCGTCGGACTAGGCGACCATCGCCTCTACGCCAAGTCGCTCTATCACAGCGGCGCTCCGGTGTACTCAAACATACGCACCCTCACCGTCGTCAGGCCGTGACGGACGATGATCGACGATTGACTGCCCGGCCAGACGCAAGCCGGGCATGTCTTCCAGAAAAGACCGCTGGTGCTGTCAGCTGCTGATTGCTTATCTATAAAACAGATAACAGTTAGAGAAATTACCCGTTATATGGATATTCGATCCGGTTCTATGATGGCTGCAACCTCACCCGAGGACAGGAGCCAGTCATGCAAGTGTGCGCCCATAGCGTCAAACCCGGAATCCGGCCCTTAGGCCATTTGCAGCACCCCCGTGAAGTCATTCGCCAGTTCACCCCCAACTGGTTCGCCGCCACCATGGGCACCGGTGTCCTGGCGCTGGCCCTGGCGCAGTTGCCGATTGAAGTCCCGGGCCAGCGCGCTTTTGCCGAAGGTCTGTGGCTGTTCAATATCCTGCTGTTCGCCGTGTTCAGCCTGCTCTACGGCGCGCGTTGGGTGTTGTTCTTCCATGAGGCGCGGCGGATTTTCGGGCATTCGACGGTCTCGATGTTCTTCGGCACCATTCCCATGGGGCTGGCGACCATCATCAACGGTTTCCTGGTATTCGGCGTGCCGCGTTGGGGCGACAGCGCGGTGCCGGTCGCCGAGATGTTGTGGTGGATCGACGTGGCCATGTCCCTGGCCTGCGGCGTGCTGATTCCCTACCTGATGTTCACTCGCCAGGAGCACAGCATCGACCAGATGACCGCGGTCTGGCTGTTGCCGGTGGTGGCTGCGGAAGTAGCGGCGGCCAGCGGCGGCCTGCTGGCGCCGCACCTGCTCGATACACATATGCAGTTCAACGTCTTGATCACCAGCTATGTGCTCTGGGCGTTCTCGGTGCCGGTGGCGTTCAGCATCCTGAGTATCCTGTTGTTGCGCATGGCGTTGCACAAGTTGCCCCATGAAAACATGGCGGCCTCCAGCTGGCTGGCCCTGGGGCCGATCGGTACCGGTGCGTTGGGCATGCTGTTGCTGGGTGCGGACTCGCCAGCGATTTTCGCCGCCAGCGGCCTGCCGGGTATCGGTGAGATCGCCAGCGGCCTGGGCCTGATCGCCGGCATTATTCTCTGGGGCTTCGGTTTGTGGTGGATGCTGATGGCAGTGCTGATCACCCTGCGTTACCTGCGTCGGGGCATCCCGTTCAATCTCGGCTGGTGGGGCTTCACCTTCCCGTTGGGGGTTTATGCCCTGGCAACCTTGAAGCTGGGCAGCACCTTGCACCTGGGTTTTTTCAATGGCTTCGGCCAGGTGTTGGTGGCCCTGTTGGCGGTGCTCTGGCTGATTGTCGGTTCGCGGACCCTGCGCGGGGCCTACAAAGGTGAGCTTTTTGTTTCACCTTGCCTGGCAGGAATAGCGAAATAGTTGCCCGATATTAGGTAAGGTTGTGGCCCGGGGGCGGTGATCCGCCTTCCAACAAGAAAGCCGCTCTCGGCGCCACTCAGGTACAGGGAAGATGAGTCACCCCTCACAGTTCAGTCTGCTGCGTACGCGGCGTTTCCTGCCGTTCTTCGTCACGCAGTCCCTCGGGGCTTTCAATGACAATCTGTTCAAGCAGTCGTTGATCCTCGCCATCCTCTACAAGCTCGCCCTCACCGGGGATCGCGGTATCTGGGTGAACCTCTGTGCCTTGCTGTTCATCCTGCCGTTTTTCCTGTTCTCGGCCCTGGCCGGACAGTTCGGTGAAAAGTTCGCCAAGGACGCGCTGATCCGGGTGATCAAGCTGGGTGAAATCGCAATCATGGCGGTAGGGGCGGTGGGTTTTGTGTTCGATCACCTGTCGCTGATGCTGGTGACGCTGTTCGCCATGGGCACCCACTCGGCGCTGTTCGGCCCGGTCAAATACTCGATTCTGCCCCAGGCCCTGGCTGAAGACGAACTGGTGGGGGGCAACGGCCTGGTGGAAATGGGTACCTTCCTGGCGATCCTGGCGGGGACCATCGGTGCCGGGGTGATGATGTCTTCGGCGCACTACGCACCTATCGTGTCCAGCGCCATTGTGTTGGTGGCGGTGCTCGGTTACCTGGCCAGCCGCAGCATTCCCCGGGCGGCGGCGGCGAGCCCGCAGCTACGGCTGGACTGGAATATCTTCAGCCAGTCCTGGGCCACCTTGCGCCTGGGCCTGGGGCAGACGCCGGCGGTGTCGCGCTCGATTGTCGGCAACTCCTGGTTCTGGTTTGTCGGGGCGATCTACCTGACGCAGATTCCGGCGTACGCCAAGGAGTGGTTGTACGGCGATGAAACCGTGGTGACGCTGATCCTCACCGTGTTTTCGGTGGGGATTGCCGCCGGCTCCATGCTTTGCGAACGGCTGTCGGGACGCAAGGTGGAAATCGGCCTGGTGCCTTTCGGTTCGTTCGGGCTGACGCTGTTTGGTCTGTTGTTGTGGTGGCATTCCGGCAACCTGCCGCAGAACGTGCAGGCCAACGACTGGCTGGCGATCCTGGGTTATCACCAGGCCTGGTGGGTGCTGGTGGATATCCTCGGGCTGGGGGTGTTCGGTGGTTTCTACATCGTGCCGCTGTATGCCTTGATCCAGTCGCGCACCGTCGAGAACGAGCGGGCCCGGGTGATCGCCGCCAACAACATCCTCAACGCGCTGTTCATGGTGGTTTCGGCGATGGTCTCGATCCTGCTGCTGAGCGTGGCCAAGCTGTCGATTCCCGAGTTGTTCCTGGTGGTGTCGCTGATGAACATCGCGGTCAACACCTATATTTTCAAGATCGTGCCCGAGTTCAGCATGCGCTTCATGATCTGGTTGCTCAGCCATTCCATGTACCGCGTCGAGCACCGCAACCTGGAGCTGATTCCCGATGAGGGGCCGGCCTTGCTGGTTTGCAACCATGTGTCGTTTGTCGATGCCTTGCTGATTGGTGGCGCGGTGCGGCGGCCGATTCGGTTTGTGATGTATTACAAGATCTATCGCTTGCCGGTGCTCAACTTCATCTTCCGCACGGCCGGGGCGATTCCGATTGCCGGGCGCGGTGAGGATCTGGATATCTATGAGCGTGCGTTCCGGAAAATCGCCGAGTACCTGAAGGACGGCGAGTTGGTGTGCATCTTTCCCGAGGGCAAGCTGACCACTGATGGTGAGATCAACGAATTCAAGGGCGGCATGACCCGCGTGCTGGAGGAAACCCCGGTGCCGGTGATTCCGCTGGCTCTGCAAGGTTTGTGGGGCAGTTTCTTCAGTCGTGATCCGGCCAAGGGGTTATTCCGGCGCTTGTGGTCGCGGGTGACCCTGGTGGCGGGAACGCCGGTCGGAGCCGAGGTGGCGGTGCCGGAGCAGTTGCGCGAGCAGGTGTTGCAGTTGCGGGGGATGGTGCACCGCTAGGCGTGTGTGGGAGCGGAGCCTGCCCGCGAAGTTTTGGTGGCCTTGCGGGCCTCTTCGCGGCGGTCCGGCGTCCCGGTAAATCCTGCTCCCACAATTATCCGTATCGTGCCGAGAGTTTGTGTACGACCGAAGCTCTGATGTGGGAGCGGAGCTTGCCCGCGAAGCTTTTGGCGGCTTCGCGGGCCTCCCACAGGGGGGGCGTGTTGAATCAAGCAGAGTGTCAGGCGGCCGAGACTTTCAAACCGACCAACCCGGCAATGATCAAGGCCACGCTCGCCAAACGGAACAAGGCCATGGACTCACCGAACAGGATGATCCCGGCGATCACCGTGCCCACCGCGCCGACACCGGTCCAGATGGCATAGGCGGTGCCCAGCGGCAACTCCTTCATGGCCAAACCCAGCAGGCCGAGGCTGATGACCATGGCCGTAACCGTGAGTACGCTGGGGAGCGGGCGGCTGAAGCCGTCGGTGTACTTGAGGCCAACGGCCCAGCCGACTTCGAAGAGACCGGCGAAAAACAGAATGATCCAGGACATGAAAACCTCCATCTATGGATGGGGTCGTCCCCGGATGGATGCTGCGCTCAAGCCGCAAGGTCGTCCTTGCGCTGCGCACTATAGTGCGCATTCTTGCCCGTCTGGTCAAATTTCCTTCAATTCAGTGCGCGCTCAGCGGCCTGTTCGCGGTCCTGCTTTTCACTCATGCGGCGGAACCAGGTCGAGAGCAGAGCCCCGGAAATATTGTGCCAGACACTGAACAGCGCGCTGGGCACCGCCGCCAGCGGCGAGAAGTGCGCGCTGGCCAACGCGGCGCCCAGCCCTGAGTTCTGCATGCCGACTTCCAGCGCCAGCGACTTGCGCTGGGCCAGTGGCAGCTTGAACAGGCGGCCGGTGAAATAGCCCAGCAGGTAGCCGAAGCTGTTGTGCAGCATCACCACGGCCATGATCAGCAGGCCGGACTCGGCGATCTTCGCCTGGCTGGCGGCGACCACGGCGGTGACGATAATCACGATGCTCACCACCGACACCAGCGGCAGGACTTCCACCGCATGGCGGACGCGCTCGCCCAGCAGACGTTGGGCGACGACTCCCAGCACGATCGGCAGCAGTACCACCTGCAGGATCGACCAGAACAGCTCGCTGAACTGCACTGGCAACCAGGCCGAGGCCAGCAGCCAGATCAGCGCGGGGGTCAGCAGCGGGGCGAGCAGGGTGGTGACGGCGGCGATGGCCACCGACAGCGCCAGGTCGCCGCGGGCCAGCCAGGTCATGACATTGGAGGAGGTGCCGCTGGGGCAGCAGCCGACCAGGATCACCCCGACGGCGATTTCCGCCGGCAACTGGAAGGCCCGGCAGAGCAGCCAGGCGACGCCTGGCATGATAATAAAGTGGGCGACCACGCCCAGGGCCACGCGCCAGGGGTGGCGGGCGACTTCGGCGAAATCGTCGAGTTTGAGAGTCAGGCCCATGCCAAACATCACCAGCCCGAGCAGCGGCACGATGGCGATTTTCAGGGCGATGAACCAGCTGGGCTGGAGGAACGCCAGCACGGCGAAGATCAGCACCCAGTAGGCGAAGGTATTGCCGACGAAGCGGCTGAGTGTGGCCAGTGCGCGCATGGTGTTTTCCTTGTTATATGCGGTGTCGAACCAGGCCGGCGTGGACCTGTGGCAGAGGCGTTTGCCTGCGAAGCCTTTGGTGATATCGAGGGGGCGGCGACCCGGTAACTCCGACTCCCACAATGCCCGTGTCGAACCGAGAGCCTGCGTACGACGGAGTCTCTGTGGGAGCGGAGCTTGCCCGCGAATGCTGACAACCTGGTCTGTCTGACACACCGCGTTATCGTTCTTCACGGGCAAGCTCCGCTCCCACAGGTGTTCACGCCGCTTACAGCGTGCGGTCAGATACCCTGCGGCATTTCCTCGCCACCCAGGGCGTCGAACAGCTGCGGCAGGAATTCGCCGAAGGTCAGCATCATCAAGGTGAAGCTGGCATCCAACTGGCCCAGGGCTTCTTCACCGCCGTCCTGTTCGGCCTGATCCTGCAGCAGATCTTCGAACTTCAGGCGCTTGACCACCATCTTGTCGTCGAGCACGAAGGACAGTTTGTCCTGCCAGGCCATCGACAACTGAGTCACCACCTTGCCGGTGCTCAGGTGCAGCTGGATTTCCTCGCCAGTCAGGTCCTGGCGCTTGCAGCGCACAATACCGCCGTCTTCATGGGTGTCACGCAGTTCGCATTCATCGAGCACGAAGAAATGTTCCGCGGCTGCCTGGGTCTTCACCCACTCGGTCATGATCGCGCTTGGCGCGGTTTTCACCGTCAGCGGCCGCACCGGCAGGGTGCCGAGCACTTCACGCAGGGTCGACAGCAGGTCTTCGGCGCGTTTTGGGCTGGCCGAGTTGACCAGGATCAGGCCCTGTTTCGGCGCAATCGCGGCAAAGGTCGAGGAGCGACGGATAAACGCCCGTGGCAGGAATGCCTGGATGATTTCATCCTTGAGCTGGTCGCGTTCCTTCTTGTAGACCTTGCGCATCTGTTCGGCTTCGATCTCCTCGACCTTTTCCTTCAGCGCATCGCGCACCACGCTGCCCGGCAGGATACGTTCTTCCTTGCGCGCGGCCACCAGCAGAAAATCGCCGCTGACATGCACCAGCGGGGCGTCTTCGCCTTTGCCGAAGGGCGCGACGAAACCGTAAGTGGTCAACTCCTGGCTTGCACAGGGGCGGGCCGGTTTGCTCGCCAGTGCGGTCTCCAGCGCCTCGGCATCAAAAGGCAGATCTTGGGTCAGGCGGTAGATCAGCAGGTTCTTGAACCACATGGGGTGCATCTCTCCTTTATACAAAGGAGGGCATTATTCTCTTCATGGCCCGATAGGCCAACCCTCTGCTAAGTCTTTGGAAGGCCTGAGAAAAATATTAAAGAAAGTGCTTGCCAGAGTCCGGAGTGCTCCGTAGAATGCGCGCCACACCGAAAGCGAAGGGTGATTAGCTCAGCCGGGAGAGCATCTGCCTTACAAGCAGAGGGTCGGCGGTTCGATCCCGTCATCACCCACCATTCGTCATCAGTGTTACGCGCAGCGGTAGTTCAGTCGGTTAGAATACCGGCCTGTCACGCCGGGGGTCGCGGGTTCGAGTCCCGTCCGCTG
>NZ_JBWKUQ010000037.1:0-8751 GCF_059420925.1 Pseudomonas sp. GW821-FHT03C07
GTGCTTGCCCGCGAAGCTTTGGGCGGCCTCAAGGGCCCCTTCGCGGGCAAGCACCGCTCCCACAGTATCTGTGTCGGATGCAGGAATTGCGTCAGACACAAAACTGTCGGGGCCAGCTTGTCAGATCCGGAACTGCCCCACCAACTTGCCCAGGCTCTGTCCCAGTTCCGCCAGACTACGGGAAGTCTGGGCACTGCGCTGGGTTTCATCGGCCACGCTGTCCACCGCCGAGGCGATTTGATGCACACTGCGGTTGATCTCTTCGGCCACCGCGGTCTGCTCGTCGGCGGCGCTGGCAATCTGCGCGTTCATCGTGTTGATCGTGCCAATCAGTTGCGCCATGGTATCCAGCGACACACCGGCCTCGTTGGCCCGGTCCGAGGTACCGTCACCTGCCTCGCTGGAACGGCGCATGGCCTCCACCGCCACCTGCGTACCCTGTTGCAGGCGGTCGATCATGCCCTGGATTTCCTGGGTGCTCTGCTGGGTCCGACTGGCCAGCGCCCGCACCTCATCGGCCACCACCGCAAAGCCGCGACCCGCTTCACCGGCACGAGCGGCCTCGATGGCCGCGTTGAGCGCCAGCAGGTTGGTCTGCTCGGCGATGGAACGAATCACCCCGAGTACGCTGACAATCGAGGTCACGTCCTGCTGCAGGCTGTCCAGGGTGGTGCCGCTGTGGCGAATATCCTTCACCAGCGCATGGATCTGCTGGATGCTGCCATCGACCACCCGTTTGGCAGTCTTGCCTTCGGCATCGGTCTGCTGCGCGGCAACCGCCGCCCCTTGCGCGCCGCGCGCCACTTCCTGGGCCGCCGAGGACATCTGGTTGATCGCCGTGGCCACCTGGTCGGTTTCGTGGCGCTGACGCTCCATCGCCTGCTCCGAACGCTGGGTCTGGTCGCTGACCTGGGCGACCAGCGTGGTCAGTTGCACGGTCATCTCGCTGATCTGCCGCACCAGGCCATGGATCTTGTCGACGAAACGGTTGAAGGAACCAGCCAACTGCCCCAGTTCGTCCTCGTTGGTGATCGCCAGGCGCCGTGTCAGGTCGCCCTCGCCGGCCGCAATATCGTCCAGGCTGAGCTTCATCAGTTGCAGCGGTCGCAAAATACCATTGGCCATCAGTATCCCGAGGACCGCGATCACCAGCAGCACCAACGCGGTGATCCCGAGGATACTCAGAATCACCCCTTCCATGCGCTGATGGACCTTGATCTCCACCTCCGCGACCTGGGCCTCGATACCGTCGAGGTTGACGAAGGTACCGATGGCTATATCCCACTTGGGCAGGAATTCGGTGTAACCGATCTTGGGCACCAACACTTGCTCGTTGGTGGCCAAGGACGCGCTGTATTTCAGGAAATGGCTACCGTCCTTGGCAACCTGGACCAGCTCACGGTTGACGTAGACACCATTCGGATCGCGGGCATCCTTGAAACTCTTGCCGACGCCATCGGGGTTGTCGCTCTTGAACACCCGCACGACCTGCGAGTCATAGCCGAAAAAATAACCGTCCTTGCCATATTTGATATTCGACAGCAGTTTCACCGCCTGCGCCCGGGCCACCATGTCGCCCTGGGCCGACGCATCGTAGAGCGGCTTGATCGCTGTCATTATCTGGGTGACGTAATTCTGCAAGGTCGCCTTGGACTCCGAGAGTAACCGCTGACGGGTTTCCTCCACCTCATCCTTGGCCTGATTCTGCAGCATCCAAACCGTGGTCAGACTGATTACCAGAGCACAGAGCAATACCGGAAGTACGGCGAGGGACACGACTTTAGCCTTCAGGCTCAGACCCATGATGGTTCTCTCTTATTGGAATAGACGCTCAACGGGTTAACGGCTTGGGACGAGTAAAGTTGAGCATAGTGGCTATTGATACACGCAAATGACGCACTACGGATATCAGCCAATTACCAGTTGACGCTATTCTCCCTCCGCGCCGACTTCTGGCGTCCGTGAAACGGCCACAACCCGTTCAATAACCCTATATTTTTCAGTGAAGTAGATATTCGCTGAAGGCTTTTATTTATTTTTGATTGAGCAATTAAATAAAGAAAAAATCTTCACACAGTAAACCTTCCGTCTTCTGTTGCCCCCGATTAAGGATGTCATTTCATGTCGCTCAGACAGCTTTCCATTCAGTGGAAAATCACCCTGCTCGCCGGACTCAGCCTGTTGGGCGTGGTTACCTTGCTGGTCGGTCTTTCCCTCTACCGCATGGAACACAGCTCGGAACTGGTGAAAACCTCAAGCATGGAGATGCTCAATGAAGCGGCCCAGGCGCGGATCGAAGCCCAGGGTGAGGTGCAGGCGCTGATCATTCGTCGTCAGTTCATGGACGCCTACCAATACGGCAACGGTTTTGCGCGCCAGGTGTTGTTCCTGCGCGAACAGGCGGAAAAACGCTTTCTCGATGCCTTCGACCTGCGCGAAGACCTGACCCGCCAGGTGAAGTCCGCGCTGCAAGCCAACCCGGATCTGCTCGGTCTGTCCCTGGTCTTCGAGGCCAACGCGCTGGACGGCAAGGATGAACTGTTCGCCGGCCAGAAGGAGATCGGCAGCAATGACCGGGGCCGCTTTGCCCTCTACTGGTCGCAGCCGACCCCAGGTCAGTTGACGGCCATGCCGCTGCCGGAAAGCGATATGACCGACACCCGCACCGGCCCCAGCGGCGAACCGAACAACGCCTGGTTCACCTGCCCGCGCAGCACCCTCAAACCCTGCGTGATCGAACCTTACTTCTACGAGATCGACGGCCAGAACGTGCTGATGACCAGCATCGTGTTTCCGCTGATGGTCGAGGGCAAGGTCATTGCCTCACTCTCGGTGGACATCAACCTCAACAGCCTGCAAGCGCTCAGCCAGCAGGCAAGCCAGAAGCTCTATGACGGCCAGACCAGCGTCAGCATCCTCAGCCCGGCGGGCCTGCTGGCCGGCTACAGCCCGGATGCCAGCAAACTCAGCCAGCGCCTGGACAAGGTCGATCCCCTCAACGGTGCCAAACTGATCGGCCAACTGGCCAGCAGCAACCAAACACAGAGCCTGCGCGAACAGGATCAATTGAAGATCCTCGCGCCGTTCCAGCCGATCCCCGGCGGCAAGTCCTGGGGCGTATTGCTCGATATCCCGGAAAAGGTCCTGGTGGCACCGGCGGAGGTCCTCAAGAGCCAACTCGACGAGCACAACGCCGCCGGGACCCTGACCGAACTCGGCCTTGGCCTGCTGGCCGCGGTGGTCGGCCTGTTGCTGGTCTGGCTGATGGCCCGCAGCGTGACGCGGCCGATCCTGGCTGTGGCGCGGATGCTCGAAGACATTGCCAGCGGCGAAGGCGACCTGACCCGCCGCCTGGCTTATGACAAGCGCGACGAACTGGGTCAGTTGGCCGGTTGGTTCAATCGCTTCCTCGACAAGCTGCAGCCGGTGATCGCCGAGGTCAAGCGCTCGGTACAGGATGCGCGTGGCACCGCCGACCAGTCCGCCGCCATCGCCACCCAGACCAGCGCCGGCATGGAGCAGCAATATCGCCAGGTCGACCAGGTGGCCACCGCGTCCCATGAGATGAGCGCCACCGCCCAGGACGTCGCCCGCAGTGCCGCCCAAGCCGCCCAGGCAGCCCGTGCCGCCGACCAGGCGACGCGCCAGGGCCTGACGGTGATCGACCGCACCACCAGCAGCATCGGCCACCTGGCCGCCGACATGAGCGCGGCCATGGTCCAGGTCGAAGGACTGGCGGCCAACAGCGAGAAGATCGGCTCGGTTCTGGAAGTGATTCGCGCCATTGCCGAGCAGACCAACCTGCTGGCCCTCAACGCCGCCATCGAGGCCGCTCGTGCCGGCGAAGCCGGGCGCGGTTTTGCCGTGGTCGCCGATGAAGTGCGCAACCTGGCGCGCCGCACCCAGGAATCGGTGGAAGAAACCCGTCAGGTCATCGAGCAGTTGCAGAGCGGCACCCAGGAAGTGGTCAGCGCCATGGGCAACAGCCACCGTCAGGCGCAAGGCAGTGTCGAGCAGGTCGGCCAGGCGGTGACCGCACTGCAACAGATCGGCGAAGCGGTGACGGTGATCAGCGACATGAACCTGCAGATCGCCAGCGCGGCGGAGGAACAGAGCGCGGTGGCCGAGGAGATCAACAGCAACGTGGCGACCATTCGCGACGTCACCGAGTCGCTGTCCGGCCAGGCCAGTGAGTCGGCGCGGGTCAGCCAGTCGCTCAACAGCCTGGCGAACCAGCAACAGGGTCTGATGGACCAGTTCCGGGTCTAGGCTCTACAGGAAAACGGCCTGCGCGACGCGATACGTCGACCGTCACCAGCAGCCCGCCCAGCGGGCTGTTCGACAAGCGCAGATCGCCGCCCCAGGCCTCGACGATATCGCGCACGATCCCCAGACCCAGCCCATGCCCACGGGTCTGTTCGTCCAGGCGGGTGCCGCGGCTGAACACCTCGGCCCGGTTCCGCGGCGGAATGCCCGGGCCGTCATCCTCGATCTCCAGGCGATAGCCCGCCAAGACTTCGACAATACTCAGGCGCACCTGTGCATCGGCCCACTTGCAGGCGTTGTCCAGCAGGTTGCCGAGCAGTTCCAGCAGGTCCTCGCGATCCCAGGGCAACTGCAAGCCGGGCGCCACCTCATGCTGCAGATGCAGGTGCTCGCCATGGATCATACGCAGGGTCGAGAACAACGCCGGCAGTTCCGCAGCGCAATCGAATACCGCGCCGGGCAAGGTGTCTCCCGCCAGCCGGGCGCGCCCGAGTTCGCGCTCCAGGCGTTGCTGAATCTGCTCCAGCTGTTCAAGCAAGGTCTGGCGCAGATGCGGGTGAGCCTCCAATTCCGCGCTGCCGGTCAGGCTTAGCATGACCGCCAGTGGCGTCTTCAGCGCATGCCCGAGATTGCCCAGGGCATTGCGCGAACGCTTGAGGCTGCCCTCGGTGTGGGCCAGCAGGCGATTGATCTGCGACACCAGCGGCTCCAGCTCCACCGGCACCTGGGTGTCGAGTTGCGAGCGTTGTCCTTGTTGCAGTTGGGCAATTTGCTTGCGGGCGTTCTCCAACGGGCGCAAGGCCCGACGCACGGTGAGCCGTTGCAGCAGCAGAATCGCGATCAGCGCCGTCAGGCCGATGCCCAGGCCAATCCGCTGCATCAGTTGGAAACTGCGGCGGACCGGCGTGTAGTCCTGGGCCACGCTGATGCTGATCGACTCGCCGAGGCGCCGATAGTCCGAACGCAGCACCAACAGCATCCGCCCTTCCGGCCCCAGTTGCAGGCTAGCGTGTAGTCCCGCCTGCTCGATGACGGGCAGTTCCTGGTCCCAGAGCGAACGCGAGCGCCAGTGCTGATCGGCGAAATCGATCCGAAAGTAGTGCCCGGAAAAGGGTCGCTGATAGGCCGGCGACAAACGTCGCTCATCCAGTTTCAGACCCTGTGGGGTGCGGACCAGCGCCACCAGCAGACTCTCGCTGTCCGCGTGCAGGCCGTCTTCCAGATAGCGCTGCAGGCCCAGCTCGAACAGCCAGAGACTGGTCGGTGCGACCACCAGTCCGGCGACGAGCAAGACACTGATCAGGCCCAGGCTCAAACGGCGCTGAATAGACTTCACCGGGCCGCGCCACCAAAGCGATAACCCTGGCCACGGCGGGTTTCAATGACGCCGCGGCCCAGCTTGCGGCGCAGGTGATTGACATGCACCTCCAGCACATTGGAGTCGCGCTCGGTTTCGCCGTCGTAGAGATGCTCGGCCAGATGGCTTTTCGAGAGAATCTGTTCCGGGTGCAGCATGAAGTAACGCAACAGTCTGAATTCGGCGGCCGTGAGCTGGACATCGCCACCCTCGCGGCTGACGCACTGGCGCCCCTCGTCCAGGTCCAGGCCGGCGGCCTTCAGGGTCGGCTGGTTGGCCTGGCCGCGGGCCCGGCGCAGCAACGACTGGACCCGCAACTGCAACTCCTGCGGGTGAAACGGTTTGGTCAGGTAATCGTCGGCACCGGCCTTGAGCCCTTCGATACGTTCGGCCCAGGAGCCGCGCGCGGTGAGGATCAGCACCGGCACCGCGAGGCTGTCGGCGCGCCATTGGTGCAACACCTCGAGCCCCGGCAGCCCCGGCAAGCCGAGGTCGAGAATGATCAGGTCATAGGGCTCGACCGCCCCCTGAAAGAGCGCATCGCGTCCATCCGCCAGCCAGTCGACGGCATAGCCCTGTCGGGTCAGGCTGGCCAACAGCTCGTCCGCCAAGGGAACATGATCTTCCACCAACAACAACCGCATCAATCGTCTTCCTTGTCTTTCAATAAACGACCACTGCTGGCATCCAGCTCGATGTCCCGAACGACGCCGGCACGGGTCAACAGCTCGACGTCATAGACATAGACGTCGTGCCGGCTCACCAGTTCGGCTTCCAGCAGCTTCGCCCCGGGATAATGGTTCAAGGCCTGCTGCAGCAGTTGCTCGAGCGGCATGATGACGCCCTGACGGCGCAGGCGCAGGGCTTCGTCCTGGTCCAGGTCATTGGCCAAAACCGTGGTGCAAAAGAGCGCGAGCAAGGTGCAGGCGTGCAGATTCAACGTCATTAACTGTCCTGATGATCCTTGAGAACCCGCCCGCCAATGGCGTCCAATTCAACATCCCACTCAGCTCCTTGAGCGCCGCGCAGTTCTACCTGATAAGTGAAGTCGCCGTCTTGCGTAGTCCGCCCGGTATCAGCAACACCCCACAGTAAGGGCCGCAACTTAATCGAAACTGAATTTCTCCGAGCGTCATCGACCCCGGTTGACAGCTTTTGCCGGGCGACGACTGTCGACGGCCGTGACCTCCCTTATAATCCCGGTCCCGGTAGAACGAGAATCGTATGACGGCCATCCATATCAAGTTTCCCGCCTTGACCCTCAAGGCCGGCAAGCGGACCCTGCAACGCATTCGCGAACAGGGCTTGAAAGCCGCCGACGTCGGCACCTTGCCCGGTGCCGCCGGCGGTCCCAAAGCCCTGGGTATCCAAGGGTTGGACCTTGCGTTGTTCGGCGAGTGGCTGCCGGGCAGCCCGCGGCAGCGCTCGCTGATCGGCGCCTCCATCGGTGCCTGGCGCTTCGCCAGTGCCTGCCTGCCCAATGCCGCCGAGGGCATTACACGGTTGGGCCAGCTCTACAACGAACAGAGCTTCGCCAAGGGGGTGACCATGGCCCAGGTCAGCGAGAGCTGCCGACGCATGCTCCATGACCTGCTCGATGGCCGCGATGCGTCGATCCTGACGAACCAGCATTACCGCCTGAACGTGGTGATCGTGAAGAGTCACGGTCTGCTCGCCCACGATCATCGGGGCCGCCTGGGGCTTGGGCTGTCGTCGGTCATCGCCGACAACCTGATCAAGCGCTCGCGCCTGTCGCGGCATTTCGAACGGGTCATCCTGCATGATCCGCGACTGACCCCTCCCCTTCAGGCACTCAATGACTTTCCGTCACGCTGCCTGCCCCTGGCCGCCGATAATCTGCGCCAGGGCCTGCTGGCGTCCGGTTCCATTCCAATGGTGATGGAAGGCGTGCGCGATATCGCAGGGGTCGGCGCCGGCACCTACCGCGACGGCGGGCTGCTGGACTATCACCTGGACCTGCCCTATAGCGGTGATGATGTGGTGCTGTATCCGCATTTCACCGACAAGGTCGTTCCTGGCTGGTTCGACAAGAGCCTGCCCTGGCGCCGGGGCAACCCGGACCGCTTGCAGGACGTCCTGCTACTGGCGCCTTCGCGGGAATACCTGGCCCGCCTGCCCCACGGCAAATTGCCTGACCGTAATGACTTCAAGCGTTATATGGGCGACGACCAGGGACGCCAGGTCTATTGGCGCAAGGCGATGGAGCAGAGCCGGCGGCTAGGCGACGAGTTTCTCGAACTGGTCGACAATGGCCGCCTGGGGGAGCGCCTGTTGGCGCTTTGAGGCGATTGCCAGCGCGCAAGCTGTTAAACTGCCAGCCTGCATTTATCGGCTGCGCGCTGGCCACCTTTCAGAGCTGACATTACCGTGGAAATCTTCAAAGAGTTTACGTTCGAATCTGCCCACAGGCTGCCCCACGTACCGGACGGCCATAAATGCGGTCGCCTGCATGGTCACTCGTTCAAGGTGGCGATTCATCTGAGCGGCGAGATGGACCCGCATACCGGCTGGATCCGTGACTTCTCGGAGATCAAGGCGATCTTCAAGCCGCTGTATGAGCGCCTGGACCACAACTACCTGAATGATATTCCCGGCCTTGAGAACCCCACCAGCGAGAACCTGGCGAAGTGGATCTGGCAAGAGCTGAAGCCATTGTTGCCCGAGCTGTCGGCGATTCGCATCCACGAGACCTGCACCAGTGGCTGCATCTATCGCGGGGAGTGAATCCCGCTTATAAAAAAACCACCTGCACAGGTGGTTTTTTTATAAGCGGGATTTATTGGCTACGCCCACCTGCAGGAGTTGGCTTGCCAGCGAGGAGGCCCCTGAGCCCCATGCGTTGCCCATACGGCCGCCATCGCCGGCAAGCCGGCTCCTACAAAGACCGGGCACAACGCTATCTCTGCGCTGGAACACCCGCCCCCTGTAGGAGCCAGCTTGCTGGCGATGGGGCCCTTGAGCCTTGCAGTGACTATGCGGCCGCCATCGCCGGCAAGCCGGCTCCTACGAAGGCCGGGCACGACGCTATCTCTGCGCTGGAACACCCGCCCCCTGTAGGAGCCAGCTTGCTGGCGATGGCGATCGAACAGTCGCCACAGGAGGCCGGA
>NZ_JBWKUQ010000038.1:0-7969 GCF_059420925.1 Pseudomonas sp. GW821-FHT03C07
CGAGAGAATTTAGGCGTTTGGCAGCGGCATCAATTTAACGGGGAATTGGTGTCCGGTCTGGTAGGGGCAAGTCCACCTTCATCAAACGACCCTCTCAACGGTGATGCTTCGCTCCTGGATGCTTTGGGGTAAATGGAGGCTCAGGTAGTCGATCAGGCTGCGAACGGAGGGCAACATCCCCTTTGGTTTGGGGTAGAGCAGATGGATGATATGCGTTGCACCGGTCCAGGAGGGGATGACGACTTCCAGAGCCTTCGCGCGCACAGAGGCTGCAGCTATGGGCTCTGGCAACAAGGCGACGCCCAACCCATTAACAGCGGCCTCCAACTGCATACGTAGATCATCGCAGATGAGACGTGGCTGATGGCTGACCAGCCGCTCTTCACCTGATGAACTGCGCAGGAACCAGCGACCGACACCATCATGGATGTCACCAGGACGAGAAAGTGTCTCGACTTCTGAAATGGCCTTGATCGTGGCAGGCCGGCCGACACGATCGAGAAACCGGGGGCTTGCTACCAGTATCTGCTGGGTTGCCCCTAATTCCTTTGCGACCAACCCGGCCGTTTCTTCAATCCGGGCACGCGATCGCAAAGCCACGTCGAAGCGCTCTTCAAAAAGGTCGACCTCCCGGTCTACTGCATTCAACTCAAGCCGTACCTTCGGATGTTTTTCCATGTAGCCAGGTAGCAGGGGGGCTAAATAACTTTGCGCCATGACCTGAGGACAGCTCAGCCGTACCAACCCGACGGGTTCACGTCGAAGATGCTCCACACTTTCATAGGCGGTATGCGCACCCTCGACAACGGGTTGGCTGAGCGTAAAGAAATGATGGCCAGCTTCGGTCAGTGAAACCTGGCGCGTTGTGCGATGTAACAGTCTGGCCCCCATTCGCAATTCCAGATCCGCGACATGACGACTGAGCAACGTTTTTTCAATGCCCGTTGCCCGTGCAGCTGCCGAGAACCCTCCATGTTTGACCACCAGCACGAAGTAATAAAGGTCATTAAGGTCTTTCATGCAGTTGACGCTCTCCTGCGAGGGGCACCGCTGATCAACCGTCAACGGAACCTGGCGCTGTACTGATTGAGTTCGAGGCGTGTGGAATGGCTTCGAAGGCTGATGTAGTTATCATTGATCAAACTGTATACGGGATAAACCAGCTATAATTGAAATGACTAATCCACCAGTGGAGCAATCAATATGGAACTTCTGAACGACATGGCGTTGTTCGTCGAGGTCGTCAAAGCCCACAGTTTTCGCAGGGCCGCAGAAGCGATGGCGATGCCCAACTCGACCTTGTCGCGACGCATCAGCGGGCTTGAAAAGGCCATTGGCTTGAGGCTATTGCACCGCACCACGCGCAAGATCGAATTGACCGAAGCAGGGCAGTTGTACTTTGACCGATGCAAGCGAATCGTTGACGAAGCGAGGTTGGCACACGAACAGCTGGGCGAAATGCTTGCGCATCCAAGTGGTCTTTTGCGTGCATCACTGCCTGTGGACTTCGCCAATATTTACTTGGCGCCGCTCATCGCCGAGTTCGCCCGACGGTATCCTGGCATCAGCTTTGAATTCGACCTCACACCGCGCCAGGTCGACCTGGTAAGCGAACCCGTCGATGTAGTCATCCGCATGGGCGAACCGGCAGACTCAAATCTGATTGCGCGAAAACTCGCGATCCTCTCTCGTCGCTTGTACGCCTCGCCTCGTTATCTGGAACTCAATGGAGCGCCCAGCAACCCGTCTGAGCTGGTGCACCACGAATGCCTGCGATTGCGAAAGGCTGGCAAGTGGCAGCTCTCCCATTCTGGTGAAGTGGTTGAAGTCGAGGTAGGTGGACGGTTTCAACTCAATAGCGTCGGGATGCTTCGGCGCTTGGCGACACTGGATCTGGGGATCGCCCTGCTGCCAGAAGGCATTGCCGCGGACGATCTGCGCACTGGCTTGCTGCAGCCGGTTCTGCCCCAATGGCACGCCAATCCGATCCCGGTGTATGCCCTCACTGAAACCCGTCTTTTGCCCGCAAAAACACAACGCTTCATTGAGTTTCTGCGTGAGCACCTTGAGCACGCTTGACTGTCTGATTCCGGCCAGTGCTGAGCCAATAAAGGCCACCTATGGCTGTCGCGCCGATCAGCACGGGAAGCGCCAGCCAATGGAAGAAAACCGGTGATGTGCCTGTTATGGAAATAAACCAGGCACCCAGCATCGAGCCGACAATCGAACCGCAACGGCCGACGGCCATTGCCCAACTCACCCCGGTTGCGCGGGCAGCGGTGGGGTACAAGGTGGCGGATACCAGGTTGAGTCCATTTTGAGCGCCGGCCACACCGAAACCGATGAGAAATACCATGATGGCCAGATGGTAGGGATTACTCATCAGGTAGCCCGTGACCGCAATGACTACAGCCGTCCCTGAGTAAGAGAGCGCCAGCACGGGGTAAGGTCCGACGCGATCCATCAGCAGGGCCATGAGAATGGCACCGATGGTACCGCCCAGTGGCACCATGGCGCCAATGCGCGAAGCGTAAGCGATATCGTAGCCGACCTCTTTGAGCAGGGTAGGCAGCCAGCTGGTCAGCAGGTAGAACACAAAGAGCGAGCAGAAGAAAGTCACCCACAGCAGCAGTGTTCGGACCAATCGGCCGTCGATGAACAGGTGCGAGATTGGCGACCTGACCTGAGCCGATCGCTCATCATCAAGGATCGTTACACCGCTCCAGCACTTCCGGGTAATGCGTTCGACCACCCGGCGCAAGGCGTCGGTGTGCTTGGCCGAGGACGCCATGAACCGAACCGACTCAGGCATTAGCCAAGCCAACAATGGCAGTACCGCCAGCGGCATGACGCCACCGAGCACCAGCACAGAACGCCAACCGAATGCAGGAATCATGTGTGCCGCGAGCATGCCACCCAAGGCAAGGCCAGCTGTGAAGCCACTCCAGCTCAAGGTCACCATGATCATGCGCCGGCGGGCAGGGGAATACTCGGCGCTCAAGGCGATGCAAGCCGGCATCGCACCACCTAGGCCGATGCCGGTGATGAAGCGCAGAACCGTAAGCGACTCGATCGAATGGGTATAGGCGCTGGCCAGGGTGGCGAGACCAAACACCAACACTGAAATCAGTAAAACGCTTTTGCGCCCGATGGCATCGGCGACCGGGCCCAGGATCAGGCTGCCAACCATCAAGCCGAACAGTCCAGTCCCGAAAACCGCCGACAACTGGGCAGGCAACACCCCCCATTCCTCGCGCAGTGACGGGGCGATGTAACCAATGGCTGCGGTATCGAAACCATCCATCAGGACGATGAGGAAGCACAGGGCAAGGATAATGATCTGGTACGGCGAGATCTTTGCGTTGTCGATGATCTCGCCAATTCGGGCGTTGTCAGGGTTCATGCGGCTACCTTCCGTTTTTATTTTTTTATGTGGACGGGATCGTCGCCAAGCGCTTTAAATAAAGGAAGCCAATTCTAATTATTCCAACTATCTGGTTTCGTTATACCCATGCGCACCGACCTTAATCTGCTTCGTGTCCTGCTAGCCGTTTATGAAACTGGCAATGTCACTGCGGCGGCGAAGCAGCTAGGCATCAGCCAACCCGCAACCAGTGCTGCACTGGCCCGCCTGCGCCACTCATTGGGAGACCCTCTGTTCATTCGTTCGGGCAACCTGATGGAGGCGACGCCGCGGGCGCAAGGCATCATTGAGCGCACCCGCGAAGTGATCGAGATCATCGACCGGGACATCCTCAGCGGCCCGACCTTCGACCCTGCTACGAGCGAGCAGGAGTTCGTCTTTTGCCTGAGCGAAGTGGGTGAAGTGGTCTTTCTACCTGCGCTATTTCAGAGCCTGCGCAGCGCGGCGCCGCATACGCGCATACGAACCGTCAGCCTGGCACCCGATGAGCTTGTGGAGAACCTGCATGAAGGCCGGGTCGATGCAGTGCTCGGCTATTTTCCAGACCTCACAACCCCCAACATCTATCAGCAGCGGTTGTTCTCTCATGACCTGGTCTGTCTGATCCGCCTCGATCACCCTCTGGCAGGGGAACGTCTGTCCCTGGAAGATTTCAGCAGGCTGGAGCATCTGCAGGTACGTGATGGCAGCCGTCGCCAGGAAATGTTCGAAGCTCACTTGGCCAAGGCAGGCATCCACCGCAACATCGTGCTGCAGACGTCTCACTACATGAGTGTGCCATCGATTATCGAACGCTCCGATTTGATCGTGGTGTTGCCACGGACCGTTGCCAACATGTACACGCATAATCTGAATGTGCGAATGGTCGAGCCTCCCTTGGACATCCCACGCTACGACCTCAAGCAGTACTGGCATGCGCGTTTTCACGAGGCCCCCAGAAGCGTCTGGCTGCGGCGCTTGATCATGTCAGTGTTCAATGGGTGACGTACCTGGAAAACCGGTGTGGTTAGATCCGGAATAAAACCGCCTCTTGAATTTCTGCCCTTGCCTGTCATCTCCCTTATAGACCCTTTCACCATGATTGTTGCTTGAGAGCAACAGTCCTTGGTGATTTTCGTGCCTAGTCAATAAGTAGTGGTCTACCTACAGTTCGCCCAACTCATTAACCGCCACGACTGATCGGGTGTGTTACTGCAAGCTGTTCTTATAAAAACAAGCAGGAGAAATGGGATGCTTAAGAGCAATCGTCTGCAGGGTAAAGTTTGCATTATTACAGGTACGGGCGGATCCATGGGGCGAGCCTCGGCATTAATGTTCGCGCAACAAGGTGCCAAAGTAGTGGGGTGTGACATCTATCATGAGGCGGCTCAAGAGGCAGTAGATGCAGTGAAGTTTATAGGTGGGGATATGGTTTCCCTGAACAATTGCGATTTGACGGACCCTGCCAACTGCGCACGCTTGGTGGAGTTGGCTGTTTCGGAATTCGGACGCGTCGATGTGTTATTCAATAATGCGGCGATGGCTTACTTTGGTTGGATCGATCAGATATCAGACGATGACTGGCATCGAACTATCAATCAGGAACTGAATCTGGTTTTCCATCTCGTGCGTGCAGCCTGGCCGGAGTTAATCAAGTCTCCGGGCGCTTCCATAATTAACACGGCTTCGGTTTCGGCGTGGTCGACCTACCGTATGCTCCCTGGAATCGCGCATAGCGCGGCCAAAGGGGCAGTGCTTTCCATGACTCGCCAACTGGCGTTGGAAGGCCGGGTCCATGGCTTGCGCGCCAACAGCATTTCCCCGGGGTTGATTGAGTCCAATCAAACAATCCCCTTGCTGCAGGATCCCGAGTGGGCTGAAACGATGGTAGGCAAGGTGATGCTGGGACGTTTGGGTAAGCCCGAAGAAGTCGCGGCCACCGCTTTGTTCCTGGCTTCTGATGAAAGCTCTTTCATCACGGGGACTGATATTCGGGTCGATGGTGGTACCACTGCCTGGTAACTCTACCTGACACGATACCTAACTATTCAATTGGGCCTGCCTGAAACAAGGTGGGTTCTATTGTCTTGCAAACAATAAATACCCCTAAGAGACAGGCTCTATTGTTGTCGTGAGGCGTTACATCGGTTGTTCTGTTTGTTCGCATGAATCTTCGTAATCAAAATAATAATCCATACGAGATCATCCTTATGTTGCGCGTAAAAACCTTGCTGCTCAGCAAAAGTTCTCCCTTGCTTTGCACGGCCGCCATGCTGCTGACCTGCGCCCAAACTCACGCTACGGAAAATAATGGAACCGCTTACCCGCTCGGTCTTGATACCGTATTGGCTGGGCGAATGCCGCCATCAGGGTTAACAACCTTTTTTTACAGCTCCGCTTACGAGTCTAATGAACTAAAGGGATCTGATGGACACAGCATGGCCGGGATTGAAGACTTCAAACTCAGTTATCAGTCACTCGCAGTATGTCTGGACTACGTCTATTCCGACTTCACCTTATGGGGAGCGACGCTAGCCAGTCGTGCAGCCTTACCCTACATAAAAGGGCAGGTGAGTTTTTATACAGAAACACCCCAAGGGCGCGTTCGGAACAGTGGCAAGGATGAAGGCTTCGCCGATTTGGCGTTTACACCGCTGTTTCTCGGTTGGAATTCGCCACGCTTTCATCAGATGTTGGGCGTTGATTTATACGCACCCACGGCATCGTATGCCAAGGATCGGCTCTTTAATGTGGGAACCAATGTGTGGTCCTACTCGCCGTGGTACTCCTTCACGGCGAACCCTATAGATGAGGTGGAGATAAGCGCCAAGATTCTCTACATGATCAACGACAATAATCGTGCGACGGATTACAGGTCGGGGCGCGAGCTTAACGCTGACTACCATCTTGGCTACAGTTTGAACAAGAATTGGCAGATTGGTGTAAGTGGATATTTGTACAAGCAGGTGAGCGATGATGAAAGTCACGGTGAGTCGGTGGGGGAGGACGGCAATCGAGGTCAAATCGTTGCTTATGGCCCTGTTGTGAAATATCAAACTCCTGAGTTTGGCGTACTGATGAAGTGGCAGCATGAAACGCTTGTCGAAAACAGGGCTCGCGGCGAACGGCTCTGGCTCCAGGCGGTCATGCGATTTTAAGCCTGGTCTATAGGTTTCATCTGCTGAGCAGGGGCGCCAGTCATAGCCCTTGCATACCCTTCCACCGTGATTAGTGCGTGAGCACAACAGTCCTTGGTGATTTTATCGTCTAGTCGATACCTGGCGTCTCATTTATGTTCTGGTTATTAGATAACTCAGGCGGGCTTTGGGATGCTGCAAAAGGAACACTTCAAAACGCTAACCGGCTTCGGCTCCGTGCACGGCGTACCAAGGCTGCCAACGGGTTTTACTGACGTCTTCGAAAGCTATGAGATCGCTGCTAACGGCGTGAAACTGCACGCCGTCATTGGCGGGCAGGGCAAGCCGCTGTTACTGCTGGGGGGGTGGCCACAAAACTGGTTTGCGTGGCGTTACCTGATGCTGCCGCTGGCTCGCACGTTCACTGTGATCGCCGTCGATCCGCGGGGCGTCGGGCTCTCGGAAAAAGCCCAGGAGGGTTATGACTCACGAACCCTGGCCCAGGACATGTTTGGGTTGATGGACGCCTTGGGGCATGAGTCCTTCGCCATGGCCGGCCACGACATCGGCATGTGGACCGGTTATGCCATGGCACACGATCAACCCGAGCGGATCGAGCGCATTGCGTTGGGCGAGGCGCTTATTCCAGGCGTATCGGCTTCTCCGCCATTGCTGCCTGACCACCGCTGGCTCAGTGATTTTCTCTGGCATTTCAACTTCAATCGGGCGCTTGGCATTAATGAGCAACTGGTCAGTGGTCGCGAAGAGCTCTACTTCGGTCACCAATTCGCGACCAAGGCAGGCTCGCCAGAGGCGGTGCCTCGTCACGCGGTTGACTTCTACGTCGAACAACTCAAGCGCGATCCGCAAGCCCTGCGGGCCAGCTTCGACTATTACCGAGCAATTGATCAGTCGATTCCACAGAACCAAGAGCGCAAAGCAACTCGCCTGACCTTGCCGGTGCTGGCGTTTTCGGGTGCGCTTGCCTGTGGCGACAGCGTCGAGGCGGAGTTGCGCACGGTCGCTTCCCATGTCGAATCCGTGGTCATTCCGGATTGCGGTCACTATCCGGCGGAGGAGCGTCCCGAAGCATTGTTGGCCGCGTTAGAGACGTTTTTCGCGCCTTATGCAAGATAACCCTATTGTCGTCCGGCGCGAGAGGGTGAAGCCACACCCATCTCACTATCGCGCATTGAACGATACCACCAGTACCAGAGGCTTTCGCCATGTCTGCCGTTATCGCCCAGCTTAGTCGCGCCAACCTGGGCGGCCATTTCCACGGTTACGGTCTGCGCACCGATCCAGAGTTGATTTCCCCCTTCATCGGGGTTGACCACTACTGGATGAGCGCGCCGACCTTTGCGCCCCATCAGCATGCTGGTATTTCGGCGGTGTCCTATCTGCTGCCCGATTCCGAGACGGGTATGGC
>NZ_JBWKUQ010000039.1:0-5672 GCF_059420925.1 Pseudomonas sp. GW821-FHT03C07
TTCTTGTCGGGGATGTCGATTTCCTCGAGCGGCAGGGCGACGACCGAGCGGGTCATGGCGGGACTCCTATCGGGTTGGCGATGGCGTTTATTGGGCGCCGTAAACACCGGGCTGGCTACTGTCAGAAATGACAGGTCGAACCCACCATCCGACCAATGGTGCCTGTCTAGCCCCTCGACCTGTCATTTCTGACAGTAGCCAAGCTCCGCGCCGAAGCATCAAATAACGCCATCTCCCCACACCCTGGTACACGCCACCTTCAGGTCCAGCAGTCGAATTGATGCGCGCATACGAGGTCCTTCAGCCCTCATCTCCAAGCCGTTGGCCTGGCAAGGATACGACCATGAATGCCTTCCGCTCCATGAGCCGCTTCAGCCCCTTCCTGTTCCCTCCGCGCGACCTCGAGAATCGGCCCTTTGACATGTGGCCGCTGATGCTGTCAGGCATGAGCAAACCGGTCGTGGGGGGCGATGGCGGGATGAATCGCAAGATGTATGAAAACCCCCTGCTATGCCAGATAGATCCCTACAGCATGAACATGCTCGAAGGCGACAAGCTCGAGGTGTACTGGGACGCCCTCAAGGTCGGGGATGTCACCGTTGAGGCCGAGGATATCAATCAGCGGATCTCCCTGTTCCTGCCCACAGAGCACATTGTTTCCGGTTGGGTCGAAAAGCTCTTCTATCGCTTGTTCGCCGCGGACTTGAGCCCTCCCGAGGACTCAGTCGGCCTGCGCCTGTTGGTCAAGCTTGAGCTTCCGGGCGGGCGGGACCGTAACCCCAATGATCCTGGTGGTCACTCGCAACTGCACCGCCCCGAACTGCCTCCGGACCTGGACCTCGTGGACGCCGAGTGGGCCGCCCGGGGCGTTCCTCTCAAGATCGACTATTACGATAACCGGACCGTGCGCGACATCATCCAACTGAAGTGGGGCAGCACCTTTGTCCGTCGGCTGATCACCGAGGAAGAAGCCAACAGCACCGATCCCATCACCTTTATGATCGAGCAGGACACCATCCTCGCCGGCGGTGACAGCAATGAGCTGCTGGTGCACTACGAAGTGTTCGACGAAGTCTGGAATGCTTCCAGCCGCTACTCGCAAAGAACCTATGTCGCGGTTGACGCCGGTGCCTGGCGCCTGGACCCGCCGATCATCAAGGACACGGACAGCTCCGGGGTGATCGATCTGGACCTGTTGGGCAAAGAGGATGTGACCGTCCAGATCTACGTCTCAGGGCCCGATTTCAATCTGGATGACACCCTGACCATGATCTGGACCGGCACTCCCGCGAGCGGCAGCCCGCTGATCAACACCCAGAGCCGGGTACTCACCAGCCTGCCCAAAGTCGAAGAGTTCAAGATTCCCAATGCCGAGATCCGCGCCATCGCCAAGGGCTCGGGCGACGTCTGGTACAAGCTGGACAAGGCCAATGGCGATCCGCCCCTGTCGTCCAAGCATGCCTTTGCCTATGTGCAAGGCGACCCGTATTTCCTGCCGGCGCCGACTATCCTCGAATTGATTGGCGATATCCTCGAGCCCACCCAGCCCTGGGCCATCGTACAGATACCGGTATACCCGGGCATGGCCAATGGCGACCTGATCGATATGGTCTGGATGGGGACCACCGCGACCGGTGCCCCTTATCCCCATGAACAGGGACACCCGGTCACGGCGGGTGAAGTCGGCAGTCCCATCAACATACCGGTAGACGGCGCACACATCATTGCGCTGAACAACGGCACCCTGGATCTGTTCTACCGGGTCTCCCGGGACGATGTGGCGCTGTACGGCGTGAAGGAGTCCGACCACCTGCCGGTCAAGGTCCAGGCGATCCAGGCCGACCTGCCCAAGCCGCGGGTCATCGAGGCACCGGATGATGTCCTCGATCATGAGGCGGTCACCGGCCCGGTGACCTTGCGCGTGGACTACCTTGGAACGGCCCCCGGCGATCGAATGACCTACTACTGGCGCGGCAACCCCGCCGGCGGCAGCGCCAGCGACTCGCTGCCGATCACCACCGTGAACGCCGGCGAGCCGGTGAACTTCAGGATCGTCCGCGAACTGGTCGAAGCCAATATCAACAGCATCGTCAAGGTTCGCTACACGCTCAAGCGCATCGCCACCGGGCAATACAGTTATTCCGAGGTGCTGGACCTGCTGATCGGCGAATTGCTCGGCGAGTTGCCGCCACCGGACATCCTTGAAGCGCCGAACAACGTGCTCGACCCGATGGATGCGCTCAACGGTCCCACGGTGCGGGTGGGCTATGAAAGCATGGACACGCCCCACCTGATCCACCTGAACTGGCAGGGCACCCCGGGGCCCGGCTCGTCCGATGATCAAGAACAGCCAGGCAGCCCCAGCCGCCACATCGACTTCAAGCTGGATCCGGCCATCGTCGGCGCCAATATCGACCGCACGGTATTGGTGGACTATACCGTCGATCACAAGGGGTTTTCTTTTATCTCCGAGAATCGGTCCCTGATCATCACCGCCTTCCGCGATCCGCAAACCCAGTTGCCACACCCGCAGATCACCCAGGCCGACCCGGTCAACCGGGTGCTGAACCTGGCGACCTTTACCGGCAACGCGCAAGTCACAGTGGGCAAATGGCCATTTAGTGCCGTCGGGCAAAAGGTCTGGTTGAGCCTTGAAGGCCAGACCGACAGTGGCGCGACTTATCCCATTTCGCTGCTGGCCGCCGTGCCCATCTCCGATGCCCAAGCCGCCGGTGGCTTGACTGAGTCGGTACTCAGAAGCGAGCTGGAAAAACTCGGCCATGACACGCCGCTGGCGGTTATCTGCAAAGTGATCTTCACCGGTGAAAGCGATGAGTTCTATGCCCTTGAGTTTCCCCGCGGCCTGTACACCTTCAAGACCCGGCATGACTGGGTGGTACCGGAGATCCAACGGGTCGCGGACCGTTGGGGCGAGATCGGCGAGGGCGGCATGACGGTCGACAGCAGCGTGACGCTGAGCGGTATCGCCACGCCCGAGTCAACCCTCGAACTGTTCGACGGTCTCAACTCGGTGGGCACTGCCACCGTCCTCCTGGATGGCAGTTGGACCTTTCCCCTGAACGGTCTGGTCCCCAAATCCTATCGCATCACCGCCCAGGCCCGGGACGGCAGCGGCAATATCTCGGACCCGCGAACCTTCAGGGCCGAGGCCCTGGTCAGGCCGAGCATCAATTCCGTCACCGACTCCCAGGGTGAAGTCAATAACGGCGACACTATCGTCGACACTCGCGTGACCCTGATCGGCAAGGCCAGTGCCCTTCATGATGTGGAGATCTTCGACAACACCACGGCGTCCCTGGGCACCGCGACCGCCAACGCCACGGGCGACTGGGACCTGGTCGTCAGTGGGCTGGGTGTGAGCGCCCACAGCCTCACCGCCAAGGCCGGCTACGGCGATGGCGAGGTCTCCGACGCACGGACCTTTACCATCACCGCCCTGGTGGCGCCCGTCATCACCTCGGTGCAAGACTCCCGGGGTGAGGTGAACAACGGCGACACCACCGTCGATACCAGCGTGACCCTCACCGGCCGGGCCAGTGCCCTGCAAGAGGTGCAGATCTTCGACAACGGCACGGTCCCCCTGGGCAGCACGAAAGCCAACAATAGCGGCGACTGGGACCTGGCGATCAGTGGCTTGAGCGTGACCGACCACAGCCTCACCGCCAAGGTCCGCTATGATAATGGCGCCGTCTCGCCGCCCAGGACCTTTACCGTCACTGCCTTGAACGTCCCCACCATTGCTTCGGTGCGCGATTCCAGGGGCGAGGTCGGTAATGGCGAGACTACCGTCGACACCCGCCTGAGCCTCAGTGGCAGGGCCAGCGCCAGGCAGGAGGTGGAGATCTTCGACAACACCACGACCTCCTTCGGCAGGGCACGCGCCAACGACGATGGCGACTGGACGCTGGACATCAGCCCGCTGAACCAGGGCGACCACAGCCTCAAGGCCCAGGCGATCTACGGCAGCGGCGAATTCTCCGCGGCCCGGACCTTCAAAGTCACCGCCGAAATCGCCCCGACGCTCACCGATATCCGCGACAGCAAAGGCTCGATTGTCGGCGCGACCACCATCGAGACCACTGTCTTCATCACCGGTACCGGCAGCAGCGGGCAAAAGATCCAGCTGATGGATGGCAATGCCCCCATCGGCAACCCGTTCAGCATTCCCGTCAATGGCACGGCCTGGAACACCCAGCTCACGGGGCTGAGTGTCAAGGGTTACAACATCAAGGCCAAGGCGCTCTATGGCAGCGACCAGGAATCGGCGGCGAAGGCCTTCTTCGTGACCAACGCCATGGTCCCGACCCTCACCGATATTCGCGATAGCAAGGGCTCGGTTGTCGGCGGGATAACCGTCGAAACCAGCGTGACCGTCACGGGGACTGGCAGCAGCGGGCAAAGTATCCAACTGCGGGACGGCAACAGCGACATTGGCAACCCGGTCTCTATTCCCTCCGTCGGCACGAACTGGAGCACCCCCCTTGGCAACCTCAGCCCCAAGGGCTACAGCCTCAAGGCCAAGGCGCTGTATGGCAACGGCCAGGAGTCGGCGGCGAAGGCCTTCACCGTCACCGCCGTCGTGCCACCGAGCATCACCTTGATCAGGAACAGCGCCGGCGCTGAGATCCCGCCGAACGGCTCCACCACCGACACCCGCGTGACCCTGACGGGACGGGCGAGCATCGGCCAGAGCGTGAAGATCCTCGACAACACCGACGACAAGGGCGATGCCGTGGCGGGCAACAATGGCGAGTGGAGCAAGGAGCTGAGCGGGTTGGGGCAGGGCAACCACCCGATGAAAGTGCGGGCACTGTATGGCAGCGGAGTACCGGATTCAGCCGTACGCAGTTTTACCGTGCTGTCCGCCCTGGTGTTCAATACCTCGCCGGTCACCTTGAGTGGCAAGGTCTATATGCTGGAGGGATATCCGCATCTGCCCGCTTTCGGCGCCGGCACCTCGGTGCACCATCGCGCCTCCGGCGGCCAGCCGGGTTATACCTATACGTCCAGTGTTCCCGGGGTCGCCGTGGTCGATGGCGATGGTCTGGTCACCGTGCGCCGAAATGGTTGGACCATCATTACCGCACAGGACAGTGCCGGCCAATCGAAAAGCTATACCGTCACGGTGACCGGGGTCGTTACCTGTGTGGGGTTGGGCAACGGTACGTGGAGTTACATGAACGGTCGCGCGCCACAGGTAGGGACGCGGTTGCCGTCGATGGGCGAGCTGCGGGAAATCTTTAATACCTACGGGAACAGCTGGCCGATGGGGGTCAACTATTACTGGTCAAGGGATCTCGCTTCCTCAGGACTGTACCGTTTCTACTACGTGAAAAACCTGAACACCGGCCAGGAGGGTAGCCTGAAGGACTATACGGCACCCATTGGCTCCGTGGCGGCCTTTGGTGTCGGCTTGAAGTAACTCGCTTTCGTCCCCTGAAAAAGCACCGCTACCACGGCGGTGCTTTTTTACATTGACGCCCAGTTCGCCAATCCGACCAGCGGCCCCCTTTTACCCCTTCGAACTGTCATTTCTGACAGTAGCCAGTCCCGGGTTTACGGCGCCCAATAAATGCCATCGCCAACCCGATAGGAGTCCCGCCATGACCCGCTCGGTCGTCGCCCTGCCGCTCGAGGAAATCGACATCCCC
>NZ_JBWKUQ010000040.1:0-2261 GCF_059420925.1 Pseudomonas sp. GW821-FHT03C07
TTGTTGGGTGACTGCGTACCTTTTGTATAATGGGTCAGCGACTTATTTTCAGTGGCGAGCTTAACCGAATAGGGGAGGCGTAGCGAAAGCGAGTCTTAATAGGGCGTCTAGTCGCTGGGAATAGACCCGAAACCGGGCGATCTATCCATGGGCAGGTTGAAGGTTGGGTAACACTAACTGGAGGACCGAACCGACTACCGTTGAAAAGTTAGCGGATGACCTGTGGATCGGAGTGAAAGGCTAATCAAGCTCGGAGATAGCTGGTTCTCCTCGAAAGCTATTTAGGTAGCGCCTCATGTATCACTGTAGGGGGTAGAGCACTGTTTCGGCTAGGGGGTCATCCCGACTTACCAAACCGATGCAAACTCCGAATACCTACAAGTGCCGAGCATGGGAGACACACGGCGGGTGCTAACGTCCGTCGTGAAAAGGGAAACAACCCAGACCGTCAGCTAAGGTCCCAAAGTCATGGTTAAGTGGGAAACGATGTGGGAAGGCTTAGACAGCTAGGAGGTTGGCTTAGAAGCAGCCACCCTTTAAAGAAAGCGTAATAGCTCACTAGTCGAGTCGGCCTGCGCGGAAGATGTAACGGGGCTCAAACCATGCACCGAAGCTACGGGTATCATCTTAGGATGATGCGGTAGAGGAGCGTTCTGTAAGCCTGTGAAGGTGAGTTGAGAAGCTTGCTGGAGGTATCAGAAGTGCGAATGCTGACATGAGTAACGACAATGGGTGTGAAAAACACCCACGCCGAAAGACCAAGGTTTCCTGCGCAACGTTAATCGACGCAGGGTTAGTCGGTCCCTAAGGCGAGGCTGAAAAGCGTAGTCGATGGAAAACAGGTTAATATTCCTGTACTTCTGGTTATTGCGATGGAGGGACGGAGAAGGCTAGGCCAGCTTGGCGTTGGTTGTCCAAGTTTAAGGTGGTAGGCTGAGATCTTAGGTAAATCCGGGATCTTAAGGCCGAGAGCTGATGACGAGTTGTCTTTTAGATGACGAAGTGGTTGATGCCATGCTTCCAAGAAAAGCTTCTAAGCTTCAGGTAACCAGGAACCGTACCCCAAACCGACACAGGTGGTTGGGTAGAGAATACCAAGGCGCTTGAGAGAACTCGGGTGAAGGAACTAGGCAAAATGGCACCGTAACTTCGGGAGAAGGTGCGCCGGTGAGGGTGAAGGACTTGCTCCGTAAGCCCATGCCGGTCGAAGATACCAGGCCGCTGCGACTGTTTATTAAAAACACAGCACTCTGCAAACACGAAAGTGGACGTATAGGGTGTGACGCCTGCCCGGTGCCGGAAGGTTAATTGATGGGGTTAGCTAACGCGAAGCTCTTGATCGAAGCCCCGGTAAACGGCGGCCGTAACTATAACGGTCCTAAGGTAGCGAAATTCCTTGTCGGGTAAGTTCCGACCTGCACGAATGGCGTAACGATGGCGGCGCTGTCTCCACCCGAGACTCAGTGAAATTGAAATCGCTGTGAAGATGCAGTGTATCCGCGGCTAGACGGAAAGACCCCGTGAACCTTTACTATAGCTTTGCACTGGACTTTGAATTTGCTTGTGTAGGATAGGTGGGAGGCTTTGAAGCGTGGACGCCAGTTCGCGTGGAGCCAACCTTGAAATACCACCCTGGCAACTTTGAGGTTCTAACTCAGGTCCGTTATCCGGATCGAGGACAGTGTATGGTGGGTAGTTTGACTGGGGCGGTCTCCTCCTAAAGAGTAACGGAGGAGTACGAAGGTGCGCTCAGACCGGTCGGAAATCGGTCGTAGAGTATAAAGGCAAAAGCGCGCTTGACTGCGAGACAGACACGTCGAGCAGGTACGAAAGTAGGTCTTAGTGATCCGGTGGTTCTGTATGGAAGGGCCATCGCTCAACGGATAAAAGGTACTCCGGGGATAACAGGCTGATACCGCCCAAGAGTTCATATCGACGGCGGTGTTTGGCACCTCGATGTCGGCTCATCACATCCTGGGGCTGAAGCCGGTCCCAAGGGTATGGCTGTTCGCCATTTAAAGTGGTACGCGAGCTGGGTTTAGAACGTCGTGAGACAGTTCGGTCCCTATCTGCCGTGGACGTTTGAGATTTGAGAGGGGCTGCTCCTAGTACGAGAGGACCGGAGTGGACGAACCTCTGGTGTTCCGGTTGTCACGCCAGTGGCATTGCCGGGTAGCTATGTTCGGGAAAGATAACCGCTGAAAGCATCTAAGCGGGAAACTTGCCTCAAGATGAGATCTCACTGGAACCTTGAGTTCCCT
>NZ_JBWKUQ010000041.1:0-1930 GCF_059420925.1 Pseudomonas sp. GW821-FHT03C07
CCCCCCCAGCCGCGAGATCGATATGCCGGTCGAGGTGCTCGCCTACAATCTGGGCAAACCGGTGACGGTCACCTACACCGTGACTCGCAACGGCGAAGCTTCGGATCCCTCAGATGCACTCAACCTGGCGGTGCGGACCATTGCCGAAGACGATCTGCTGGTGGCCAAGCCGAGGATCCTGCAAGCCGTCAATAATGGAGAAGGGCCTGAACTGGATATGAGCAACTTGACCGGTGACGCCACCGTACGTATCGACAATTGGCCGCTCATTGCACACAACCAGCGCATATGGCTGCGTCTGGAGGGTACGAAAAACGATGGCTTGACCTACGAGAAGCTGTGGAGCGGAGCGAATAATTGGGTGAGCACGGAGTGGTATCGGCAAGGGTATGGTGAAAAAATCGTTCCCTATAGCGAGCTTCGGGAGCTACGCAACGGCAGCACATTGAAGCTGGAGTTCAAGGCCTCCTTCGATAAGAGCACCGACGAGGCCAATGCGGTCACCTTTCCGTTGCGCACTTATACGGTCACTTTTTTCGAACACTACACCCCGTTCACGAATGGAGACTTGAACGGCTGGGCAATTGGCTCATCAGGGACCGTAGTCAGGGATGAGGATGGCAATGACTACTGTAAGATAAACCTCATAACCCTCAATCCCGCACCTCTGCCTGTTGGGGAGCGCTATGAAGTCAGTGTACGAGCACGCAGCGTGCATCCTGGACTAAAATTAGAGTTTACGGTTGTGCCTAGTTCTGACCCTCCCCAACAGTCTCATCTGCTCACCTCCCAATGGCAGACATATTTTTATACAGTCGACGAATTTTCACAAAATTTGAGTTTAATGTTCCTTGTGTCAGATCACGTAAGCAAAGTTGATCTCGACGACATTCGTATTCGTCAGCTTAGATAGAGCTCGGTAAGCGGACTCAAAGAGTAACGATTTTATATCGGAAGGCTGACTGAAAAACTGACTTAATTTAGTTGGAACACTGGCGCTCTCAAGGCCCTCTTCGCGGCGGTGCGGCGATCCGATAAGCACCGCTCCCACAGGTTTCCGTCGTTCGCAGCCATTGCGGCTGGCTCAAAGCTTGTGACGCCGAGATCACCAGAATCCGCTCACCCGCCGCGCGGTGGGCGGCAATCGCCTTGCCGGCATCGCTGTAGATCAGCGGCGTAGATCGACGCCTCGGCCATTATTTACCTCATTTTCGAGGTGGCCACTGTCGAGCGGCATGCAGGACTCGCAGCACGCGCACCCAGTCGCCTGCCACGTCATAGACCAGGATGTAATTTCGATGCACTACCCGCTCGTGGGTGCCGGTAACACGACCAAGCCGACCCAGGCCTGGATGATCGACCAGGCGGCTCGCCTTCTCTGAAAACAGCTCATCAAGGGCCAATGCGGCGGCTGGGTTGTCGGCTTCGATGTAATCATAGATTTCGTCGCGATCCTGGATCGCCTCGGGTGTCCAGAATAATGCCATCATTCAGAGGTTTTAAGCCGACGACGCGTGGCCTCCCGCTTGGTCGCGAATCTGGCCTCAACCTCGGCCGATGAAATCAAGTTGCCGGCATTGGCCGAATCCATGCCGATTTGCACCTGGCGACGGAACCAGGCGTCATGCGCGGCCGCTTCCTGCTGTTGCACGAACTCACGCATGAAGTCGCGCAGGAGCTGCGCGCCGCTGCGATCACGGGCCTTGGCGGCGCAGGAGAACTCAGCTTTCAGGGCCTCATCAACCCGAAACGTAAAGGTAGCTTCGCTCATATCGTTGCTCTCTCATGTGTTACAAACAACGTATAAAGTAATACATAATCGGGAATGCTAAAACCGTCTTGCTTTTTACATCGACGCCCAGTTCGCCAATCCGACCAGCGGCCCCCTTTTACCCCTTCGAACTGTCATTTCTGACAGTAGCCAGTCCCG
>NZ_JBWKUQ010000042.1:0-1327 GCF_059420925.1 Pseudomonas sp. GW821-FHT03C07
TGGACTTGCCCCTACCAGACCGGACACCAATTCCCCGTTAAATTGATGCCGCTGCCAAACGCCTAAATTCTCTCGGCGACCTATATTTCAGCGCGCTGTGCGGATGCTGTTCGTTGTAATGCTCGAAGGCAATCGTCAGGTTGCGCAATGCCGTTTCTCGATCCGGCTTGGGCATATGCGTTACGTAGTCCCGTTTGATCGTCTTCACGAAACTCTCTGCCATACCGTTGCTTTGCGGACTGCGTACCGGTGTGGTCACCGGTGCCAAGCCGATCTGGCGGGCAAACAGGCGGGTCTGCTCGGCGATATAGGCCGAACCGTTATCGCTCAGCCACTGCACGGGCGTGTTCGGCAGTTGGTCGCCAAAACGCTTCTCCACGCTTTCCAACATCAAGTCTCGGATGTCATCGCCGCTATAGCCCGTCGGACTGGCAACCCAACCGATGGCTTCGCGGTCACAGCAGTCCAGGGCGAAGGTTACGCTCAACTTGGCACCGTCGTCGCAGCGGAACTCGAAGCCGTCCGAGCACCAGCGTGTATCACTGGTTTTCACGGCAATACGGCCTTCATGTCGGCGCGGTACGCCAGGCTGTTTGATGCGACGTTCAAGTAGCAGGTTGTGATCACGCATGACCCGGTAAACCCGCTTCACGTTGATCGGTGGCAACGACTGGGTTTCACGCTCGCGGCGTAACAAGCCCCAGACGCGACGGTAGCCATAGCTGGGCAGTTCGCTGACGTGTTGCTTAATCTCGGCGACCAATTCCGTATCGTTCACGAGCCGGCGTCGCCGTGCGACGGGCGATCTCGACTGCTTGATTCGAACCGTTAATTGCGAGCGCGACACACCGAGACATTCGCTGACCAGTTTCACTGGTCGTCCCCCGGCAACAAGGGTGAGTGCGCAATCCATTTTCGCGACCGGGCGATCTCCACGGCCTCTTTGAGGACTTCCGCTTCCATCGTCTTCTTACCCAACATCCGTTGCAATTCGCGGATCTGTTTGAGTGCATCACTCAGCTCAGACGCCGGCACCACGGCCTCGCCAGCACTAACCGCCGACAGGCTTCCGTCCTGGTACAGCTTGCGCCACAGGAACAGCTGGTTGGCGTTGATGCCGTTGCGCCGGGCAACCACGGACACGCTTTGCCCAGGCTCAAGGCTCTCTCGAACCATGGCCAGCTTCTGGTCGGTGCTCCAGCGGCGTCGGCGTTCCTGGCCGAGCAGCTCGCCACCCTTATCGTTGCTGTTAGTCATAAACATACCCGTTTGCCTATCCCTTATCTTAAGGGGGGAACGGTGTCCTGTCTTTCATGGGGCTCGTTCA
>NZ_JBWKUQ010000043.1:0-1241 GCF_059420925.1 Pseudomonas sp. GW821-FHT03C07
GGCAAGCCAGCTCCTTGTATCTCGACTAACGCTCCGTCAGGAGCGATAGTTCTCGACTGATCATCGAGGGAAGACCGAGAAGCCGTCCAGCTCCTAGGGCTTTGAGCCCGCATTGTAGATATGTGCCCCGGCCTTCCACACTCACTCAACAAGTTCGAACGGTATCTAGTGCCCGCTTCGGCGTGAGTACGTATTGGCAAGGCAGAACCGAGTGCAGTGATGATCTTTTCAGACTTCAAGGAGAAGACCATGCCCGCTTTCGTTGGTATCGACACGGCAAAAAACACCTTCGACATAGCTACTCCGTTGGACAACGGCAAGTTCCGTACGAAGGCCAAGTTACCCAACAACGTTTCAGGTTTCAGAGAGTTAGAGGCCTGGCTGGAGAAACACGCCGACCCACAAGCCTGGGTCGTCATGGAGGCTACCGGCACCTATCACGAAGCTCTTGCAGACGCCCTGTATGCAAAAGGTTATCGGGTTTGCATCGTCAATCCGGCTGTCATTCACGCGTTTGGCAAAGAAGAGTTGCGTCGGGTCAAGACCGACAAAGCCGACGCCAAACTGATCGCGGCCTATGCCCAACAGAAACAGCACAAACTCAGAGCCTGGGTGCCAGAACCCCCTGCTCGTCGTCGTTTAAGGGCTTTAGTCCGACGCCTGGAGGATCTCCAGGAAATCCTGCAAATGGAAACTAACCGTCTGGACGTCGCGCAGGCCAATGTTCAAGCCTCGATCTTGTCCGTGATCAATCATGTGAAAAGCGAGATTGCCGCGACCCAGAAGGCCATCAAAGACAACATTGATGACGACCCGAGTCTGCGTCAAAAACGCGACCTGATCGTGTCCATCGATGGATTGGGCGAAACGACTGCTGCGTTAATCCTCGCCGAGCTGGGCGATCCTCTGGACTACAGCGGCCCTCGGGCTATCGTGGCGTTTGCAGGTTTGAACCCGCTGATAGATCAATCGGGTAACTACGTCGGTCCGACGCCGATCTCCAAGACAGGCTCGGCCAGCTTGCGTACCGGAATGTATATGCCGGCGATGGTGGCGATGAGGTGGAATCCTGCGATAAGGGCGCTGAGCGAACGTCTGAAAGCCAAAGGCAAAGCCCCCAAGCAGATCATCTGCGCAGCGATGCGCAAGCTGTTACATCTGGTCTATGGGGTGCTCAAATCAGGCGTACCGTTTGACCCAAACATCGCGCTTGCGCGATGAGGGTCAAGACGGTATCTACA
>NZ_JBWKUQ010000044.1:0-1234 GCF_059420925.1 Pseudomonas sp. GW821-FHT03C07
AGCAGCGGTTGAGGTGACTCAGCACCCCGGTGGTAGAACTCGGTCGATTAATGCACCGCCGCCTCCTGATTACCCATAGGCTGGCGACGGTAGGTCTGGTCGTTTTGCAGCAGCACCCAGACGATACGCAGGTTGCGATTGGCCAAGCGCACAGCTGCGCCTTTCTGGCCATGACGGCTTAGCCAGCGTTGCAGTCGTTGGTCGTCTGGATGTTCGGAATCGGGCCGTACCTGCCTCAGTACCGCATGCGCTCCCTGGATCGCCAGACTGCGTAAGTAGGCATCGCCGCGTTTGCACATTTTCCCCAGCCGGGTCTTATTGCCGCTGCTGTTTTGCTCCGGCACCGTGCCGAAGTAGGACGCGAACAGGCGTGCATTCGGGAAACGTTCAGGTTCGGTCTGCTTGGCTAACAGCGCCGTAGCGATGATCGGCCCTATCCCACGTACCGTCATTAGGCGCTTTGCCGTCTCGTCTTCGCGCGCTGCGGTTTCCAGGCGTGCGGTCAGCACATTCACGCGCTCGCCCAGATGACGCCATTCACCCAACATTTCGTCGATCAGCTCACGCAACGATTCTGGCAGCGGTTGTGTGGCGTCTTCCAGTATCCGCGGAACGTTGCGGCTGAGGGCAAGCTCACCTTGCGCCATGGCAATGCCGTGTTCAAGCAGCAAACCGCGGATCTGATTACTCATGGCGGTGCGTCGGCGCACGTAGCCCTGTCTGGCCCGATGCAGCGCCTGCATGGCTAGCTGGGCTGCGGTTTTGATCGGCACAGCGATGATCAAGCTGTCTCGACCCGCACGCAGAATGGCCAGCGCATCATTACGATCGTTCTTTGCGCCGCTGCGATGCTCGGCTACGCGCTGTGCCGGCAGGATCCGCGCGAGGTTCCCCTGCGCCTGTAGGATTCGCGCCCACGCTTGGGCACCGGGGCCTGTTTCCATGAGCACTGTCACGGTGTTGGGCAGCTTGTACAGGAACGCAAGGAAGGCCTCGCGGGACTTGATCCGCTCCTCGTATTTGACTTGGCCAAGGGCGTCTTCTCCAGCTACCTGGAACACGTTTTTGGCAAGATCCACCGCCACTGTCGTGCAAGCAGACAGATCGGCAGAAGACAAGGAGTTGGTTTTGATCGTATGCTTTTTCATGGGCTCGCCCTCGCTGTCGTTGGCTTCATTAGAATGCCACCGTGGCGCTACAGACGCCTCGGCTTGGGCGAGTCCATCCAATTACA
>NZ_JBWKUQ010000045.1:0-1059 GCF_059420925.1 Pseudomonas sp. GW821-FHT03C07
CGAAATTGGGTCTGTAGCTCAGTTGGTTAGAGCGCACCCCTGATAAGGGTGAGGTCGGCAGTTCGAATCTGCCCAGACCCACCAATTTTGTGTGGGAAAAGCCTGTAGAAATACGGGGCCATAGCTCAGCTGGGAGAGCGCCTGCCTTGCACGCAGGAGGTCAACGGTTCGATCCCGTTTGGCTCCACCACTTACTGCTGTTTTTGCTGTTTCTTGTTTAGAGCTTAGAAATGAGCATTCCATCCGGGTGATGGTGAATGTTGATTTCTAGTCTTTGATTAGATCGTTCTTTAAAAATTTGGGTATGTGATAGAAAGATAGACTGGACGTTACTTTCACTGGTAACGGCTCAGGCTAAGGTAAAATTTGTGAGTGACTCTTAAGAGTTTTGCGAATTTTCGGCGAATGTCGTCTTCACAGTATAACCAGATTGCTTGGGGTTATATGGTCAAGTGAAGAAGCGCATACGGTGGATGCCTTGGCAGTCAGAGGCGATGAAAGACGTGGTAGCCTGCGAAAAGCTTCGGGGAGTCGGCAAACAGACTTTGATCCGGAGATGTCTGAATGGGGGAACCCAGCCATCATAAGATGGTTATCTTGTACTGAATACATAGGTGCAAGAGGCGAACCAGGGGAACTGAAACATCTAAGTACCCTGAGGAAAAGAAATCAACCGAGATTCCCTTAGTAGTGGCGAGCGAACGGGGACTAGCCCTTAAGTGGCTTTGAGATTAGCGGAACGCTCTGGAAAGTGCGGCCATAGTGGGTGATAGCCCTGTACGCGAAAATCTCTTGGTCATGAAATCGAGTAGGACGGGGCACGAGAAACCTTGTCTGAATATGGGGGGACCATCCTCCAAGGCTAAATACTACTGACTGACCGATAGTGAACTAGTACCGTGAGGGAAAGGCGAAAAGAACCCCGGAGAGGGGAGTGAAATAGATCCTGAAACCGTATGCGTACAAGCAGTGGGAGCCCACTTTGTTGGGTGACTGCGTACCTTTTGTATAATGGGTCAGCGACTTATTTTCAGTGGCGAGCTTAACCGAATAGGGGAG
>NZ_JBWKUQ010000046.1:0-1022 GCF_059420925.1 Pseudomonas sp. GW821-FHT03C07
CTGCACCTCTGGGGCATTGCCGTGGGCCTGGTGATCTCCGGTGAATACTTCGGCTGGAGCTATGGCTGGGGCACCGCCGGCACCATGGGCTTTCTCGTCACCACCCTGCTGGTGGCGACCATGTACACCTGCTTCATCTTCAGCTTCACCGAGCTGACCACCGCCATTCCCCATGCCGGCGGGCCTTTTGCCTACAGCCGCCGGGCCTTCGGTGAACGTGGCGGGCTGATCGCCGGGATCGCCACCCTGATCGAATTCGTCTTCGCCCCGCCAGCCATCGCCATGGCCATCGGTGCCTACCTCAATGTCCAGTACCCGGACCTCGACCCACGCCTCGCCGCCGTCGGCGCCTACGTGGTGTTCATGGGCCTGAATATCCTCGGCGTCAGCATCGCCGCCACCTTCGAACTGGTGGTGACAGTGCTCGCGGTCGCCGAATTGCTGGTGTTCATGGGCGTCGTCGCGCCAGGCTTCAGCTTCAGCAATTTCGTGCTCAACGGCTGGTCTGGCTCGACCAGCTTCAGCATCGACTCGATCCCCGGCATCTTCGCCGCGATCCCCTTTGCGATCTGGTTCTTTCTCGCCATCGAAGGCGCGGCCATGGCCGCCGAAGAAGCCAAGGACCCCAAGCGCACCATTCCCAAGGCCTATGTCGGTGGCATCCTGACCCTGGTGTTCCTCGCTCTCGGCGTGATGGTGATGGCCGGCGGGGTCGGCGACTGGCGCCAGCTGTCGAACATCAACGACCCGTTGCCCCAGGCGATGAAAGCGGTGGTTGGCAATAACTCCAGCTGGATGCACATGCTGGTGTGGATCGGCCTGTTCGGCCTGGTGGCGAGCTTCCACGGCATCATCCTTGGCTACTCGCGGCAGTTCTTCGCCCTGGCCCGGGCCGGTTACCTGCCCGCCTACCTGGCCAAGCTGTCACGCTTCCAGACCCCGCATCGCGCCATCATCGCCGGCGGCGTGGTCGGCATCGCGGCAATCTACAGCGATGGCCTGGTCAACCTGCAGGGCATGAG
>NZ_JBWKUQ010000047.1:0-1007 GCF_059420925.1 Pseudomonas sp. GW821-FHT03C07
GCCGAGAGAATTTAGGCGTTTGGCAGCGGCATCAATTTAACGGGGAATTGGTGTCCGGTCTGGTAGGGGCAAGTCCAGTGACCACCTCCGACCCGGTAGTGGCAGGCAGCGACTGGCTGTCATTTCAGTGTGACGGCAGTGGCTGTAGCCTGCTCCCGGCGCAGGTAAGCGTCAGCGATGTGCCGAACAACAGAGACAGCATGGAGATGGTTCTGCAGCGGCTGCACTTCTCGAACACCGGATCGGACTCGCCCCCCGTCGTTGAAGCCTGGTTCCGCCGGGACAAGGCTCATGCCTGGCTCAAACCCGGTCCGGTACTGACCTTTGCCTCCGTTGAGGGACCCGTGGCGGCAGTTGTAAACCTTTCGACGGAGTCGTTCGAAACGGTCGCCGCCGGGCGTACCATTACCCTCATGCCACTGCTCGACAGGGATCGCAAGCGGATCAGGCTGCAACTGCGAGAACCGGGCGTACGGCAGATGCTGGATGATGTGAGTGAATGCCTGGCATCCTCGCCCGGCTACCTGCGCTGGGCCGGTGACCTGGATGGTGACGGGCGTCCGGACTATCTGATCGATTATCCCCGGGGAGCCGATAAAACCCATGCCGTGCTGTACCTGTCCTCACTGGCCGGCCCCCAACAGTTGGTAGGTTCAGCGGCTGTTTTTGATAGTGCTGTGGACTTCACCGGGTGCGATGGCAGCGACTTCTTCGGGAGTGAGTGAACAGGGCCGGAGATGCTTGCCCTGGCCCATCCGCTGCGTGTGACAGATGCCGGTGTGTCCCGAGAACAGAAAGGTCATGACGCAGCTGATAGCGACCATAGGGCCGACGACCTGCGCTTTATGGTGGCCGTGCGCAGGGCGCCTTCGTGCGCGCCGGACCTAGACATTTATCCGCGACGGTCTGACCTGGGGGTCAATGTTCTTTAGCAGCGGTTGAGGTGACTCAGCACCCCGGTGGTAGAACTCGGTCGATTAATGCACCGCCGCCTCCTGATTACCCAT
>NZ_JBWKUQ010000048.1:0-983 GCF_059420925.1 Pseudomonas sp. GW821-FHT03C07
CCCCGGCAATCCCGACTTCGCCGTGGGCGACCAGATTGAAATGCGGGTCAAGGGCACCACGCTGGATGGCGAATCAATAGCGCTTGAGTACCCGCCTAAAACCATCGAGAGTGTTCCCAGCATCCCCGAGATTCCACTGCCCAGCGCCGATATCCGTCCGCTGGTCAAGACCCAGGCGGCATTCTCCTACCGCTTGATCAAGGCTGACGATTCCGACGACCAGCTCTCCAGGATCTCCAAAGGTCAGTTTGTCCGTGTGATCGGCGAGGCCAGCCTTCTGGCCGCGCCCATTGCCGTGGACGCCTTCGCGGGCACTCTCGATCCGGCGCTGTCTCGGACCATGATCGAGATTCCCTGGGACGACAGCATGAAAACCGGCCAGGCCATAGAGCTGAAGTGGTTCGGTACCCGGCCGATCGGTGGCGGGGTTTACCTGCCCGATCTTGATCGTCACCTGATCACCGATGGTGAAGGGGATGCCAAGGAGTCTATTTTCATGCCCGTCGACGGTGCTCATTTACGCGCCATCGAGGGCGGCACCCTGGAGCTCTTCTACCTGCTGTGGTTCGACACCGAGGCCCGCGACGTGGCCAGCCGTGAATCCCTGCATGCCGAGCTGTTGAAGATCGGCGAGCCGGTAGCGGAACTGCCGCCACCGGTGGTTGAGCATGAGCAAGGCGGTGTGCTCGACCCGGCGGACACACCCACCGGTACCCGACTGATTGTTCCGCACTACACCAATCCCGATCAGACCGCCGGGGACGAGGTGCACTATGCCTGGAAGGGTTCGAAAACCGGGATGAAAACCGACTGGACCCTTATCACGGGGAATAACGAGGACGATGACGTGCCGTTCAACATCACCTTCGACCTGATCAAGGACAACGAAGGCGGCACGGTGGAGGCCTCCTATTGGGTCAAACGCGTGGCGAACGGCAAGTACAGTCCGTCAGAGGTCTTGCGGATGAGCATTGGCGCGGCCA
>NZ_JBWKUQ010000049.1:0-933 GCF_059420925.1 Pseudomonas sp. GW821-FHT03C07
CCCCCCCCCCCCCCCCCCCCCCCCCCCCCCCCCCCCCCCCCCCCGCTCCCACAGGCACCGTGTCCGGCTTTAACTGGGTGACATCAGCGTTTGCCCGCTCGCTACAGTTTGTTGTTCGCCGGTCGTGACACCCTGCATTAACAAGCCGGACCGCAATTTCACCTTAATAGAGAGAACCATCATGCGTCTGAGTCTGAAGACCAAAGTCGTGTCCCTCGCGGTACTGCCGGTATTGCTCTGCGCCCTGGTGATCAGCCTGACCATGGTGTGGATCCTGCAGAATCAAGCCAAGGATGAAGTGGAGGAAACCCGTCAGCGTCTGCTGTCGGAGGCCAAGGTGACCTTGCAGAATTACGTCAGCCTGGCGATCACCGCGATCAAGCCGCTCTACGATGCGTCGGCCCAGGGCGACATGGTGGCCCGGGCGCAGGCGGTGAAACTGCTGTCGAGCATCAAGTATGGCAAGGACGGTTACTTTTTTGGCACCGATTCGCAGATCGTGCGGGTGTTCAAGAGCGACAACCCCGATGGCGTCGGCAAGAATTTCAGCGACGCCCACGATGCGAATGGCGTCTACTTCACCCGCGAGCTGGTCCGGGTCGCCAAGGACGGTAGCCATTACCTGAGATACAGTGCATCGCTGGCTACCAACGAACAGGTGCTGGTGCCCAAGATCGCCTATACCGAATTCCTGCCCAAGTGGGATATGGCCATCGGTACCTTCGTCAACCTCGACGGTATCGAGGCCCAGGTCGCGGAGGTGGAGGCCAAGGTCCATCAGCGTATGGAAGGCGTAATCCTGAGTATCTTCGGGATCGCCTTTGTGGTGCTGCTGGTGATCGCGGTGCTCGGCGCGCTGATGGCCAATGGTATTTTGCGACCGCTGCAACTGATGAAGCTCAGCCTGGACGATATTGCGGCCGGCGAGGGCGA
>NZ_JBWKUQ010000050.1:0-914 GCF_059420925.1 Pseudomonas sp. GW821-FHT03C07
ATGGGCGGCGCACAGCCGTTGGCCGCAACCCTGGCCGGCGCCTGCTCGCTGAACATCGAATGCCAGCAGGTCAGCATCGACTTCCGCCTGAGCAGCCGTTATGTCGATGAACAAGCCAGCGACCTCGACGACGCCCTGGCGCGTATCGCCAAATACACCCAGGCCGGCCAGGCGATTTCCATTGCCCTGCTCGGCAACGCGGCGGAAATCCTCCCGGAACTGGTCAAGCGCGGCGTGCGTCCGGACATGGTCACCGACCAGACCAGCGCCCACGACCCGCTCAACGGCTACCTGCCGGCCGGCTGGACCTGGGAAGAGTACCGCGCCCGCGCCAAGACCGAGCCGGCGGTTGTCGTCAAAGCCGCCAAAGCCTCGATGGCCGTGCACGTCAAAGCGATGCTCGACTTCCAGAAACAAGGCATCCCGACCTTCGACTACGGCAACAACATCCGTCAGATGGCCCAGGAAGAAGGCGTGGAAAACGCCTTCGATTTCCCGGGTTTCGTCCCGGCGTATATCCGTCCGCTGTTCTGCCGCGGCATCGGTCCGTTCCGTTGGGCCGCGCTGTCGGGCGATCCGCAGGACATCTACAAGACCGACGCTAAAGTCAAAGAGCTGATCCCGGACGACGCCCACCTGCACAACTGGCTGGACATGGCCCGCGAGCGCATCAGCTTCCAGGGTCTGCCGGCACGGATCTGCTGGGTTGGCCTGGGCCTGCGCGCCAAGCTCGGCCTGGCGTTCAACGAAATGGTCCGCAGCGGCGAGCTGTCGGCGCCGATCGTGATCGGTCGCGACCACCTGGACTCCGGCTCCGTGGCCAGCCCGAACCGCGAAACCGAATCGATGCAGGACGGTTCCGATGCCGTGTCCGACTGGCCACTGCTCAACGCCCTGCTCAACACCGCGAGCGG
>NZ_JBWKUQ010000051.1:0-897 GCF_059420925.1 Pseudomonas sp. GW821-FHT03C07
CCGACCTTTGCGCCCCATCAGCATGCTGGTATTTCGGCGGTGTCCTATCTGCTGCCCGATTCCGAGACGGGTATGGCCAATCGTGACTCGATCGGTACCCAGAACGTGATTCAACCCGGCGGCCTGCACTGGACCACCGCCGGCCGTGGCGTGGCGCACGAGGAGGTCCCGGCTGAAACCGGGAAAACGGTTCACGGATTGCAGATCTTTGTCGCACTGGCGTCATCGCTCAGGCACATCGCGCCGTTCCCGCTGATCCTCGAAGCGCAGGATGTTCCGGTCATGCAGGAGCCGGGTGCCACGGTGCGGGTACCGTTGGGCAGCTATCGTGAGCTGCGCTCCCCGCTAGGCCCTCCGACTGAAGTCACGATGCTCGACATTTCTCTGGAGGCGGGAGCCGAACTGAGTGTGCCGATTGCCGCAGGCCATTGCGTGTTTGTCATGCCCGTCGACGGCACGGTGGAGGTGGCGGCCCAGCGCTTCAACCGCGAGGACCTCCAGCTTCCGGTGTTCCCGGCGCAGGAGGCTCCACGCGAGGTCAAGCTAAGCGCCCCGCAGGGCAGGGTCAATGTCGTGCTTTTCAGTGGACCACCACTACCCTTTGTTTAACCCCAACGAAACGAGGAGCCGTACCATGGCTGCTGTACGATTTACTGCAGAGAACTCCGCGTTGTTGCTGATCGATCATCAGGTCGGCACGATGCAATTGATCAAAAATATCGACCGTGAATTCGCCGCCAAGCAGTCGATTGCGCTGGCCAAGATGGCGAAGATCCTCAACATGCCGGTCGTGATTACGTCTAGCCAGGAAGATCAGGCCCAAGGCCCGATTCTCCCGGAAATCGCCAAGGTGCTTCCGGAAGCGCACGCGGCACGGATCAAGCGTCCCGGTGTGGT
>NZ_JBWKUQ010000052.1:0-719 GCF_059420925.1 Pseudomonas sp. GW821-FHT03C07
GCCTACTCCGCGGCCTTCCCGGCCGAAGCCAATGAGTTGGTGCGGCGCCTGAGCGGCGAGCTGCCCGCCGACTTCGCCGAAAAAGCCTCGGCCTATATCGCCGAAGTCGCGGCCAAGGGCGAAACCATCGCCAGCCGCAAGGCCAGCCAGAACGCGCTGAACGCCTTTGGCCCGTTGCTGCCTGAGTTCCTCGGCGGTTCGGCCGACCTGGCCGGTTCCAACCTGACCCTGTGGAAAGGTTGCAAGGGGGTCAGCGCTGAAGATGCCAGCGGCAACTACATGTACTACGGCGTGCGCGAATTCGGCATGACCGCGATCATGAACGGCGTTTCCCTGCACGGCGGCCTGGTGCCTTACGGCGCGACCTTCCTGATGTTCATGGAATACGCGCGCAACGCGGTCCGTATGTCGGCGCTGATGAAGACGCGGGTGATCCATGTCTACACCCACGACTCCATCGGTCTGGGCGAAGACGGTCCGACCCACCAGCCGATCGAGCAACTGGCGAGCCTGCGTTGCACGCCGAACCTCGACACCTGGCGTCCGGCCGACGCGGTGGAATCCGCCGTGGCCTGGAAAAACGCCATCGAGCGCAAGGACGGCCCTTCGGCGCTGATCTTTTCCCGGCAGAACCTGCAACATCAGCAGCGCGATGCGGTGCAGATCGAATGCATCAACCGCGGTGGTTATGTGTTGAAGGATTGCGCGGGCGAGCCTGA
>NZ_JBWKUQ010000053.1:0-715 GCF_059420925.1 Pseudomonas sp. GW821-FHT03C07
TTCGTCGCCAACGCCGAGCGCCAGGGCCAGCGTCCGACCTGGGGCGATGAAGTCTACGTCTGGTGGGAAGACGACAGCGGCGTGGTACTGCGCTCATGAAACTCAAGTCCCTGGTGCAACGAATAATCCCCAGTGGCCGCCACGCGGTGATCGGGATTCCCTTCCTCTGGTTGTTCCTGTTCTTCATGCTGCCGTTCTTCATCGTCCTGAAGATCAGCTTCGCCGAAGCGGACGTGGCGATTCCGCCCTACACACAGATCTACAGCTTCGTCGAACAGAAGCTGCAGATCATCCTCAACCTCGGCAACTACACGATGCTGGGGGACGACGACCTGTACCTGGCGGCCTACCTCGGCTCGTTGAAGATGGCCTTCTTCAGCACGCTGCTGTGCCTGTTGATCGGTTATCCGATGGCCTACGCGATTGCCAGCGCGCGCAAGGAATTGCAGACCGTGCTGGTGCTGCTGATCATGATGCCGACCTGGACCGCGATCCTGATCCGCGTCTACGCCTGGATGGGGATTCTCAGCAACAACGGGCTGTTGAACGCGTTCCTGATGTGGACCGGGCTGATCAGCGAGCCGTTGCAGATCCTCAATACCAACCTCGCGGTGTATATCGGGGTGGTCTATTCCTATCTGCCGTTTATGATCCTGCCGCTCTACGCCAACCTGGTGAAACACGATCAGAGCCTGCTGGAAGCGGCCTCGGACCT
>NZ_JBWKUQ010000054.1:0-592 GCF_059420925.1 Pseudomonas sp. GW821-FHT03C07
CGCGGCTCGACGCGCCGATTATCAAGGAGGCATTCAATAACAACCTGGACCTGGACGCCTTGCCCGACCGCAACTGGGTGACGGCTCAAATCATCGCAAGGAACACCACCCCCGGCAATCCCGACTTCGCCGTGGGCGACCAGATCGAAATGCGGGTCAAGGGCACCACGGTGGACGGTGAACCGGTCAATCAGGTGTACCCTCCTTACCCCATCCAGAGTGTTCCCAGCATTCCCGAGATTCCCCTGCCCAGCGCCGATATCCGTCCGCTGGTCAATACCCAGGCGGTGTTCTCCTACCGCTTGATCAAGGCCGACGGCTCCGCCGACTTGCTCTCCAAAGGCCAGTTTGTCCGTGTGATCGGCGAGACCAGCCTTCTGGCCGCGCCCATTGCCGTGGACGCCATTGCGGACACCCTCGATCCGGCGTTACCTCGTACCCTGATTGAGATTCCCTGGGACGACAGCATGAAGACCGGTCAGGTCATAGAGCTGAAGTGGTTCGGGACCCGGGCAATCGGCGGCGGGGTTTACCTGCCCGATCTTGATCGTCACCCGATCACCCAGGGGGAAGGGGATGCCAAGGAGTCTAT
>NZ_JBWKUQ010000055.1:0-580 GCF_059420925.1 Pseudomonas sp. GW821-FHT03C07
CTGTCGTCTTCCCACCAGACGTAGACTTCATCGCCCCAGGTCGGACGCTGGCCCTGGCGCTCGGCGTTGGCGACGAAGGACTGGACCAGTTTGCCGCTCGGCAGCTCGACGTAGAACACCGAGTGGCCACCCAGGTAGGCGATGTCGTGGACCTTGCCGCTGGACCAGTTGTGCTCGCACTCGGGTTTCTGCAGGGTGACCAGCAGTTTTTCCGGGCGAATCGCATAGGTGATCGACTTGTCCTGCACCGAGGTGCTGATGCCATGGCCGACGTAGATATTGCGGTCCAGATCCTTGCAACCGATCACCGCGTGGCCCTCGGCATCGTCAATGACCGTGCCGTCAAAGGCGTTCACGTTGCCGATGAACTCGCAGACCATCCGGCTGACCGGGGTTTCGTAGATGTCCACCGGGCTGCCGATCTGGGCGATCCAGCCCAGGTGCATGATGGCGATCCGCTCGGCCATGGTCATGGCTTCTTCCTGGTCGTGGGTCACCATGACGCAGGTCACACCGACGCGCTCGATGATCTCGACAAGCTCAAGCTGCATTTGCGAGCGCAGCTTCTTGTCCAAAGCAC